>CADCBB010000006.1 GCA_902799555.1 uncultured Bacteroidales bacterium
AACTTTAGTACTAACCCAAAAATACTTACTCACTATGGGAAAAGTTAAATATGCTACCGGTATCGATTACGTTCAAGGTAGTTTGGCAAAACCCAAGGTCAAGGAAGGTCACACCTGTGGTACGTACCTCATCGGTACTCACCGCACCGCTGCAACCACCAATCCGAATTGCACGAGTCTGTATGTACGCGAGGCAGATACGTACAAGCGTACGTCTCAGCCGTCCAGCAAGGAGCTCGCTGCTCGCGCTCGCTTCACCGCAGTATCGGCTGCGATCAAGGCCCGTAAAGCGGACCTGATGAGCGTCGCTAATGACGAGGAAGCGTTCATGGCGCAGAAGAACCTGCCGGGTGGCAAGAAGACCCTCAAGGCCTGGTATTGGATGGTCTGCGGCGCCGAGTACGACCAAGAGCACGGCAACTAATCGCCGGCAGCGATTAGCAAGAAGGGAGCCCTAAAGGCTCTCTTTTTTTGTGCGTCCTATAGCAAAAATGCAGATTTTTGAAAAAAAGTTGCCCGAAAATTTGCTCATGTCAAAAAAAAGCAGTACCTTTGCACGCTTTTTCGCGCGTAAAACGCGAGAACGCATGTAAAACAATAATTATAAATCGCCTGGCTGGGCAGTGGATTAACGTAAAATCGTACATCGTACATTTGTAAATCGTAAATCGTAAATGATGTCTGTCGGCCAAGCCTAAAACAAACAAAATTAATGGAATACAATTCTTACAAGACAGTGTCTGTAAACAAAGCTACCGCTAAGAAAGAGTGGGTAGTGGTTGACGCTGAGGGCCAGATCTTAGGCCGTATGTGCTCCAAAGTAGCTAAACTGCTGCGTGGTAAGTACAAACCGTCCTACACTCCGAACGTGGACTGTGGTGACAATGTAATCATCGTGAACGCTGACAAAGTGCAGCTGACCGGTAACAAATGGAACGATCGCGTGTATGTTCGTTACACCGGTTTCCCGGGTGGCCAACGTGAGTTCACTCCGGCTGACCTGATGGCTAAGGGCGCTGACAAGCTCGTTCGCAAAGTAGTAAAAGGTATGCTGCCGAAGAATCGTCTCGGTGCTCGTCAGATCACGAACCTGTACATTTTCGCAGGTGCAGAGCACAACATGCAGGCACAACAACCGAAAGTAATTGATATTAACACCCTGAAATAATAGAAGATATGGAAACAGTTAATGCATTAGGTCGTCGTAAAGAGGCAGTAGCTCGCGTTTACGTTAATGAAGGTGCCGGCAAGATCGTTATCAACGGTCGCGACATCGAGACATATTTCCCGTCTTCTATTCTGCGCTATATCGTTCTTCAGCCGCTGAACAAACTTGGTGTTGCTGAGAAATACGATATCAAGGCTAACCTTGACGGTGGTGGTTTCAAAGGTCAGGCAGAGGCTTTGCGTTTGGCTATCGCACGTGCGCTGGTGAAGATCAATCCGGAAGACAAGGCTGCATTGAAGGCAGAAGGCTTCATGACTCGTGACGCTCGTGAGGTTGAGCGTAAGAAACCGGGTCAGCCGAAGGCTCGTAAGCACTTCCAGTTCAGTAAACGTTAATCGGAAGAATACTCCAAATCGTGTGGACTCCTTCGGGATTACCACACGATTGTTTTGGAGTCTCAAACGCATATGCGTGCGCGTGTATTTAATAATGTATTATGCGCGTGAACGAGTATTCCAAAATACAAGGAGCTTTTTAATAAACATTACACATTAAACATTACACAAAAAAATGAGGACTAATTTTGATCAATTGCTGGAGGCTGGTGCACATTTCGGCCACCTCAAACGCAAATGGAACCCGGCAATGGCTCCGTACATCTACATGGAGCGCAACGGTATTCACATCATCGACTTGAACAAGACTGTGGTTAAGGTTGACGAGGCTGCTGAAGCTTTGAAGAACCTGGCACGCAGTGGCCGTAAGGTGCTGTTCGTTGGTACGAAGAAACAGGCTCAAGAGGTTATCGCTGCTCACGCACAAGAGGTAGGCATGCCGTACATCACTGAGCGTTGGGCCGGTGGTATGTTGACCAACTTCCCGACGATCCGTAAGGCTGTGAAGAAAATGAGCCAGATCGATAAGATGACTACCGATGGTACGCTGGATAACGTTTCGAAGCGCGAGAAACTGCAAATCGCACGTCAACGTGAGAAACTGGAGAAGAACCTCGGTTCTATCGCCGATATGACTCGTCTGCCGAGCGCTGTATTCGTAGTGGACGTGATCAAAGAGAAGATTGCTGTTGCAGAGGCTAACCGTCTGGGTATTCCTGTATTCGGTATCGTAGATACCAACTCGAACCCGAACAACATCGACTTCGTGATCCCGGCAAACGATGATGCAACGAAGGCTATCGACGTGATCCTCACCGCTGTTTGCGACGCAATCAAAGAGGGTCTCGAAGAGCGCAAGGTAGAGAAAGCTGACGAGGAAGCTGCAGAAGCACAGGCTGCTACTGAGGCTCCGGCTCCGAAAGAGCGTCGTCAACGTATCCGCAAGGCTGCTCCGAAAGCAGAGGACAACAAAGAAGAGGAGGCATAATCATGGCAGTAACATTAGCTGATATCAAGAAATTACGTGACATCACCGGTGCCGGTATGATGGACGTAAAGAAGGCGCTGGAAGAGGCTAACGGTGATTTCGAGGTTGCGAAGGACTTGCTCCGCAAGCGCGGACAGGCTATCGCAGCAAAACGTTCTGACCGTGAGGCTTCGGAAGGTTGCGTACTCGCAAAGGTAAAAGGTAACTTCGGCGCTATCGTTGGCGTGAAGTGCGAGACGGACTTCGTAGCTAAGAACGAGGACTTCGTAGGTATGGTTAAGCTGATCCTGGACGCTGCTTTGGATAACAAAGTGCAGAGCCAAGAGGAGCTGAAGAACCTCAAGATCGGTAACTTCACCGTGGCTGAGATCATCACGGAGCGCTCCGGTGTTACCGGCGAGAAGATGGAGTTGGCTGACTACGCATGCCTTGAGGCACCGGTAGTGGACGCTTACAATCACCTCGGAAACAAACTGAGTTCGCTCGTTGCTGCAGAGGCAGGTTCTGACGCTGAGACCGTTCATGGTATCTCCATGCAGGTAGCTGCTATGTCGCCGATTGCTCTCGACGCTGATCACGTAGCTGACGACGTTAAGAAGCATGAGCTCGAGGTCGCTATCGAGAAGACCAAACAGGACGAGATCAACAAAGCCGTTGAGAACGCGCTGCGCAAGGCAGGTCTCAACCCCGCTCACTGCGACAGCGATGATCACATCGCTTCCAACACCGCTAAGGGTTGGTTGACCGAGGAGCAGGCTCAGATTGCTCGTGACATCCGTGCGAAAGTTCCGGCAGAGGCAGAGGCTAACCTCGCTGCTCAAGCTAAGAAGATCGAGATGATCGCACAAGGTCGTCTTGCTAAGTTCTTGAAAGAGAGCACCTTAGTTGAGCAACAATACATCATGAGCGAGAGCAAAGAGCTCGTGAAGGATGTACTGAAAGCAAAGGGCGTTACGATTCTCGACTTCCGTCGCATCACGCTTGCAGCTGAGTAATTAAACAAATCATTCAGATGAAAACATTCTGGAAGATATGTGGATGGGGAGCGCTAGTAATAGTGCTCCTCTTTGCTTTGATACTTGGCGTCGTCTCTCCGATAGCCAAGTATGTAGTGAACAATCATGGCGAAGATATCGTTGGTCGTGAGCTGCATGCCGACCAAGTGATCATCAATCCTTTCTGGGGAGGAGTGAGCATTAATGGCTTTGAATGTAAAGAAGCCAACGGCGAGACGAACTTTATCTCGTTTGACCGACTCTATGTGCAAATCGCTTATCCTCAACTGATTGCCAAACGTGTCAAGATCCGTGCCATCCATCTGGACGGCTTCAACGGTCAGGTCCTCAAGAGTCGCGACCGACTCAATTTCTCCGATATCGTGGAGCGTTTCAGCCCAAAAGATACAGTGAAAACGACCGTCGAAGCAACCGATGCAAGCGCAAAAAATCCTTGGACGATTGCGCTCGACGATATCCGCATTAATAATAGTTCGGTGCGTTACCGAGATGTGATCTCTGATAAACAATGGAAAGTGGAGGATATATCGCTACGCATCCCGGGTGTTTTCTTTGATAACACGCAGACTAATGCCGGACTGGAGTTTGGTCTACCGACAGGTGGTCGGGTAGGTATCATCGCCGGTTATAAGATGCAATCGAACCGCTATGCCGTTCGGCTGAACTTAGAGGACGTGCATACGGATGTAGCATTACCCTTGGTGCAGGATTACTTGAATGTCAGCGGTTTAGGGGCAAAAGTGAACGGTAACATTCATGTAGACGGTAGTCTGGATAATATCACTAATATTCAACTCAAAGGTCGTTTGGCGATGACAGGTTTGAGCATCAAAGACACGCACGATGATCAGGTCGCAGCGATGGATGAACTACGGGTAGTGGTCAACAAAGGTGACCTGAATACCAAAACCTTCATCCTCGATAGCCTCATCCTCACCGGCATCACCGGTGACTACGAGGTGCATGAGAGTTGGAATACCCTTTCACGGCTGATGAAGAAGAATGATGAGAATGATGAAATGAGCGCGAAAGATTCGCTCAATGATGTGACACCGTCTTCTAATAATGTAAAGCCGCTTGTTTGGATGGCGAAGAAAGTGAAGATCACGGGACATGACCTGATGTACCACGACTACTCGATGAAACATGAGTGGGAGTATGGTATCCAAACGCTGGAAATAGCAGGCGATAACATCGCAACCAACGGTCGTAATGCCGTGAAGATCGATGCTACCTTGACTTCCGATGCCAAATTGAAACTGGATTTCATCGGCGGTACGGATTTGGCGCACCAGGACACGCGGGCAGAACTGAAGATGAGTGGCGTACAACTGAAAGATTTCAATGCCCTCTGCCGTAACTATACCGGCTATCCCTTGAATGGCGGAGAAATGCGTGTTGATAGCCGCATGGATGTGGTATCCGGAAAGCTGAAAGGCGCTAACCGAATCATCATCAATCATCCCAGAGTAGGTCGGCGCGATCTTATTACCAAAGCCAAATACAAGGATGTCCCTGTTCGTCTTGGTGTCAAGATGCTGACCTCCGCGCAAGATATGATCGTATTGGATGTACCGGTGACAGGCGATGCCACGAATCCGAAATTCAACCTCAACAAAGTGATCGGTCGTGCATTGCTCAAAGTGTTTTTCGGACCCTTAATGGGCGTGAATGACCGCAAGAACCTAAGCGAAGAAGAGATGGAAGGACTGCTGGAGATTATGGGAGAAGACGCTCCGTCACTCAGCAATGATACGATGGCTCAACTCCCGGCAGACGTCGCAACGCATGCAGGGGACAGTAGTGTTCTCTCCGAAATAAGCAAGTAAGACCTGCTCACGGCAGAACTGGTCCTGCTCCGCATATTCCAGCATTGCCTTGATTTTAGCGACAAAGCGCTCTTGGCGCGCTTCATAAATAGCGGGCGATAGATAGATCTCTGTCTGTCGCTCGTTTGTCATGGTAAGCGAGCAACCTACGCTACGAGGAATATAGGTGATAATGCCTCGTTGAGCCAGCGAGACTAATAACTGATGGTTGTTCTTGTCGTCTGCTTCCCGTACATATTGCAGATCGGTATAAATGCCGGTATAGGAACGCATCAGGGTATCCAGCATATAGGCTTGATCCGTAGAAAGGTTATATTCACCTAATAGATGACGCGGCACCTTGATCTGCACACGTGGCAACGTCTCATGTTCCTCTTCGAAATCGATATATCCGGCTTGAGTAAGCAGATGAAGGGCAGAGTAGGTTTGTATAACCGGCAGTTTCATTACATGACACAACTCGTCTATATGAAGCATAAACCGATGCCCAAGCCCGCTACCGGCGCCTATCTGCAGAAAATCCATCGTCTTATGATAGACCTGCTCCACAAACTCTTTGGGCGGATAGGTATTCGTGATGCGTTGTTGAATCTTCGCCGGATCTTCGTGCGGGTCAAAAAGCAAAACCGCATAGGCCGTTTGACCGTCTCTACCTGCCCGTCCTGCTTCCTGATAGTAGTTCTCCAAGTGCGACGGCAAGTCATAGTGTATTACCAAGCGCACGTCAGGCTTGTCTATACCCATACCGAACGCATTGGTCGCCACAATAACGCGCGTCTCACCTCGCGTCCACGCTTCTTGCCGTTCATTACGCTCTTTGGTGGTTAATCCTGCGTGGTAATAATCTGTATGCAGGAATGCTGCCAACTCTTGCGCACGCTTTCTATTCCGTACATAAACGATGGCAGAACCCGGCACTTTGGATAAGATATGTACAAGTTGTTCGGGTTTATTATTCGTACGCCGTACGACATAGGTCAAGTTCTCCCGCCGGAAGGACTTGCGCAGTACATTCTTTTCTGCAAAACCCAATTTGTCTTGTATGTCATCGATGGTCTCCGGTGTGGCGGTCGCCGTCAAGGCTAAAACCGGAACGTCGGGTAATAACGCTCGAACAGTTGCTATATTCAGATACGAAGGCCGGAAATCATACCCCCACATGGAGATACAGTGTGCCTCATCCACCGCAATCAGCCCGATAGGCAGGTCAGCCAAACGCTTGCGAAACTCTACACTCTCAAGTCGTTCAGGACTGCAGTAGAGAAAATGGTAAGGACCATAGAGGCAATTATCCAAGGCTACACGTTGTTTGTCATACGTCATGCCGGTGTAGATAGCCGCGGCATGGATACCCCGCGCCTTAAGGTTCTCCACCTGATCTCGCATCAAAGCGATGAGCGGCGTGATGACGAGGCATAAGCGCTTATTCGGATCGTCCTGCGCCATGACGAGAGTAGGTATCTGGAAACAGACACTTTTTCCTCCGCCGGTAGGCATCAGCGCGAGCGTATCACGCCCTGCTAAGACGGACTCGATGATCTCCGACTGCAAGGGTCGGAAATCATCGTATCCGAAAAATATTTTTAACGCTTCGCGGGCTGTCATAACTAGGATCCTAGGATACTAGGGGCCTAGGCTCCTAGTTTTTTCAAAGCAGCACGAACACGTGCTATGGTCTCTGCTTTTCCGAGCACATCGGTGATGGCCCAGATATGCGGACCACGTGCCGCACCTACCAGACAGATGCGGAAAGCGTTCATCACGATGCCCACACCGTACTCATGAGCCTCAATCCAAGGCATAACGATACCATCCAAGGTCTCTGCGTCCCAAGAAGGAGCGCCTTCGAGTACCTCGAGTAACTCGGTCATATGTTTGGGCGAATCTTCTTTCCAACGTTTCTTGAGCGATTTCTCTTCATATTCCGTCGGTGCTACAAAGAAGAAATTCGTTTGTTCCCACAATTCCGGAACGAAGTTCACGCGGTCTTTGGTCAAACCCACCACTATTGCTACCATCTGCATGTCCGGATTCTCAATGCCGTTAGCCTTCAAGGTCGGCAAGAACATCTCTGCCAACTCCTCATTGCTGCGTAACTGGAGATACTGGTGGTTGAACCATTTGCCCTTCTCGTAGTCAAATTTGGCACCCGATTTAGATACGCGATCCAGCGAGAACTCTTTGATGAGTTCGTCCATGGTGTACATCTCCTGATCACCTGTTCCGTGCCAACCTAGCAGGGCGAGGAAATTAATCACCGCTTCAGGCAGATAGCCGCTCTCACGATAGCCACTTGAAACCGTACCATCTTTCTGGTTATGGAACTCCAGCGGGAAGACCGGGAAACCGAGACGATCACCGTCACGTTTGGAGAGTTTACCGTTACCATCGGGTTTAAGCAACAACGGAAGGTGTGCAAATTGCGGCATTGTGTCCTGCCATCCAAAAGCACGGTAAAGCAGCACGTGGAGTGGGGCAGAAGGCAACCATTCCTCACCACGGATCACATGGCTAATCTCCATCAGGTGATCATCCACAATATTGGCCAAATGGTACGTAGGCAGATCATCGGCTGACTTATACAGCACTTTGTCATCGAGGATGTTGGAGTTGATGACTACCTCACCACGAATCAGATCATGTACATGCACATCCTCATCCGGCTCCACTTTGAAGCGAACGACATATTTCTCACCCTTATCTATCAGCACTTTTACCTCCTCAGCCGATATGGTGAGGGAGTTACGCATTGCTAAGCGCGTACGGGCATCGTATTGGAAATTGGGGATCTCCGCACGTTTTGCCTCGAGTTCTTCCGGCGTATCAAAAGCGATATACGCGTGCCCCGAATCAAGCAACTGTTTAACGTACTGATGATAGATCTCTCGACGCTCGCTCTGACGATACGGGCCATGCTCACCTACGGCTTCAATCTTGCCATTTCGCATACGAAGACCTTCATCAATGCCGATGCCTAACCATTCTAAGGCTTCGAGAATGTATTCTTCTGCACCGGGCACAAAGCGCGTACTGTCTGTATCTTCGATACGAAGCAGCATATCACCGCCATGTTGACGGGCAAAAAGATAGTTGTACAAAGCGGTACGAACACCGCCAATGTGAAGTGCGCCGGTAGGACTTGGCGCAAAACGAACTCTTACTCTTCTTTCCATATAATTATCGTATTATTTTTGCAAATGTTAAGAATATGATATTCAGATACTCACCGATCGTTTGGTGGTTAATCCATTTCATGTTCAGGGCTATCTTAGCCGGAATGATCTGTTCGATGTAGGTCTTATCCGGATCATTTGACTGCGCCAAAAGGGTGTTCTCGTCGATATACTCGATGGACGCATAATCGGTGATACCCGGTCGCACGGAGAGCACTTTTCGCTGCTCGTCGGTATAGGTATCTACGTAGCGGCGCACCTCGGGACGCGGACCGACTAAGGACATATCACCTACCAGCACATTCCATAACTGCGGAAGTTCATCGAACTTGTACTTCCTTATGTAATATCCCGCGCGCGTGACACGAGGGTCACGGTCACCGATCGTGATCAGACTCATCTTGTCGGCTCCGACCCGCATGGAGCGGAACTTAAGCAAACCGAAGTCTTTGTTATTGAGTCCCACCCGTTGCTGGCGGTAGAAGATCGGTCCCGGGTCATCGATGATGATCCATAGGCCCACTATCACAAACAGCGGACAAAGGAATAACAGCCCGAAGAAACTGAAGACTATGTCACATAAACGTATCATCTATTCTTCAAAATATCGGTGTATTGTTCGATGATATAGTCGATCTCCTCGTCTGTCAGACGCGTATGCAAGGGGAGTGTGATCTCGTTTACAAAATGCGCGTAGGCATTAGGATATTCTTTGATGTCAAAGCCCAAGGCTTTATACGCTGTCATCATCGGCAGTGGTTTATAGTGCACATTGGTGGCAATGCCCCGTTCTGCCATGGCGACGATGATCGCTTGACGCTCCTCTAATCCTGCACCCGTAATACGGGTAAGATAAAGGTGACCGGTCGAGGTATAGTCGTCTGTATAATGTTTGAGAACCTCCACACCCAGCGGTTTGAAGGCTGCATCATAGCGCGCGATGATCTCTTTGCGTCGAGCCAGGAGGGCAGGGTAACGCTTCATCTGTACCAATCCCAAAGCCGCTGCTATATCGGTCATATTGCATTTGTACCATGCACCCACTATATCGTATTCCCATGCGCCGAGTTGAGTCTTGGCCAGCGCATCTTTGGACTGCCCATGGAGCGAGTAGAGTTGTACCTGATGGTAAAGCGCCTCATTATCTACCCCTTCTATATTCCAAGTTAACGCACCGCCTTCCGCTGTGGTAAAATTCTTTACGGCATGGAAAGAGAAGGAAGTAAAATCGGCAATGCTTCCTACCATCTTATTATGCCACGAAGCTCCGAAAGCATGTGCGGCATCGGCACAGATAGCGATACGACCGATCTTAGCTTGCAGGTCATTAGCTGCCACAAAAAGGGCTTTCTTACGTTTCACGATATCGAAGATCCGCTGGTAGTCGCACGGTATACCGGCCAGGTCCACCGGGATAATGGCTTTAGTGCGCGGCGTGATCGCTGCTTCTACGGCCTCATAATTCATCTCAAGGCTATCTTTCTGGCTATCGATAAACACCACTTTGGCGCCTACGTGACATACTACAGACGCCGAAGCCGTATAGGTGTAAGCCGGCACAATCACTTCGTCTCCTTCTCCGATACCCAACAACCGTAAGGCCATCTCGAGGCAAGCTGTTGCCGAGTTCAAACACACGGCACGTGCTACACCCACATAGTCGGCAATCTGTCGTTCCAACTCTTTGGTACGCGGGCCGGTGGTGATCCAACCGGATAGCACCGCTTCCCGTACTTCATTCACTTCCGCCTCCGTCATATCAGGCGGCGAAAAAGGGATATTAAATCGTTTCATATTATCGATTTGTTTCTACATTAAAAGATCTTTTGAATAACACTTTCCCAATACCGCACAGATACCCCCATCCGTAACTGAAATGGAGCGTTGCAAACACAAGCGGTAAATATTTGTTGCGGTATTGGATTCCGATACTGATGACTGCCAGCAGATAAAGTCCTATGCCGCAGACATATAGGATCGCCAAAACCGGATGAACAAAAGCCAACGGAAGTCCGATGATTAAGCCTAATACAAACAACAAGGGGATAAACTGCCGAATCGTTGCGGGATGGTTTATCTTTTTGTTTACCAGCGGTTTGAAAAGTCCATATTGATAGAACATACGTCCTGTTTTAGCGATTGTATCGCGGGCATAATAGGTGGTACAGATACCAGGAACTAAGTAAATATGTCCTCCATGCTGGATCGTCCGGGCATTGAACTCATCATCCTGGTTTCTTGTTAGCTCTTCGTCGAACAATCCGATCTCGTCAAAGAGATTCTTCTTCCAAAAACCGAAGGGTACTGTATCCACTTGGGTTGGTTTATCAATAGTCGCTGTGCGGAAGGTGCTGTTTCCTACACCGAGCGGATGACTGCATGCTATCGAAATAGCTTGTGCTTTGCGGCTATCGTTAGCGGGTAAGGTCTGACATACTCCACCTACATTCGTTGCGTCCGGCAATTCGTTCATGTAGCGCAGTAAGGTGCTTACATAATTCGTCGGGAAAGTAGAGTGGGCATCGATACGGCATATATATTCTCCTTTGGCGGCACGAATACCAATATTCATGGCATAGGGCGCCGTACGATGTTCATTGTCCAGCAAGCGGATATTGGCATTACGTTCCAGATAAGGTGCTATCAATACCCGTGTCCTGTCTGTACTACCACCGTCCACAAGCAACAATTCCCAATTTTCTTTTGGGAGATCTTGCGCCAGAACGGATTGAATACAGGCTTCAATAAACCGTTCTTCGTTATATATAGGACAAATAATCGATACCATTATCTAAAAAACTGATTGAAGATGAAGTTTAGACTCTCTTTGCTCCATTTGGATTTTTGCGCTTGATTGATCAAACCCGTACTGATATTACCGGTATTTTCTATTCGAAGAGAAGGATCGTAAAGTACGCCTAATTTAGATGCCCGCGTCAATTCTGCTAACCAGATCTCTTCTCCGTACATAAAACCAGGGAAGTGCAGTTCGGGATATTGTTCCACAAAGGCTTTGGTAAACAGCATGAACGATCCGTGTCCGGCATAGATTTCGCAAGACGGGTATTCTTTCGACTTCTGACTTTTCAATACATACAGCGCGTGGTAAAGTCGATAAATAAATGTATTGCTATAGATAATATTCCAAATGAGGAAATTCCGTTTCTTGGGACGAGAAAGCATATACGGATTCTCGTGACGGTTGATTTTGTCAGTATAAATATCGGGCGCCAGCCAACCTGTATCAGACACATTGATCTTTACTAACTGCTCAAAGAAATCAGGGGCTAACTCCAGATCCACATTGGAGATCGATACAAAATCGTACCCTTGTGCTTTGGCATTGTAGATAGAAAGGGCACCTCCTAAATAACCGCGATTATCTTTCCCGTTGTCTGCTACCTCAATATCCACTTGCATTTGTCCCTTTACACGCTCAGCCGCACGATGAACCGACTCTACAAACGCATGGAGGGCTTCATCGGTATGATATGTCACGCATATAAGCAGGTATTTCTTCATTTGACAAGATAGGTTTTAACAAAATAAATTAGTATCCACCAAAAGGATAGGGGCATCAGCAGGATGGCAATGATCGTCCATGACGTAGGCAGAAGGAGTATTGTTTGGGCAATGTCCGTACTGCGGTATTTGACCATACGCAAAAGCCAGATCCATAGCTCTTCCGATATACGGAAAATCCATTGTAGTTTCCGGAGACCTTTCAATTGGGACAGCATATAGGCCATGAACTCGAAGTTTCCCTCTTGCATTTTGATGTATGACCCGGTCTTCCCTTGCTCGCTATGATAATAGACCGCTCCGCATAAATCGGGTAGGAGAGCCTGTTTCGGCTGTGCTCCAAAGCAGATGATATGCCATCTCCAATCCTCACGGAATCGGCATGCACTTTGGAATGTCAATGCATTGCGCCGAATAAAATCCGTGCGGTATAAAAAACTGTGAATGGGTACGGACGCACCTAAACCCCAACGAACCAAAATCTTATAGGTATTGAGCTGTACGGCACGTGCCGGAGTGCGTTGACATTGACTGTCTTCGGAGCAAAACGCCGTATAACTGATATCCAACTTCTCGCGCTCCATGAGAAGTACCTGCTGCTCCAACTTATTCGGGGAAATGGTGTCATCTGCATCAAGGAATTGGATAAACTCGCCTTGAGCATGTTTTAACCCCATGTCGCGTGCACTGGCACTACCACCATTCTGTTTCTGTAATAAACGGACACGGGGTTCGTGGAGCGCGATGTTGGTAACTATCTCAACCGTGTTGTCCGTAGATCCATCGTCCACGACAAGGCATTCCCAGCTCTCAAGCGTTTGGGCTTGAAGGGAAGCGACGGCCTTGGGGATAAACGTCGCTTGGTTGTAGGCCGGTATGATGACAGATACTTTAACTTTCATATTTGCGTTTGATGCTATGATTGAGTACCCAACAAACCAGGAGGGTGCCCACTACGAAATAGCCGGTATTGATTTTGTAATAACTATAGTAGAAGATACCCTGTAAAGGTATCAGGAAAAGCACAAGAATGACGAGCATTCTGCTCAAACGAATGGTCCCTTCTTCATTGGCGGAACGGCAGACATACGTGCTGAGTAAATAGAAGAGCAGCACATAAACGACCATGCCGAAGTGGCCTAAATCGATTAGCAAATCTCCCAAAAAAGTAAAGAATACACCGATATTAAGTCCCGAATAAGACCAAATCATATCTCGGTAGTCCTCCAGATTCCAACCCGGATGCCAAATGAAGTAGTTCGTTAGCGGGAAAATACGATCCAAATGAATACCATGCGCGGTGTATTGGGTGAAGAAATAATTGAAATTCACAAACGATTGACCACTATAGGCCAACAAGCTGTCGAACGTACCTGTATCATTGGCTATATCTACCATCGCAAAACGTGCCACAGTAACGGCTGCCACAAACAAGCCCACTATACCTCCAAAGACAACAAAGGGCATAAGCGCTTTGCGGCGTTGCTGTTGCTCCATCATAGGACGGAAAAGAATATAAAGTGCCATAAAGGACAAAAACCAATAAATAGGCTGTGTTCGGCCTGCAATCAGTACCGCTTTGACAACGGGAGTCAGGGATGATAACAATAGCAGCCAATTGAACAAATTGGACTTCCGATTCGTCGCCATATTGGCAAAATAGAGTAGGATGGCTACAGGAGAGAATTGCGAGAAGAGTGTTTCCGGAAGAGCCAAAAGCCATTGGATGTCGGTCACTTTCACCTGCTCGGTATTACTGTACACCTCGTCTCGTACATCCTTCAGATCCGACTGTAAGATCGTGTCCAAATGAGTGAAGGTATTGAAGATAGTGATGAAAAAGGTAAAAATCAAGACCCAGGACAAGAGATCTGCCAACCAGTTTTTTTGCATATTGATCTCCTTTAGATCCAATGACCTTATTCTTCGGAACGGAATAACAGCCAATGTGATTAATCCGCAATAAGTCACCGTTGCAAGCGGTGAAATAGCAATTTTTTCATAAACACCGTTGATGTTATAAATTCCGAAAATATCCAGCAGAATTGACATAAACGCCGAAAAAGCATATATCATGACGATAAAGGCACTGATGTCAATACCTTTGTTCTTGCGAATCAGATAGATCGCAAGGATCATGAAATATAGGAATGGAACGGCGATCATACTAACCAGTGTGCTCCTTTTGTTTGGATGATTTGTCTATTCTCTCGAATCGCTTTCGTTTGCTTGCAAAAACGATGTTTGGCCTGATAATATAGGGCAATATCGTGCAGCCTGTGTTCCGCCAAAGCCGTGTGCCATACGGCAAGTCCGTACCGCAAGGTATGCAGCGTACAGACGAAAGGCGTATAGTTGATATCCACAGCACGCAAGATCAATTGCTGATACATCAATTGCTCGGTCGGTTTCTTAGCCGGTACATGCGCACGGTCGTGATAACAATGAGTCCCCGATACGAAATAAACGCCTTTACCGTGATAATGCAACCGTTGCAGATAGTCGTTATCTTCCGCATAATGGAAGAACAAGGGATTGAATCCGCCTATCTCTTCCAACACTTCGCGCGGCAAGAACCAACATGCGGCATTGATCTCTTTAGTGGCGTATTTAGAGGTGATTCCGGCTTTCTGCTCTTTCGTATATCGCTCATACTCCTCGGAATGACCGATGGCATTTTTGCGGAAATTGGCATCAACGGCATCGCCTTCTCCTGTCAGGTGGACAGGACTAAGTAGGGACTTATGATCATCTTGCTGCAGCAAGCGTTCGATCATCTCCGGATCAATCCATGCGTCCTGATTTAATAGTAAAACATGAGTTGCCTCATGCGCCAAAGCATAGCGTATCCCGACATTATTGCCCTGACCGAATCCGAGATTCTTCTCTTGAACCAGTAACACTGCCTCCGGGAAATGCGCACGGATATAAGCAACCGTCTCGTCTTTTGAACCATTGTCAATGATAATAGGCGTCAACGGTATGGACGACTGACGCAAACTGCCCAAACACCGGTCAATCCATTGCATGGCATTGTACGTCACGATGATCACATATATTTTCACCTTACTCATTTTCCCCATAGTTCTTTAATCACTACACTTGGCCATTTCCAGTTCTGGTATGCCAATTGTGCTATACCCGGCGCGAGGATCAATCCCCATATTCCCATATGCAGCGGGCTGAGGAAAACCCAAAGCAGTACTACGGTTGCCGCACCGCTCACCAAAGACGGAATAAAGAACGGAATCTTGTTATCCGCCATGATAAACCCTGCTGAAACGGCATGATTATGCTCCAGCGTACTGATCAGCAACATCACCATCAGCATCGCTGTCGGCACAAAATGGGTTTGACTCTGAATGAGATCCAATGCCCAGTTACCCAAGAAAATCCATGCCGCACTGCCTACTGCATACACCGCAAGCAGACTTCCCGTACATAGGATATAGTACCGCTTGAGTCCATTCAGGTCGTTCTCTGCACGGCATTGTGCTAACTTCGGCAGGTACGACTGATAGAACACGGTCGCGCAACGAGCTAAAATATCCATTACTTGTATGGTGATACCATAACAAGCCACTTGCTCCAGGGTCAGAAAAGCCGAACCGATCAATATAGCCGATTTATTCACCATAAAACCGCCTAACTGCGTCAGACCGATCTTCACCGCATTTGGCGAGATGGCAGATAAAATTTCTTTAGGTTCTTGCGGTTCCACCGATTCGATATTCGCTTTCAGTTCCGGTGTAAAGAACACACGATAGGTCAGTATTCGGCGGATCACCGTTGAGATCAGCTGGGAGGCTACGATAGCTGTCAGACCGAAACCGGCATAGATCAACCCGATAGCCAAAGCCAGATAAACGGCTTGACCTAACATGTTAATCTGCTGTGCGCGCGTGACATAGCCTTTGCCGGTTAGCAAAGCTTCATAGTAGAAAGTGTATAAGTTGTAGCAGTTAATGGCGATCAGCAAGATCCATGCAATCAATGCGTCCTGTCGGTCACCCGAGTATTTCTGCAAGATATAGTAGAAATACGCCGTTCCGGCTGTTGCCAAAAGTGCGAACACCGCCAACGCCATCCAGCGATAGAACCGCTTCATCGCCAATAGGGTACCTTTCAGCAAACTATAATCGACGGCAGCCTCACTCGTCGTATGTGCCACGCCGTTACGTTGCAACGATTTGACACCAGAGAAGATATAACTGATATTACGGGCAAAAGTAGGTCGAAAACCGAAATCCAACAACAACACAAGTGCCGTGATCGTCTGGAAAATATTCCAGATTCCTACGGTCTCTTGCGGCATCTTATGCAAGATAAACGGCAGTAGAATCACGCCGGCACCGATCATAAACGCTGTCCCGGCATAACTCCAAATGATCTCCCGCTTCCCAATATTTTCTACTTTCTCTGCCATTAATCGCGTCTGAAAATGTCGCGCGTATATACTTTTTCCTTCACATCATCCAACACCGTGTCATACCGATTTGCGATGATGGCTTGGCTGCGAAGTTTGAACTGCTCCAAATCATTCACCACTTCGCTGCCGAAGAACGTCGTTCCGTTCTCCAACGTCGGCTCGTAAATGATCACCTGCGCACCCTTTGCCTTCACGCGTTTCATGATGCCTTGGATACTCGACTGACGGAAGTTATCGCTGTTAGCTTTCATTGTCAGACGATAGACGCCGATCACGCAAGCATGCTCGTTGGCAGCATCAAAACTACCATGCTGATAATAGTCATAGTAGCCCGCCATCGCCAGCACACGATCTGCAATGAAATCTTTTCTTGTACGGTTTGACTCTACAATCGCTTCGATCAGGTTCTCCGGCACATCCTGGTAGTTCGCCAACAACTGCTTCGTATCTTTCGGCAGACAATAACCGCCATAACCGAACGAAGGGTTGTTGTACTGCGTTCCGATACGCGGATCCAGACATACGCCATCAATGATAGCCTGTGTGTTCAGACCTTTCATCTCTGCATAGGTGTCCAACTCATTGAAATAGCTGACACGCAAAGCCAGATACGTGTTGGCAAACAACTTCACCGCCTCGGCTTCCGTCAGACCCATGATACGCGTCTCGATATTCTCCTTGATCGCACCCTCGTGCAGCAAAGCGGCAAAACGCTCTGCGGCTTTCACCAGACGCTCGTTGTCCAAGATCGTACCTACGATGATGCGGCTCGGATACAAGTTGTCATAGAGCGCTTTGCTCTCACGCAAAAACTCCGGAGAGAAAAGAATATTGTCGCAGTGATATTTCTCACGAACGGATAGCGTGTAGCCTACAGGAATGGTCGATTTGATCACCATGATTGCCTTCGGATTAACACGCAACACGGTCTCGATCACGTTCTCTACCGCCGAGGTGTCAAAATAATTGCGATGACTGTCGTAATTCGTCGGCGCGGCAATCACAACATATTCGGCATCCTTGTAGGCAGCTTCGGCATCGAGTGTCGCGGTGAGGTTGAGTTCTTTCTCCGCGAGGTACTTCTCGATGTACTCGTCCTGGATGGGTGAACGGCGGGAATTGATCATCTCCACTTTCTCGGGGATGATGTCCACCGCCATCACCTCATTGTGCTGAGCGAGTAGGGTAGCGATGCTGAGACCTACATAACCTGTTCCTGCTACTGCAATCTTCATCTTAGATATGCTCTTCTACACCGCGGAAGTGTACATTCAACTCATGCAAATGCTCCAACAATGTACCCAGCGAGGTGCCTTTGGTCATTTCAGCGAAGGCATTGACATCTTTCGGGAAACATTTACCGCCGTATCCGAACTTACCATCAGGACCCGGAACATACGTGTGCGTGTCGTTGATGTAACCCGACAACAGAATACCGGTATGAACCTTTCTCCAGTCAGCGCCCATCTGCTCGCAGTACTCACGGCACGCATTGAAATACGTTACTTTGTATGCACCGAATACATTGTGCATGTACTTTGTCAACTCTGCCTCTAACGGACTCATTACGGTAAATTTCTTACCTACGAAAATCTTCGTCAGCAATTCCTGTGCGCCGGTGAAGACCATGGTCTGCTTGTTGAAGTCTTCGATGAACGTACGCTCGGTCAAGAACTCCGGCATGTAGTACACGTTGTGTCCGGTCTCTTTGGTCAGCATCGCACTCGTGCCCGGCAGAATGGTCGTACGAACGAAGACCGGTACGTCCGGCAGGTTCTTGATCAATTCCTTCATCAGACGCAAATCCTGCGTACCATCTTCTTCTGTCGGCACGTGAATTTGCAAGAAAGCGATGTCGATGTCGCTCAAGTCATCATTGTAACCCTTGTACGGGTCGCTGATGAATAACTTGCACTCCGGATTGTTGTTCTCCAACCAATTTTTTAAGGCTCCTCCTACGAAGCCACACCCAATAATTCCAACTTTAATCATAATTTTTATTTGTTTGATTTATTTCTTTCACTTTTCACTTTTCACTTTTCAACTTGCAAAAAAGCGGGCAAAGATACAACATTTTTTTTATATACGCAAGTGCGCGCGTACATTATTTTTAAAAAAATGCATTTTCAGCCCCGTAGGGGTAAATTTTCAATTTTCAATTTTCAATTTTCAATTTTTTGTAGTACCTTTGCACCGATTTTGCCTAAATATGGCCTAAAACATATTAAAAACAACAATAAACAATGAAAAATTTTAAACTGTGGAATGTGCTTTGTGGCTGGCTCGTTTTTGCTGTCGCAGCTGCAACGTACCTCCTTACGATGGAGCCCACCGCTTCCTTCTGGGACTGCGGTGAGTTCATCTCCAGCGCCTGGAAACTGGACGTTGGACACCCGCCCGGAGCACCTTTTTTCATGCTCATGGGGCATTTCTTTAGTCTGTTTGCGTCGGATACAGCGCATGTGGCCATGTGTGTCAATGCCTTGTCTGCCCTCGCCAGTGCTTTCACCATCCTCTTCCTTTTCTGGACGATCACGGCCTTGGCGAAGAAACTTGTGCAACCCGACACAACATGGAAAGGCATCGCTCTGCTCGGCGCAGGAGCCGTAGGAGCACTCGCGTACACCTTCTCCGACACCTTCTGGTTCTCGGCGGTAGAAGGCGAGGTATATGCTTCCTCATCGCTCTTCACAGCTGTCGTGTTCTGGCTCATTCTCAAATGGGATGAACAGGCAGACGAAGAGGGTAGTGACCGTTGGCTTATTGCGATTGCGTACCTCATGGGTCTCTCGATCGGTGTCCACCTGCTGAACTTGCTGACCATCCCTGCAATCGGACTCGTTTATTACTTCCGTAAATACGAGTTCTCATGGAAAGGTCTCTTCTATGCGTTCCTCGCATCGTGTGCGGTACTGCTGGTGATCCTCTATGGTATCATCCCGGGCTATCCTACCGTGCTGGGCTGGTTTGAACTGTTGTTTGTCAACGGTTTCGGCTGTCCGTTCAATACGGGTCTCGCGGTTGCCATCGTGCTGACCGTAGCACTGCTTGTTTGGGCTATCTGGTACACCCGCAAACGTGAATGGCGTTGGGCGAACACAGCTGTTCTCATGGTAACGGTCATCCTGATCGGTTATAGTTCGTACGCTGCCCTCGTGATCCGTTCCAATGCGGATACGCCGATGGATCAGAACTCGCCGGATAACGTCTTCTCGCTCAAGTACTACCTCAACCGTGAGCAGTACGGCGATCGGCCTTTGTTCTACGGCCAGACCTACAACGCGCCGGTTGAATTGCGCGTGGAAGGAAACATGTGTATCCCGGTAGAGAAAATCGGCCATGCACAGTACGCGCCGGCACCCAAAGTGGAAGGCGAGAAAGACCATTATGTCGTTACCGGTCATAAGACTTCCTACCAATACATGAAGCAGTTCTGCATGCTCTTCCCGCGTATGTATTCTTCGCAAGGAAGTCATGTCGGCGCTTACAAAGAGTGGGCGAATGTCAAAGGAAAACGCGTGCGTTACGAGTACTGCGGACAGCAGAAAACGGATTATTGTCCGACCTTCGGCGAGAACCTCCGTTTCTTCTTCCGTTACCAGGTTAACTTCATGTACTGGCGCTATTTCATGTGGAACTTCGTCGGCCGCCAAAACGACCTGCAGTCCTATGGCGATATTACCAAAGGTAACTGGATCTCCGGTATTGATTTCATCGACAACGCTATGTTGGGTGATCAGTCGTTGCTGCCTACCGAACTCAAGGAGAATAAAGGTCATAATGTCTATTATTTCCTGCCGCTCCTCCTCGGTATCATCGGTATCGTTTGGCAATGCGGCAAACGCGATAAAGACGGTAAAGCAGAGGGTTGGAAGAACTTCACATTGACCTTCCTCCTCTTCTTCCTTACCGGTCTTGCGATCGTCATTTACCTCAACCAGACGCCGTACCAGCCGCGTGAACGTGACTATGCGTACGCGGGTTCTTTCTATGCCTTCTGTATCTGGATCGGTCTTGGCGTACTGGCTATCATCGACTGGATCAATAACTATCTCAAGTCTGATTCCGGTAAGGCCTGCGTGGCTGTCTTGGCTTCGCTCCTCTGCCTTGGAGTTCCGGCTTTGATGGCCCAACAGAACTGGGATGACCACGATCGTAGCCAACGCTACTCTTGCCGCGATTTCGGTGCTAACTATCTCAAGTCCTGCGAGACGCAAGCGATCCTATTCTCCAACGGAGACAACGACACCTTCCCGCTTTGGTACAACCAAGAGGTAGAAGAAGTAGGTACCGACCTCCGCGTCTGCAACCTCTCGTACCTGCAGACCGACTGGTATATCTCGCAGATGAAGCGTCCGTACTATGAGTCAGAGGCACTGCCGATCTCGTGGGAATATAAGGATTTCATGCCGGGTACCAACGAGATAGCGCGTGTCGATAACCGTCTCGGTCAACCCATCTCGGTCGAGAAAGCGTTCAATTTCCTGCGTTCCGATGATCCGCGAACCAAGACCCGCGAAGGCGATAACTACATCCCGTCCGACCAACTCTACGTGGAGACACCGGAAGGCGAGCAGATCTTCTTCAAGAAAAAACGCATGTACACGCGTTCGGAAATGATGATCATGGAGATGCTCTCGACCAACAAGTGGCAGCGACCCATGTATTTCTGTGCAACCGTTGGTAATGATTATTACCTCGGTCTCGAGCCTTACATGGAGCTCACCGGTCTCGCATACCAAATCACGCCGACCCGTAGCCGCGATGGTCAACCGCGTGTGAACACGGAGAAGATGTACGAGAATATGATGCATCAATTCAAGTACGGCAACATGAATATCCCGGGTATCTATATCGACGAAAATCTCATGCGCATGTGCCGCACCCACCGAATGATGTTCGCCCAATTGGCAGAACAACTCATTCGTGAGAACCAACGCGACAAGGCACTTGAAGTCCTCGATTTTGCGGAAGAGCAACTGCCCGGATTCAATATTCCGTACGATTATACCTCCGCTTCGATGGCTTCTATGTATTTCCTGCTCAAACAGGACGACAAAGCGCTTGCCATCATGGATGAGGTCGCTAAGACTTGTGTGGAATATATGCGTTTCTCGGCTTCGCTCGATCGTCGTCAGCGGGATGCAATCCGCTCTACCGTTGACCGCGAAGCAGCGATCCTTTCGTATGTCCTTCAGACCTGCGAACGAAACGGACAAACAGAGTTTGTAGATAAATATTACAGCGATTACGCTGCTTATGTACAATGAAAGAAATAACTAAAATACCTGTCTTGCTGCTTACGGGCTATCTCGGAAGCGGCAAGACAACCCTTCTCAACCGCATCCTGACGAACCAGAAAGGCATTCGTTTTGCGGTTATCGTCAACGACATCGGTGAAGTCAATATCGACGCCTCGCTCATCCAAAAGGGCGGGGTAGTATCCCAACAAGACGATTCACTCATCGCCCTTCAAAACGGTTGTATCTGTTGCTCGCTCAAGATGGATTTGATTCAACAACTCCATGACTTGGCGGCGCAGAAAGCTTACGACTATATCGTCATCGAGGCGTCCGGTATTTGCGAACCTGCCCCTATCGCGCAGACACTCTGTTCTTATGCGCAGATGGTACCGCAATTCGCTACCGACGGCCTGCCTACGCTCGATTGTATCTGTGCCGTAGTGGACGCTCTCCGTATCCGCGATGAGTTCGACAAAGGCGATGCTTTGGCACACTATGTTCCTAAGGAAGAAGACCTTGCTGCACTCGTGATTGAACAGATCGAGTTCTGCAATATTATTCTTTTAAATAAGGCCTCCGAAGTTAGCGAAGACGAACTTTCTCGCATCAAGTCTATTATTCGCGCTATACAACCTACCGCCGAAATCATAGAGACAAACTACTGTGATGTGGATCTTGAGAAACTCCTCAACACCGGTCTTTTTGACTTCGACAAGGTCGCTACTTCCGCCAAATGGATTCAGGAAATCGAAGACGCTCATCATCACCACGATGACGATGATGACGATGATGACGACGACGATCACGATGAGCATGATGATCACGATGAACATCATTCGCATCATTCCCATCATTCGCATCATTCCCACGAAGATCACGATCACCTCGCTGAATTTGGCATAGAGACTTACGTCTATTTCCAGCGTAAGCCCTTCGACCTTGGCATGTTCGATGAGTTCGTCGCCCAGCATTGGCCGAAGAACGTGATCCGTTGCAAAGGCATGTGCTATTTTGCCGAAGAGTACGACATGTGCTATCTCTTCGAACAAGCTGGTCGCCAGTTCAATATCCGCAAGGCCGGAGAATGGTTCGCTACCATGCCGAAAGAAGAACTCATGCAACTCATGGCAGATGATCCCCAACTGCGCAAAGACTGGGATCCGCAGTACGGTGACAGAATGCAAAAACTGGTCTTTATCGGTCAGCATCTTGACATCCCTGCCATCAAAGCCGCATTGGATAATTGCTTGCAATAAAACTTTAAATCGAATACCATGTTAGAATACATTAATCGAAAGAATTCCGACTGCTATAAGTGGGACTCGGAATGCGCAGAAGGATGTCTGCCTTTATGGATCGCAGACATGGATTTTAAGGCTGCGAAACCAATTCGTGAAGCCATGCAGCGTAGGCTCGATCATGGCGTATTCGGCTATTCCATCGTGCCGCAGGCCAACTACGACGCAGTAGCCTCGTGGTTCTCCCGTCGGCATGGATGGAACGGAATCAACCGCGACAACCTTCTCTATACAACCGCTGTCGTACCCGCCATCTCTGCCATCTTTGCAGCCTTGCAGTTACGCATGGCGGAGTATAGACGCAAAGCCGGTAAACCGACAGAGAATGAACCGCTTCGTGTCCTGACCTTCACTCCCGCCTACAACTACTTCTTCTCCTGTATCGAGAATATGGGCTGCGAACTCGTTCCTTCGCCTCTTGTGCTCGTCAACAACCGCTTCGAGATCAACTGGGCGGACGTCGAATCCAAAGCCAAAGAGGCGGACATCTTCTTGCTCTGCAACCCGCACAACCCGACCGGTCGTGTATGGAGTAGGGAGGAACTCGAACGGCTCGCTGCTATCATGCGCCGCGAACACTTGTTCGTGCTCTCCGATGAGATTCATTGCGAGTTCGCTTTCCCGGGCCATGCCTACACACCTTTCGCGTCCATCGTTATCAACGATACCGATTTCTGTGTCTGCACCTCGGCCAGCAAAGCGTTTAACATCGCCGGTCTGCTCTGTGCCACTATTTTTGTGCCCAACAAAGAACTCTTTGCGCAGGTCAACCATGCCCTCGAGGTGCATGAAGTCAACGGACTCAACCCCTTCGGCTTGGTCGCTCAAGTAGCCGCGTACAACGAGTCCGAAGCATGGCTTGATGAACTCAACGAACAGGTTTACAAGAACTTCTGCTACCTGCGCGATTTCCTCCATGCGGAGCTTCCAATGCTTCAGATCCATGAGACCGAAGGCACTTACCTCGCATGGGTCAACATCAGCGCGCTACACATGTCCGCCGAGCAGTTCTGTCACGACTTGGCAAAAAAAGCGCACGTGCTCTTCAACCCATCCGAAATGTATGGCGCTGAGAACTACGTGCGTATTAACCTCGCGACTTCTCATGAGGTCCTTGCCGAAGCCCTGAATAGACTCAAAGAATATATTAACGGACTTTCCTGATGATGGTTAAACCATCTCTCAACGGGAGGATGACTTGCTCAAAGCGGTCGTCCTCTTTTAGTTTGTCATTAAAGGCCCTCAAACCCAAGGTCTGTTTGTCTTTATCGTACGCCGGATCGACCACATGTCCGTCCCAAAGCGTGTTGTCCGCCAAGATAAACCCGCCTACCGGCACCAACGGATACACCGCCTCAAGATACGCACAATACTCCCTCTTATCTGCATCCATAAACACCAGGTCAAAAGGACCTTCCAATTTTTCAATCTCCAATATACAATCTCCAATACGCAATTCGATTCGGTCGCCAAGTGGTGAACGAGCGAAATTGCGTCTAATCGTCTCTTCCAACTCATCGTTATGCTCGATCGTCACCAACTTCCCGCCTTCTGCCAAGCCTTCCGCCAGGCACAACGCACTATACCCCGTGAATGTCCCGAGTTCCAAAATCCGTTTCGGACGAATCATCCAACTCATCATACTCAGCACACGTCCCTGCACGTGTCCGCTTAACATATGCGGGTTCAGCACATGCACATGCGTGTCACGGGTAATGGCGTTCAAAACCTCATTTTCAGGCGTCGAATGACTCGAAATATACTCTTCAAGTGTCATATTGTTACGAAATAATCGTTTGAACCATGTGAAATAAGAAATTTGCGACAAAAGTACAAAAAAATTTGCACATGTCAAAAAAAAACTGTAATTTTGCAGCAAAATTTAAGCATTTTATTACAATAATGGAAAAAATTGACGAGTTAGACCGCAAAATTCTTAAGATTATTACCAAGAGTGCACGTATTCCGTTCAAAGATGTTGCGGAGAAATGTAGTGTCAGCCGCGCCGCCGTTCACCAACGCGTTCAGAAGATGTTTGACAACGGCGTCATCACCGGATCCAGCTATCTGGTACAACCCAAATCGCTGGGATATGAACTCTGCGTGTATATCGGAATCTCGCTCGAGAAAGCGTCCATGTACAACAAAGTGATCGCTGAATTGCAGCAGATACCTGAAGTGGTTGAGGCCCAATATACGCTCGGTGCTTTCGGACTCCTTATTAAAGTGTACGCGCGTGATAATGAGCATTTACTCCAACTGCTTAACACAAAGATCCAGGAGATCCCGGGAGTTGCCAATACAACCACTCTTACGGCCCTTGCACAACCGATCTATCGTCAATTACCTATTGAAACAGAATGATTTATGGAGAGAGTAATTAGTGGAATTCGCCCAACGGGCAACTTACATTTAGGTAACTATTTTGGTGCGGTCAAGTCCTTCGTGAAGATGCAGGACGAATACGATTGTATGTTCTTCATCGCCGATTGGCACTCGCTGACCACGCACCCGACGCCGGAAAACATACGCAATTCGGTCAAGACCATCCTGTCTGAATACCTCGCTTGTGGCATCGATCCGGAGAAAGCACCGATATACGTACAATCGGACGTCAAACAGGTACTCGAACTCTATCTGTACCTCAATATGAACGCCTATCTGGGCGAACTCGAGCGCGTCACTTCCTTCAAGGAGAAAGTGCGCAAACAGCCCGATAACGTCAACGCCGGTTTGCTCACTTATCCCTGTCTCATGGCTGCCGATATCTTGATGCACAAGGCAGACAAAGTGCCCGTAGGAAAGGACCAGGAACAGAACATGGAAATGGCGCGTCTTTTCGCCCGTAGATTCAATAGAATCTATAATGTCGAGTACTTCAAAGAACCCGCCTCCTTCCATTTCGCCGACAAGGCTGTCAAAGTGCCCGGTCTCGATGGTACCGGTAAGATGGGTAAATCCGAAGGAAACTGCCTCTATCTCTGCGATGACGAGAAAACCGTCACCAAGAAGATCATGCGGGCCGTTACCGATCAGGGACCGACCCAACTCAACCAAGAAAAACCCGAGGTCATCCGGAACCTCTTCTTGCTCTGCGAATTGCTCTGCGGCAAAGAGGCTGCGGATTATTACAACGACCTCTACAACAACATGCAGATCCGTTATGGCGATATGAAAAAACAGATGGCGGCAGATGCCAACAAACTCCTCACGCCGATCCGCGAGAAGATCTTGGCATTTTCGTCCGATGACGCGCTCCTCGATCGTATCATGCGCCAAGGAGCCGAAGCCGCCTCTGCCCGTGCCGAAAAAACGATTGAAGAAGTCCGTGAGATCATTGGTTTCAGAAAGATTTGAAAAAGCTCATTTACATAGGAATTTTGGCGGTCTTGTGTGGCTCTTGTGCCTCGCAAGCGCCCCTTGATGATGCCTATTACTGGCCGGACAAAAAAGCAGCTTCCTTGGAATCTTCTTCGTCTGCTTCTCAGGACAAACGTCCTGAGTCCTCTATCGAGTATCTCAACATTCAAGACACCACCGTAACAATCCGTATCAATCGATGAAACGTCTCGCCTACATATTGACTATCATAGGTTTAGCTCTCGGCGTTAACTCGCCGAGCCAAGCGCAGGACTACTTCCGTCTCGGTGAACGAACCATCAACGGTACGGCGCGTTATGTAGGTATGTCGGGTGCCATGTCGGCGATCGGAGGCGACCCCTCTTCCGCACACGACAACCCCGCCGGACTTGGACTCTATCGTCGTTCGGAAGTAACCCTTTCCTTCGATCAAACGATGGATTTTACCTGGCAAAATGGCGACGATAAAAACCGCCAAAAAGACTTCCTTTTTTCGGTCCCGCAAGCCTCGATCGTATTCAGTCTCCCGCAGAACAATAAGTTCCAATTCTCCTATCGTCGTTTGCATTCGTATAGGCGAACAATGTATGGAGCAGGGAAGGATGGGTATTCGCTAGGTGCAGTCCTCAATACATTGGATGTCAATTGGGATATCGCATTCTGTACCGGCAACCCCAACAGAGCACATGACTTGAAGCTCTACGAGGCCGGTATGGTCAATGAATACGCCTTCAATTGGGCGATCAATATCTCCGATTCATGGTACGTCGGCGCAGGACTTCAAGTTCAGTCTTATAACCTCTCCGCAGATGCCATCTATCAGGAAGATTTTGCCGGAGGCAGGTATAATCAGAATAAGACCACTTTGTTCTATTCCGGCGTCAGCACCTCGCTCTCGGCGGGACTTATCTATCGTCCCTTTGAATGGCTTCGTTTGGGCGTCGGACTCCAGACACCAAGCCTCGGAGCAATGAGTATCTCCTCCACAGGTGAACTCGCTTCTATGACGGACTCCCTGCGCTTCTCTTATGCGCCGGACCAAACATACACGGAGCGTAGTGTGATCACGCAACCGCTTCATCTCTCCTCTTCGGTGGCTTTCCAGATAGGCGCATATGGCATGGTTGCTTTGCAACACGATTACTACCATCAACCCAAGGAAACCGACCAACACTCCCTCCGTTTGGGCCTTGAAGTTATTCCCGTCTTGGGTTTTTATATCAATGCCGGCTATGCTTGCGAGAGTACCTTCAAACAAGATCGGATAGTAGCCATCGATCCGACTTTTAACCGCCAGGACACTTATTTCCAAATGCCGCAAATAGCCCATTATGGCTCGTTGGCACTTGGCTATCGAGGCAAATATTTCATAGCCCAAGTGGCTTACCAATACAGAAGACAACAACTCAACCTCTATGCCCATGAGTTCGTCGCACCCTACAACATCTGCGCCGACACCCACCGCATCGTCTTTACAATCGGCTGGCATAGATACTAAATTTTACATTGTGAATTGTACATTGTAAATTGAAATACGGCGTTCCGCATAACGTAATAGGAACCGGAAAACTCAACAATTAAACAACGAACCGAGTGCAAATGCTTCACTAATGGCGTGCCGATACTCGCCAGCCATGACCCTCGAAAGAGGCGAGCGGATTGAGGTGGTCGGATTACAGAGGAAAAAGCAGGCCTCAAATCCTATTCTTAAGAAGTTTTCTCGAGTAAAAAAGTTATGCGGACGCTTTTTTCATGCCCGTTAGTCTCTTTCGTCTATTATCCCGTCTAGGAGACGGTCATCGTGCACTTCGGTCACATTTTTGTGCCCGCTGCTAGGGTGGCTCGGGCATCATATGGCGGTTTAGCCCTCGCCGTCCGCTCTCCGCGATCGGACAAGTTCGCCCCTCGCGTCCGTCGCTTCGTCTATTTTTCCGAATATTATTCGGATATAGTCGAATGCGCCGCCCCGCCCGCGAGGCGCTCAATGCGGGTGTAGTCCATGCGGTTTGTAACGTTTGTTGTTTACGCGGGATATTATCCCGCATGTAGATCTCTCTTTTGTTTATTAGGTGTTCTGTTTTCGCCGGTATTCCGGCGCCTTTCCCTTCGTCATGTCCTCATTACGTCATATCGTCATGACGATTTTTCAAAAAAATCTCTCATTTATTTGCATATATCAAAATTTCTTCGTACCTTTGCATAGATTTTAGAGTTTGTAAATATGATGTCTTTTAGAGAAGCCATAACCATTTGCTTAAAACAAAAGTATGCAACTATTTCCGGTCGTGCTACCCGTGCAGAGTATTGGTGGTTCACGTTATTTGTGTACATTATTTTTGTGATCATATATGAAATAATGTTAATAATGGCTGCTTATATTAAACAAGGAAGCGGCGCCCAAATATTAGGTGCATTACCTGTTGTTGGCTTGATGAGTATTGTTTGCGCATTGTTAATAGTGCCTTCGATATGTGTTACTGTGCGGCGGTTGCATGATATAGGTTATTCCGGTTGGTGGGTGTTGCTCAGTTTTGTACCAATAGCCCATTTTGTTGTATTGGTATTCACTCTTATGCCATCTCAACCAACTGTTAATAAATACGATGACAATCCTGATGAGCAAACATCTGTCCTCTGTGAAAACGAAAAAAGTAGCGGATATATGAAAAAACAAATTTTTCAGGGATTATTATCCTTGTACAGCGGTTTTATTGGAGCCGTGTTGATTAATGGTATCTTATTTAGAACATTGCATTGGCCTGGTGGTACTTCTATGCTTTGCGTCATTGTGCCTTTTCTTGTTGCTTTATTGTGCCTATGTCTGGCGATATACGTCTTCATGCATGGAGCTTTAAATGCTTACGTAGAAAAGGGACTCTCTGTTGCTAAACATCTGCGTAATGTGGAGGGTACTGCTTTTATCTTCGTTGCCCTGGCTATTGTGGGATTTGTCTGCAGACATATGCACTGGCCTGGAAGTGGTCTGGTGGTGATGATTTCATGCTTTGCCTTGATGTGGCTTAGTCTTCTGTCTGGTATTTTGGCATGCATATTTCTGACTAAAAAATAATAGTCCTTCTTTCCCCTATCTTCTACGCCCGAGCTAACCCTCGGGCGTTTCTTTTTCTTCTCATTTCATGGCAATCCGATTCCCTGCTTTTCACCTCGCGTTCGGCGTTTTTCTCCCGTATCCGTCCAATCTTGGCGGATAGAAAAACGCCGCCCTGTTTATAGCGTCTATGTGCGCACATTCATGTGCGCTCGTTCCCATCCGCCGGTCCAGCTCGCGGGGCTAACTCCCCGCGCTATACTATGCGTTCCTCTCCGCATGGCACCCACCTTCGTCTGTTTCCAGAAATTTCATTCTGGACACCATCCCAACAATAATATCTTCATATTATAGTACGCGATTAGTATGTAAATAGTAGGTGATTAGTAGGTTATTAGTAGGTGATTAGTAGGTTATAATTGGTAGCATCCACGAACAATCTTACAACGTCCTTACAAGATCAAAGTCCCGTTTTCCCTTTCCCTTATCGCATAAAAGCAAAAAAAATCCATAAAAATTTGCATATATGCAATTTTTTTCGTACCTTTGCACGCTTTTTCGTTAGTAATCCTAAAAGCACCCTTATTGTAAACAATAAAAACTAACAAAAGAATATGGCAAAAAAGAAAGAAGAGTTCGTTAAACAGGACGAACAATTGCAAGAAGTAAATGAGGCGCTGACCGGCGCCGGTAAATGGATCGAGGACAACGCGAACCTCATCAGCTGGATCGTTTGTGGCATCGCTGTCGTTGTATGCGCGATCATCGCCATCAACAACTACGTCATCAAGCCGCACGCTCTTGAGGCAAGCAATGAGAATGCGAAAGCTGTCGTTTATTTCATGGCCGGTGACTTCGACAAGGCCCTCAACGGTGACGACGCTGAGTGTATCGGCTTCGAGGCAATCGCTGACGAGTACGGTTTCTATCAGCAAGGAAAACTCGCTGCCCTCTACGCAGGTATCTGCTATTTCGAGAAGGGCGAGTACGAAGAGGCTGCTAAGTACCTCAAGAAGTTCGATGCTGATGACGTGAACATTGATCCGGCTGCTCACCAACTCCTCGGCGACGCTTATGTTGAGCTCGGTGAGTATGGCAAGGCTGCCAAGGCTTTCGAGGCTGCTGCTAAATCGGGCAATGACATGATCGCGCCGATGAGCCTCAAGAAAGCTGGTATCGTTTACCTCCACGAGGATCAGAAGTCCAAAGCCCTCAAGGCTTTCAAAGCCATCAAGGAGAACTATCCTTCTTCTGCAGAAGCTCAGGACATCGACAAATACATTGCAATAGCAGAATAAATCGTACATCGTACATCTGTAAATCGTACATTGTATGACTACTGATTTGTCGAAATATGATGTAAATCAACTGCCTAGCGCTGATGTTCTCGGACGTCAGCGCTATGCAATTGTGGTTGCAGACTGGAATAGTGAGATTACCTATGCCATGGCGAAAGGCGCGCTCGAGACCTTCATCAAACATGGTGTAGCGGAAGATAATATCGCTATCGTCCATGTCCCGGGTGCGGTCGAACTGACCTATGGCGCCGCGCGGATCATGAAAGAGGAGCGTGTGGACGCGGTCATCGTGATCGGCTGCGTCATCCAAGGTGATACCCCGCATTTCGATTACGTCTGCCAGTCCGTCACCCAAGGCGTTGCTGCCCTCAATGCCCAAGGCAAAGTGCCCGTCATTTTCTCGGTGCTCACAGTCCTGAATAAGCAACAAGCACTCGATCGTTGTGGCGGCAAACTTGGCAACAAAGGCATCGAAGGTGCCTACACCGCCATCCGCATGGCCAACCTATGAAAGTCTATAAGTTCGGTGGAGCCTCTGTCAAGAACGCTGAAGGCGTTCGAAACGTAGAGAAGATCGTGCGTCTTGCAGGCGCACAAGATCTCATGGTCGTTGTCTCGGCCATGGGCAAAACCACCAATGCTTTGGAGCGTGTCGTTGAGTTCCTCGATGCCGGCAAGGAAGAGCAAGCCCTCACACAATGGATCGACATCGTCGATTTCCATGTGGCGATCATGAAAGAACTCGGCCTTCATCCCGGTTCCGATATTCGTCTCCAGGGAGAAATCCCTTACGACCCGGCCAAATCGCTGGATGAGAACTACGACCAGATCGTCTCTCTGGGCGAGATCATGTCCACCCAAATCGTTGCGGTCTATCTGCTCAAGCAAGGCCTCTCGGTCGAGTGGTGGAATATGCCTAAGCTGCTCCGTACCGACGACACATGGCGCGAAGCCAAAGTGGACGATGCTACCAGCGCCGAACTCATCCGTTCCGGCTGGAATAGGCCCCAACGCCCTGCTGTCGTGGTCACCCAAGGCTTCATTGGCGGTACCGCTGACGGACGTCGCACAACGCTCGGTCGGGAAGGCTCTGACTATACAGCCGCCCTCTTAGGCAACTACCTCGATGCCGAATCGGTCACGATTTGGAAAGATGTGCCGGGTATCCTCAATGCCGACCCGCGCCTCGAGCCGGACACCATCCTTATCCCGTCTCTACGCTATAAAGACGCAGTTGAACTCAGTTATTCCGGAGCGCAGATTATTCACCCGAAAACGATCCGCCCGCTTGAGAACAAGCACATTCCATTATTTGTAAAACCCTTCGGCGAACCCAACGCCGCAGGTTCATGCATCTCGGAGGATGGAGTAGGGCCGATCGATATCCCGGTTTATATCTGGCGTAAGAACCAGATCCTCATTACCATGCGAGCTAAAGATTTCGCGTTTGTGCTCGAAGAGAGCCTGAGCGAGATCTTCGATATCATCCATCGTCATCGTCTCAAAGTATCGCTTATTCAGTCCTCAGCGGTTACCATCTCCGTCTGTGTGGATAATACCCGCTTTGTGCCGGAGGCGCTTGCTGAACTGCAACAACATTTCAATGTAACCTATAACGAAAACCTCTCGCTGCTCACGATCCGTGGTACCACACCCGAGATCCTCGAGCGTGCCAAAGCCGGCAAGACCATCATGTTGAGCCAGACTACACGCCGCACAGCGAGACTCGTAGTATCTGAATAACACACGTTTAAAGATGGAACATCTTAAACAATATTTTACCCTCGCTCATTGGAGCGAATTGTTCAAATCCTTCTGGGAGGCCTTGTTTACCTGGAAATTCTGGAAAGAACTGGTCATGATGACGGTCGGTATGACCTTTGGTGCGATCGCCGTCTATTATTTCTTGATGCCCAGCCACCTCATCGTCGGCTCCATCTCCGGTCTCTCCATCGTGCTCAATACGCTTTTTGGCGGCACGACCGACACCTTCGTCTATTGGGTAACAGGCATCAACGCCTTCCTCTTGTTGATGGCGTTCATCCTCATCGGCAATGAGTTCGGTGCCAAGACCGTTTACACAGCCCTCATCTTAGGTCCGCTTACCAAAATGTTGGATCGTATCTATCCGAATTATCTCTTTACCCACCAAGCCATCAACGCACCGGATATCATGGCCCAACTGCAGGCAGGACAAACGGTCCTTGATCCTAACGGCAACCCCTATCTCTTGAGCCGAACAGGCGAAGTCATGGAGCGCGTACGCGATAGCGTGATGAGCGGTGGACTCGGCATGGGAGACGTTTGGTTCGATCTCATATGCTTTGTCCTTCTCCTCTCCGCTTGTCAAGCATTCCTCTTCCGAATCAACGCCTCTACCGGCGGACTCGATATCATCGGTAAGATCTTCAATAAATATCTCCATTTCGATATCGGTACTTCCGTCGCGATCGGTGGTATCATGATCTGCTGTACCTCGTTCTTTATCAATGACTTCCGCATGGTTGTCATTGGTATCATCGGTACTTGGATTAACGGCCTTGCCATCGATTACTTCACCGCCTCGCTTAATAAACGCAAACGTGTCTGCATCGTTTCCAATGAATCCGATCGTGTTCGCCAGTACATTGTAGAAACGCTCGTGCGCGGATGCTCTTTGTATAAGATTCAAGGCGGTTACAGCGGAGAAGAGCATATCGAAATCCAAACGCTTCTGACTCAAGATGAGTTCTCCTCTGTCATGGCGTTCATTCGCAATAATCATATCCAGGCCTTCATCACGGCAGGCAACTGCTCCGAAGTCTACGGCCTCTGGTTCAGACATAAAAAAATACACGGCAAGACCATTGTCGTCAACGAATAAGTTATGTTATATCCTATTAAATTCAAGCCCCAACTCTTCCATAAACTCTGGGGCGGACATACAATCGAGAAATGGTACGACAATGTGCCTGCTGACTTTGAGAATGTCGGCGAGTCTTGGGTCATCTCCGATATCGACCGCTTCCCGACAGAAGTAGCCAACGGCCCCCATGCCGGCGATACCCTCCAGGATCTGCTCGAAGTCTATATGGATGAACTCGTAGGAGGCAAAGTCTATGAGGTTTTCGGAAACCAATTTCCCGTTCTGATGAAATTCATTGACTCCGAAGACGATCTCTCCATTCAGGTTCACCCGGGCGATGAATTTGCGCTTGAGCATGAAGAGTCTCTTGGCAAAACGGAAATGTGGTACGTATTACCTGCTAAAGGTAATTCCTCTATCTATCTCGGCTGGAAACAGCAGATGAACGCCTCTCTCATCCATGCTGCTATCGCGGATGGTACGCTTGCGGACTACTTGCGTGAATATAAGGTACACGAAGGAGACGTCGCTTTTATTCCTGCCGGTACAGTACACGCCATGCGGCGCGATACCATCGTTGCGGAGATCCAAGAGAACTCGGACCTCACCTATCGGCTCTATGACTATAATCGGGTAGGTAATGACGGTAAAAAACGTCCGCTCAAGTTAGACAAAGCCCTGAAAGTCATGGACTTTTCGCCCCAAAACGAAGCCTCCTGCTTGCCTACTACGCCGCGTATCGATGGTGTAGTCAACCTTAAGCAGACAAAGTACTTCACTACGAATCTCCTTTCACCGTCCAGACCCATCCAACGGGATTACGCTCCGCTTGATTCCTTTGTAGCATACATGTGCGTAGAAGGACAATGTGAAGTGACTGCCCTCGATTGCGAAGATCCGGAAAATAAAACCGCCTCTCTGCGTTTGGGAGAAGCGGTACTCATTCCTGCGGTGCTGAATGATATCCTCATTTCGCCGCAAGGTCATTGCAAACTCTTGGAGGTTTACGTCGAGATCTGAAAGAACGAGAAGTGAACACTTCCGTACGTCCTCGTTTCTACATGTCTTGGGTGGCTTGTGAAATCGGTATCTTTACCGTGCTCGATAACAAGCCATCCGTCTTCTTTTAAAATAGAATCTGAATGCTGACTTCTGACATCTGAATTCTTTAAAATAACATCCGGCAGAGTAGGTAACTCCTCCAAGGCATAAGGCGGATCGGCAAAAATCAAATCGTACTTCGTCCTGCATGCACTCAAGAACTTGAATACATCGCCGCGGATCACACTCAAGTTTTTGATCCCTAATTGCCTGCAGCAACTGATAATCCAGTTCTGCTGCACATGCGCGATCTCCACTGCCGTCACCTCCCGTGCTCCTCTACTCACGCACTCAATACCAATTCCACCTGTACCGGCAAACAGATCCAATACATCAATCCCTTCAAAATCTAATCGGTTGTTCAGCAGATTGAATAGACTCTCTTTCGCGAAGTCCGTCGTGGGCCTCGCGGTGATATTTTTAGGGGGCGACAATCGCCGCCCCCCATATATGCCACTAATAATTCTCATAACCCGTAGTCGCGCGAGTATTAGTGCAAGCTACTCCCAGTTACCTGCGTTGTTGTTCGGAGCATATACATCACCGACCTTCAGACCTGCGTAGTGATCTAATTTCTCCTCGCGGTCAATCAGGTTAACCAACTCTTGCTTGTTCAGATCGCCCAGATAGGTCTCAAACGAAGCACGCGCCTCAAACAACGGAACACGGATGCCTTGACTTGTCTTGTAGTCGTTATTTACTTCCATCTCAAAGCGTTTACCCTCGCTAAACGGAATAACTACCATCTCGTCAATATTGTTCTCGTCATAAGCACCTTTGTACAAAGATTGCAGCATGTTCGACTCAATCGTATCACGACGGAAACCTGCCAAACCGTTGTTAATCACGTCTTTGTCATTCTCCCAGATATAAGCATAGAGCGCATCTGCCGACTCAAACTGATTCTTTTTCAATGCTTTCTTCTTTGCCTCATTCAGAATCTTAACAGCCTTGTTCTCGGTCAAACCGGCCTCTAACTGCTTGTCCGTCAGACTTCCTTCCTTCATTACCTCTTTCTTCGGAGCGGTTTTCAAGAAGATCAGCAGTGAATCCAAATTAGCGGTAAACACACCATTCTGGTGGTGATACTCTACCTCAGCGGTACGCAAATCTACCAGATGTTTGATAACTACTACTTCGCGCTCTGCACGCGTGTTCTCAAACTTAATAGGAGTGGTTACACTCGTTACGCAGAAATAGCACATTACTACGGCAGCAATGCCTAAAGCGCAAATGACAATGTTTCTTGTTGTTTTCATTATAGGTTAAATTTTTAATATTTTCACAAAATCGCTGCAAAATTACTAAAAAATTTTGATATGTGCAAAAAAAATCGTAAATTTGCAGCGTTTTTTGAAAAATAAGGTATGGAAGATAGCAATAAAGTCCTTTTTAATATACTAAATGAGCGCTTGGAGTTGCTCCGACAACTCGATGCCGAAGGAGACTCTGACAAACGGAGACATATAGCCCGTGAGACACAGAATCTCCATGCTCCTATGGCGCACAGACTCGGTTTATACCAGATCAAAACCGAGATGGAGGACTTGGCGCTCAAATTCCTCGACTACGACACCTATAAATATATCGCGCACGCGTTGAATGCCAAAAAAGCAGAACGCGAAGCCTATATTGCTCGTTTCATTGCGCCGCTCGAGGAAAAACTCAAGGCCGAAGGATTTGCCTTTACCATCAAAGGCCGTCCTAAATCCATCCATTCAATCTACCATAAAATGCAGGCGCAGCATTGTGATGTGGACCGGATCTACGACCTTTTTGCAATTCGTATCATTCTCGATTCTCCTTTGGAGAAAGAGAAATCGGATTGTTGGCAGGTGTATTCCCTCATCACCGATATCTTCCCGCCTAACCCCAAACGACTCCGTGACTGGCTTTCTGTGCCCAAAGAGAATGGCTACGAATCCCTTCATACTACCGTCCTGGGTCCTGACAATCGTTGGGTAGAAGTGCAGATCCGTACCCGCCGCATGGATGAAGTGGCAGAGCAGGGTATAGCCGCTCACTGGTCGTATAAAGGCGTCAAAGGTTCTATCGTTCAGCAGTCGGGTGACGTCTATGTCTTCACGCCTACAGGTGATTTGCGTCGTTTGCCAGAAGGTGCAACCGTACTGGATTTTGCTTATTCCATTCATAGCGAAGTCGGCGCACACTGCGTCGGCGGTACTATTCGTAATCAAAACGTCTCCATTCGACAAAAACTGCAAAATGGTGATCAGGTATCCATCTTGACTTCACCAAACCAGCACCCGAATGCCGACTGGCTGACCTTTGTGGCATCTACCAAAGCCAAGAATAAGATCCGCCAAGCCCTCAAAGAGATTGAGTACAAACAGGCAGCCGAAGGTAAGGAGATCATTGAACGAAAGTTCAAAAACTGGAAACTCGAATATACCGAAGCCGATATCACCCGCATGGCCATCAAATTGGGCTATAAAGCTGTGTCGGATATGTATCAATCGGTCGCTAACGGCAAGGAAGATATACAGCGTCTCCGCGAAGTGTTGCTCGAACCCGAAGAGCAACCCATTACCCCGCGTGAACATACGGAGTATGTGGATCGCTCTGAACTCAAGGGACTTGCTATTGAGGTCGACATGAATGTCAAGAATGTCGATTACAACCTCTCCAAGTGTTGCAATCCTGAACCCGGAGATCCGATCTTTGCCTTTGTCTCCGTACTCAAAGGTATTCGAATCCATCGTATCGACTGCCCCAACGCCGCCGATATACGTACTCGTTATCCCTATCGTATCCTTCCCGCTCGCTGGGCCAAAAAGAACTGAAAACTAAATACTGAAAACTGAATACTGATTTGTCAGAATACCCCAGCATATTATTAGAGCAAGCTGTCAACCAGATGGCATCGCTTCCGGGAGTAGGGCGAAGAACCGCCTTACGCCTCGTACTGCACCTCTTGCGGCAGAAAGAGCAAGACGTCGAAGCCTTCTCCGGATCTTTCTTACGCCTTAAGAAAGAAGTTGTCTATTGCCGCGAGTGCCATAATATCTCCGATTCGGAACTCTGTCCCATCTGCGCCTCCACGCGTCGCGATCATTCAACGATATGCGTCGTGGAGAACGTCCAGGACGTCATGTCCATCGAGAATACAGGTCAGTACAACGGTGTCTATCATGTGCTCGGAGGCATCATCTCGCCTATGGAAGGAGTAGGACCCAAAGATATCGAAATCGACTCCCTCATCGATCGTATCTCCAGAGGAGATATATCCGAGATCATCCTTGCTCTCCCGACTACTATGGAAGGCGACACAACGAATTTTTACATCTATCGCCGCCTCCAGAACGCAGGAGCAGAGATCAAAATCTCTCAAATCGCCCGAGGCGTTGCCGTCGGAAACCAACTCGAGTATACCGACGAGATCACGCTTGGCCGATCAATCATTAACCGTACTGAATTTAAAGGATAATACACATATGGAAGAACAGAAAGTAATTCGTGCTTTGAATGGATGGTACTATGGTATCATGGTCTTTACCCTCATCGTCCTCGGTGGGATGTATTACCTCACCTCCCAACCCGATTTTGAACCCATGGATACCATGTCGCAAGTGGGAATGATCCTGCAATATGCAGCCATCTTTACCACACTCATCGCTATTCCCTTAGGACTATATCTGATCAAATGGCGTAAACCCAAAACACTTGACATGTACAAAGAATTGGCTACCGCTCGTATCCTCCTTTGCGGTTTACCCATGTCCATGAATATCGCCTTTTTCTATCTGTTCGGAGGATATCGTTCTATGATGTGGATAGCCGCTATCTCAGCAATAGCGTGGTATTTCTCCAAACCGACCCTCGGCAAACTGGAGCAGGAAATGACTCCGCAAGATCCGAATGAGGAGACCTATTAACAATTTAACGTTTTGTGAAACAAAACCATTTTAACTGTTTAACCATTTAACGTTTTACGCAGTAAAACCTCATGATTATAGCTTGTGACTTTGATGGTACCATCGTAACACACGAGTACCCGAAAATCGGTAAACCCATCCCGTTTGCCATTCAGACATTGAAAAAACTGCAGGACGAAGACCATCACCAGGTCATCCTTTGGACCGTGCGTGAAGGTGCGCTTCTTCAAGAAGCTATCGACTATTGCAAGTCCAAAGGCCTTGAGTTCTATGCAGTTAATTCCAATTATCCGGAAGAAGAACCCGAACATGGTACCGCGCGCAAACTCGTAGCAGACCTTTGGATTGATGATCGCAACCTCGGCGGCCTGCCCGATTGGGGAGTCATCTATAATATGATTCATACCGGACATCCTTTCGAACCCGCGCCGCAAGGAAACATGGAAGATCTCAGCGACAAAAAGAAAAAAGGCTTCTTTGCTCGCCTCTTTGGATGATTAAACTTCGCAAAATAGAGCCCTCCGACCTCCCGTACCTCTATCGGTGGGAGAATGACGCCTCCGCTTGGGCAGATGGCTCAAACCATAATCCCTTGTCCCAACAGGACTTACGCGATTATATCACCTCTACCACCGGTGATATCTATCGGGATGGTCAGTTACGCCTTATCATCGAAGAAGAAGGCGCGACCCTTGGCTGTATAGATTTGTTTGACTTCGATCCGCGTAATCGTCGTGCGGCGATAGGCATGTATATCGCTCCCGAATGTCGAGGCAAAGGAGTAGGGCGCAGCGCTTTGGAACAATTGGAAGCCTATGCTTTCGGATTCCTCAAACTTCGTATCCTATATGCCGTTATAGCAACTACCAACATCCCTTGTTCCGCTCTATATCGCTCTGCCGGTTACAAGCCATCCTCTCCTCTCCCTGCTTGGACACTTGAATCCGATGTGATCATTTGGATAAAAAATCAATAAAAATGGCATACACTCTTGTGTATGTCATTATTTTTTTGTAACTTTGCAGCCGATTTATAAATCTGATAACTGAAAACTAAAATATATTCATTATGAAACCCACACACATTGAGCATTTGGGCATTGCAGTAACCTCTATAGAAGAGGCTGCTCCCTTCTTTGAGTTTCTTTCCGGAAACAAATGTTATTCGATTGAAGTAGTTGAGGATCAGAAGGTTCGTACTGCTTTCTTTAAAGTTGGCGAAGTGAAGATCGAGCTTCTTGAGCCGACGAGCCCTGAGTCAACCATCGCAAAGTTCATCGAGAAGAACGGTGGTCGCGGCGGTGTTCACCACGTTGCTTTCAACGTTGAGAACGTAGCCGAGGCACTTGCGGAGTGCGAGGCAGCAGGTATCCAACTCATCGACAAAGCTCCGCGCAAAGGCGCAGAGAACCTCATGATTGCTTTCCTTCACCCGAAATCTACCAAGGGTGTATTAACTGAACTCTGTCAACAACCCGCATAACTATGGATCAGGCTAAATTAGACAAGTTGATTGCCAACCGCGAGAAGGCAATCGCCGGCGGAGGTGAAGCAGCCGTAGAGAAACATCACGCAAAAGGCAGTTATACTTGCCGTGAGCGTATTAACATGCTGCTGGACGAAGGTTCGTTCGAAGAAGTGAATATGTTCCTCACCCACCGTTGCCATGACTTCGGCATGGAGAAGAAAGTGTTCCTCGGTGATGGCGTAGCAGTAGGATCGGGTACGATTGACGGTCGTCTGGTATTCGTTTTTGCGCAGGACGCAACAGTCATCGGCGGTTCGCTCTCGGAGACGATGGCGCAGAAGATCTGTAACGTCATGGATCAGGCTATGAAACTCGGTGCGCCGATCATTGGTCTTAACGACTCGGGTGGAGCACGTATTCAGGAAGGCGCTTGTGCCCTCGCCGGCTACGCTGAGATCTTCGAGCGAAACATCCTCGCTTCAGGTGTTGTTCCGCAAATCTCCGTTATCTTTGGTCCGTGTGCAGGTGGCGCTGTGTACAGCCCTGCGCTCACCGACTTCATCATGATGACCGAGCAGAACTCCTACATGTTCATCACAGGACCGAAAGTAGTGAAATCCGTTACGGGCGAAGATGTTACGGTGGAACAACTCGGTGGCGCACATATCCATGCTACCAAGTCGGGCGTTACCCATTTTGTAGCGGCAACTGAAGAAGAGGCGCTCGCAGAAGTACGTCGTCTCGTTTCCTTCATCCCGCAGAATAACATGGAAGAGGCCCCTGTGTTCGCTTGTACGGACGATATCACCCGCGTGGACGACAACCTCAATGACATCGTTCCGGACGATCCGAACAAACCCTACGACATGCACGAGATCATCAATACCATCGTGGATAACGGTGACTTCATGGAGGTGCACAAAGATTACGCGAAGAATGTCATCTGCGGTTTTGCTCGTTTCAACGGTCGCTCCACAGGTATCATCGCGAACCAGCCTTCATGGCTTGCCGGCGTACTCGACTGCGATGCTTCCCGTAAAGCCGCACGTTTCGTTCGTTTCTGCGACGCGTTTAACATCCAGATCCTTACCCTCGTCGACGTTCCGGGCTTCCTTTGTGGTACTGGACAAGAGTACGCAGGTATCATTGATCACGGAGCAAAACTGATGTTCGCGTACGGCGAAGCAACCGTTCCGAAAGTTACCATTACTGTTCGTAAGTCGTACGGCGGCTCGCACATCGTCATGAGTTGTAAACAACTCCGCGGCGATATGTGCTACGCTTGGCCGAACGCAGAGATCGCAGTTATGGGAGCAAGTGGAGCAGTAGGTGTGCTCCAAGCTAAAGCTATCAAGGCCATCGAAGATCCCGCAGAGAAGAAAGCCTTCATCGCAGAAAAAGAGGCAGAGTACAAAGACCTCTTCGCTTCTCCTTACCAGGCTGCTAACCGCGGATACATCGACGATGTGATCGAGCCTCGCTACACCCGTAGCCGCATCATTCGTGCCTTCGAGATGCTCCAGACCAAACGTCTGACCAACCCGCTTAAGAAACACTCGAATATACCTCTGTAATTATGGTACTTTTAGCAGTTACAGCAGATACATGGATTGTAACCGGCCTCGGTTTCGGTATCGTCCTGGCGCTCCTTTTCTGCCTCGTCTTTATCCTGATGGGATTTGGATGGATTATGCAGAAAGCGACTGCGCCTAAGGCTCCAAAAGAGGAGAAGAAAGAGGAAAAACCGGCTCAGAGTGCTCCAACAAACGAGAGCACTCCGGAGCAGAAACCCGCTCCGGCTCCTTCCCCTGCCGACGACACCGCTGCGATCGCTTACGCCCTGTATCTTGCGTCACATGACACCAAACATGACGCACCCACCGGTATGATAGCCGTACAAGCTCGTGAGACCGCGTGGAATACCAAATCAATCGGATTAAACAACATTGGATTCTAATATGAAAGAATTTGCATTTAAACTCAACGGCGCTGAATACAAGTGCGCTGTAGAAGAAATTGAAGCCGGCAAGACCAAAGTAACCGTCAACGGCAAAGTATATGAAGTAGAGACAGAAGCAGCTGCTCCTGCCGCTAAACCGGCTGCTAAACCCGCTCCGGTAGCTCCGAAGCCTGCTGCTCCTGCTGCACCAAAAGCAGAAGCTAAACCCGCTGCAGCACCTGCTGCAGGCGTTCAGGTAAAGAGTCCGCTGCCCGGCTCGGTCATCAAAGTGCTTGTTGCTGAAGGTCAAGCAGTTAAGAAAGGTGACACTCTTTTGACCCTCGAGTCCATGAAGATGGAGAACGCCATCATGGCAGAGGCGGATGGTACGGTTAAACAAATCGCCGTTACCCCGGGTCAGAACGTCATGCAAGATGATTTACTCATAGTTCTTGGCTAATATGAACATCCTCGAATTTTTCCAAGGAATGGGATTTATGCAAATGACATGGCAACAAGCAATTATGTTGCTGGTCAGTTTCTTTCTCCTATACTTGGCTATTCATAAAAAATACGAGCCGCTCTTGCTGCTTCCGATCGCTTTCGGTATGTTGCTTACCAACTTACCGGGCGCAGGGATGTTTCATAGCGAATTATGGTCGGCGTTCCTCGATCCGGAGAGCCCTGCTTACCATTCCTATGGCGCAATTCTCAAAGAGGGAGGATTACTCGATGTGCTCTATATCGGTGTCAAAGCGGGTGTTTATCCCTGCCTCATCTTCATTGGTGTAGGCGCCATGACCGACTTTGGTCCCCTAATCGCTAATCCAAAATCGCTAATCCTTGGCGCAGCGGCACAGATAGGTATCTTCGTGACCTTCCTTTGTGCGAACGCGATGGGCTTTACCCCTGCTGAAGCCGGCTCTATCGGTATCATCGGTGGCGCTGATGGACCTACATCTATCTTCTTGACTTCCAAACTGGCGCCGCACCTCTTGGGCCCGATTGCCATTGCAGCCTACAGTTACATGGCGCTTGTGCCGGTCATCCAACCGCCTATTATGCGTGCGTTGACAACCAAGAAAGAGCGTGCTATCAAGATGGGGCAGCTTCGTCCTGTATCGAAAACCGAGAAGATTGTCTTCCCAATTATCATCACGGCTATCGTAGCCCTCATCCTGCCCGATGCAGCGCCGCTCATTGGCTGTCTGATGCTCGGTAACCTGATGAAAGAGTGTGGAGTAGTGGATCGTCTCTCGAAGACAGCCCAGAACGAACTGATGAACATCGTCGTCATCTTCCTTGGCCTCTCCGTAGGAGCTACCGCTACTGCTGGCAGCTTCCTCAACTGGCAGACCCTGATGATTCTCGCGATGGGTATCATTGCCTTCGGTCTCGGTAGCGCAGGTGGTGTCCTCTTGGCTAAGTTCATGAATCTCTTCCTCAAAGAGAAGATCAACCCGCTTATCGGTTCTGCCGGTGTTTCGGCTGTACCGATGGCCGCACGCGTCTCGCAGACGGTAGGACAAGAGGAGAATCCTTCGAACTTCCTACTTATGCACGCGATGGGGCCGAACGTAGCCGGTGTCATTGGCTCCGCTGTAGCCGCAGGTGTTCTCTTAACCATGCTTGGTTGATATGTCAAACAGACAAATTGGAACAATAGTACTGGTAATAGCCATGTTTATCGTGGCTATTTCCGTCTTGTTCACCAACAACCTCGCGCGGCAACTGCAAGACGAAGAGCAGAAGAACATGGCCATATGGGCGGACGCTACACGCCAACTCATCTTTGCAGACAATGATGCGGATATCGATTTTGTCACTTCTATCATTGAGAAGAATACGACCATCCCTGTTTATATCTGCGATGAGCAAGGCAAAGTGCTCGCCAGCCGTAACGTCCCCGAAGGACAAAGCGGAGTAGGTAAACATGGTCCGATAGAACTGAAAATAGACGAAAATACCACCCAGTACATCTATTGGGATGATAGTAGTCTGCTTACTAGACTTCGGTACGTGCCTTATGCCCAATTCGCCCTTATCTTCATCTTCATCGCCATTGCTGTCATCACCATGCTCACCGGACAACGTAGTGAAGAGAACCGCCTATGGGTGGGCCTGTCCAAAGAGACAGCTCACCAACTCGGCACACCTATCTCTTCGCTCAATGCATGGCAACAACTGCTCGCAGAAGCCTACCCGAACGATGAATACGTGCCTCAGATGAAACGCGATATCGAACGCTTGCAGATGATAGCGGATCGTTTCCAGAAGATAGGTTCGGAACCGGACCTGCAAGAGATGAACCTCATTCCCGTCGTGGAAGACGCTGTGACCTATATGCGTGCGCGCATAAGTAGCCGCATCACGATTGATGATGATAGCCTGCAAGGAGTCTCGCGTAAGGTCTATCTCAATGCGCCTCTCATCCAGTGGGTCATTGAGAACTTGCTCAAGAATGCAGTAGATGCCATTTCCGGAGAAGGAACGATCTCGCTCCAAATCCATGAGAATGAGCACGATGTGATGCTGGATATCACCGATACAGGAAAGGGTATCGACAATAAAACCCAGCGTCATATATTTGAGCCGGGTTTCACTTCCAAGGAAAGAGGATGGGGGTTAGGCCTTCCACTCGCCAAACGTATCGTCGAGCAGTACCATGGAGGCAAACTCCTCCTTAAGCACTCGCAACTTGGTGTCGGTACGACCTTCCGGATCGTTCTTGAAAAATCCGAAAACAGTTGAGCCGCTACCACTCATACTCGCATAATAAGCGCCTGCATCCAGCAGACGCTTTTTTATTTCCCCGATAATAGGATGCAACGGAAAAACCGTCTTTTCAAAATCGTTCGTGAATTTATCTAGGTTTCCTAGGATTCCTAGTTTTCCTAGGTCTCCTAGTCCTTCACCGGTAATCGTTATCCCGCTATAAGCCTCACGGGTAGAGACCCCCTCTTCCGGTTTAATCATCACAATCCTCGTTCCCTTCAGGTCCAAATCAATCGGCGTCAGTTTATCTCCGATACCTTCTGCATAACAGGGTACATTATAGATAAAGAACGGACAATCAGCCCCTAATTCCTTCACCTCTTCTGCCAACTGCGCCTTACTCAATCCCAATTCAAACAACTCATTCAGCGCGATCGCCATATGGGCAGCATCACTACTTCCTCCACCTAAACCGGCTCCGAAAGGAATGTTCTTTTTAAAACGAATAGATATGAGCGAATCTAAATTATACTTCTTCGCAAACTTGCTATGGCATTTTATAATCAGATTATCCTCTGGGTTGCAATCTACCTTAATACCTTCTTGCTCAAAAGAAAACGTATCTGCCGGAACAACTTCAAGCTCATCATGTAAGCCATAAATAGGCACAAAAATCGTCTCCAGATCATGATAGCCGTCTTCACGTTTGCGTACTACGCGCAGACCTAAATTTATCTTGCAATTCGGATATAAAATCATTGTCTTTACAATTTTGCTGCAAAATTACAAAAATATTTGCATATATGCAAAAAAAAGTGTATCTTTGCAGCAAAATTTGTAAATGACTAAATAATATTGTATTATGATTTCAAAACGTTTAGAGGACGCTATCAACGCCCAAATCAATGCCGAGATGTGGTCGGCGTATCTGTACCTGAGTATGTCTGCTTACTGCCATGACAAAGGTTATGCTGGCATGGCAAATTGGTTTGCTATCCAATTCAAAGAGGAGCAAGACCATGCGCAGATCTTCTATAACTACCTCATCAGCCGTGGAGGCCGTGTGCTGCTCAAGGCTATCGATGCCGTAGAGACAGAGTGGGCTTCGCCCTTAGCTGCTTTTGAGGCTACTTATAATCACGAGCAACACGTTACTTCTCTCATCAACAATCTGATGCATATTGCTGTTGAGGAGAAAGATTTTGCTGCGCAGAGCCGACTCCAGTGGTTCATCGACGAGCAAGTCGAAGAGGAAGAGAACGCCGTTGAGATCATCAACAAACTCAAAATGCTCGATGGTAACGGCTACGGACTCTACATGCTCGACCAAGAGTTGGCAGCACGTGTTTATGCCATGCCGTCACCCTTAGCAGCAAAAGCTTAATTGGCGTACGAGTGTACCCCTCCTAAGAGGTATGTAACACCGAAATAGGTGAATAATACAAATAGGAAGGCTATTATGCTTAAGGCATGATAGCTTTTTTGATAGGTATCATTTGATAGGTCGAACTTGCCTTTTAACCATGGAAAATGAAGTAAGAAAGCATAAACGAGCATAGTAATGAGCGCCCACGTTTCTTTCGGATCCCATCCCCAGTAACGTCCCCATGACATATTCGCCCACACGGCTCCGATAAAGATACCTGCTGTGAGACTAAACAATGCCGGATAAAGCAGTACCTGCGATAATTGCATCAGGTTCTCACGACGTTGCGGCATGCATAAGCCGAGAATACCATTGATCATAATAACGGCAAATAGCGTATAGGACAACATAATGACCGACACATGGATTCCTAAAAGCGGAGTCTGCAAAACCGGTTGCAATGGAGGTTTAGGCGTCACTACTTTGGTCATAACAATCGCTAAAGCAACAATTACGACTCCTAATATTACCATTAACCATACATGTTGTTTCTTTATCAAAGCCCTGAAATAGGTATGCTTTTGGAAAAAGAAAGCGATCATAGCCAGCAATAACATTCCATAGCCGGTATACGTGATACCGATGCCCCAAGGGTCATGGTTGTACGAGAGTACGACACCTTGCATATCGCTGTCATAGTCTGACTGACAAAAGCGAAAACCGTGATACCGGAGAGGCTTGTTCATACGCACAATACCTTCATCCACAACCAGCGGTTGGATACTGCGATCCAGCAATCGCAACTCGGAGATGAAATCAACAGGGTTGCCGGCATGGTCATTTACGATCTGAAAATCCCAAAGAAAAACGGAGATCTGGGATTGCGGTACAACAATGGCTTTATCTGCCCGCAAATGGATCTCTCCTTGTTCGCCAAAGAAATGGGTCACACAAGCCCCCACGACAATAGTCGCGAGGGCAATGTGTAACAGCCACGTAGCCGCATGGCTAAACAGGTGTCTAGCCGCTCGACTAGATCGCATTGATGAAAGCCACGACAGCATCTCGATCTTCTTTGTTTAGTTTATAGAACTGTTGCGTCGGCCAGTAAGCATCAGACTCACTGCTGTAGCCGTGCCACATAATAGCCTCGATCACGTTGCGCGCACGCGTATCGTGCATTCGTGCCTCATAGGCATCGCCTGTAGCTTTCTTATGCAGACCACGTCCCCAAAGCGGAGTAGTACGACACCAACCGGTACGGATATCATTCTCCATACAAAGCTTATGTTGGATCATATCGGTGTACGGCCAAATCTTCTGGTTCGGATAACGAGGCATCTTTGCAGTAACAGGGAAGTTGTTCGGATCACGAACTTCGTCCGGACCGGTTGTCCAACTCGGTCTATGGCAGTAGTCACAGCCGATCTGCGAGAATAACTCCTTACCTTTAAGCACTTTCTCATCGGTCACGTTACGGGCTGCAGGAACAGCCAAACCACGATGCCATACCATCACTTGCGTGAATTCATTATCGCTCATCTCTGCTGGTAACTCTTTGCTCGTCAGATATTTATAAATTTCCTCTTCCGTACCAAAAGCCTCTTGTACTTTCGGATCTTTGGAGGCATACTGAGCATAAATAGTACCATTCAAATCTAAGTAGTGATATTTTCTATCGCTACGTGTCACATTCGTAATATTCCAAATAGCATTCGCACCTGCAGCATCCATAATAGGACCACGCGTGAGCGCATAGGTAAAACGTTTCGGCCCCCATTTGAGATCATTCTTATAGTAACCGCTGGTCTGGAAACCTCCATCCCAAAAGGCAGGATTCAGTCCGTTCTTAAGTTTACCGTCAGCTGCTTCTTTGGCATACTGGTCAATGATGTCTTGATCCGGAATAGCATCCAATAAGCCCGAACCATAGACACCAATAGTGTTCTCCAGTTTTACTTCATAACCTTCTGTCTCCAGCAAACCGTCCGGGTCACGATAGCCCTGATTATACACATAAACAGCCGTATTAGGCATCGTCACTTCCGGATAACGCAACTCATAGGTCTCTCCGTCGGCAAACTTATTACCGTGTTCGTCGGTTGCATTCTTCCAACTTACAGTGATCTGGTTCGGGTCTAATGGCGCTTTGAAAGGTGCAGCTCCGAATAATTGCGGCATACCGGCTAACCAGGGTACATAGGCCTGCGTCTGCGGATTAATAACGACAAGCAGTGTTCCGTTTCCTACATTCTCTGCATCATAAGTACCTTCCGGCACAGATGTACCGTGACTGTAGTTCGGGTGACAATGCTGGCAGGATGAACGAACATAAACCGGTCCAAGACCATGCTGACGACCTGTCTCGTTTGTCACAAAGGGTTTCTCTGCAATCTGGTCACCTTGTGCAAACATGGTTCCTAAACCGGCCTCTTCTGTAGCAGGTGTCGGTTGACGGAAGGTCATGGAAGAAGTGTTGGTAGTAGTACCTAACTTACCGCCTGTGTAGTACCATTCCGGCATATCTGTCTGGGGCTCGTCTCCGCCACCTCCGGGTTGTTTACATCCTACGAGGGCAACTGTTGCCAGCGCCATGAATAGAAATTCTTTCTTCATAATTTTATTTGCTTAATAATGGTAAAACTTCATCGTCTAACAATCCTTCCAGGGCTTGCACTTTCTCAATCGCTTTTTTCACTTTCGGATTATTCTGTGCAGTGTTCTCGAAGTCCTCGATAGCCTCAATAGCGGCAATAGCATTTTCAATCGCTTTACGAACGTTAGCATCCAATTCTGTATTCTGAGTATATACATAATTGGAGATGGAGTAATCGCCTGCCTGAGCACCGCAGTATGCATGTTGAATGGAACGGATATTATCCGCAAAGTCAATCGTAGACGTGCAACTGTACGGACTCTCGATATAATCCCGCTCTTCCGGTGTACTGCTGATGTAAGGGTTGCCCATCTTCAGGTCAGCTACCTCACCGGCGATATCCACACAGCCGGCAATGATCTCCTCGGCCACTTCCTGATAGGTCAGATAGATAGAACCGGCCTTACCGGCGTTAATCATCTGTGCGCCGTACTGATCTTCGTAGGGTTCTACTTCTCCTGCCTCAAGAAGGGCCATCTTGTCGGCACTCACTTTACCTGCCCAAGCATACTCCAATAAGATTGCCTGTTGCGTCAAGTCTTCCACAATAGCGTTCAGATAAACAGCCTCTGCGTGAGTCAGATTAGTAGCATGTGGTCGACCGGTTCCTACGGCACGACCATCATTGATTACTGATTCAAAGAGCAAATACTCAGCGGCATGGAAACCTTTGAGAGCGTAGCCCAACTTATCGCCTACATAAGCACCGCCTTCTTCTTCGATCTGCGCCATACGGGCATCGTCATGGAGTAGGGCGTTCATCGCATTGAAGTCCAAAGGCCATGAATCAATGTGCGGATCGATGTTATGCGCACTTGCCGGACCATACAGAAAGGCCTCACTTTGCTCCCAGTACTTACGCATAAGACGCCACGAAGCGTCTGCATCTTTCATCAGCTGAGCATAATCCTGATCGTTCTCCACTTTGTTGAGAATCTGTCCGGTTTGGTTCAATAGCGCCATGCCTGCATCCGCCATGGCGCTATAGGTAGCAACAACGGTGTTATTTACATAAGGTGCTACGGCTTTCTCCAGCGCAGCTTCCTTGTCGGTGGTCACCTCGGTGTTACCACCTGGTTCGCAAGCAGTTAATCCCATAACTGCTAGCGCAATAAATAAGATTTGCTTTTTCATAAATGTGTATTTAAATTGTTAATTATTCTGATTGATTACAACTGATAAAATCCTGCATATACGATGCCTACTGCAATCTGCGGTTCGTCATTGTAGATCTTCCCACGCGTACCATCTGCACGCGTACCTTGTTTCAGAATGCCATAAGAGAACTCTGCTTTCACTCCGATTTGCTTGATCGGGAAATAATTGATACCCACCGCTGCACGATGACGTCCACACCATGCGTACATATCGGTCGGCTGGTTGTCATATCGGAACATCGAGTCGTAGTAGTCATAACGACCGAACACATAGAAGGACTGTTTTTTCTCTGCCAGTTTCTTATTGAGCGAAAAGAAATCATAGCCAACCTCAATTCCTGCTGCTAAAGCATCACTCGCTACCCATTGCTTACTGGACACAGACCCCTTGCGCATGGAAATATTATACTGCGTGATAGCTGCCGCGTCGCTCAAATGACCGTATATGAACGAACCTCTAAGTACCACTCCATAATCTTTGTATGCAAAATCAAACGCTCCGATACTAACTGTACCTTTCACATCCTTATAGGCACTCGCATCCAGTTCGGCATTGGTCTTACTGAGTGTATTGCGGAATGAGTTACCACAATAACCGCTAAGCGATAGACGCAAACCTTTCACTCCCGTATAATCCACACGTGCCGCACCTGCAAACACATTCGCTAACTTGAACTCATAGGGGCTACCTGTACCGGGTTTGATCCAGTTTTTTCGATTGAAACGGTCGCTGTCTAAACCCGGCAGGAACATCGCCTGATAGTGCCATCCGTTAGGCGTCGAGCCCATAAACGTCAATCCCACTTCGTGCCACGTACTGGGGATAATCGTGAACTCACCTTCATTACGATACACGCTGAAATACTCGGTAGGCTCATGGTGTGCGTTCAAACCGCCCACAGGTATAACTTGCATACCGGCGCGAAGAATTGCATAGCGGTTAAAGGCTTTCTGTAACCAGAACTGTTCCAAAGCGACCTCACCGCCGCGTTCAATCTCCGCTTCATACTCACCGCCTTCTTCCTCTTCGATCTCAATGGCACTCTCCGTACCGCCATGCTCAAACTCGATCTCCGTACCAACACTCCATCCTTTACCGAAATCATAGCCCAGGTAAATAACCACATGCGGCAGATCGAACTCGCCGTAATGGTCATTCGCGTATTTCTCCGGGTTCTTGCCGTACCGCAAATAGTTATTGGAATAGAAACAATGTTTAGCCGTCACCTCACCATAGCCACCTACCGTAAAACGACGTTTAGTCGTATCTTGGGGCACTTGTCGCGTCGCGCCGGAAACACCGTCCACATATCCCCTTTTATTAGGATGTGCTTGTGCCTGCTCTAATCGCTCCACACGTTGCATAAGCGCCTGCAGGTCAGCGCTACTCACTTTGATAGAATCCTCTGCACGTACGCACAACGTACACAAGATCAATGCAATAAATAGAATTATTCGTTTTCTCATTTTCAGTCTATAGTATATATCATTCTCAACTGCAAAATTACTGCTTCTGTCCGATTCAGGCAATCCCTAAAAATAGGGAAATTGGCTTCGGAATTTGGTCATATCGGATTTTTTTAGTAATTTTGCAGCGTTTTTGATAAAACGATATGTATAAGAGTACCGACAAGATTTGCGACCTGATGGCACACGAAGAGGATGCCATCCAGATCATCAGCCGTTTTGGACTCGAGATGGGAGTAGGTGAGCAGACGATTGCACAAGTCTGTGAACTGCACGATGTGCACACACCTACCTTCCTCGCGATCGTTAACTATAAGGTTTTTCATCAGAAAGCCTTACCGGACGATATCGACCTCCCGACACTCCAACGCTATCTGCAGAATGCGCATAACTATTTCCTCAATTTCCGCCTTCCGCGTTTGCGTAGGGCACTTATCGAGGCTATTATCCCTGCCGATCCGACGACCAAGATCCCGGGACTCATCCTGCGCTGCTATGATGAGTTCGTCGATGAGATACGTACGCATATCGAGCACGAGAATGCGGGTCTATATGAGGAACACGAACACGATGATGAACGAATCACTGGTAAACTGACCGAGATCAAGAACCTCATCATCAAGTATTATCCGACTCAACCGACGTCCATGGAAGGAACGGTCACTTATACGCTTATCAGCGTAATGAGCGATCTTTGGCACACAGAACACGATTTCGCAGATCATTGTGCCATCGAGGATGATATTCTTCGACCGGCTATGATTAAGGCTAAGGCAAGAAAAATTCAGCCAAAAGGCGATAAAGCACCGGAGACCGAAGAACTCTCCGAACGAGAAAAAGACGTGCTGATTCAAGTGGTACGGGGATTAAGTAATAAAGAGATAGCAGATGTGCTCTGTATTTCGCAACACACTGTTATCTCTCATCGAAAAAACATTACCCGGAAACTCAATATCCATTCTACGGCCGGTTTGACTATCTACGCGATCGTCAATAAGCTCGTCGATCTGAATACGCTGGAGTAATATACCTTATTGATACAAACGCGCGTGCGTACCTACATGCGCGCATGTACAATAATCATACGAGGCTGGAGTAGAACTCACAGACTCTACGAACAAACGCAGGAGAAAATCCTGCGTTTGCTGTTTCATTGTGTAAAATTTCATTTTCATAGTGTGGTTTGTTAGTTTAATGGCGATAAGTCGCTGTACAATTATTAAATTATTTTTGGGGTCCCCGAGGATTTTAATCCTTGGGGAGAGCGTAGCGTAAGGCGGAGTGTTCTAGGAGCTACGGGGTAGCGACTCACACGAGCCTTAACGCAAGCGATTTCGAGTGCAAAGGTACAACATTTTTGTGAACTATGCAAGAAAAAAATCAGAATTTTATACACAATAAGTGTGAACACGTTTTCCGATCCATTTGCACACAATTCTGCTGTTCACATACCACAACAATCCGTCTCATTTGCTGAATCATCTTATCCGGACGCCCAAGAGAGTAGAGTAGTCCATATTTATACAAATATACGAATCTTAAGATTTGACACCATACAGAAATACACCTGATTTTATAATAATTTTAAACACATAACTTATTTAGTATCAATAATTATATGCTTTACTTAAAGTATTACTTTTATATTATTCGGCTAATATGCCAAACATGACTCCTGTATCTATACCTTACAACTGCAAAAATGTTTAAATCGCTTATAATGTACTATTTACGGCACTTATTTATAGTGAAGTAACAATATGAATTTGATACTTATGCCTACATAGATGTGTGTAGAGTAGGAGTACTCTGTAAAAATGTTCCACGGCAACTGTTCACAAACTGCTATTCATAATGTAATACATTCTATATTCACAAATAACAAAAATATTTCACAAAAAAGTTTGCATATATTTGTGTATTTCGATATTTTTTTGTACCTTTGCACCCGATTTAAAACTGATATCTGAAAACTGATAACTGACTACTTAATATGAACGAACGTGAACGTATTAAATCTGTACAAGAGACATTAGGTTTAACAGCAAGACAGTTTGCTGCAGAGATTCGTGTACAACCCGGAACGATCAGTAATATGATGGCAGGACGTAATAATCCCAGCCTCGAAGTGATGAAACGAATCATGGAGCGTTATCCGACGCTGAATCCTGAATGGCTTATTGCCGGTAGAGGCGAGATGTGGCGTACGGTTCCGGGAGAACAAGCAGGCTTATTTGATACGCTTCCGCCAGATGCCCAAGAGAAACCAATCCGCACCTCACAAAAAGAAGAGCCACAGATTCCTGCAGCTCCTCTTAAGCAAATTGCACGTATCGTCGTTTATTATACCGACAATACCTACGCGGAGTTTACACAAGCGCAATCTTGAGCACTTCGCTGATATCGTGCACATAGTGCAACGTTAAGCCCTTGAGGTAGATATCCTGAATATCCATTACATCCTTGCGGTTGTCCTCGCAAAGCACAATATCCGTGATACCTGCTCGTTTAGCCGCGAGCAGTTTTTCTTTCACTCCACCGATAGGCAGCACCTTACCGCGCAATGTCATCTCGCCGGTCATCGCAATTCTCGGCTTCACAAGTCGTTTGGTGAAAGCACTCACAAGCGCCGTTGTCATCGTGATACCGGCACTCGGACCATCCTTCGGAATCGCACCTTCCGGCACGTGGATATGTACGGCCGTGGTCTCAAACACTTCCGGATCGATACCTAATTCCTGCGCGTGCGCTTTCACATAACCCAAGGCCAAGGTTGCCGATTCCTTCATCACATCGCCTAAGTTACCCGTCAGAGTAAGCGTCGGAGACTTAGATGCAGACAGACTCGTCTCGATAAACAGGATCTCACCGCCTACTTGCGTCCAAGCCAAACCGGTTACTACACCCACATATTTGTTGGTCTCCCAACTGTCGCGGCTGAAACGTGCCTGGCCTAAATAACTGCGCAAGTCCTCCAGCGTCACCGTCACGTTATACTCCTCGCCAAGTGCAATCTTCGTATCCACCTTCCGGCAGATTGTTGCGATCTGTCTCTCGAGGCTACGCACACCCGATTCACGGGTATAGTCATCGATGATACGCGCTAAGATCTCCTTCTTGAATTTCAACTGACTTGCCTTCAGACCGTGGTTCTTGAGTTCCTTCGGGATCAGATGGCGTTTGGCGATCTCTTCCTTCTCCTCTTGCAGATAACCGGTCATCTCGATCAATTCCATTCGATCCAAAAGCGGACGAGGGATGGTCTCCAGACTGTTAGCCGTCGCAATAAAGAGCACCTTGCTCAAGTCATAATCGACATCCAGGTAGTTGTCATGGAACGTACTGTTCTGTTCCGGATCCAGCACTTCAAGCAAAGCCGACGTCGGATCACCCTTATAGTCGGCTCCTATCTTATCGATCTCGTCCAACACAAAAACAGGGTTACTTGTACCGCATTTCTTGATGCTGTCGATGATTCGACCCGGTAGGGCACCGATATAGGTTCTCCGATGTCCGCGAATCTCTGCCTCGTCGTGCAAACCGCCCAACGACACCCGCGCGTATTTCCTGCCTAAAGCCTCTGCCACACTCTTACCCAGACTCGTTTTACCAACGCCCGGAGGGCCAAACAAGCAGAGGATAGGGGACTTCACCGGATTCGATTCTTTCTCTTTTTTACTGCGAAGTTCCAATTGGCGTTGTACAGCCAGGTATTCGACAATTCGTTCCTTCACTTTATCCAATCCGTAATGGTCGCGATTCAACACCTCTTGCGCGTGCTGCATGTCGTAGTTATCCTCCGTATAAACAGCCCATGGCAGATCTAACAACGTGTTCAGATAGTCCAGTTGAGTGGAGTAGTCAGGCGAGAAAGCATGCATGTGTTCTAACCGTTTGAGCTCTTTCTCAAACTGCTCAGCAACCGCTTTGGACCAAGCTTTCTCTTTGGCCCGCTCACGCAATTCCTTGATCGTCTGCTCGTCGTTGTTACCAAGGTCTTTCTTGATGGTCTCCATCTCCTGTTGCAGGAAATACTCGCGTTGCTGCTTGTCGATTTTCTCAGCCGTTCTACGACGGATATCGGCCTTGATGGTCAATTCCTCCAAGTCTCGCTCCAGGATAGTAAGCAGCGCCTCGGCACGTTCTGCCAACGAATGGATCTCCAATAGTCCTTGCTTCTGCTCCGTGGACATATGGTAGATCGAACATACATAATTGACCATCGTCGGGTCATTATTGATGTTCTGGATCGATGTCTGCAGGCCTGCAGGAGCATCATCCCGCTCATTCAAGATCTTCACTACGGTCTCACGGATATTTTCAGCCGTCGCTTTGAATAACTTGTCGCCACGAAGCGGCATATGTTCTTCCACTTCGATCACTTGAGCCTTCAGCATGCCGTTCTCCTCAATGAACTCGGTCGCTTGTACACGGTGAAAACTCTCAAAGATAGCCATCATCGTGTCTTTGCCCATCTCCGGAACAGGAATAATCTGTATCACATGCGCAAAAACGCCCAACGTGTACAAATCATTTTGCGTAGGGTCGGCCACTTTACCGTCTTTCTGTGTCAACAGAATCAGATTCCGGTTATCCTTGTTGGCAGCCTTGATCAACTTAAGGCTGTTTTTCTTGGAAACCGCAATCGGCAACAACACTCCCGGGAACAATACCGTGTTCTTGATAGGCAACACGTCATAATACCTCGGTTCCAATTTTTCTTCGTCTATCATATTGTAATTTTTAATTCTTAATAAATAGGGGTCCTTCTCTAATTATGCTATTTTACATAATCACGATTAGGTTTGTTTCGGTACTATAATTCCATATATACTTATACAAGTATTATGCCATTAATTTTTATCTGCCATTTCTCTGCCAATTTGGCAGAATTCATCGTATCATATATGCGTGATAACTTTCCTTCCGCATGGCACCAACCTTCGTTCGTTTCCTGAAATTTTATTCTGGACCAACAAAGGATCCGTTAGATCTGTCCTTTAATATTTTTTTGGATCATTTTGGGGCATTTTGGACTAATCCGTTTTTTCGTTCCTTCAGCAGTATCATCCTTACGAACACCGGAAACATCCCGTATATCTTCTTCTTACTTTCTCCCTCATTCAAGAATGCGTCAGCGCCTCCCTGGAATTGCGCATTCCATCTTGCTCTCAATTCCGCGTATCTCGGATGGTTCTTGTCCTTCACGATCGCGCTCGCCTCCCGACAAACCTCGCTCCATATACGCGCCTGAGCCAGCTCAGCTTCAGTTCTCGGACTCTCTTCATAATTCCGTGTTCTCCGCTTAAAAATCTCCTGCGGACCCACTTTGATCACATGTCCGCTATCATCTTTCCACTTCTTAAACCGCGCCTGAAACTGTGACCACCCGGCCAATTTCCCGCTCAGACTCTCAATTCCCGGACTCAATTCTGCTCTTGCCATATCTTTTCCTCCTTACACAAAAACGCAAGATCTATTTTACATAATTCTTTAGTTCTTTTTTAGTACTTATTTAGTATATTTTTAGTTCTTCTTTAGTTCATCTTTTGTTCTTCCGCGTAGCATCCTAACACCATTATACTCGGTCATTACTTTGTAAAGCCCGAAAACTTACTCTTTATCGCCCACAATAAGCAATAAAATCCACGTCAGAAGCGGAGAAACGAAGATCGAAAGAAGCGACCAAGCGAGGGTGTCTCTATTGCGGTTCTTGGCCATGCGATAAGCGATATAGAACCGGATAAAGAACGCCCACAGCAGTCCAAACAGCGCTATGAACAGATAAACTACTACCCCACCCGCTGCCACGAGTGCTCCAAACAGACTTATAATCAAGTCATTTAATGAGTTAATCACATTTTCCATATGCTTATATTTTAATAAAATGATCTGGTTCAGGGTAAGAGATAGGAATGCAATGCCAATCGAAGGGCAAGTCGAGAGAGTCAAGTGTCGAAAGTTCGGCATCAAGGAGATTGTGAGCTTGTGCGTAGAGATAGATTTTTTTTAGATAGTTGGCGGTTAGATAGATAGAGGGAAACTCACCGAAATGCTCTATATACCAACCGAACATATCACTATCGCCTTTAGATGAGTTACATGTCTTGCACGCAAAGACGATATTCTCCATTTCATTTGTGCCGCCTTTTATACGCGGAAAGATATGGTCTATAGTGGCTTCTTTAGGCGAACTAAAGACCTTTCCGCAATAAGCGCACGCATGGTTGCTCTGTTGCAGTTTCTCAATTTGTTGTTTATACAAATCAGAAATTTGCCATTTGCCTTCCATGTACGCTTTAAATGCCTTTGAACGAATCATAAAACATAGACGATCGTACTTGGTTTTGCCCATACCACAAGCCGCATCAGCCATTTGCAAGTTTGCATATGACCAATACAGCAATTCTGCTAATGTTTTAAACTTTCGTTCGGACATAATAATAAATTTTCTTCGTCAGCATGCCCCACCCTAAATCTTATTATTATCTATTTTCATAAGATTGTATCAATCTCAAATTGGCTTTTTCAATCTCATTGAGTTCCTCCATAGATACATTTTCTACAGAAGGATTATACCATTCGTATTTAGAGAAAAGATCCGTTAAATCTTGACTTTTAAAGATTTTTCCGTGATGAGCAAAAATAGCATTTCTTATTATACGTAGTTCCTCTTTTGACATATAGTCAATATCGCAGTCATCAATACTATACGTGCAAATAATATCCTCTAAATCAGGATCACATTCTTGTGCCTCTTCTGTATCATCATTCTCTATGGTCTTAGAAGCGGCAATTGAGTTTGGGTTTTCAGAGTTCTTGGTATATGATTGTTTTGTTAATGAATCCATGATAAGAAGGCCTAAAACGATAATAATGGTAACAACGGAAATAATTTTCTTCCAAGACCAGGTTTTTGACGGTATATAATCTCCTAAACTTGGGATTGATGATGTACTTTGCACATCAATACTTGGTATATCTTCTGTTGTCGTTGTAACCTGTGGGTTATTCTGTTGTGATCTTTGGTCTCCTTGTCGTTTAGATTTTCTTTCTTTGCGAACTCGCTCCTCTTCTTCCTTAGCTATAAGGGAAGGACACTCAATATAAAAATGTCCTTCTTGTGCAAGTCCTTTGATGATTTCGCGAGTTACACCATATTTTTCACATACCCCATCTGTAACTGCCGCATCCGCGATTTCATTGGCAAAAGGATTACTTGAACGCTTTTCTAGTTCAGCTACACTCACAAAATGACGTGTTGAGTCAAAATGAATCTCATATCCAATAGGTATTTTACTATGAGGTCCTTTAAACCTTGCGATATAAAAATAATTCATATCAAATGTGTTTTATCAGTTCGAGATATTGCTTAACCACAGACTTAAACTCTGGATCCAGAGCTAATTTTAATATAGCCTCCAGCCAAGCTTTGATGTCTTCCTCGTAAGTAAGCACTGCAAATTTTGTGAGGTCTTCCTTGCGAGATTCCGACTTATATGGCTCTGCGTTATGTAAAGCTATTGATTTCTTCTTTTCCCATTTGTTACATAGATAGAATAAACCAGCATTTACTCTATTGTTGCCGGTAAGATAGCGGTAATACTTCCGCAATTGATGAGGCTGATGAATAGCGTCCAGTTTGTTTTCAATTACTATGCGATATGAAGGTACGCTTTCGCGAGTTTTATTACTGATGAATATATCAGCACGTCCTCTATCCCTAACTTTACCAGCTACTATTTCCTTAAGTTCTCTCTCGTTAACTATCCAATTTTTGTATCCGGTCGCAGAAATATCCTCTTTAAGAAGTTTTGCGGGACGATTATCAAGCCCATATTCTTCTAATTTCTTCTCCAACATATCCCAAAAGAGTTCTCGCGCTCCATTGTGAGTCGCAATAATCTTTATCATGCGAGAGTGGAAAAGTTCAGCATGCGAATAACCTAATTCTTGAAAGATAGAAAACATATTCTATTTTGTCTTTTGTCTAATTGTGGCGAATTCGCCATGATTAAAATTTTAATTATGGAAAAGTAATAAAGCCTACTCTTTTATTATTTCCCAATAATTACCTCTAAGCCCTTCACTATAATAACGAACAATAAAACCATCCTTTTGCAATTTGCGGAGATGATATCTTAAGGTACTCATAGATATTTGAAGCACATAAGACAATTGCTTATTATCTGCCCATGGACGTCCGTGTAGATAACTTAATAGTCTCTCTCTTGTAGTCCTTGAAGCAGGCTTATCATCATAATGACGCTCGTAGGTATAGATATTCTCTCTGTTGGAACCTTGTTTGCAATTGTAATACTCACTGAGTAAATTATTAACTTCATCAATAGAAATCTCACCTTCAATATTCCTCCTCGCAAGTTCTTTCAAATACTCCGAAGTCTCCAAACCATCTACTTGTTGTAAGCCGATAGCGGTGCGCCAGATCTGCGCACGTTCTTTTTTGTCGGGTTCTCCTTGACGGATATATTCCTCAAAATCGGGTGTATATGTCGGTATTTCTTTCATAAGACCTTTGCGAGTGCAAAGGTACAAAAAAAATCTGACATGTGCAAATTATTCTTTGCTTTTTGTCCAAAATTACCCAAAATGGATCAAAAAAAGGGCGAGAGTTGCCTCCCTCCCTAATAGAGCACTTGTTGAATTGTGAGCCCATATAGCGTACAATACTTTTTTAAATCAGCCGATGAGTATTGATTTCCAAGCAGTTTTCTGACACATGCAACCTTATGCTTGATCTCTGTTTCGGTATCGATGGTTAACTCCTCGTGCATGGCAGATGTAAACTCATCTTTCATATCAAAATGGTAAATCTTCAGATGATTGTTCCGGTTTTTCCTGATCATCGGCACTATTTAAAGGCGGAATAAGATGAGGGATAGTTAGTAGATAATCCATTAAGTCATTGCAGATGCCGGAAACACGGCCTCGCTGAACAAAATACGGACATCCTTCTTGAGCAAGATACGCATGGATATAGTGAACCATGTCCCAGAAGGAGAAATACCCTTCGTTAGTCCACATATTATTCCAATACGCTTCAAACGCACTATTGAAAGCATACCATTCTTCATCGGGAAGCTTCTTTCCTTCGTGATATTCCACAACTGCTCGTATCCGTTCTTCCGTAAAAGCGTCTTGGTCAAACGGGTTAAAGGGATGACGTTTAGAGGTTCTGAATACTTTAGTGTTTTGATATGCTTTTTGAGCTGTATTCCATGTCGCGCAATGCAAACCACCACCTAAACGTGTGAGAGACTTGACGTACTTAATCGGATAGACAGTACAATCAGGGAACGCGGCACGGATTCGTTCAAAGGCGGGCTCGTCGGAAGGTTCACCCAATTGTGCCATGAAGATATTATTACCTACGCGCAGGAAATTAAGGTATTCCCAACGAAGATCGGTAATGATCGAGCCATCATCGGCTATCGCCATCATTCCGTCCACATGACCATAGATGTCAGTTTTGTTCCAATGAACGATCTTGATAGAACGGGCATTGAGGCGTTGTTTGAATGATGCGAACAGCCTCTTATGCTCGACAAAATCATTTTCCAGAAAAATTTTGTCTGTCATATAGACATTGCCGCGTTTGTCCGTCAATACGTTTCCTCCATCCAGCGTGATATCTTCATAGCGGAAAGGCGACATACCTAAATCTTCCCAGATAGGCTCCATGTTTGGCTTATACTTGGCATAACGCGGAGCGGAAAGGTAGTCAGGGGAATAGAGAAATTGTGCCAGATCGCCATGTGTATCAACGGTAATGGGCATGTAATCGCGTACCCATAAACGCGTCATGGACTCTGTGTGAGGGATTTCCTGATACGGAACAAGTGCCGTTTCAAGTGCCAGCGTCAGGCTCTTAAATAGACGAGGAAAATGAAGGCGTAAGGCTTTCGGTAAAAAGACCAAATCTGTTTGCGAATCGTGTAACATACTCTTTGCTTTTAAAAGTTTAACAATTAGTTATTTACTTCGGCGGCAAAGGTATATGTTTTTTCGCAAACGGCAAAATCAGAAATGTTAAAAAAAGTTAAAAGTGCAGAATAGGCTTCCTAAAGCGCCACTTTCGCTGGCATTTTTTGTAGATCTTACCCGAATAGCGGAAATACAAATTCGGATCAAACTCTTTCTCGTGATACTCTATTTTAGAATATTTACCATTTTTATACTCGTATTCGGCCACATTTTGACGCGGCTCGCCTTTGGGAATATAGTTCTCTTTCCCATCTTTGTCTTCACTAATCCATTCTATCTCAATTGGTTTTCCTAAAGGAAGTCCCATATACAGCATTTCGTCATACACATGCGTGGAATGTCCATCATATTCGTGTTCGTCCACATGAAAACCACGAATCAAGAAAGATGCGCGATAGTGCTTAGCCTTATTCTCAAATGTAACATCAACTCCTGAAATATGAAGATTAAGCCGCCCTATTTCGAAATAAGGAATCTCATTGCCTTTCCCTTCATTATCGTTGGTATGGTACATTATCGGGTCTTTCAGACCATCACTACCCTCTTCATGGTAGTAAAACTCAATGTCATCCAAATAAAGACGTTTCTTCCCTTCTATCAGAAAATAGCCTCCATAAAGCAATTCCTTTGCCATTTGACAAAACTGCTTGTCTAAATCGGCAAGTTTCTGATCATTAGGCAGATCAACCACTCCGTGAAATATTTTTAAGATATCATTCATGTAGAGTATCAAATTATTCTTCCTCTGTATCTCCGTCAAATGGTAGTTCTTGCGCTTTACCTTCTTCTATCGGGCGAAGATAGTCAGATGCGCGTTCGGAAGAGATGACACTGCGACCTAATTGACGCTCAAGATCTTCCCGCGCGTTCTTTGCTACCTTTCCTCCTGCTTGTGCCGCTTGTTTACTTTCAACCATGCCTTTCGGATTTCGTTGACGCGACAACTCTGTGGTTGCCACCTCTGCCAGAGTGTTAAGCGCAAGTTCGACATTCGTCATATTATCACGCAAGTTCTCTTTGGTCAATCCCTTGTGGCGCTTATACTCTCCTGTAGTCATTCCGCTCCATGCTTGCGTCAGCACATTCGTCAAGATCGCAAAGTCCTTATGCTCCGTGATACCTGCCCGTTGCCACTCGTCGGTCAGCTCCTTGCGCATCTCTATGGAACGCATTCGTTCGTTGATCCATTTATCCGAATAGCCCTGCCGACGATAGTCCTCTACTGCCATTTGGAACGTCAGTTCAGGATCTATCATCTGGTCTATTCGCTGCTCGCCTAACTGCGCAAGCCATTGTTTCACCGGCTCTGCTTTCTTGGACGGAATGGACTGAATAATGCGGAAAATACCCTGTAAATCAGCCATGTCCGTCAAACGTTTCTTACCATCTGCTGCGGGCAATTTCAACTGGTAACAATTTGTTACCGTTTCATTTCCCTCCTTTATTAGACGGCCTTTCAGCACTTTCCAATACTTCCGAGCTTGCTGATAGTCGAAACTACCGGTTAACACTTGTACTATATCTACTACCGAGAACCAGTACTTTTCCTCTTTCCTTCAAAAAGTTGTATAGCAAAATTGTCTTCCATAGTAAAAACCTTTGCAACTGCAAAGGTACAACAAAAATTTGGAATATACAAGGATTTTATTGAAAAATTCAAATCTATTTGAAGATTTTGCTTAAAATGCTCAAATAGACATCAAAAAAGGGTGAGGCACCGCCCCACCCTGAATAAACATTACGCTTCTGAGAACTGGTCTTTGCCTACACCGCAGATGGGGCAAACCCAATCTTCCGGGAGTTCATTAAACGCTTTTCCTGTTTCGCTGGGGTCATATTCGTACCCGCAGACATCACAAATGTACTTTGCCATAGTTATAAAATTCAGACATCACAAATGTACTTTGCCATAGTTATAAAATTTTATGTGAATAAGTTTTTTATTTTTTGTGGAGTATAGCGGACTATTCTTCCTTTGTATCTCCGTCAAATGGCAAGGACGGTAATTCGAAGCGATCGAAGTCGGATTCGAAGATACGATCTTGAATGACCCGGTATTTCTCAAACTCCGTTTCTGCAAAAGCTTGGGCGAACTCGTGAGAGACAGAACCGGCATCTGTCAATATACGGTCATCAGTGGCTTCAAGAATGATGTCAATACGCTTTGACCAATCTTCCATCGTCATCGGGATATGCCGTTTCGCCATACGTTCTGCGGCATCCAAGACCGAGTTAACCAAACGTCCCATATCTTCCAACTCCGCTTCATTGAGGTAGTTCTTCGCTATACTGACGTCGGGTTTGACAATCTTTCCGTGCGGCGCATTCTCCCAAGTAGTCAGCCCCATGTGTTCTTTATCCGCATTAGCACGTGAGACAATCAGTTCAGCTGCTGTTTGCCCATGAACCGCATAGTGCATCTTGTTCTGCACCTTTGCAAAGAACTCACGCGTAGTAGGTGCGTCGCGGTTATAGTCGATCGCAGTGGCGTATATATCGGTGAGTTTCTGATAGAATCGTCGTTCGGAGAGTCGAATCTCGCGAATCTCAGCCAACAGGTGCTCAAAATAATCTTCGCTGATAAATGCTCCGTTCTCCATTCGTTTCTTGTCGATGACATAGCCACGGATAGCGAACTGGCGCAACACGGCCGTACACCATTGTCGGAATTGGGTTGCACGACGAGAATTGACACGATATCCAACGGAGATGATAGCATCGAGATTATAGAATAGCGTATCATAATTTTTACCATCTGCGGCAGTGTGTCGGAATTTCCGACATACTGAATTCTGGTCAAGTTCACCGCTAGTAAAAATATTGCGCAGATGTTCTGTGATAGTGCTACGACCTTTGTCAAAAAGCGTAGCGATTGCTTCTTGCGTTGCCCAGATAGACTCATCTTGGTAGAAGACTTGTACGCCTTCTGCCTTGTCTTCGGCTTGGAAGATCAAAAACTCTGCCGTCGAGTTACGTATTTGCAGTTGTTTGGACATATCTCTATATAATAATTACAACTCATCGGTATCCAAGAGAATAGTCACCGGACCATCGTTGATGAAATCGACTTTCATGTCCGCGCCAAAACGGCCGGTTTCGACTTGGAGATTATAGCGCGTACGCAGGATATCATTGAAATAGTCATATAACGGTTCTGCTTTTTCCGGTCGAGCCGCGCGGATGAAAGATGGTCTGTTGCCTTTGCGGCAGTCGGCATAAAGGGTGAACTGCGAGATACTGAGTACCGCGCCGCCAACCTCGTTGATCGCCAGATTCATCTTGCCTTCCGCATCCTCAAAGACACGCAGCTGGGCTATTTTCTTGGCCAACAGATCTGCCTGTTCCCTGGTATCTGTGTCCGTGACGCCGACCAAAAGCAAGAAGCCCTTCTCGATCTGCCCTACTCTTTCTCCATCTATGCGCACTTCTGCGCGACTGCAACGTTGAACAACTACTCGCATAATATTATCAATTGATATACGTCACGTACGATCCGCGGACACATTTCCAGCTACCGTCGTTAAGCAGCGTGACTTTGTCACCGTAGACGCCATCGATCTTGTTACCATCGTCATCTACTGCGTACCAGTACGTACCTTGTTTGATCAGGAAATAGCCGTTCCAGAAGATATACGGACTTTCATTAGAATAGCACTCTACCTTCCGGCCGGAACAATGGAATATATCCCAATATCCGGAATTGCGTTGAACCGCCACATAGCCAAACGGATAATAATAAAGGTCCTTGCCGTAGATGCCGCTTACCAGATTGCCATTCTCATCTGCCAGATACCAGGTATTGCCCCTTCTGACGCGGTAATAACCGTTATAGAGCAAGTTAATCTGCTCGCCATAAAGGATCGAACTACCGCCACGATAGATATAGATGGTTCGTCCGGAAGTCTTCACATAACAGCCATTCCAAAGGTCCTGGTAGTTATCAAAACAACCGACCGATTTGCGCGTTGTCACTTCGTGACCCGTATCTTCAAACCATAGGTCGTACTTGTCCGATACCACATACTGCGCAGATAGCGTCATCGCAGTTAGAAGAGTTACTATGAAGAAATATATACGTTTCATACCCCTACTCTACAATTTCTGTGCCAAAAGGATTCATCGGCTAAGTGTCCAATCTGATATATTATAATCGCTTTCCACGAGAGCTTCAATGCTATCCGGAAGGTTGTAGAAGAAATCCAGACCTGTCTGTTCTTCCACTTCATCCACCGTCAACATATAGGTCATCAGCGGCCTGTTTCCAGCCTTATTCGGCATAATAAAGCCGATCGAAGTCCAACCTTTGTTCGTCTGACGCAGGAAAACCTTGTAGAACGCTGCAGGAACGGCGATCGTGTGGGTCTTACCGATAGTCGGATATTCGGCCTCTACAATCGGTCCGCAAGCGATATAGATATTCCCGTACTGTTGTGCCCAAGAACGAGCCAACTCTTCCAGATCTTTCCAGTCACCGGCATTGAGGTTATGCAACTGCGGGCACATATTGGTCATATAGAAACTCTCCCGCATAGCCTGTTCCGACCATTTCATATCGGCCGCCGGCGCCATGTGTCCACGGTCATAGCCTGACTTCGAATAGTCACTCGTCACCACCGGATCGCCTTCCACCAACGGGTCGGGTTTGAAATGGTTCGATCGCTCTTGTTCTCCGCCGGTCTCAGCGGCCGTTAACTCATAAGCCACCCAGTTAGGCACCAACCATGTAGGGTTATAACTGACGGTATAGCCTATATGCTCGATAATTTGTTCCGGTTGGTTATTATTCAAACGAGGTAGTTCATATGCTACATTTTGGTCCACTTCCGTAGTGGAAGGCTGTTCCGCTACCGGTTCTTCATCCGATTGATTATTAACGACTACCACGGAGGCAATACAAAGTACTGCCGCCATAAGAAGGATAAAGATATATGAATTCTTGCGTTTACTCATGGTTCTATTCCATTACGACATTTCGCTTGTTATGCCAAATCATCCATGCCACACCAAAACCGACAAACGATTTATTCTGCGGGTTAGAGAGCTGTGGATCAGAGTTATAACAGTTGAAACCGGCATAGACATCCAGTTGCACGCGCGGATGAACGGCGTAAGTAAAACCGAAATTGAGGTTCACATCGCTATGCGTATAGGTCTTGCAGGTCTCTTCGTGTACCGCATCAGGATCGAAGGTTCCGAACGCTTCGACGTACATACCGAGTTTATTCGCCAACTCGATATTAAAGCCCAAAGCGGCAAAGATATCAGGTGCCGGCGTCCACTCTTCCCAGCGTGCACCTATGTCATATCCTAAAGATAACCAATCGGTTAACTCGTTTTCGAAGAGCAGATCCACCGCTCCACCGATCGGCATCTCTTTGGCCATAGACGGTGTGATCGGTAGATTGAGATTGATTAAAACCGAGGTACGAGGTACCCAGCGTAAGTTGTTGTTATGACCGTGATTCTCGAAGATATTAATCTTCGTTCCTACGGTCAAGGGCGAAGGATCATAGTTAGGTTTTAAGGGTTGCTTGTCGAATACGTCCAACGAACCCGTATATTCGAGGCGTAACTCAGCAGGACCGGGTAAACCAAAGCGAAACAAGGTGGTAGGCAAGGTCAGCGTGTGGGTATGCAAAGCATGCTGCACTTCAAAACCCGTCTCCCACATCATCACTTCGCACGGCAACACTTCTGTACCGGTTCCGGCTCCAGGTCTGTCAGCCGTCAACCAAATCTGATTGACCGTAGAATCGTGTTGCACCTGTTTGGCATCTTCCCAACTGATGTCAGGAAGAATATTGGCATGTATGTGGGTACATGCCAATAATCCGAATATGATGAGAAAACGAACTCTCATTTTTATCCTACTTGAACGTCGGGATTGATCTTGCGAATAAGTCCTTTCAGCACATCGCCGGGACCGAACTCATAGAACTCGGTAGCCCCATCTGCAATCATATTTTGCACGCTTTGTGTCCAGCGAACGGGACTTGTGAGTTGTTTGAGTAGGTTTTCGCGGATGATTTCGGGCTCTACAGAAGCTTTAGCCGTCACGTTCTGATAGATCGGACAGAAAGGTTTGTTGAACTCGGTCTTCAGGATCGCTGCCTTCAAATCTTCGGCAGCAGGAGCCATCAACGGCGAGTGGAAAGCACCACCAACCGGCAGCCGTAACGCACGACGTGCGCCTGCTTCTTTCATCACCGGACAGATAGCATCGATTGCCTCTTCTTCTCCGGAGATCACGATCTGACCCGGGCAGTTGAAGTTAGCCGCTACCACTACCCCATCCTTGTGATTCTTGCAGATGGCATCCACCTGTTCATCGGGCAGACCAAGCACAGCCGCCATCGTACCGGGATGGGCTTCACAGGCAGCCTGCATCGCTTGCGCGCGCGCGCTCACTAATAATAAGGCGTCCTCGAAACGCAATGCACCACAAGCTACCAATGCGCTGAACTCACCGAGACTATGACCTGCCACCATGTCGGGTTGCTCAATCGTCATCAGACGTTGAGCCACAACTGAGTGCAGGAAAACAGCCGGTTGCGTCACTTTGGTCTGCTTCAGGTCATCTGCCGTGCCTTCAAACATGACACTACTCAAAGAGAAGCCCAGCAGGCTATCGGCCTGCCGGAACATCTCTCGAGCTTCTTTGTGGGCATCGTAGAGGTCCTTGCACATACCCGGGAACTGGCTTCCCTGCCCCGGGAAGACGAATGCTTTTGCCATAAATTACAGCATCAACGATCCGATCAACGCCAAGATAGCATAGAACTCAGGAAGAGCAGCATAGATCATGGTGTTAGCCAATACATCGTGACCAGCACCGATGTTTGCAATACCGTTGGCACAAACCATACCTTGACGGATAGCGGAGAGAAGGAATACCAAACCAGCGCCTACGCCAAGACCGAACAGCAACAGACCACCCTCGCCTGTCTCAGCAATCAGTTTGCTGCGCAGCATGAAGAAAGCTACGAAGCCGTAAAGACCCTGCGTAGCAGGCATGGAAGCCAAAATCATGTACTGGCTCGATTTTTCTTTGTTCTTTTTGAGTGCACCTTCTGCCGAATTGGCAGCAATCGTGGTTCCGTAGGCAGAGCCTACACCTGCGAGACCGAGCAATAAACCCAGACCGAGGTAACCTAACATTGTTTCTACTAACATAGTGATAAAAATTTATTGTGATTAATATTATTTTTTAAAAGGATTATATTTCTTTCCAGAGCCTTCATAACCTACGTTCTTGAAGTACTCTACAAACGTCAGACGCAAGGGGTGAACGAATGCGCCAAGGCATGCCATGAGCAGGTTCAGCACGTGTCCAAAGGCTACGATCAACGCAAAACCGATAGCCGTTCCTACGTTCGGGTTCTCACCTAACACGGTCATACCTAACTCATTGAACGCTGCGCCTAACATAGCGCCCGCCATACCCAAGGCATAGAGACGCAAGTACGACAGCACGTCACCCAAGATACCGGTGGCCATCTGGTAGGTATCCCACAGACCTGCACCCACGTTAATCAGCGGGTTACGTCCCGGAGTGTTGAAGATAAAAATCCCCAAAGCCGAGATAGCGGCAATGACGATCAGGATGACTTGTGTCGTTTGCGGACCCAGTACGGAGGTCGAAGCCAAGATAGCAGTTGCGATACTACCTACAATGAGCAACAACCAGCCCCAGGTTGAAGCAGTCGCATGGAAGCCGTTCTGCTTGGTATAGCATATCGCTTTAACGGTCATGGCCAAACAGATATGGAACACTCCGATGAACAGCGCCAACACCATCATGATGTCATACCCCATCCAATTACCGGTTCCATCTCCGAGCCAAGCCTTGAACATAGGTGCTTTAGCCCATGCGGGGATCCATTCGGCCTGATAGATATCGATACCGAAGAAGGTACCGGACAGGTAACCTACGATCGTACAACCGACACCCAATACGGCAATGATCGGACCTAAACCTTCGAACATTTCGATACGCAGTTTCTCTTTGGCGATCAACCATCCAACGAGGATAAGTGCCAAACCGTACCCGCAGTCGCCTACGCAGAGCGAGAAGAACAGCAAGTAGAACGGCGCCAAGATAGGTGTGGGGTCAAACTCATTGTAGTTCGGCCAACCATACATGCCGGTCAGTGGTTCGAAGAGTTTCGTGAACCGGTTATTGCGCAACTTAATCGGCGTTGCGTCTTCTTTCTCCGGATCGGTCTCCTCATAATAGACTTGTGCCTCTGCTAACATAGCGTTCAGTTCAGCTTCTTTGTCTATCGGACAGAAACCTTCGAAGAGACAGAGTGCACCTTCTGCTACCTTATCGGTCGAAAGTGTAACGCGTTGCCAGTCAATCTGTTGACGGGCTTCTACGAGTTCTTTCTCCAACTGCTCTTTGTTAGCCTTTTGCCAAGCCTCAATACGAGCATTAGCAGCCGCGAGCAGACCCTTGAGGTTCTCTACTTCTTGCAACCATGCTGCCTCCGATTTCTCAGGAATGGGCAATTCGGTCAGATCTTCCAATGCCTCAAGGGCGACGAAGTAGGTCTTGCCGCCAGCTTCGTTCACCTTAATACCCCATCCTTCTTCGAAGGATTTGCTATAGCACTCATAGAAATGCAGCGTGTAACCGGCTTCCTTGAGGGATTCAATGCGTTTTGCATCGAAATCACCCCATACGGCCGCTTGTTTAGCGGCTTCTTGGGCAGCAGCGATACGCTCGTTCACCTCATTGCGCTCCGCGATCAGTTGATCGGGTGCACCTTGCTTGAGCAAACGACGCAACTCGTCTTCGTGTTGCAGGGCTGCTTGTAAATCGGCATCATCTTCGATGAGACCCGCGGCTTTCTGCGTGATATGTACTACTCCGAGTTCACGAAGTTGCTCCAAGAAAGGCTCGTAGTCACGATGGAATACCAGGAAGGTATATTTTTTCATTTGTGTGATCATACCTGCACCTCTCTTTCCTTTTTGGATTTCACAATCTTCTGACTCGATTTATTCAGGTTCTCCTCGTCTTCCATAAAACGTTTAATCTTACGGATAGCATCTTGATAACCGGGTATTTGTACTTTCTCAAAGAGGTTCACTTTCTGCGTCGTTTTCTTTCGCGCATACTCGAGCAGATCCACTTTGCGGCGCACAAACTCCTGGCGGATACCCACATCGGCGATAGCTTTGAGTTGCTCAAAACCATCTGCAAACCATTTCGGGCTGGAGAACAGCGAGAACTCTTTGGTCGAGTACACTACCTCATCGAGCACAGGTACGCGCACGCCCGCGATCTTTTTAATAGACATGCGTACGTCGTCCACGTGAATCAACGAAGTGTCAAACTCTCCCCAAAGCGCAATCATCTGATCGTAGTCCTTGATGCGGCGGTTCACTTCCTCGTCGAGGTCCGCCAACTCTTTCTTGGCTTTCTTCACCTCCAGACGAAGTGCCGTTTCCTTGCTTTGTAATGTGGGCAAGGTTCGTTGCCGCATCTTCAAGTCCTTCTCCAGACTCTGCAACGATGTTTTATTAAATTGATACGTTATAGCCATAACTTATGCTTTTGGCCAATATTTATCTACTAATGCTGCTTTGATGTTTACCTCTTCTGGTTTGAAGTATTTACCGAAGAGTTGCCAAGCGATGTCGAGCATCTGAACGGTATTGATGTTCACGTCGATGGCCAAGATCTCGCGGCTGTAGTCACGTGCAAAATCAAGGCAACGCAAATCGTAGTCCGTCAAGTCGAAACCGTTCTCTTTCTTGGTCTTGGCGTTAGCGGCATCGGCGTACAGACGAACAGCAGCGTTCATTACCTGCGGGTGATCTTCGCGGGTTTTCTTACCGGCAACCAATTGTTTCAGACGAGACAACGAACGGAACGGATCGACGATGACTTTACCGATTTCGGAGTCACGACGCAGGTACAACTGACCCTCGGTGATATAACCCGTGTTATCCGGAATAGCGTGCGTGATGTCACCACCTGACAAGGTCGTCACAGCGATGATGGTGATCGAACCGCCACCTGCTTGCTCCGGGAACTGAACGGCTTTCTCGTAGATCTTAGCAAGGTCCGAATAGAGCGAACCCGGCATGGAGTCTTTGGAAGGAATCTGATCCATACGGTTGGATACGATCGCAAGTGCGTCGGCGTACAGCGTCATATCGGTGAGGAGGACGAGCACTTTCTCGTGTTTCTCTACGGCGAAATACTCTGCTGCTGTCAATGCCATATCTGGAATCAAGAGTCGCTCTACCGGCGGGTTCTCGGTCGTGTTGACAAACGAGATGATGTGATCCAGCACACCGGCGTTGGTGAAGACGTTCTTAAAATAGAGGTAGTCATCGTTGGTCAGACCCATACCGCCAAGGATGATCTTATCGGCCTGTGCTCGCAGCGCTACATTCGCCATTACCTGGTTGTAGGGTTGGTCCGGATCCGCAAAGAACGGGATCTTCTGACCGGATACCAGCGTGTTATTCAAGTCAATACCGGCGATACCGGTAGCAATCAACTCTGACGGTTGTTTACGACGAACGGGGTTCACCGAAGGACCACCGATCTCAACATCTTTACCTTCGATAGCAGGTCCGCCATCGATCGGGTCACCGTACGCGTTGAAGAAACGACCGGCCAGTTGGTCCGAAACCTTCAAACTCGGAGCCTTACCGAGGAACACCACTTCGGCATTGGTCGGGATACCTTCGGTTCCTTGGAACACCTGCAGCGTCACCTCATCACCGATGATCTTCACCACCTGCGCCAACTTACCGTTCACCGTAGCCAACTCGTCGTTACCTACTCCTTCGGCCTTCAAAGAACACGTAGCCTTGGTAATGGCCGTGATCTGTGTATATATCTTTTGAAATGCTTTAGCCATAAGCTTACCGCGGTAATCTTCGAACTCAGGCGAGTGGAACTCGCAATAGTTCATCTGCTTGCAGTAGTTGATCACGCGCTTGAAGTAATCGGTTACATCGAGGAAGTTATCGAAGTCATAATCGTGCTTGCAGATATCCATCACCATGCGCAGCATGTACTGCTGACGCTCCAGCGGACAAACGGCATCGATCTTATCGAACGCGTCTTGCTGCAGGATGACAAAGTCAATCACTTCGGCTTTCCAGAACGCCTCGTGGTAGTCAACAGGTACACCGTCGTCACCGAGGATGTTGATCTGCTCCTGAATCTCCTTACCGCGTTGCAGATAGGTCTTCATGTCGTTGACCATCGGCAGCCAGTCTTTGTCGATCAGTTGCGAGATATATTCCTCAAACTCAGGATATTCCACATATTTGGAGTACGAATCAATCGGGTTCACAGCCGGGTAACGCTTGCGGTCCGCACGTGCCTGCTCCAAGGCATAGAAACAACGTGCCACTTTCTTCGTTCCCTCGGTCACCGGCTCTTTGAGGTTACCACCGGCAGGTGATACGGTTCCGAGGAAGGTTACCGATCCGGTAGCTCCATTATTAAGGTACACGTAACCTGCGCGCGCGTAGAACGCACCGATGATGGCGGAAAGGTCCATCGGGAAAGCATCCTGACCCGGAAGCTCCTCCAGACGGTTGGACATCTCACGTAACGCCTGTGCCCAACGGCTCGTCGAGTCCGCCATCAGCAACACACGCAGACCCATCGAACGGTAGTACTCCGCGATGGTCATGGACGTATAGACAGAAGCCTCACGGGATGCGACCGGCATGTTAGAGGTGTTGGCGATGATGATGGTACGCTCCATCAACTTACGACCCGTGTGCGGGTCATCCAGTTCCGGGAACTCCGTAAACGTCTCTACTACCTCGTTAGCACGCTCACCGCAGGCAGCGATGATCACGATGTCTGCCTCCGCTTGTTTGGAGATCGCGTGCTGGAGCACGGTCTTACCGGTACCGAACGGACCCGGGATAAAGCCTGTACCACCCTCACACAACGGGTTCGCCGTGTCGATCGTACGTACACCGGTCTCCAGCAACTTGAACGGCCGCGGTTTCTCGCGATACGCCAAGATCGCTTTCTTCACCGGCCATTTCTGCACCATCGTCACGTTGTGGTCCACGCCCTCCGCGTCAGTCAGCACCGCCATCGTGTCGTTGATGGTGTACTCGCCGGCCTTGGCAATCGACTTCACCGTGTACGTGCCTTCGAATACGAAGGGCACCATGATCTTATGCGGCTGGTGGTTCTCGTCCACTTCACCCAGCCAAGCAGCAGCCTCCACCTTATCGCCCACTTTAGCGATCGGCGTGAATGCCCATTTCTTCTGCTCGTCAAGGGGGAAGTTATACTCACCGCGCTTGAGGAACACACCCGTCAGTTTGTCGAGGTCGTTCTGCAAACCGTCGTAGTTACGACTCAGCAGACCAGGACCGAGTGTTACCTCCAGCATGTGTCCGGTGAACTCCACTTTGTTGCCTACTTTCAGGCCACGGGTGGACTCGAACACCTGCGCGTACACATTTGCGCCGATGACCTTGATGACCTCCGCCATCAAGCGCGTCTCTCCGACGTAAATGTAACAGATTTCGTTTTGCGCAACCGGCCCGTCCACTGCGACAGTCACCAAGTTGGCAATAATTCCTTTTACTTTACCTTGTGTCATATCTTAGTCTAATTTAATTCCTTTTTTCATGTCAGCAACAAGCTCTCTGAAGATCTTTTCGCCTTCTTCGATGGTGAGGATGGACCAGCGATGCAGCATAACTGCTTCGAGGTAGTACGCAAACACCATCTCCGGCGAGAAGAAATCGAACTCTGTGCGGCTTTGCAACCACTCGAACCGTATCGCGTCCTGCGCTTTCTCGCGTTGCATCAGGTCCTCGATATTTGCCAATGCAAGGATCTCCGTCCAGTCACCGCTTACCTCGTTCAGACCGAAGTCTTTCTGGTTCACGTGGCTCCGTAACTGCTCTGCCACCTCCCCTTCTCCGACGATCTGGGTCTTGGCATCGAACCCGTGCTTACGGCATATCTGCGCCACCAGCACATTGTTCATGTCCTGATTGAACGCAAACCACTCCCGCACGAACGTATTCCGCGCCTTCAGCCCTTCCGCCAAAGTCGCCTCGTCCATCGGTGCCCGCAGCAATTCGAGCAGCTTCTTATCACCAGCTGCTAACTGCTCGTCGAATAACTCATCGAGTTTCTCCAACGATATCGGTGCGTCTGAACCGGCTTTTAATTCGGGAAGACCTGCTAGTAAATACTCATACGTCATATCAGAATAATTCTTCTACGAGTTGCGGACGAAGCATTTCTTTAAAGTATGCGATGAATTCGGCGTCACCGAAGGCAAGTTTGTACCCACCCTTTGCCGGCTGAATAGTGAAATCGGTCTTGATACCCTTCACCTCTGCGATCTTCACGCCCTTCTCGAGCAAGCCCTTCGCGTTCGCTGCAAAGTATTTTTGCAATGCCTCGGCATCCTTGGTCTCGATCAGCACCTCGCCGTTCTTCGCCATCTGCTCTGCCAACTTGGCGATCAAGCCCTGCATGAACTTCGCATCTGCCGTCGCAGCCTTCACGCTGTCCGCAGCGATCTTGTCCGAGAGCAGGTTCACGATCTCGGTCTTCACCGCATTCACGCTCTGCTCAGCGTACAACTTCAGTTCCGCACGTGTCTTCTTGTCCAGGTCAGCCGCTTTCGACTCAGCCTCTGCCACCAATGCAGCCGCTTTCTTCTCAGCCTCTGCCACGATCGCAGCGGCTTTCTCGTTCGCCTGCGCAACGATCTCCTGCGCCTGCGCATTTCCTTTCTCTACACCTTCGGCGTAGATCTTTTCAGTAATCTCTGATAAGTTCATTTTGTATAGTAATTTTTATATTATGTCTTTTCCTATCGGCTTTGCGCCAATTTGGCTGCAAAGGTACGAAAAAAAAATGACATACACAAGAGTGTATGCCACTTTTTTGTAAAAAATCTAAAATTTTACCGTTTATTCGTGCATTGCATCTTATTCATCGTTATGGTCAACGCATGAATCGTAGTCGCTATCGGTAGTGATGACATAACTATAACTACCTGTGAAAGCGGTACCGGTCTGAGCAGCGGTCCACATCAGCATCTCTTGTCCGGCAACAAGCTCAAACTCAGTGGTCCAGTCATAGGTTACTTCTGTTGATTTAGCCTCAGAGCCGTTTGCTTTAAGAGAATACGTGTAAGTCAGTTTGTAACAATGCGAGTCTGTGTTGTTGTACTTACGACCATTAACGGTTCCGTTTTTGGAATCAATAGACGGCATGGGATCACCTTGTTTGTAGTGGGATGAACCACCGGCACCGCAACTGGACATTACCAATGCGGTCAGCGCCACGAGGGCAAATGATAAGAATTTTTTCATAATGTTTATGTTAATTAATTGGTTGTTTTTATAAAATCGGCTGCAAAATTACGAAAAATTTTTGATATGTGCAAATAATTTTGCATATTTCATTAAAAAGCAGTAATTTTGTGCCGTGAAACCGACGATAGAATACATACAGGAACATTTTGATGCCTATAATCGACAATTCTTCGGTGGGTCTTTACCCACCCTGCCGATTAAGTTGAGTCACGCCAAAGGATTTTTGGGTAAGGTGACGTTTGTGCGGAAGCGACAGGGCTTGTTCGGCGGGTACAGAAACGAAGATTTTGTGCTGCGTATCAATGTTCGAATTGACCTGCCGGAAGAAGTCGTACAAGACACGATCCTGCATGAGATGATTCATTATTATATTGCGGTCAATCAACTTAAAGACACCTCGACGCACGGTCGGCTCTTCCGTGCAGAGATGGCACGTATCAACAAAGAGGGTCATCGGCATATTTCCATTTCCCATCGTCTGAACGAGGAACAGAAAGCACAGGCTACGATCCATAAAGAACGTGCGGTGGCAATTGTGCATTTTTCCGACGGAAAGATAGGAGTAAAGGTCGTGCCCAAACAGGAGAAACATATCCGCTATTGGCACAAGATGGCGATGCGTCGTTTCCCGATTGACCGTATTGACTGGATATTCTCCGACGACCCCTATTTCGCCCAATTCCCCTCCTCTATCGCCATGCGGATTTATCTGATTAAGAATCCGGAAGAGTTACCGATTTAAAATTCCCGTATCCTAAAATTTTCACCCAAAAACTTGTGTATGTCGCAAAAATGACGTACCTTTGCACAAAATTTTAGATCATGACAAAGGAACAATGGCATTGGCAAGAACGCGGCACGGCATGGAAAGGCATTGGTATCTATCATGTCACGCTCACTATTCCCAGCCGCAAACCTCTGCTCGGCGAACTCGTCATACCTGACGATGATCCCGCCAAAGCGTATATCAACGAGTCGCAGCTTGGTAAAGATCTCGTTCAATGCGTCATACATTGGCATGAGCACTATCCGGAGATCCGTGTCTTGCAGTTCTGTCTCATGCCAGACCATATCCATATCATCGTTCATGTCCAGCGCACCATGCCTTATGGCATCATGACCGTTGTACGTGGTCTCTGGCAAGCCGCCAAGAAACTCGGTCGTGCCTATTCTGCTGAAAAACGTTCGTCGTTTAGCCCGAATACTATTCGGGATAAGGAACAAACGTCTCTGGATCCTTATTTCTCGGAGATACCCTTTGTTCGTCCGCTCGTTCATAATGGACAGTTAAATACAATGATACGTTATGTCCAAATGAACCCGGTTCGCCTTGCTACCAAGCGCCTCAAGCCAGGCTTCTTCTGCGTGCAACATAACGTCGAGATCAACGGACGTATCTACGATGCCGTGGGCAATATCAGCGTTCTTATGGAGCAATTTCGCAAGCCTGTCCATGTACGCAGTATTTGGGTCAAAGATGCCGTAGAACACGGCTATGACAAGCCCCTTCATGACTACAAAGCCGCCTGTCTCGAAGCTGCTTCCAAAGGCACGGTCATGGTCTCACCCTTCATCTCTCGTGATGAACAGGAAGTGCTCCATGCCCTCCTCCATGACAATCGCTATATTATCTACCTCTCCGATAACGGCTTCGGCAATTACTTCAAACCCTCCGACATTCTCTTCGATGCCGTTGCCGCAGGCCGCCTGCTCATCCTCTCTCCTTGGATGCACGATCCCGACAAACGCACTATCACCCGCGCCGAATGTGTCGCCCTCAATCAGATGGCCGAGCAGATCTGCACCTCCCATTAAAGACGTTCGTCCATTACGTCGGATATCATCCGACATCTCATAACTGACGTTCGTCCATTACAGGTGGATAGCATCCACCGCTCCCTCTCAACGTTCGTCAATTACGTCGGATATCATCCGACATCTCATAACTGACGTTCGTCCCTTACGTCGGATATCATCCGACACTAAAAGCGCGCCCCGAAGGACGCGCTTTTGACTATACTTTCACTTTATGCTGATAAAGCTACTTAGTGGTTCTATATGGGCAACGGTGGTATATTGGCGTTGGTGCAGGTCGATTTGTTGGTCGTACTTGATCGGCTTAGACGGATCAAAACGGAGAACGGCACAAGATGGCAATGCGTCGTTTCCCGATTGACCGTATTGACTGGATCCTCTCCTCCGATCCCTATTTCGCCCAATTTCCCTCCTCTATCGCTATGAGGATCTATCTGATTAAGAATCCTGAAGAGTTTCTAAAAGTCTTTTTCTTTGGCCAAAATGGCAAAAAATGAATCAAAAAGATACAAACTAATTCATTTTCTCAATTTTGGTAAGTCTTACCATACTTGGTCAAGACTTTTTGCATTTGTATTGATGCTGAGATTAAGAAATCAAACATCTTTTGATGTTCTTCAGTATTCAAATATGACAATGGCTTGTCTATGCGTATACGACATGCATTTCTATCATCCAATCTCTGCCAAACAAGACTTGGCAATTCGGTATCAATTTTTGCTCTTTGAGAATAAAGAAAATCAAAAATATGTTTATTTTTATCGCGATCACCAGAGTCAATATAAGCCTCTGCGCGGCATTTATCTTTGGCTAACACAAGACCGACACTCACTCCGCTAATGCCAATACCACCAAGTCTTAAGTACAAATCTGGAATAACATTCGGATTAGCATATGGGAAATGATGCTCTTTGTTATACTCAATAAATGCATCCCAGAACTTACGTCTTGCGGTTAGGCGAACAGCAGTTGTTCCTTCTGCCTCTTCCTCTTCCATCTTTTTATTGGCAATCTTGATCGTATAATCCTCAGCATCCTTAATTGGAATAATTTGATCAAAGTCCACAAAAAGCTGACCATTGTATGTAAATGGCGTTACCTTAAAACAGGTAATGCGCAAGTTATAGTTGTGCAACCATAAAACAGTAGATGTCACTTCTTTATGGAAATTGGCAGCAACGAGGAATATACGTAAACCGGTAGTGCCTTTATTTAACTCTATATCATCAATCTCACGACCATCATAGAACTCACACAGAGATTCTACAGCATTACCACTAGCGCCAAGGTAAGCCTGATAGATATTGATAATATCTTGTTTGCTAAGACTAGAACAGTAGGATGCATATTTTAGTGCCTGCCAAGTCACATCTTTTCCGGAATCATCCAACTTGTTCTCTATTATTACTAGATTACCTTTCTTATCCAAAGCTAACAGATCAAGACGTTCTTTTGTATCAGCAAAGCCCGCAAACTCTTTCTGGATAATCAGCAAGTCTTCACCCAAAGAAGATGGCTCATTGGCAATCCACTCTTGGAGGTCTTGGCGTTCTTTCAGATTAAGCGACTTAAATGTGCATTTTTGAGCCTTAATCAATCTTTTTGTTTCTGTGTTTACGATATACATATCTTTGTATTAGTTTTAAGTGGAGTATAGCGGACTCGAACCGCTCACCTCAACACTGCCAGTGTTGCGCTCTAGCCAGATGAGCTAATACCCCGCGATTCGGTTTTACGTCATGGATTGGACGGATTCTTTTAAAATCGGCTACAAAATTACAACAAAAAATCCATATATGCAAACCATCCCTATATTTTTCTTCCGTTTTCTTTCATTTTGTACTTTTCGGTCAAATCAATAAGTTACGCATTTTCTTGTCAAAAAACTGAACTTTTTGCGTTTCAAAATTTGCATATATCAAAATTTTTTTGTACCTTTGCACTCGATTTCACGGATCGGCACACCTTCCTAAACCGCGAAATACACCTCACGCAGGGAGCGCTGAGTATGCATCTACTATGCAAGTAATATGAATCGCGTATCCCACCGCACCTTATATATACAAAGTATATATCCCGTGATTTTAATTAAAAACCATCTAAAACAACACAAAACAATGAAACAAAAGAACCCAAGAAACAGCCACATTGACCCGGCTCTGTACAACATTTTCCTTCGTCTCAAGGATACCCTTGGCGCGAAGATTGTACATCGTCGCCGTCGCTCGTCTTCTACTTGCATCGAGATCATCTTCTGCAACGCACTTACGAAATACCTTGTTGGCCGTATCAACACCCTTCCCGAAGCCGAAAAATGCGGCTTTTGGATCATGTGTCGTCCCCAAACAAAACGTGGACACGACTTCTACCACGGCTGGATGGTTTTTCAACTCTTCCTCACGCCTGTTCACCCCAAAAAACGCCGCGAGCAACAACCTCAAACGATCTCAAACGACATCCAACAATCTCAAACTATCGCTGCAGACGTCTCTTTTGAACCTATTTTTAATAAAAAACGCGCGCGGGCTTGCGTATATGAAAAAATTTTCGTACCTTTGCAGCCGAATTGTGGAATTAATAAAAACGCGATATGAAAAATGAGATGAATGCCTTGATCATGGAGGCAATGAAAAACCATGATACGGTACGTACTGAGACCTTACGTGCGATCAAGAGCGCTTTCCTGAACTGGTCAACCAGCAAGGAGAATGCAGGTAAAGAGATGACGGAAGCAGACGAGATCCAGATCATCAAGAAGATGGTGAAACAACGTCAGGAGTCGGTGGAGCAATACATCGCTGCCGGTCGTCAGGAGTTGGCTGATGCCGAGCAGGCGCAGATAGACGTGCTGGAGACTTTCCTGCCGCAGGCAGCGAGTGAAGAGGATATCGTTCGTGCTTTCAACGCCGCCAAAGAGGCGAACGGTTGGAGCGCAGAGAAGAAGAACATGGGTCTGTTTGTGAAGGCCATCAAAGCGGCGCTGCCGAATGCGGACGGTAAGATGGTGGCACAGGTGGTGCAAGGCCAATTAGCATAATGGGAAAGAAAATCATCGCACTATTGAAAGGTCAGCGGGAGGCGCTGGACAAGGAGCACATCGCCCAATTACAGGCGTTGAGGGGAGCCATATGGATCCACTCGGCTTCGGTAGGCGAGTTCGAACAGGCAAGGCCGATCATTGAAAGGTTAAAGGTGAAAGGTGAAAGGTCAAAGATCGTTCTCACTTTCTTTTCGCCGTCGGGATATGAGTTGAGGAAGAACTACGAGCTCGTGGACGGGGTGTTCTATCTGCCCTTCCCTAACCGGCATAATGCGAATAAGTTCATCGATGCCTTGCAGCCGAGTAAGGTGCTGTTTGTGAAGTATGAGTTCTGGCCGCCGTACCTGCGTGTGCTTAAGAAACGCGGCATCCCGACTTATAGTATCAGTGCTATCTTCCGCCCCACCCAACGATTCTTCCATTGGTACGGCAAGAGTTCGCTCAACCTGCTCAAGTGCTTCACGCACCTGTACGTACAAGATGAGGCATCGCGCGCGCTGTTAGCGGAGCATGGGATAGCGAACTGCACGGTGACAGGCGATACGCGGTTCGACAGAGTAAAGGCGATCGTCGATAGTCAAAAGTCGAAAGTCGATAGTCGTTTTACACCGATTGCGCAGTTCGTGGAAGGTGCGGAACGGGTGCTGGTTGCAGGAAGTACGTGGCCGAAAGACGAGGTACTTCTTCAGAAGTACATTGAAGATTTAAGATTGAAGATTGAAGATTGTAGTGCGAAACTCATTCTGGTGCCGCATGAGATCAATGAGGAGCATCTGCACTTCATATTTAACCTCTTTGAGGGAAAGATGGTGAAGTATTCCGTAATCAGCAATATGCCTTCCAATGAGAGTCGGGTGAATATCCTTCAGCACGCACAAGTGATGGTGCTGGATACGATCGGATTGCTATCCTCGATCTACCGGTTCGGACAAGTGGCGTATATCGGCGGCGGATTTGGCGTCGGTATCCACAATACGATCGAAGCGGCGGTGTATGGGGTGCCGGTACTGTTTGGACCGAACTACCACCATTTCCGCGAGGCACAGGGACTGATTGACGCAGGAGCAGCACGGAGCATCAGCAATTATGCAGAACTGGAAGAAGCGATCGAAACCGCTTTTGCTAACCACGAAACAATAGGAAAGAAAGCAGCCGATTACGTGCAAAGCGAACTCGGCGCAACAGAAAAAATATATAAGGAGATATTTTAAATATGGCACAGAAACCAAGTATACCAAAGGGGACGCGAGATTTCGGACAAGTGGAGATGGCGCGTCGCAATTATATCTTTGATACCATCAAAGGGGTGTTTAGTCTGTATGGCTTTCAGCAGATTGAGACGCCGGCGATGGAGAATATCGGTACGCTGATGGGTAAATACGGTGAGGAAGGCGATAAGTTGCTCTTCCGTATCCAGAACAGCGGTGAGAAAGCCAATTTGGCACCGGAGAAGGGTTTGCGGTACGACCTGACCGTTCCTTTTGCACGCTATGTGGTGCAGCACCGCGAGGAGATTGCTTTCCCCTTCAAACGCTACCAGATTCAGCCGGTATGGCGTGCGGACCGTCCCCAGAAAGGTCGTTACCGTGAGTTCTATCAGTGTGACGTCGATGTGATCGGTAGTGACAGTCTGCTGGGCGAGTTGGAGTTGATTCAGATCGTCGAAGAGGTGTATAAGCGCCTGGGCATTAATGTGTGCCTACATATCAACAACCGTAAGATCCTTGCCGGTATCGCTGAAGTGATCGGTGCGCCCGATAAGATGGTGGATATCACGGTGGCTATCGACAAACTTGATAAGATCGGTGTAGAGGCCGTGAATGCGGAGTTGGTAGAACGCGGACTGAATGAAGAGCAGGTGGCTAAGTTGCAGCCGATCCTCAATCTCAGCGGCACGACGGCCGAGAAGTTAGCAGCTTTGAAGACCATCTTAGCGAACAGCGAGACGGGACTGAAGGGCGTCGAGGAGATGGAGATCATGTTCCACGAATTGGAGATTGTAAATTGTACATTGGACATTGAATTGGATCTGTGTCTGGCACGCGGACTGAATTACTACACGGGTGCGATCTTTGAAGTGAAGGCGCTGGATGTGCAGATGGGTTCGATCACCGGTGGCGGTCGATACGATAACCTGACCGGAATCTTCGGTTTGCCGGGTGTGTCGGGCGTAGGTATCTCGTTTGGTGCGGACCGTATCTACGATGTGATGACGGAGTTAGATTTATTCCCGAAGGAATTGCAATCTACCACGCAAGTACTCTTCGCGACTTTCGGAACGGACGAATTGCATTATGCCTTGAAGTGGGCCAAAGAGCTTAGAGCCAAAGGAATAGCCGTCGAAGTGTACCCCGAACCGACCAAGATGAAGAAGCAGATGGGCTATGCAGACGACAAGCATATCCCGTATGTAGCCATCGTCGGAGGCAATGAGATGGAGACCAACACCGTCATGCTCAAGAACATGGCAAGCGGTGAACAGAAACAGGTAACTCTTGACGAGTTATTGAAGATTGAAAATTGAAGATTTGTTATGGCAGATACAAATAAACAATTTGATGCCGTGACGGCGAAATGTCGGGCGATCTTTGTGGATAAGATGAGCGATTACGGTGCTTCATGGCGCATCTTCCGTCTGCATGGCATCACAGACCAGATCTATATCAAGGTTTGTAATATCCGTCAACGGCAAGAGACCGGTGTGAGTCTCGTAGGCGACGACATCGAGGGCAATCTGCGCGCTATCGTCAACTACGGCATCACAGCTATCATTCAGGGTCGCAAGGGCTATGCCGACGGCGTGGATATGACTAACGACGAGGCGATGAGGCTTTATGACCAGGTGCTCAACGAGGCCAAGGAGTTGATGATGCGCAAGAACCATGACTACGGCGAGGCATGGCGCGAGATGAGTAAAGAAGGGATCGTCGATATGATCATGGCAAAAGTGATCCGCATCAAGACCATCCTGGAGCACGACGGCAAGACGATTGCTTCCGAAGGCGTGGAAGGCAATTATTTTGATATCATTAACTACGCCATTTTTGATTTGATTCATTATGAAAATTAAACCGGCACATATCATTGGTTCGACGGCGCGTACCCTACTCGCTTTGACCTTTCTGTTCTCAGGATTTGTGAAGGCGGTGGATCCGCTGGGCACAGTCTATAAGATCGAAGATTATTTGAAGGCTTTCGGCGGGTTCTTCACCGACCTGCTGCCTTTGGCAGGCATAGCGGCGGTGTGTCTGATCGCAACCGAATGGCTCTTAGGCGTGTGCCTGCTATGCAACGTACGCACGCAGGTGACGAGTTGGTTGACGCTGGCGTTCTATCTTTTTATGACCCCGCTGACGCTCTGGATAGCGCTGACGAATCCTATCAGCGACTGCGGTTGTTTCGGGGATGCGATCGTACTGACCAACTGGCAGACGTTCTGGAAGAACGTGGTATTCCTGAGCTTGGTGATCATCCTGCTCTGCTGCAAGAAAGCGATTCCTGCTTTGTTTAGTTGGTGGGCTGAGTTGATCATCGTGCTTTTAGGTGCAGGCGCTGTAGCCGGCATCATGGGTTACAGTTATACGCATCTGCCGCCGATGGACTTCCGTCCCTACAAGATCGGCAATCATATCCCTACCCTGATGGAGATACCGGAGGACGCTGAACCGGACGTCTATGAGACGACCTTGATCTACGAGAAAGACGGCGTGCAGCAGGAGTTCACGTTGGAGAACTATCCCAAAGGCGACAGCACATGGACTTTTGTCGATCAGAAATCCAAACTGATTAAGAAAGGCTACGTGGCGCCGATCCATGATTTCGAGATTATCAATCTGCAATACGACGATATTACATACGATGTATTGGAATCCGAAGAACCCGTAACGCTGATCGTGATGTACGACCTCATGAAAACCGACCGCAAACAGATGAACAAAGTATTCCGCCTGTACAAAGCGTGTCAAGACAGAGGGGAACGTTGCTATTTCCTTACAGGATCAGGCGAGAAAGATATTTTTGAATTTGCTGCGGAAACAGGTTTTTACGATTATCTGGAATCATTCGTGGAGGAGGAAGAATTGGAAGACTGGGAGTTCATCGTGCAAAGCACATTCTGCTATACCGACCCCGTGACGCTGAAGACGATTGTACGTGCGAACCCGGGTGTGTTTGTAGTGCAAAATGGAACTATTATTGAGAAACATAACTTTAAACAATTATAGAATATGGCAAGAATTAAAATGGTAGCAGGTAACTGGAAAATGAACAAGAACCTGCAGGAAGGTGTAGCATTGGCTACCGAGTTGAAAGAAGCAGTAAAGAACCCGAAATGTGCTGTGGTAATCGGTACGCCGTTTATTCACTTGGCAACAGTTAGTGAGTTGCTCAAGGGTTCGGCTATCAAAGTAGCTGCAGAGAACTGCGCAGATCACGAGAAGGGTGCATACACCGGTGAGATAAGTGCAGAAATGGTTAAATCGACCGGCGCAGAGTACGTCATCCTCGGTCACTCGGAGCGTCGTCAGTACTACGCAGAAAGTTATGCGATGTTGGAGGCGAAAGTACGTCTGGCATTGGCTAACGGTCTGAAAGTGATCTTCTGTATCGGTGAGATCAAAGAGGAGCGCGAGGCTGGCCAGCAGAACGAGGTAGTAAAAGCACAACTTGAGGGTTCTGTATTCGGTCTGAGCGCAGAGGAATGGAAGAATATCGTACTGGCTTACGAACCGGTATGGGCTATCGGTACGGGTCTGACCGCAACGCCGGAACAGGCACAGGAGATCCACGCGTATATCCGCAGCCTCGTGGCTGAGAAATACGGTAAAGAGGCAGCAGAGGACACGACGATTCTGTACGGCGGAAGCTGCAACGAGAAGAACGCAGCGGAGCTCTTCGCTTGCCCTGATATCGACGGTGGTTTGATCGGTGGTGCTGCCCTCGTAGCAGAGAAGTTCTTGGCAATTATCGCGGCGAGATAATTGCCAAAACGTTTAATAGTTAAGATGGTCACTACGTGACGTTAATAAGTTAAGATGGTGACTGCGTCACGTTACTATGCAGCGCCTTAGTATTAACGTTTTGTGAAACAAAACCATTTTAACCGTTTAACGTTCGAAGAATCTATTTAACTTATTAACATTTATGGCTTTGATAAAAGCAATAAATCGTAACGGAGAGATCCTGACACCGCACATTGCTGACGACGTGTTTATGGCGGAAAACGCCACGGTCGTTGGCGATGTGACGGTGGGCGAGGGATCGAGTCTGTGGTTCAACTCCGTGCTGCGCGGCGACGTGAACACGATCGTCATCGGTAAGCACTGTAACATCCAGGACGGCGCGGTACTGCATACGCTGTATCAGAAATCGACCATCCGCTTAGGCGACTACGTGTCCGTAGGACACAACGTGACGATTCACGGAGCCGACGTAGATGACTACGCCCTGATCGGGATGGGTGCTACCCTACTCGATGATGCGCATGTAGGCGAAGGTGCGATCGTAGCTGCCAATGCATTGGTGCTCAAAGGAACGCAGATCGGTCCGCACGAGATCTGGGGAGGTGTGCCGGCGAAATTCATTAAGAAAGCCGATCCGGCCCAGACTGAAGAGATCAACAAAAAAATAGCCAATAACTACGCAATGTACGCAAGTTGGTATGTTTAAAAGAATCTTATTAAAACTTTCCGGTGAGAGTTTGGCCGGAGAAAGTAAGCAGGGTATTGATACCCAACGTTTGGCAGAGTATGCCGAGCAAGTGAAAGCGATCGCTCAAAAAGGCATCCAGGTCGGCATCGTGATCGGTGGCGGTAATATATTCCGCGGACTGAGTGGCGCCCAAAAAGGTTTTGACCGCGTCAAAGGTGACCAGATGGGCATGTTAGCCACCGTGATCAACTCCTTGGCTTTGGCTTCGGCTTTGGAAGCTATCGGTCAACCGGTACGTGTACTGACGTCCATCCGCATGGAGCCGATCGGTGATTTCTACAGTCCTGCCAAGGCACAACGCTTGTTAGATAAAGGTAACGTGGTGATTCTTGCCGGCGGAACAGGTGCTCCTTATTTCACGACCGACACGGGTTCGAGCCTGCGTGCGCTGGAGATCAAAGCCGACGTGATGTTCAAAGGTACGCGTGTGGACGGAATCTACACCGCCGATCCGGAGAAAGACCCGACGGCGACGAAGTTCACCGAGATCACGTACGACGAGGTGATCCAACGCGGACTGAAGGTGATGGACATCACAGCGACTGCGATGGCTCGCGAGAACGGTCTGCCGATCTATGTATTTAACATGGATCAGTATGGCAATTTAGAAAAAGTTATTAACGGAGAGAGTATTGGTACTCTCGTAAAACCCTAATATTATGGAAGACGAATTGGAATTGTATCAGAATGCAGCTGAAGAGCAGATGCAGTCTGCTGTCGCTCACTTGGACGACACCCTCCAGCACATCCGTGCAGGCAAAGCAAACCCGCGTATCTTAGACCCGATCAAGATCGATTATTATGGTGCGATGTCGCCTCTGGCTAACTGCGCGACGATCACTACACCGGACGCACGTACGATCGCTATCACCCCTTGGGAGAAGAAGCTGATCGGCGATATCGAACGCGCTATCATCAACTCGAATATCGGTTTGGCTCCCTCGAACAACGGCGAGACCATCCGTTTGATCTTACCGCCGCTGACCGAAGAGCGTCGTCGTGAGCTGTGTAAGCAATGTAAATCCGAGGCAGAGAGCGCTAAGATGTCGATCCGTAATGCACGACGTGATGCGATTGAAGAGTTCAAGAAACTCGTCAAGAATGGTCTTAGCGAGGACATCGAGAAAGATGCCGAGGAAGAGATGCAGAAGACCCACGATAAATTTATCGCGAAGGTTGATGCTCTCTACGCAGCTAAAGAGAAGGAGATCATGACGGTTTAATGCGAGGTCTCGTTATTAAATCTACGGGTAGCTGTTACATCGTTCGGATGGACGATGGTACGAATGTGGAGTGCCATATCAAAGGCAACTTCCGCATTCGTGGTATCCGTAGTACAAACCCCGTAGCTGTAGGCGATTTTGTTGAGGTTCAGACACTTGCGGACGGCACCAACTGGATCATAGAGATCGAGGATCGGAAGAATTATATCATCCGCAAGTCCACGAACCTCAGCAAAGAGAGCCATATCTTAGCGGCCAATGTAGATCAGGTGGCATTGATCGTGACGGTTAACCATCCTGTAACCAGTACGACCTTTATTGACCGTTTTCTCGCAACCTGCGAGGCCTATCGCGTGCGCGCGATCCTTATTTTTAATAAGATAGACCTACTGACGGAAGACGAACTCGCTCAACTGGCTGAGTTACGGGCGCTTTATGAGTCTATCGGCTACCCTACTCTTGAGATTTCAGCGATCAGCATTCAGCCGTCAGATCTTTCACCTTTATTCGAAGGAAAAACGACGTTACTTTCAGGAAACTCAGGTGTAGGAAAATCGACCTTACTCAATGCGCTCTTCGGCAAAGAGATGACGCGTACGGGTAAGATCTCCGATGCCCATGACAAAGGCATGCACACGACGACATTCTCGGAGATGTACTTCCTGGAGGACGGCGCGATCATCGACACCCCGGGTATTAAGGGTTTCGGAACGATTGATTTTCAAAAAGATGAGGTGAGTCATTATTTCCGGGAGATCTTTGCCGCGGGACGTGATTGCCGTTTTGGTAACTGTACGCACACGAATGAACCCGGTTGTGCCGTGCAGGACAAAATAATAACGGGAGACATTGCTATCTCCCGTTACGAATCGTATCTGTCCATTCTGAATGACGCTACAGAAGGAAAGTATCGAGGGTAGCCGTCAGTTCATCAAACGTTTTTACTTTTGCTTTCTCACGCACGTCAGCGATCTGTCCGTTGACCGCTTGGTCGTAGGTCTCCGCTTCCACATTACGGATCACACCTAAAGCGATCGGCAGGTCATTATCCGGCTCTGCGTTCACACTCACGACACGATCTTGACCCATCAGACCCAAGAGACGATGAAGCGTTGGGTCCGGTTGGGTGGCATCGTGAACAAGTACACGCGGATCATCTGCCGGTACCACGATCATCTTCGGCACGAAGGTCACGGGGTCGATCTCTACAGCCAGACCCTTGTCGTTATTGGCACCAAAGATCATCTTCTCGCCATGCTTGAGGATGATCGAATGTTCTGCACGTTGTTCACGATCTGCGATCCATGCGTGCGTTCCATTATTGAAAATCACACAGTTAACAAGGCACTCTACGATCGAGCAGCCTTTATGTTGCTGCGCCGCTACGAGGCAGTCGACGGTCGTCGGCATATCGACATCCAGCGTACGTGCAAAGAACGTACCTCCTGCGCCCAACACCAGTTGAGCCGGCACGAACGGACGCTCTACCGTACCGAACGGAGAGGACTTGGAGACAAAACCCTTCGGGCTCGTCGGCGAGTACTGACCTTTGGTCAGACCGTAGATGCGGTTATTGAACATGCAGACATTGAGGTCCACATTACGGCGTATCTCGTGAATGAAATGGTTGCCACCGATGGCCAAGCAGTCTCCGTCACCGGACATCTGCCAAACGGTGAGTTCAGGATGGCTCGTCTTGACACCCGTTGCGATGGCACCGCCACGACCGTGGATCGTATTGAAACCGTAGGTATTGAGGTAATGCGGCATACGGCTCGAACAACCGATACCGGAAACGACAGCTACTTCATGGGTCGGAATCCCTATCTGCGCCATAGCTTTCTGTAGCGCCATGCAAATCGCGTGGTCACCGCATCCCGGGCAGAAACGTACATATTGGTCCGATTTAAAATCACTTGCTTGCATACTTCACTATCCTTTCTACAGCAAACGGCTGTCCTTGAATTTCGTTATATTGTTCTATTGGTAGGTCGGGGAATTGGCTACGAAGATAAGCCGCAAATTGACCTGTATTCAGTTCGCACACAATAATGCGCTTGTATTGACTAAGCACTTCGCGGGTGTTTTTCGGCAGCGGGCAGATATAATTGAACTGCGCGAGGGCACAATTGAGTTCATCTGCAGCCGCATGAAGATGCCCTTCGGTACTCCCCCAACCTACGAGAAGCGTATCACTCTGTGCGTTGCCTTGCACCTTGAGATCCGGAATGCTATTAGCGATCTGGGCGATCTTGGCTTGACGGGCACGGACCATGACTTCATGGTTCTCAGGGTTGGTAGAGATCGTGCCACGTTCTGCATCTCGCTCTAGACCGATGTTACGATGTTCGTATCCTTCCATACCCGGGAAAGCCCAATAGCGTACGCCACGCTCGTCACGGAGCGCAGGATTGAAATGACCCTTTAGTTCTTCGGGAACAGACTGCGGCGTGATCGCCGGCAGTTCAGCCAATTTCGGTACACGCCAAAGGGCGGTACCGTTAGCGAGATAGGTGTCGGTCAACAGAATGACCGGCGTCATATTTTCGAGGGCAATCTTACAAGCCTGATATGCATAATCGAAGCAGTTCGCGCTACTGGAAGCCGCCAAAACAACCGCCGGACACTCGCCGTTACGGCCATAGAGGGCTTGAAGGAGGTCGGTCTGTTCAGTCTTGGTAGGCAGACCGGTTGATGGTCCACCGCGCTGTACATCGACGATGACGAGCGGCAACTCCGCCATAACAGCCAGACCAATGGCTTCGGACTTGAGGCTGAGACCCGGACCGGATGTAGAGGTACAAGCCAAGTCCCCGGCAAATGCGGCACCGATCGCCGTACAAACACCGGCTATCTCATCTTCGGCTTGGATGGCCATGACGTTCATATCCTTGCGGGCAGCCAGCTCATGGAGGATATCCGTCGCCGGCGTGATGGGATACGAACCGAGGAAGAGGTGCTTACCCGCTTTCTCTGCCGCGGCGATAAGGCCCCAAGCCGTTGCTTTGTTTCCGGCGATGGAGGTATACGTACCATGTGCTTCCGAAGGCTGACCTTCCAGACGAATCTGGTTGATCGACAGGGCCAGGTTCTGACCGTAGTTATAGCCATCGACCATAACCTTGGTATTCGGCGCAATGAGGGCGGGTTTCTTCTTGAATTTCTCTTCGAGCAGATGGATTGCTTTCTCCATCGGTTCATCAAAGAGCCAATAGATAAGACCCAAAGCGAACATATTCCGGCATTTGAGGATGGATTTATTATCCATTCCGCTCTCGCTGAGCGCCTCTTTGGTAAGCGTCGTAAGCGTGACCGGCACAATCTGAACGGACTCAGGGATGCCCAACTCCGTAAACGGATTATTCGTATGGTACTGCGCTTTCTCGAGGTCTTTGTCGGTCAGACTGTCGGTATCAACGATGACAATCGCGTGACGATGATAGAGGGCGAACTCCTCATCGAAATGCGCCTGCGGATGATTGAAATGCGAACCTAAGGTACACACTTTCAATGCCGCGGCATTCATCGCAACAATCACATCGGCCTTGTCTCCGGGCGTATAGACCTTACTACCCAACTCTACTTGAAAACCACTGACGCCACCCAACGTACCTTGTGGCGCACGAATCTCCGCGGGAAAGTCCGGGAGGGTGGAAATCTCATGACCCAGCTCGGCAGCCAATTGGGCAAACATATTACCCGTCAATTGCATTCCGTCGCCTGAGTCTCCACAAAATCGAACTACAATATTCTTCACTTTAATTATAAGGTATTAATTTTTCTGCAAAGGTACTGCTTTTTTTGCATATATGCAAGATTTTTTGGAAAAAAATAATCGTGCCCACTTGTGGGCTAAGAAATAAAAACAGAAAATTCTCCAAAAAATGCCGTTAGAACGGATAGCCGATACCAAAATTCAGTCGGAGACCATCCAGCACAGAGGGTATGTTGTAGTAGGTCGTGATGGGTTGCGTATAGTCCGTATTCCAATTCTTGTCGTACCGATAGGTCTGGTAGGGCGCATGGATAGCAACACCCAAATCAAGACGGATGACGAGTCCGTCGATATCGAGACGCAGACCGGCTCCCGTACCGAGAGCTATCTGACGCGCAAAATCAGGATTGTTGAAGATACCATCTTTCAGCGTTTCCGGGATGCCCATACGCGTGATATAATCCTCCATGCCGGATGCTTTGAATAGATCGACGGTAGAGAACCAGTTCCACACGTTGCCTGCATCTACAAATGCCGCGCCGAAGAGTTTCCATACGATCGGGAAACGGAGTTCAAAATTAGCTTCCAACTTAACATCTCCGGAATGGAAGAAAGACTGATTGTATTTGGAGGAATAAAAGTTACCGGGTCCGTAGGATGAGGGCGAAGCGGCACGCAGGCTGTTCGGTCCGCCGGTATAGAATGCCTCAGAGAGCGGCGAAAAATTGGAGTTACCCAGCGGAATATTCGCGCCTGCAAAAAGGCGTGTGGCAATGCAGACCTTATCAGTAAGATTGAATTTATTACGCAGTTCAGCCGTCAACTTGACGAACTGATTGAAGGTCGTTTTGCCCAGCGGTTTATCGATATCGTTCCACTTATAGCCAAAGAGACAGTATATGGCATTGATGAGATTACCGGACTCCTTGACGCCTAGGTCGAGCATTGTGTTGACGGCCCGTTTGGCGCGGTAATCATTATAGATGAAGTTATACCCGACGGAAGGCACAAACTCATTGGACGCCAGCATCTTCATCAGTTGGGGGTACTCCGCCGCCTTATCCAGCAGGTCCATCGACTCCGCTTTCATCGCCACGATAGAGAGGGAGAAAGGCGTGAACGAATGGACAACATACGGATTATTCGCGGAACGGATGAAATAGGTGAACGAACCGGAAAGTTTATGCACACCATATCCGCCGGCGATATTCTCATACTGATAGCCAAGCATATACCGCGTATCTCCATCGGGGTTGTTCTCCCCCATCCAATGCAGGTACGGGAAGATCAGGGAGGCATTGAGACCGAGTTTATAGGTGTCGGTCTTCTTCGGATCGCCGGGATGTCGGTCCCGCAAGGCCCAGTAATAGGCGCCGTTTCCTTTGAGCGTGAAGGTCTCATTCTTGCCCAAAAGGTTCTTGATACTCGATTTGATCGTAAGGTCGGGACCTATACTGTTGTTCGACCGATAGGCCACGCCGGCATCGGCCGTGAGGTTATAAGTACGGGATATGCTGTCACCGCGATAAGTCTCCATCCGTTTCCACTCTTTGATAGCTTGTACGCCAAGGCCATGCTTATACAGTTCGCCTTCGAAGATGTTATTATAGTCGCGCTGGGAGAAGAGACGCAAGGAGACGTTGCCATCCTTGGTCAGTTTATAGTCCGCCGTGATCTTCGTAAACAGGCCGTTGGTGGCATTGACTTCGGGGTCGTCGGTAATGGTAGAACCCAAGGTGATCCGCAATTTATCTTTGAAGAACGACTTACTAATGGATATATTCATATCGTTCGTCTTACCGGACGCATGTTGGCTTTGACCGCTACTAAGATCGATATCGACGAACTTACCCATCTTGGAGTTCGCCATCGCGGCATTTATACGGCTATTGATGATCGAAGAGAGGGCATATCCGGAGCGTTTGGCGGCTTCGTTACTCTCGCCGACATACATACCGGTAGCCAGCAGTGTGGCCGCAAGTCCCTCGCGTGTCTCTTCGTCCACGGATGCCAGTTCGCGTGTAATCTCCTCATCGTCCGGCGCCTCGAGGAAGAAACCGATACTACTCAAGCCTATCGAGTCCAGTTCGCCATTAACCCGCACACCGGTGGTGAAATCGACCCGTCGTGTCTCATCGTCGCCGGACTGCACATCGGCTTTCACCTGCTGCGAGGCCGAGACGTTGAGTTGTGTCTGCCCCAAAGGTCCTTGGAAGAGCACGTGGCTACCGGAATCGACATGGAAAGGCATGATCGGATAGGCCTTGGGCGAATACCGGATGAAGCCGTCATCGACGTTGAGCCGCCCGCCGAGGTTGAGGGCGCCGTCTGCCGTGCCGTACTGCACATTGACCGTACCGTGCGGTTTCACTTGCGCGAGGTTCTTCTTATCGATGGGATACGTGATATCGGTCGTAGGCAGGATGGTCACATCGACATCCGCCAGAATGCTGTCCAGCGGTCCGGTAACACGGCCCCGGATATCGGTAGCCAGTTCGCCATAGACGGGAATAGGTCCCCCTTGCGGCAATTTGGCAGGCGCAAAACTATCGGCAGCCAGCGTGATATCAAGTCGCATGCTATCGAGGTCGAGCCCTCCGGTCAGCGTAAGGAAGGTGCTGTCTGCCGCATAGATCGGTAAACCATTGAGGTCCACATGATTATGGTGCATGACAATAGGCGTCTCACCCAAGCTAAGGTCTATGTCATAGGGTTTGTATTTGGCGCGTACGTCCAGCGGTTTCACTTCTGCCGAGATGTCTGTCTTATAGGGCAAGCCGTCTATTGAAGCCGAGGCACGTACGGCACCGTTCAGGTCAATGTCCTCCAGCGTCACCATACTCTTGACCAGTTCAAGCGGAACATCATCCAAATTGATATCTGCGCGCAGGGCATTGGTGTACAGGGACGAAGGATCGATCTGCAGGTTGATATCATGACTGCCCAGGTCCTTATTCGCATAGATGATGCTATCGAGTTTTAGTTGTCCATTACCGTGCAGGTCGCGTCCTTCACGCCGCAGATCCAACTTGAACGTAGCATCCGTGCAGAGGTCGTAGAAACTCATGGCGCCATCCGTGAGGCGGCTATCCGCCCCTAAGGACATTTGCGCCTGTCCTTCCGTCATGGTGAGTGCCAAACCGGCGTTTAGATCCGGAAGGCGCATGTTGGTAAAGCGGATAGTAGAAGGAGAAAGAAGGATTGCTGTTTGACAGGAATCAGAGCGCAGCGATAACGACACTTCCTGAAAATCCACTCCTGTACTGTCGATAATGGCTTGGATGGGACTACCTTTTCGTAAGGCTATATCGGCGCTGAGGGCCGGTATCTGCCGACGGATAGTATCCAGCACGGTGAGGTCTTCCAAGGAGGTGATAGAATGTATGACGGTAGAGTCCGTTACGGTGGCAACAAGCGGTAGTATCCGATCGATAAGCGGGAAGAGCGGCATCGGGGAATGAATATCGGCATCGAGTCCCGGCATGGCAAGCGCCAACGAGGTGACGCTATCGGTCGAGCCCTCAAAGGCCGTATGGGACAGGTCGTACGGACCGTAAATGGCTTTATCGAGACGTAATTTCACCTTCGTTTGGATGGGCTTTTTCGGGTTAACACCCCTTCCCTTCGCTTCCAGATCTCCGGCGATAGAGATAGGCGGAAGATTATGGGTAAATGGTGATAGGTTGACGCGATCGATATGGACGATGGCATCGTAAGCCTCTTTATTGATATCGTAGGAAGCGCGCAGATGCGCCTGGCTGCCTTGATAGTTGGCATCGCCTATTACCTTGACCTGCATGGTCTCGAGGTCCATCTGCGTAGCGGAGAGGTCTGCTTCCGCCCCTATCTCATCCGAACGGGCATGGAGTCCGTCACTGGTGATAAGACCGGTGAGCAGATTGACACAGGCATTACCGTAGATGGTATCGAACGGCAGATGAAGAGCGCCCAGGTCGAAGGTGAAACCGCCTACGTTCAGTCGCTTGGCATCGTAACAGTTACCACCTACATCCGCCAAGACGTTGGTAGATAGCTCCTGCGTTCGGATATCCATGCCTAAAGGCGTGAGACGGAAATGCACATTATGCATCACGGCATCGGGAGCATTGTACGCCATACGTAGCGGTGTGGTATCTTGTGCAGTAGTGTCCGGCGTATTCCGCAGGTCGATGGCAATGTCGGCATTGTTCAGACGCAAGCCATGCAAAGGATAGCGGCCTTCGGCAATGCAAATCTCCGGGCTGGAGAGCGCCAGTTCATTCAGCACCACATCAATGCCTACCGGCGCGATGAGGGAGTCGGAATGGAAGGTGGTCGTTTCCAGGCGTAGGGTATCCACTACGATGGGGATATTTAGGATTTCAAATTTTTGATTTTTGATTTCCGATTTGGTCTTCGCTGTCGCTTTGAGGCGCAAGGCACGGGTGTAGACCAGGGTGTCTTGTCCGCGATGACCGATGAATAGGCTATCTATCTCGATATAGAGCGGCAGGTCCGCTTCGCCTTTGTAGGCCTTATAGAGCACCTTAGGCGAATGATGAAACGGCGAGAGATAGATGCGACCGAGGTCGATATCATAGTCCGTCTTCTCATTGGCGATCGCTACCCCTTTCTCCAAGACGACTTGACGAGCCGCAGGCGTCACAACAAGCCCTACTACCCCTGCTACCACTATCAGCAGCAGTAGTATCAAGCCCAGCAGGACTCCTAATGTTATATTAAAAATTCTTCTGAACACCAAACTTCAGGCCATATAAACCGGGAGTAAATTGGTTCGCTAACAAATTGCGGAGTTTACCGGAGAATATGATAAGATCATTGGTATACTCGTTGGCTTTATCGGCATAGATACGTGTCGTTCCGCTATATCCGAAACTCATGATAGAGAAGAATATCTGGAAAGTACTCTTACGGTTAAACTGATAGGTAATCACCGGCGATACTTGCGCACCGTATATGACATTGTATTTCAAACCATCATAATTAGTACCGTTGACATTTCCGGCCACGACACGCGGATATTCCATGCCTGTGTAGGCATGTGCTTCCAACCAGATGCCGACCTTGTCATTGAAGATGGTCTTCAGCCGATAGCGCACATAGGGTGTCACTTCCCATTTTCCCTGCATGACCCGCAAGTCCTCCGTATGTTGCTGACCGAGCAGATCTTCATAAGTATAGGACGAATACGTATCTTGATACGATCCGCCTAAACGCATACCGAGATAGACGCGTTCCTTGAGCTTCCATCCGATCTCCGGTTCTACGGCAATCGACCATCCGTTCTCTTTCGTATTAGCCTTCGAGTCGTGATGGAAATAGATATCAAAGTAATAGCCAAAATAGAGTTTCTGCTTCCATATAGGAATCTGAACGGCGGTTGTATCCGCTATCGAATCTGTTTCCTGCGCCATGGCAAAGGCGCAACACAAGATCGTAACAATCAGTAAATTAATGCGTTTCATGGTTATCTTCATTTGTGGTTTGCGAGTCCGAATGCGGTGTATCATTCTCACTCATATTGGTAAAGAACAAGTTCACAACACGCTTAGTGATGACCGTACGGCGTAAGGCATGTTTGACCTTACCGGCATGCGCTTGGAACGTATCTTCCGACGAACCGCAAGCAGCTTGTTCGGTCTGTGCCACCTCTTGTTCGCGTTGGTCAATCTTCGCTTTCAGCTTCGGCGAAGCATGCTTATAGAGCGCCTCATAGCAAGGCACTGCAGCCTTCATGATATAAGGCGTAAGGAAAGTAGTGAGCACACTGGCAGCAACGATGATCGGATAGATAGCGGCATCGGTCACATTCAATTTTGTACCCAGGGCCGCGATGATGAACGAGAACTCACCGATCTGCACGAACGAGAAACCGGTCATCATAGCATCCTTGAGCGTCTCTCCTCCCCACCAACATCCTAAAGTACCGAAAACGATCATACCTACAATGATGACTACGGCCACGAACAGGATCGATGACCAATAGGTAGCCAAGGAGGCGGGATTGATCATCATACCTACGGAAACGAAGAAGATCGCGGCGAAGACGTTCTTAAGCGGCGCCATGAGTTTCTCAATACGGTGCGACTCGAGTGTCTCCGCCAGCACCATACCCATGACGAAAGCACCGAGTGCGCTACTAAAACCGGCTTCTTCAGCGGTCAGCACCATACCTAAGCAGAGGCCCAAGGAGAGGATGATAAGCGTCTCATCGTTCAGGTACGGGCGCACCTTACGAATCAAAGTAGGAATGACGAGGATACCTACGACAAACCATACGACCAAGGTCACCGCCAAAACGCCTACTTTCTTGAGCAGCATCACACCTTCGAAGCTATTCTTGACAGCGATACTGGAGAGCAAAACCAAGAGCACAACGGCTACTATATCCTCAATGATAAGGATGCTGGTAGCACCTTTGACGAAGCGTGCCTTGCTCAGTCCGGCCTCATCAATGGCTTTCATCACGATGGTGGTACTGGACATACAGAGCATGGCCGCCAAGAAGAGCGAGTTCATGTTATCCAGCAAGGAAAAACGGCCTACCCCATAACCCAGCGCTAACATACCGACGATGATGGTAGCCGCACCGACAATGGCAGTCTTACCGCTGGAGAGCAGGTTCTTCAAACGGAACTCCAGGCCGATACAGAAGAGCACGAAGAGCACACCGATGTTACCCCATGCTTCGACGTTCTCAGGGTTGACCAGATTGCCTCCGAAGAGGTTCGGACCGACCAATACTCCGGCTACAATGTAGCCTAACACTACCGGTTGCTTGAGCAACTTAAAGAGCAGACTAACGATGCCTGCCGTGATCATTAAGACGTATAAATCGTGTACCATAATTAGGGTGAATTTGCTTGTTTATCGAACCACTCGACCGTCTATTGTATAGAAGATGTCGCCCACTTGGATGTAGAGTTGACCGTTTTGGAGGAATTTGTAATAGTTGATATTCGATTGCAGATTGTCGATACCGGTGAAGATCTGCGGCGCATTGATGACCAAAGTAGGATGCAGGTCATCGGTGATATCGGCATAAAGCGCTGATTTCCACTGCGTCTTATCCTCTACCAGCGATTGAACGGGTTCTTTCGCCATCTCACGCGCCATAAGTCGGAAAGCAGGCACCAGTTCATCCAAAAAGCCGAAACACTCGTTCATCATTCCGTCCATACCTGCATAGACGGAGTCCGCCAGTGCTTGTCCGAGTTCCGGACGTTCGAACTCATTGGCTTCGGAATGGAAGAGATAGAGATTGATGGCTGCATTGCCCAGATGACGGCGGGTGATATCAATTCGTGCCTCATCGGTAGAGGGCAGCATATAATCGTGAATATAGGCAATCGTAATGGAGTTTAATCCCGCTTGTTGCATCATCGGAGCGATACTACTGTCCCATTTGCTATCCACTTTATTCCAAGCACGCAATGCCAAGGTAGGAATCATATTGGCGGTATGCTCTGCCATCCAGTTACGACTATAGGTATAGAGATCCGCAATGGTATCCACGGCCATGAGATAATCAGTCTGCACGGTCATCGTCGATTTGTCCTCCGAAAAGGTGAGCCAGCGGTAAGGGCACGGATAAGTGATCGGCGAACCGGTGGAGATCTCCACGAGGCTGTCGTTCGTCAAACCGGTTGTATCCCGGAACGTCGTGATGCCGTTGACGTGGAAATGGCCCGTAAGAACGAGATGTACACCATGCGCCATGAGGCTATCACGCAATGCGTCAGCTTCCTTAAAGCGGCAAGCACTCTCCAGCGTACCTTGTTGGTCAAAATGCTCCAAGATCTGCCAGTGCGCCATCGCGATGATTGTTCGTCCCTGTGCCACCGCTTCATCAGCTTGTGCAAGTATCCAAGCGAGTGTCGATGGGGATAGCTTGCCTGTACCTGCATTACCATCCGAACCGTCTATACCGATCACGGTCAGCCCCTGAAGGGGCTGTGTGGCGTACGAATGAGAGTTAGGGTCTTTTACATACACATCGTTCGCACCAAAATAGAGCGACTCCCAATTAGCATCCGGCAAGTCATGGTTGCCCGGAATAACCAAGGTGCGGATACCATGGGCACGGAGTGTGTCGAGACCGGCTTTAACGATCGCATGACTCTCGTTCTCCCCATCGCGGGTGAGGTCACCGGGGATGAGCACCAACGAGGGCTGTTTCGCCAACGCGGTATCGATGAGGGCATGCCAGATCGGTTCACTCAGATCTACCATCTTGCGCTGCCCTTTCATATAGGCGTTGAAGGTAGCCGTATCCTGCGCGATAAGCGCTTGCGGATAGACATGCGGGTCAGCAATGACCATAACACGGTCTTGGGCCTTGCTATAAACAAAGCACAAAGAACAAAGAATAACGATAAAAATGTATCTTTTCATATCAATAAATAGTTATTTCTACACGTCGATTGAGTTGTCGTCCTTCCTCGGTATCGTTGGAAGCGACAGGTTGCAGGTCTCCGTAGCCGTAGGCTTTGATGGCTTCGGGAGCCACGCCATAGGCAATGAGTTGGATTTTGACCGCCTCTGCACGTGCCTGGGAAAGCGCTTTATTAGCTTCGGGTTGACCTATATTATCCGTATGTCCGGCCAGGCGCACCTTATAACCATAGGTAGCCACATAGGTAGCGATACGCTTGAGCTCAGGCAGGGATGCCGGCATGATGATATCTTTTCCGGTCTCAAAAAGGAGATTATTGATGGCTACCGAAGCATTCGCTTGCAGAACCGTAACGGTTTCCGGCCGTTTATCTTCCGGAAGAGCCACGCAGTAGATATCATGTCCGCGTCCGTTCTTCTGGGCGTAATACGCGTTCTTCCCGTCCGTGGAGACCTTATACCAACAATCTCTGCCGGTCGTGTTGATGTCCGGACCAAGGTTCTCCGGCTCCGACCAGCAGTTCCAACATGTATCGGCGAGACGTCGTGTGACCCATACATCGAGTTCACCGTTCGTTCCGGGACGATCGGAAGAGAAATAGAGGGTCTTCATATCGGGGTGCAGGAACGGCGAACGCTCCATACCCGTGGTGTTGACGACAGCACCAATGGAGTACGGTTGTCCCCACCTACCCTGTTCGTCCCGTTCGGAAACGAAGATATTAAGGCTTGGCCGCTCTTCCCCTTCTGCCGGATAATTGGCGGCAAAGAGCAGCGCAGAGCCGTCCGCCACGATCTGTGCATCCGCTTGCCAGTTACCTAACTGCAGGTATCGAGGAAGGGGTTGCGGTTCGGTCCATCCTTGCGGTCCGCGTTGGGAGAAGCACATACGACCTTCAACAAAGAGTAGCATCAATCTGCCGTCTCCGGAGATAGAGGTAGGCGCTTCATTGCGGTAAGGATTGCTTAGTCCCGGCACGATGCGTGCAGCACTCCACTCGCCTGTCTTCGGGTCACGACGGGAGACGAAGATATCTTCCGAGACATTGGTCTCCGAACGATTCAGCCCCACAAAATAGAGGGTGTTGTCATCGATCGTCAGCGTCGGTCCATACTCTTCCCCTTCCTGCGTATTGATCGTTGCAGGGAGCAGAATCGACAATATGATGAATAGTAATTTCAAATTTATGATTTTTGATTTATGATTTTTAGTAATCCTATGAGGGCTTTGATGCAGGCACGGTCTGTGATCTGGTCACGCAATTTACCGAGATGAAAACACTCGGCATAGGTATCTTCAGGTGTCGCCCAAGCGATCCAAACGGTGCCAACTTCGTCTTTTGTATAGCCTCCTGTTGCGCTGGCGATACCGGTAGTCGCGATAGCGAAATCCGTGCGCATCAGCTTACGAACGCCTTCTGCCATAGCGCGCGCCACCTCTTCGCTTACTACGGTATGCACATTTATCAATTCGGCAGAAACGCCTAAGACTTGCTCCTTAACCGAGGTCGCATAGCTGACCACGGTGCCGTTATAGAAAGCAGAACTGCCGGGATGTTTGTTGAGCAGCACGCCTAATTTACCGCCGGTACAAGACTCAGCCGTAGAGATCGTTGCGCCTTTGGCTTGGAGCAAACGCCCGACGATGACTTCAAGGGGTTCATCTGTATCGGTGAGGAGGTAGTCTTTGGTCAAATCTTTGAGTCGATCAAACCAAGTCTGCATTTCGCTTTCCGACAACTCGCCGTACGAAGAAAGGCGCAAGCGAATGATGCCGTCTTTGGGAAGGTAAGCCAGATGCAGCGTAGACGGCATGGATGCCTCATATTCGTCCAACAAGATAGCCAAGGACGACTCCGCTATTCCCGTGACCTGTACTATTTTATGAAGGATATTTACCGTGGTGCGACCGATGTATGGAAGGATCTGCTCTTCCATCGCTATCTTCATCTCATAAGGCACACCGGGCATAGAAGCCAGGATCTTTTGCTCCTTATGGAAGACCATAAGCGGCGCGGAGCCTACCCGATTCTCGAGGATCTCCGCATTAGCCGGTACGAGCCATTGTGTAGCCGTCAGACGATTCAGGACATCCGGACGATCTTTATAGAGTTGTTCTATATGCGCGCGTACGCGTTGATCTTTTATAAGGTGGGTACCGAAATACTCGCACAACACATGCTTGGTGATATCATCTTTGGTCGGACCGAGTCCGCCTGTGGTCAGCACGATATCGGCACGACCAAATGCTTCGTCCAGCGCTGCGATGATGTGCTCACGACTGTCATGAACGGACGTAATCTGGTATAATTCAATGCCGTACGCATTGAGTTGTTCGGCTATCCAAGCGGAATTGGTATCGACAACTTGGCCGATGAGCAGTTCGTCTCCTATGGTAATTATTTCTGCGCGCATTGTTTTTTCCATTCATTAGCGGTTAATTCCAATTCATCATACCAGGCCTGTCCGAATCGACGGATAAGGGGTTCTTTGAGGAATTGATATAGAGGCAGATGCAGCTTCTTACCTTTGATTCGGGCACAATGGCAAATGTCCCAACGATGGTACTCTACGCCGGTGTATTTCCCTACTTTGGTAAGTCGTATCGGGTATAGATGACAGGAGATAGGTTTGGTAAAGCCCATTTTCTCGATCAGGCAGTAACACCACCCGTTATGGTCGGTTCGAGCAAAGACACAGTCTTTGCCGTTGACGATAGAGAGCACCTGTTCGCCGGAAGGATCGAAGTAACTAAGTCCTTGTTTCTCAACGATCTCTCGCGCTTCTTTGGTCATCTGCGGAAGGAGTTGGGGCATTAGGGCTCGAATCTGTTCTACCTCCTCATCCGAGACAGGACAACCGGCATCGCCTTCGATACAACAACACCCGCGACAGGTGTCGAGGTCGCAGCAGAACTCTTTTTCGAGCACGTCCAAACTAACTAATGTGTTATTGCCTATTACAAACATCCTTCCAAACAAATCTTAATTCCCAACGCAATGAGCACGAGCCCACCGATCAGTTCCATATTGATCTTCAATTTGCCTACATATACGCCCAACAGGTATCCGCCTAAAGAGAAAAGCGCCGTAATACAACCTATGGTGACGACAGACGGATATAACCACTCCGGGTACGGCACAAACAGCAAACCGGTAGCGAGGACGTCTATACTGGTAGCGATTGCTAAAAGCAGCAGATTGCTTATATTCCAGTTCGCACATTTCTCGGCATCTTCCTCTTCGTGGTACGACTCCCAGATCATCTTCACACCCAAGAAACCCAGCAAAGCGAGTGCGATCCAATGCGCATAGGTCTGCATAAAATTGACGAAGAGCGTTCCCGCATAATAGCCTATGATCGGCATGCCCATATGGAAGCAACCGAAGATACACGCCATGAGCAATGCCCGGGGATGCCAGGCACGATGGGTCAGACCTTGCACGGTCGAAACGGCGCAGCAATCCATGGCCAAGCCGATACCCATCACTATCACATTAATCCAGTCCATTAGTTACGGCGGTATTTATACCGTGCTCCTGTTTTACCTTTTGCTATAGCAACTAATTTGTTGCGTACAAATGATTTACGAATCGGCGAGATACGATCGGTGAACACATGTCCCTCCAGATGATCGTACTCATGCTGTACGATGCGCGCCTGAAAACCGGTAAAGGTCTCTTCATGTTCGTTGAAGTCCTCATCGAGGTAGCGCATCGTAATGGTCGTCGGACGAACGACATTCTCACTGATACCCGGCAAAGACAAACAACCTTCGGAATAGGTACACGTCTCTTCGGATTCTTCGAGCAGTTCGGGATTGATAAAGGCCCGTTTGAAACCCTTACACTCCGGGTAGTCTTCTGCCAACTCATCGCCATCCACCACGAACAAGCGCCAAGGCTTGCCTACCTGCGGCGCCGCCAGACCACAGCCTTCGGCTTGTGTCAGCGTCTCGTACATATCCGCAATGAACTGCTTGAGTTCCGGCGTATTCTCTATTTCTTCAGCCTCTTTTCTTAGTACGGGCTGACCGTACAAATATATTGGTAAAATCATATTCAATTTAACGTTTTGATGCAATCAAAACCATTTTAACTATTTAACCCTTTAACGAAGGCTATCCAAATAGCCTTCCAAAATAATACAAGCGGCTATTTTATCGACTACCGCTTTGTCTTGTCGGTTCTTTTTCTTCATCCCTCCATCAATCATCGCTCTATGCGCCAGGACCGACGTGAAGCGCTCATCATACATAGTTATAGGTATGGTAGGAAAGGTTTTCTTGAATACGCCCATAAAGGGTCGTATATAATTCATCGATTCGGAATCTTGTCCGTTCATCTGCGTAGGATGACCGATCACGACCTCGTCCACGGGTTCATGGGCGAAGTAGTCGGTCAGCCAAGCAATCAATTGGTTCGTTTCAATCGTAAGCAGCGGATTAGCCGTTATGCGGAGAACATCCGTAACGGCTAATCCAGTGCGTTTACGACCGTAATCTATTGCGAGAATACGTCCCATTTAGAGTGTTTCCAACAATGCTTTCATCTCCGCCTCTTTGGCTTCGTCGTGGAAGCGGTAGTAGAGGCCCTTGAGAACTTGGATATAAGAACGCTCTTCCGGCGCCATCTCGTGTGCTTTCTCAAAGAAAGGCAGCGATTTGCGGAATACCTCGTTCATCTCGTCCAACGCTTTCTTATAAGCCTTGTTGTCGGAGATCATAGCGGCCTCTTCGTTCAGCTTAACAGCTTGGTTGTAGTATACTCTACCCTTACCTGCCATGGCATCAGCCAAGGTAGGATCCACTGCCAAAGCGTTGTCAAAATCCTTGAGTGCATCCTCGTAGTGACCGAGGTTCTCATCAAGATTACCCTTAATCAGGTGGTACTGAGCTACATTCGGTTCGCGCTCGATAGCCTGTGCGAGATAGTCCACAGCCGTCTGCTCCTGACCGGAGAAGATATAGTAGTTGATCAAGTTCTGCATGAACCAACTCTCCTGCGGGAAACGAGCGATGGCATTCTGCAGCGTAGCTACAAAGTTCGCTGTATCCTTCATTGCCACGTACTCTTGATAGAGGAATTGGTTCACCGAGATCGCTTCGTAGTCTCCGTCTTTCATCTCACTCAAGATAGCAATAGCCTCCGGATGTTTCTCCGATTGAACGGCGAAGATACCGGCGTAGTACTTGTACTGCTGATAGATGGTATCACGCGGCATCTCTTTCTGCAACTTAGCATCTTGCATCATCGCCAACTCAGGGATGTCAATGTGCATTTTGAAAGCCTCGTATGCATTGGCAAAATCACGTTGTTCATTGAGGTAGATACCGTACTTAACCAACTCTTGTTGTTTGTAGTACTCCAGCATCTTCTTCGCGATATTAGCGCGTACTTTCGGGTCAGCCGGCACCAGATCGCCTTTCTTGTTCGGTACAAGTGCACTTGCCAGTTCGTCAGCCTTGAGCCAGTATGCATAACTCTCCTCAACCGCTTTGCCGGCGATGTCTTGATGCACACCTTTACCTAACATCTGGTTATAGTTCTCCTGCGCCAACTCCTGATAACCGATCATTCCGGCCCAGTAGTAGGTCTCCGCCGTCGGTTCTGCTGCGATAGCCTCTTCGATAGCGGCACGTGCTGCAGAGAAGTCCGGCGTCTCAGCCAAAGCGTAGTTCTTCGCCTTCTTTACCAAAGGATTCTTTTGTGCGAAGCAGCCGGCACTCATGAGCACCAATGCTGCCAAAATCAATGACTTTTTCATAAATTATTCTTGATTTTCGTTAATATTTTCATCATTTGCATCATTCTCACCATTCAGCGAAGCGTCACCATTCTCTTCCTCCTCTTTGGGAACGATACAACCGCTCATGAGGGTGTCATTCCGTTTCTGGAGCTCGATCAGTTTAACACCTTGTGCAGCACGACCGGTCTGACGGATGGTCGAGATATCCATACGGATAGCCGTTCCGGCTTTGGTGATGAGCATCAAGTCGTCCGCATCGGTAACAGCGTGAATACCAATGAGTTGACCGGTTTTCTCGGTGATCTCGATAGTCTTAACACCCTTACCGCCACGGTTCGTCACACGGTAGATCGCGTTGCCTTCCTCATCATCGAGTGCCGTACGTTTACCGAATCCGTTCTCCGAGATTACAAGGATCGTCTTGTCTGTACCCTTCTCTACACAAACCGTGCCAATGACGCGATCTTGTCCGTCTTCTTCGAGGGTGATGGCCTTCACGCCGGTTGCACCACGACCCATCGGACGTACGCCACCTTCGTTGAAGCGGCAAACCTTACCGTTATACGAAGCTACGAGCATCTCGCTCTGTCCGTCGGTCAGCGTAACACCGATCAGCTCGTCTCCTTCACGCAGACCAAGGGCGATGATACCGTTCGCACGCGGACGGCTGTAAGCCTCCAGCGTGGTCTTCTTCATCAAACCGTTCTTGGTCACGAAGATCAGGTAGTGGTTCTCAATATACTCTTGATCCGTGAGACCCTTGACATTGATACAGGTACGTACCTTATCGCCTGTCTGGAGGTTAATCATATTCTGGATCGCACGACCCTTCGATTGCTTGTTACCCTCCGGCAACTCATATACCTTGAGCCAGTAGAGACGGCCCATCTCGGTGAAGAACATCATCGTCGAGTGCATCGAAGCCTGGTGAACATACTCAATGAAGTCCTGATCACGGGCACTGGATGCTTTCGATCCTACACCACCACGGGTCTGCTGACGGAAGTCAGCCAGCGGCGTACGTTTGATATAACCGAGGTGCGAGATGGTGATGATCATATCGTCATCGGCATACATATCTTCCGGGTTGAACTCGGTCGCCATCTTGACGATCTGCGTACGACGCTCGTCACCGTATTTCTCTTTAATCTCAATGAGCTCGGTATTGATCACATCATAACGCATCTCTTCACTGGCAAGCAGCTCGTTGAGGTGCGCAATAAGCTTCTCGATCTCTTCGTACTCTGCTTTCAACTCATCGATACGCAAGCCGGTCAACGAACTCAGACGCATATCCACGATCGCTTTCGATTGCAGGTTATCAAGGTTGAAGCGTTGCTCGAGGTTCGCCTGTGCATCGGCCGGTGTACGGCTGGCACGGATGATACGAACGACCTCGTCGATATTATCTACGGCGATGATCAAGCCCTCCAAGATATGCGCTTTCTCTTCAGCTTTCTTGAGCTCGAACTTCGTACGGCGTGTTACCACATCCATACGGTGCTCAATGAAATTACCGATGAGCTGCTTGAGGTTCAAGAGCATCGGACGGCCTTTGACGAGGGCAATGCTGTTTACCGCAAAGCTCGACTGCAGTGCCGTGAACTTATAGAGTTTGTTGAGCACAACCTGTGCGTTCGCATCACGCTTCACATCGATCACGATGCGGATATCGCGCTTGGAGTGGTCTTGAATATCAGAGATGCCTTCTATCTTCTTGTCGTTCGCCAGTTCAGCGATAGCCTTAACGAGCTCGTTCTTCACCACACCGTACGGCAGCTCGGTGATCACGATACGCTCACGACCGTTGTCGTCGGTCTCGATATCCGCATTCGAACGGATGATAACACGACCACGACCGGTCTCATACGCGTCTTTCACACCCTGATAGCCGTAGATCGTACCGCCTGTCGGGAAATCCGGTGCCTTGATATGCTCCATTAAATCTTCGACTGTGATCTCCTCCACAAACTCGTCATGCATGCGTGCGACGATATTCTTAATGAACGCGCAGCATCCGTCAATGACTTCCGAGAGGTTATGCGTCGGCATGTTGGTCGCCATACCTACGGCGATACCGCTGGCACCGTTCACGAGCAAGTTCGGGAAACGGCAAGGCAGCACGGTCGGCTCCTTGAGCGAATCGTCGAAGTTATTCTGCATATCCACGGTATCTTTCTCGATATCGCGCAGCATCTCTTCGGCGAGTTTGGACAGACGTGCCTCGGTATAACGCATAGCAGCGGCACCGTCACCGTCGACCGAGCCGAAGTTACCTTGTCCGTCTACGAGGCAATAACGCATTGCCCAGGGTTGCGCCATACGCACGAGCGTACCATAGATAGATGAATCACCATGCGGGTGATATTTACCCATTACCTCACCGACGATACGTGCAGATTTCTTGGTCGGCTTGTCGGAGGTGTTGCCCAACTCGTTCATACCGAAGAGCACACGGCGGTGAACAGGCTTAAAACCATCGCGCACATCAGGCAGCGCACGACTTACGATGACCGACATCGAATAGTCGATGTAGGAGGACTTCATTTCCTCGTCAATCTTCACCGGAATGATGTGGTCATTTTGAATAATTTCGTTGTTTTCTTCCATATTATTTTATTTTAATAAAATCTTCGTAATTTCGTCATGACGTCATCGCGTCAAAAAAATCGCGCAAAGTTACTATTTTTTTTTGAATTGTGCAAATTTTTTAGCCATTTTTTTGCATTTTAATGCATTTTGTGTCATTTTTCGAGGGGATGTCGATAAATTTGCCTAAATCGCTTAGAACGGCTATAAACGCCATTTAATGGGATGAACATTATTTTTATGAAAAATCTTGCCTATGTCGAAAAAAAGTTGTACCTTTGCAGCCAAAATCGGTAAAGTATCATTTTATGTGGCCAAAATTCGCTCTCTACCCGGAATATTGGGTGAAAATTTCGGACGGATACGCCAAAGGTTTGCATTACCTGGGCGACTTAACCAACGGCTATTGTCGTCCGTTCGGCATGGGTATTTTGGAATTGAAGAAGAACACCTATTATGTGGGGGAGTTTCAGAACGGTCAAGCCTATGGACGCGGATTTATGCTAAAGCACAAGAAATGGACGGAGTTGAAGAAATATACCGTGCAGGGTACCTACGAAGAAGTCATGGCGACGGCAGAGTTCGACAGCTGCGGGCGGGTCATTCATTGCGAACCGGTCTATCACACCAAAGAGATCGAAGAGACGATGGAGAGCATGACGATGTCCGACGACGGCATGTGGTCGCAGGGTAAGTTTCACCACCCGATACCAACTAATATCTTGCAATCGAACGAATGGTCGGAGGCCATGGTCGGCTACAGCATCATGGATGTGTACCGGAAGAGCGGAAGTCTCTCTCCGCGCTACACGACGGCTTTGCTCAGCCAACGGGAAGAAGACGGAAGTCTGAAACTGGAGAATTACTGTTATTGCACGGTCTATGACAATTTGAGCCTGCTGGTACTGTCCAATAGCGGCGCGCCTTTCCGGCTGGAGGTAGGCAAAGAGCATGTGATCTACGACCCAAGCACGAACGATTCCGGCGATGAACGGATGTTCACCTTCACGCTCGGCAAGGACTACAAACGCTATATCGACCTGCAACGCAAAGAATGGAAAGCGAATCGCATGGTGCGTCCGTGGGCGATGGAGACGGAGCACCTCTACACGCGTGCTTTGGCTTCGCTCGTCTTCACCTGCGATATGAAGTACCGACCGGAAAGCAAGGAATACACGGCGGCTATTCTCCAGGCTATGCCGGAAGCGCGTTTGGTAGAAGACCGTAAGGACGGCACGCAGGTCCTTGCCCTACCCGATGACACCTGGACGATCTGTCCGCTTAATGACCATACCTGGCTTTACAGTCCGAAGACCACCGAACGGATTCGTATCACCGGCCGCAATCCAGAAGAAATCGCATCTATCGCCGCACAGGCACACGAAATATGGAAATATATAAACGACTCCTTATAATCCTTTCACTTTTCACTTTTCACTTTTCACTATGTTGTGCAACAACATATTCTGGTCGCGTGGTCGATGAGCAAGGCGCGCCGATAGCCTATGCGACGGTCTATCCGGAGATAGCGCCGGAATGGGGCACTGCGACCAATGGAGAGGGTTATTTCTCGTTTGAAGCGAACCTCACGCCGGAGATGAAGATCATCATCTCTTTTATCGGCTATGAGAAATTGACCATTAAGGCGCAAGATATATTCGTTTCAGATGATACGATTCCTTCCTCCTTTCAACTTTCTACTTTCACCTTACGTGAGCAGCCGATTGCTTTGCAGGAGACCGTTATTGCCGCCAAAGCCAACAAGCAGCACAATAAACGCAAGCAGATGGCGGCATTGCTGCATGCGGTGTATGTGAAGCTGGAAGAGGAGTTTCCCGATGAGAACATGCGCTATCAGATCGTGAGCGATGTGCGCATGCAGAACGAGAACTATACCTGGGGCATGGAGCAGATGATTGCGAATGTGGTCGTGCTGCCGGAACAAGGCCATCAGGGACGCGATTCGGTACAGTTCCAGGGACGGTACTGCAAGCGGTTCTTTAATGCTGGCAAACGCGCCCAGGCCGATTCGATCATGGCGAGCGAGACACTCGAACATCTCGAAAAGAAGAACGCACACAAAGGCAAGTCGGCGAACATGCTTCGTCGCGCCGTCAATGCCGTGGATAGCGGTGTTGTGGTACATGCCGCCCTCTTTGGGTTGGGTAACATGCGCTATGATTTCGAACAGGCCATGACCGACACGCGTCATTGGACCGTGACCAACGAATCGGAAGGCGAGACGGTACTTACCCATACGCAGAAAGTGAGCCGCTATCTGGGTTGCTTCCAGATGACGTTTCAACGCCATTATATCGTCGATTCCTATACCTACGCCGTACGCCGTTTTTCCGAACATGCGGAAGTCAAAGTGGTCATTCCTTTCGGTATTAAACTGAACGCCGAACAGATGCAGTTACTCAATTTGCTGAATATGGATGAACAGCAGATTAACAAGTTCCGCTTGAAACGGCTGCAAGGATCGGTCGATCTCAACACGATCTACCAACGCCAAAACGATCAGGTCTATACGCTGGAGAAAAACATGATCTGTGACATGCATATCGTCGGCTCCAAAAAGACCGAGATCCCCCTACTCTTCAAGACCACGCAACGCGTCACCGGCCTCGAGACCACCGACGTCCAGCCCCTCACCCGTTCCCAAATCACCCGTCGTGTCAAACGCGAGATCGTGGATATCTATTAAACAGAAACCCACCTTCGTTGTATATTTAAAATATTTTTTGTATCTTTGCACCCGAATTAAAAATCCCCGTTCTCATATTTTCGAGCCCCAAAAGGATCCAAATCAGAGGCGGAAACAAGGCTTGTTCTATGCGTCCTAGACCATACATATTATTGCAAACATATAAATAACATATATACAACGATTTAAACACACATGTCACGGCACTAAAAAACACGCATTCAGATGGGTTTAAGCGGCATTATCGCCGCACCTTCCTCTCGTCCTCTCTCGACGAGTCCTTCATTCTCCGGCCCACCGCTCCCTTTTCAGGCTAATTAGATGATTTTTCTTAAAATATTTGCATATCTGCAAAAAAAGCAGTAATTTTGCAGGCGATTATGAAGATAGCATTTACCACATTAGGGTGCAAGTTGAATTTTGCGGAGTCGAGTGCGCTGGGAAAAGCGCTGATAGAACGCGGGCACACGAAGGCAAAGCAAGGGGAAGAAGCAGATATATGCATCATCAATACCTGCACAGTGACCGACGCAGCCGATCATAAAGACCGGCAAATGATTCATCGTATCCGTCGGCAGAACCCGAAGGCTATCCTCATTGTGACGGGCTGCTACGCGCAGTTAAAACCCGGTGAAATCGCACAGATTGAGGGGGTTGATTATGTGCTGGGGCAGGATGAGAAGTTCAATCTTCCCGATTTCATCGAGAAAATTGAGAAATCAGAATTCAGCCATCAGCATTCAGATATTTTCATCTCTCCGATTCGGGAAGTGGAGGATTTTCATGGGGCGTACAGCAAGGATGACCGGACGCGATGTTTCCTCAAGGTGCAGGACGGCTGTAACTATTTCTGCAGTTATTGCACGATCCCCTTGGCACGCGGTAAGAGCCGTAATCCCTCGATCGCATCGCTGGTAGCGCAGGCACAAGAGGCGCTCAACGGCGGAGCAAAGGAGATCATCCTGAGCGGCGTGAACATCGGCGATTTCGGACGAAGTACCGGCGAGCACTTTATTGATCTGCTGCGCGCCTTAGACGCTTTAGACGGGGATTATCGTATACGTATCAGCAGTTGTGAGCCGAACCTGCTGAGCGATGAGATCATAGATTTTGTGGCAGGCAGTACGCATTTTGCGCCGCATTTTCATATTCCTTTGCAGAGCGGCAGTAACGCGGTACTGAAGATCATGGGTAGGCGTTATACGCGGGAGCTGTTTGCCGAACGGGTAGCGCATATCAAGTCCGTGATGCCGCATGCATTTATCGGCGTCGATTGTATGGTAGGCGTACGCGGCGAGACGACGGAGTGCTGGGCGGATTATGTCGATTTCATCGAACAATTACCGGTGAGTCAGCTGCATGTATTCACCTATTCGGAGCGCGCCAACACGCGGATGCTGGAGATGGATCTGTATGTCGTGCCGCAGAAAGAGCGTGAACGGCGCAGTAAGCAGCTCCATGCCATCAGCGCCCAAAAGACGGAGGCATTCTATAAAGAACACGAAGGCTATCAAGCCCTCGTGCTTTGGGAGTCCTCGAAAAAAGACGGACTTATGTACGGATTCACCGAGAATTATATCAAAGTCTCATGTCCGTACGATCGCGCTAAAGTGAACACGTTTGAGCGCATAACTGTGCCGCCTCTACATTAGGCAAACATTCTAACTCATAGACCGGACAGGTTTCTAACAATGCCGCTATCGACTCATAGATAGCATCCATCGATTCGGGTAAGATCTTGAGTCCGCTCACCGAAGCGAGAATATACGGATACGCTTGCGTCATACGCAGGCGTGTTATTTTATTCTCAGGCGCTTGGGCGAGTTGTACGAGTGCACCGACGGCGGCGCTCTCGTTCTTATAACACGGTGTCTTACCGCTCCAAGGCGTACCATAGACCCGCACGGAGCCATCGGCGAATATCCGTACTGCCGGGTTGTCATCATTGAGCAGCCATGCATCGTCGAAGGCTTGCAGCCATTGACGGGAATGCGTACTCTTGCCGGTACCCGAATGACCGAGGAACATATAACCTACTCCGTTCCGTACCGTGACCGACGAATGGAAAAGCAGCGTTTTCATCGCGACCGTACGGAAGGCATAGACCAGCATAGCGGCGTTATCGACCGCAAAACGGAAATAGTTCGGATCGGTATAGACCTGCACTTCGCTCCAATTGGCGCTGCATTGCATCTTGCTCACCAGTTCGCCCTCTTTGGTCACCGACACGCCTAAGAGCCATTCGCCTTGGTCATTCTTAGACATCTCGATACGCGGCATATCGTCATCCGAGGTGTCGGTATAGACGTGCGTCCAGGCTTGGTTTTCCGGCATGGGGTGTTGGTGCACATGAATTATAAACACGTGACTTTCGCCGATTTGATCGGTGAGAAAGGGTGTATAATTTGACAGCAAGTCAAAAAGTTGCTCTTCAGCTTCGATGGCAAACACGTGGTCGCCGACGAGATAATGATTTATCATAATATTTACGATTTATTTACGATTGAATGATTTAATATTCAGATGGTTTGCGACCACAGAGGGCAAAGAACTTACAATGCGGCGGACATTTGCCCTCCTCGCATGGCGGGAAGTCCGTGGTCGTGAGGATCTCTTTCATCTTCGGCTGCAGGGCTTCCATAAAAGGCGCCTGAATATCCCGGTAGTCATGTACCGTTTGATCGGCTACGTCCAGCGTGGTCACGATATCGGTCAACTTGCGTCGACAGAAGAAGAGGTGCGGTTCGATGGGTAAGCCGGTCAAGTCCTGCAGCATGACGGCATGGCTATAGAGCAAGGTCTGCCGCACGTACGCTTTCTCTTCGGCGCTCATCAGATCATCCCAGGTAGCGGACATCTTCTCCGCATGGGTCTTATCGGTATAACCGCCTGATTTATAATCCACTACACGCAGCACCTCATTCCCCTCCTGCCCGTAAATATCGAGTCGGTCTATCTTACCGCCGGTGAGGATGGTCCCCACTCCGTCAATGGTGACGGGGAAGAGCCGTTCCTGCTCCAGCATATAGACCTGCAAGCCGACCTTGGCGTCCTCGCGGTCCCGCTCCAGGATATTGCGTACATAACCCTTGATAACCACATTCTCCGTGGTATGTTCCTCGGGAAGGAATATTCGTTCCTCCTCTTTCTCCATCGCCACATAGGCCGCCATGAGGGCTTCGTTGAGTTGGGTCTCATTCGTACGAATCGCCTCGATTTCATCGGGAGAGATACGCGTAGGATGGATATTATCGCAATGCAGGAAATGCGTGTAGATATACTCCATGGCATGATGCACGAACGACCCCATGGTGTTGGACTCGAACTGCGTCTCTTTCTCCTCCGGCGCCTTGAGATGCTCCACATACTGATGATAGAAAGAGAGCGGACAGGTGATATAAGTATTGATCGCGCTGGGAGAGAGGCGTTTGGGATTCGTGGACCAGTAGGATATTTTCGGTCTCTCCGGCAAGGCCGTCTGCACAATGCTATTGGCCTCTTGCAGTTCGACACGCGTGACCTTGAAAGCATCGGAATAGAGGATCTGCATGATAAAACGCGACATGCCCCTACTGCCGCCTATCGTATCGGGTTTACCATACATGAGCGTGGTATGACCGGAACGGCTGAGCAAACGGAAGAAGTTATACGCATAGATCGTCGCCTTCTCATCCGAGGTCTGCATATGATAGGCCTTGCGCAAGTAATACGGGATAAACGAAGCGTCGGCCTGACGTTGCGGCAGGATGCCTTCATCGACGTTGAGAATCAGCAACTTATCAAAGTCCAAGAGACGCGTCTCCAGCACACCCATCACTTGAATATCCGTCACGGGTTCGCCATGGAAAGGCATGGTCACGCTCTCCATCATGCGCCGCATGAGTAAGCGTATCAGCTTACGCGTCATCGGGATATCGCCCAGGCCTTGCGCCAACAACAAGCGTATCTGGTTCGCGATCTTACGCACCTGGTATTCGGACTCGAGGATCAACAATTCTTGCCAAGACATCGATTCTGAATTCTCAGAATTCTCAGAACACTCCGAATACTCCGATTTCTCAAAAACTTCCTTCAATAAATCCTCGATGAAATCGGGAGAAAGCAACTCATCCGCCTTGCCGTTTTTCTTATCGTAGAGCCATGCCATCGTACGGGCATAGATCGCGGTGTTACGGAGCGGAAAACCTTTGGTGATATTGATGGGCTCGGGGGCTTCTTGTCCTGGCAAGGTAATCGCCGGCAAGGCATAGATAACCGGCTCTAACATTGTCTCATCGCTGATAACCACGCCTACTTTCTGTCCTTTGGCGGTGTAGTTCTCCTGCAACCAACGGTGTACATACTGCGCTTGGGCCTCTTTGGAGACACAGGAGATAACGGTAATGGGTGATGGGTGACGGGTGATGGGTGATTGACCGATCGCATTGCCTAAGATCGCGCTATTCTCTTTCGCAAAAGAGAAAGCCTTGGTATTGGTGTCGAAGTTCGCCACATAATCCCAATAGAAGAGCGCTTGTCCTTGATCTTTCAAGAGTTGCATCAGTTCGCGCTCTACAGGCAAGAGGTAGTTAAAGCCCACAAAGACGTATGTTCGGCCGGCTATTTTCTCTTGGATAACCTCACTCTCCCACTCCTCTATCACGGCACGTTGGCGCATACCTGCATAGCCTTTCTGCTCCGCCTGCATCTCGGTTCGGAGACCCTTATAGAGTTCATAGAGTTGGTGCCACAACACTTCATACTGCGCTTTGATCGAATCGCTATCCACATCCTTTTCTTCCTTCCCGCCATTGATCAGTGCTCTGAGGCGCTCTTCCACTTCCGGATCCAATTGCCAGGAACTCAGCTCATGCGCCGCGATGGTATTCTCAAAGAAATTCGGCACCTGCTCGGCATGCATGGACGCATCTACGTTCGTAAAGTCCGCCAACATCTGCCGTCCCCAGCCGTAGAATAGATCCAGCGGCATCAGATCACTCGGATTATTCTGAATACTCCGATACCTCTTATACAATCTGACGATTGTAAACAACTCGTCTTCTGTATAGAGAGGACTGAGGGTGTCTTGGAGTTGGGTAAGGGTCTGGACTCTCGGCGCCCATACCGCTTGGGCATTCCGCGCTTTTTGCAGTTGGAGCAGTTCATTCTTCAGCACAAGTCCGGCACGATGAGAAGGCAGCACAAAGGTCGTGCGGCTTAACTGCTTCCAATCCATCTTGTCCAAGACAGAAAGGGCTACTTGTGCCAAGAAACTATCTTTCATTCTTTAATTCCTTCACTCTTTCATTCTTTAACTCCTTACCTCCACTAATTTATTCTCTTTGGCAAACCACAGGTATCCGCGAACGGGACTATACCCCATCCTGCGTAAAGCTTGCTTGTATTCACTCACTTGCGTGATATAATGCTCATTCCAATTGCCAAACTTATAATCGAGCACGACGGCTTCATTCGTCAAGGGATTGACCATGACGCGGTCCGGCCGCAGTTCGCGTTCATCGATAAAAATCGCCTCCTCCAGACGTAGTTCAAAGGGCGCGGTGAACCATTCCCGCATCTCAGGAATGCCTTCCCAAGCTTTAGAGATCAAGGTTCGTATCTCTTCCCGCTGCGCTTTATCGCGTATCTCGCCGCGGGTCTCGAATTGGTCTAAGACCTGATCCAACTCCTCGGCCTTGCGGATGTTCGCAAAGATCTCATGGCATAGCGTACCTTCCTCCATCCGCGCCACACGCCGATAGGCCTCTTCCCCGTTCTCCGTATAGAGCGCGCCCTCTTGCGATTGCACGAAACGCACCTGATCGCTATTGGCCCAGAGTTCGGCGGATTCGATTGTTGATTGTTGATTGTTGATTGTTGATTTAACCACCGGCGTACCGGCTTCGTATTCCTCGCCGAAACAATCCATGAGGTATTTGCCCACATGATTGCATGCCCCGCGTTTGCCGTCCTTATTGACCGAATAAGCGGTATAGACGAAGAGGTTATCCTCCGCGCGTGTGAGCGCCACATAGAGCATGTTGAGATTATCGATCCGCATGTTGGTCAGCTCATCGGCATAGGCAGCGCTATAATCGGACTCCGCCATCTCAGCCCCAAAGGGTACCGGCACAAAATCGCCGGTTTCATCGACCTTTTTCGACACCTCACACCATACTTTGGGTTTATGTCGTCCATCCTCCCGCTCCCACAACGCAAACGGCACAAACAAGGTTTGCGATTGTAAGCCCTTGCTGGCATGAATGGTCATGATCTGAATGGCATTGGAGGAGGTGACGGGAATAGGCTTGGCATGCAAGGTCTCATCCCAATAGGCGATAAACTGCTCCATATCACTGCCGTACGCGCCCACATACTCGCGTGTGCGGTCCAATAAGGCGTTGACGTAGGCGGTCTCCGTACCGGTATAACGGCCCTCAGCATCGGTCAGCAGGATACGTACCAGCTCGCATATCGCTTCATAGAGCGGTGTCTTATCGGTCAAAGCGGCATCAATTTGCTCGATGACATCGGGAGAATCCAGCGTTTGAAGGATGAAATGCTTGGCGATATCGTCGCCGTGCACCCGATAACGCAAGGCGGCGATGATGCGTTGCACATCGGTGGAGGCCTCCAGCATAAAACTATCGGCACTCACGATCGGCAGGTCAGTCATCTCGCATAGCATAGCCGCTTCTTTCTTCTCCCGAACGAGGATCATAATGTCCGATGGATTCGTGCCTTTTTGCAGCAATTTGTCGATCTGCTCGAACATCCGCTGCGCCAAGTCTTCTTTCTTGGCATTGGCGATCGCCTCAAAATGCACATATCCGCCGGCCTTCTTATCGGCCTGATAGAACTGAGCGATACACTCGGGTTGATAGCCTTCGCTGTAGATACGCGCCGTCAGTTCATCGCCATGCTGCACGACATGATCAAAGAGGGTCAAATTGAACCGTACGACCTCTTCGCTGCTTCGGAAATTACGGATAAGCGGCATCACTTGGTCACTTTTCAGCTCGTCCATGATATGCCAATTGCCGTTTCGCCAACGATAGATCGATTGCTTGATATCGCCTACGATGAGTAAGGTATTTCCGGCACTCGCCAGGACGTCGCGCAACAGTTGCTCGATCACGGACCATTGCAGTTGACTCGTATCCTGGAACTCATCGATCAGCACATGATGGAAGCGGATGCCGGCTTTCTCTAAGATAAAATCGGCATCGCCGGTATGGAGCGCCTTGGTCAAGGTACTGGCCGTACGCGCCAGAAGAGCACAGTTCGCTTCCGCGAGATTACGTTGGATGAGGGCCTGCAAAGAGGACATGAGCTCCATATCCCTGCTGAAACGGATCGTCAGTTGAAGCGTGTTGTAGCGCGGACGTATCTGATCCGCCAATGCCGAAGCACGCGCCATCTCATCTGCATTGCAGTATTTGTCTGCCACGCCGCGAAAACGGTCCTTAGCCGAAATCTTATCCGGCGCCTCTACCGATCGTTTGAGCCGATCGTACGCTGCCTTAGTATACCGGTTATACGCCTCAGGTTGACAAGTACGTAGGATATTCTTCAGTTCGGCTAACTGCTCATCGTTCGTCCACTGTTGTTCGATCGCTTCGCGCCTACGGGCAATCGCTTGGGCATCAAAGAGGATCTTCCCGTCCGCATCGAGCATCTGCACCGATTCGTTGTATAACTCATAAGCCAACTCACACAAGCTCTGCCGCACATCCCAATGGCTCTCCTGATCCAACTTCAGCAACATATAATCCTCGAGTATCGCCCGGTCCGCCTCGGTCAGTTCGGTAGCTAACAACTGCTCCACCGCCTCTTGGATCACCTGCTTCACGTCCAGTTCGACATGCAAGCCTGCGTCCATATGCAAGATTCCTGCCAAACCGCCTAAGAGCGTCTGCAGGAAGGAGTCGATCGTCTGCACTTGGACGTTATCGTAGTCCAGCAACATCTTATGGAAACAAGTCTCAGCCCGTTGTCGGAGCAAGGCCTCATCAGCCTGTCCGTCACGGATCATGAATCGACGGGCATAGCTTAGAAATGCCTGTTCCTTCCCCTGCGAGATCGCATAGAGGTAAGCCAAGATGCGCTCACTCATCTCAGCCGTCGCTTTGTTGGTAAACGTGATCGCCAAAATCGAACGATAATCCTCGCCCGATAACAACAACCCTACGTAATAGGCAGCCAAGGTATAGGTCTTACCTGTACCGGCGGAAGCCTTACAAAGCGTCACAGGATGATGTATGTCCACCAATGAATCCATTTTCGGTGCAAAGTTACGGAAAAAAATTCAATTAAACAAATAGAACCTATATTTTTTTCAAAAAATCCACTCAAAATTTGCATATATGCAATTTTTGTTGTACCTTTGCAGCACCAATTAAATCATATAAATATGAATCGAGACACAGAGATTTTTGACATCATCCGCCGCGAGCGGGAGCGTCAGACCAAGGGCATTGAGTTGATTGCCAGTGAGAATTTCGTGAGCGACCAGGTGATGGAGGCCATGGGCAGTGTGCTGACCAATAAGTACGCAGAGGGTTATCCCGGTCATCGTTATTACGGAGGCTGCGAAGTAGTGGATATTGCGGAGAATATTGCCCGGGAGCGTCTCAAAAAGTTGTATGATGCCGAATATGTGAATGTACAGCCGCACTCGGGCGCACAGGCGAACATGGCCGTTTTCATGGCATGTCTCAAGGCCGGCGATACATTCATGGGTCTTAATCTCAGTCATGGCGGACACCTTAGTCACGGTTCGGCCGTTAACTTCAGCGGTTTGATGTTCAACGCCATCGGTTATGATCTGGATGAGGCGACCGGTCGCGTGGACTATGACGATCTGGAGCGCAAGGCACGGGAGCATAAGCCGAAGTTGATCATCGCAGGTGCGAGTGCGTACAGCCGTGAATGGGATTACGCGCGTATCCGCCGCGTGGCCGATGAGATAGGTGCGATCTTCATGGTAGATATGGCCCATCCGGCAGGACTCATTGCAGCAGGCCTTTTGGACAACCCGCTCAAGTACGCGCATATCGTTACTTCGACCACGCATAAGACCCTCCGCGGTCCGCGTGGAGGCGTTATCCTGATGGGTAAAGATTTTGATAATCCTTGGGGTAAAACCACGCCGAAGGGTGAGATCAAGAAGATGAGCGCCCTACTCGACTCTGCGGTCTTCCCGGGTACGCAAGGCGGCCCGTTGGAGCACGTGATCGCAGCCAAAGCCGTTGCTTTCGGCGAGGCGCTTACCGAAGATTTCAAGGTATACCAGCAGCAAGTAAAGAAGAACGCGGCTGTGATGGCGCAAGCGTTTATGGATAAGGGCTACAAGGTGATCTCCGGCGGTACGGATAACCACTCTATGCTGATTGACCTGCGCACCAAATATCCGGATTTGACCGGTAAGGTAGCCGAACAAGCGTTGGTAAGCGCCGACATCACGACGAACAAGAATATGGTGCCGTTCGACAGCCGAAGTGCTTTTCAAACCTCTGGTTTGCGTTTCGGAACGCCGGCTATTACGACCCGTGGTCTGAAGGAAGACAAGATGCCGTGGATCGTGGAACTCATCGACCGCGTGCTGATCGATCCGACCAGCGAAGCGGTCATTGCTGCCGTACGCGCCGAGGTGAACAAAGAGATGAACCAACATCCGCTCTTTGCATGGTAAAGTGAAAAGTGAAAAGTGAAAAGTGAAAGTAAAAAAAAGTGTCCTACGCAGGACACTTTTTTGTTATTCTTCAGCCTATTCTTTCGCTTTCTTATTCTTACGGAACTTATTGGGCGAAACACCCAAGTGTTTCTTGGTGTACTGGCAGAAGAAGCTGGCATTGGGGAACTCCATCAAACGGGCTATCTCGCGGATCGGCATGGTCGTATCCTCCAGCAGATGCTTCAACTCCGAAACCGTCACGTCTGCGATCCATTCGCCAGCCGACTTATCGCTCATCTCCTTGCATATCTCCGACAAGTACTTCGGCGTGATACCCATCTGCTTGGCGAACCACTGCACCTCACGCTCATGCGGATGTTGCTGCAGCAGGCGGATGAACTCATAGAAGATATAATCGCTATGGTTCACCGATTGACGACGCGGTGCGTTGGCCGGAAGACTATCGGCTAACTTATCCAAATAATTGAGCATCTCCATGGTGGCTGCACGGGCCACATACATCATGATCTGCTTGCGGAACGGCGTCATATTATCCTCCAACTGCAACTTCAGCATTTCGAAATACGCATTATAGAATTCGATGCTCTTCTTATTAATCGGGAAGATCGGATTCTCCTTCACATATTCCTGCTTCGACCACCAATTCGGCTCTACGCGCATATGGTCGTACATGATCTGCGAAAAGATCTCGGCATCTACCGTCACCTGCTTGAACGCAAAATCAGGCGACATCTCGTACGGGCCCAACTTGTAATTATGATCCGGAATACGAACGAAAAGATCGTTCTCATGGATACGAATCATCGCGTCATGGTAATACACATCGATGTACCCGGCGGTGCAAAGCAACACGGTCATCGTATTCGATGCTGTGGAACGGTTCTCACGGCACTGACGGAAACCTTCAATTTCGTCCGTCAAAAAGATAGAGTCAGTAAATAAAATCATACTCTTGTTGGGTATTTTGGTATTAAATCTGCGGCAAAATTAATGAATTTTTCTTATATATGCAAATTTTTTAGACGATTTTCTTGCAAAATTCATAAAAAAGGTGTAATTTTGTACGCAAAATCTATTGGAACATGAAAAAAATCTATTTTTTAGTGCTTTCCGCACTTACGCTGCTCAGTTGCAGCAATGATCGTTTGCTTACTTCGGCAACGGGTTCTATCTATGAGTGTCTGATTGTCAGCAATGCGGCTGTGAAGAATGCCGTGTGTGAGACGATGGGCGCCGATATGTACGGTCTGCCGCAGATGGAAGCGACATTCACCGTGACGCATGTGCCGACCGGTCAATTCGATGACCTATTCAAATCGACCCGTAACATCCTGTTGGTCGATATCGACGAACATAAATACACGATGGTGAAGGCGAACCGGTCCCGCGATGTATGGTCCAAGCCGCAAGCGGTGATCCGTATTCAGGCGCCGAGCGATGAAGCATTCCTCGATTATTGGCAGCAGAACGGCGACGTGATCCGGGAGTGGTTCGTTCGTGAGGAATTAGCCCGTCAACTCCGTTTCTATCGCGCGAATACGAATAAGGACGCGCGTGCGCGTCTGAACAAGCAAGGCTACGACCTCCTTATCCCGGAAGACTATATGCTCATCCTGGATACCATGCTAAATGACGTACCTGTGCTCTGGTGCTGCAATAACAAAGGTCCGATGCGCAAGGATATTCTTGTCTATAGCTATCCCTACACCGCCCAGGAGCAGTTCAGCAACGAAGCCATCATCGCTATGCGTAATACCGTAGTGGGGCAACTCGTCTCAGCGCAAGTGCCTGGTAGTCATATGGGTACGGAATACAAACATTTCCCACCGGTAAGCCGTCAGGTGTCGGCGCTGCGCGATACCGTAGGCGGATTCTATGCGGTAGAGACACGCGGTTTATGGAAGATGCTGGACGGAGAAGCGATGGGCGGTCCGTTCGTTAGTCTGACCCGCCTAGACCAAGTGAACGGTCGTGTGGTGACGGCAGAGACTTTCCTCTATGCGCCGGGACAAAAGAAACGCAATGCTACGCGTCAATCGGAAGCGATCCTCTATTCGCTCCAAATGCCGAATGAAAGGTGAGTTGGACGCAGGATAGCATATTATCACTAATCAGTTGTTGTCTGGGTATCTGTTCCGTCGTGCTAGCTTCGCGGCGGAACATCCTCACTTTCGCCTTCGGTTTTGCCCAGGTGCTGACCTACACCTATCTCTGTTGGACCCAACGGTTCTACGCGGAAATCGCTCTCAATGCTTACTATTTCGGCACGATGATCTACGGCGTTTATGTCTGGCGTCAGCGCTTAAAAGAGGAAAGCGGCAAGATGAAAGTGGAGCCACGCAGCCTTAGACCTATCGTCATAGGCCTGATCGTCGTCACGACCCTCATCGGTTCATGGCTTGTCGGATGGGCATTGGCGACGTGGACGGACGATACCCAGCCTTATTTGGACGCCTATACGACAGTACCTGCACTCGTAGCGCAGGTACTGATGATTCTCGTCTATCGCGAGCATTGGTTTCTTTGGCTCGCGGTGGATATCCTGTGCGTCATCCTTTGGGTGCGCGCAGGGGATTATTTTATGGTGACGCAGTATGCGATTTGGTGCGCTAACTGCGTGTACGGCATTATCTCTTGGAGGAAGGCTTGATGATCAGTTCGGACGGCTTGGCCTTGGTCTGCTCTTGCGCCTGATAATCCCATTCTTCTTCGAAATCCCAATTGGATTTGGTCTGTAATTTGCCCGGGAAATAATAGATGGGCTCGGGTTGCCGTTTACTGCTCCACTCACCCGTTGTCCATCGTCCGTCCTCGTTCTCGTCGATATACATGCGGAAATAGTACGTATCGGGCTTGAGGTACTCAAAGAATGCACCTTCTTTCGTGGCTGGTAACTCACGCAACACTTCATCCTTGCTATTCAGCACCTGAATACGGGCCTTTTCTACCATCGGATTGAGTTTTATGCGAATCGTCGAGTAGTCCTGCAGGCTCTTCACCTGCATGGCATAGGTCTGTTTTAGCTGCGTGATGCCGTACACATCCTGCAAGGCACCGCTATCGAGATGCAACTCATACTTTCCTTCGGGTTTGAACTTGGCGTAGAAAAGCAGTTGGTGCGAGAGCGAATCAAACGGCGCCATGGTGAACGGCATGGGTTTAAGGATCGAATCCACGCGTTCGAACAAGTGTATCGAGTCCGGTTCGATAGCCGTCAGAGGCGTTGCGCAACGCAGACGCAAAGTGTCATAAATCTCAAAGCCTGTTCGTGCATTGCAACTCAATTCCAAACGTCGGTTGCGGTTCTTTCTATCCAAGGCTTCCTTTGCTTTGGAAGACAAGCGAGGAGCGCGCCAAATGGCACGAATCGTATCCGAAGCCCACTCTAACTGAAAAATACTATCCGTTCGGCGATAACGAATCGCAAAAAACAATGAATCTTGCGCTATCGACATGCTATCCAACAACCACATCGTGAGCGTGTCTCGGCGGGCCGAATACTGGATATGATAGTTCAGGCTATCGGTCAATGGATGCAGTTCCGGCAGGCTATCCGGCTTCGAAGAGAAGAGGATCTGTATCCGGTGTTGATCGGGACGTAAGGTGCGCTGCAGGTATAGCTTCTGCTGCTCTTCTTTGAATAAGAACAAGTTCTTATCGATCCGCTGCGCCACGATGCTGCTGTCCTGTGCAAGCGAATCCACTGCGAGCGTATCCGGCGCTATGGTATCCGGTTCGGGCGCTTTCACCTCTATCACCTCATCCGCAAAGGCCAGCGCTTCTCCGGGCGTCAAACGGAAATCCCTACTCGCTTCCTCAACCGCAAACAAGCGATATTGGCCCGGGTGTATATTGCCGATTCGGAAATACCCCGCAGTGTCCGTTCGGGCGATACGTAAGAAAGGCTTGGTCGTGAACGCAGAGTCCTCCAGATCGCTATGGATTCCGACGATGATACCCGAAGCAGGATTCAGCGTAGAAGCATCAAACACCTTACCGCAGTAGTCCAGCGTATCGATCTCCGGACCAGTAGCGAAATAAAAATGATATCCCCTAAGCGGCACACGCTCCCGATAATCGCACACCGCTTCGCCGAAATCCAAGGTATAGGTCGTATTGGCTTGTAAGGAGTCCTGAAAACGAATCAGCAATCGCTTACCGCGCGCCTTTACCTCGGGCGCGTTCTGCTGCGGAGGAGACATCAATAAGTTCTCACTCACATTATCCAACTCCAGATACTCGTTAAACGTCACCTCAATACGGTCACCGTTCCAGTTGAGCGCCCCCATCTCCGGTTCACTCTTTAGCGGAATAGGCGGCTCCGTGTCTTTCGGACCACCCTGCGGACCTATCCCTCGGTTCGCACAACTCGCCCACAATAAGACGAATAAGAAAATACTATAATGTTTTAAGTTCATACCCATTTGCCAACAACCATTCTATTGCAAGCGGTAGAACCGCTAACATGCGCTCATTCGATTTGATGGAGTCATGAAAATTGATAATGCTGCCCGATCGCGTCTGGCGTTGGATCTGCTTTAACATCGCCTCCGGCGTACGACGCGGATTATAATCGCGCGTCAGTACATCCCAGAGGTAGATCTCATAGCCTAATCGCTTCACCGCCATCCGTTGCCAAAGCCATGTGCGACCATAAGGAGGCCGGAACAACTTGGTCTCTTTCGGAAACTTCTGTACATTGGCGATATAGTCGGCAGTACTGTATTTCCATCCTTTGACATGGTTATAGGTGTGGTTTCCGATTGCGTGACCGGCTTTAATCACTTGCTCAAACACATCGGGGTGCTTGTCGATATTTTCCCCTACCATGAAGAAGGTCGCCTTCACGCCGTACCTATCCAAGATCGCCAACACTTTCGGCGTCACCTCCGGTATCGGTCCGTCATCAAAGGTCAGATACACCGCCTTACCCACGCGGCATTTGCCGCATGGATAAAGACGTTGCAATATGGATTTAAATAATCTCATTTCTGGGGTCCCCGAAAATTTTAATTTTTGGGGAGAGCGAGCCTGTCCGAGTACTTACTACTAAAATGAATTTTAGTACATGTACGAGGACAAGGAGCGCGACTACCATGCTAACGAAGACGCACCTAAGATAGCGGCGTCGCTGTCCTTAAGCACCGAAATAGATACAGGGATCTTACCCTTCCAGATAGGCATCAGGTTCGCATCGAGCGCCTCTCGAATCGGATCCATGATCCAGTGACCCGACTTGGTCAGACCGCCAAAGAGGATGATAGCCTCCGGGCTGGAGAAATGCACATAGTCCGCCAATTTCTCACCCAGCAGACGACCGGTATAATCGAAGATCTCTTTGGCTACGAGATCACCCTTCTCCGCTGCATCGAACACATCTTTGGAGGTGATATGGTCGATGTCTGCCACTTGGCGCAGGAGTGTCGGTTGTGTCGTTGAGGTCACGATCTCCTTCGCTGTACGAGCCACACCCGTTGCCGAAGCATAAGCCTCGATACATCCCCTCTGACCGCATCCGCAGAGACGTCCGTTGCCCGAGTGATCGATCTTGCAATGGCCTAACTCGCCTGCAAAACCGTCATGGCCGTACAGCAGTTTGCCGTCAATCACGATACCCGATCCCACGCCGGTACCGAGGGTGATGACGATAAAGTTCTTCATGCCGCGTGCAGAACCGTAGATCATCTCGCCTTGTGCCGCAGCGTTGGCATCGTTGGTAACAGTACACTTGATACCCATACGCTCGCTGATGAGTTTAGCCAGAGGCACTACACCCTTCCACGGCAGGTTAGGCGCATACTCGATGCAGCCCGAATAGAAATTGCCGTTCGGCGCACCGCAGCCGATGCCAACGACATCACTGAGCGCGATTCCTTCGTCCTCTACCAGACGTTTCAGACCGGCGCAGAGCACATCACAATACTCGTCTATCTCCGGATACTGCTGGGTAGGAATAGAGTTGCTACGCAAAACTTGACCTTCGTCGTTAACCAAACCAAACTTGGTGCCTGTACCACCTAAGTCGATACCTAAAGCATACTTTTTCATAACTATTAAATTTAAAATTTTTGAATCATAAATTTGTGTTCAAGAACCGCAAGATTTTCTCGTGCATGTGTTTGGCGTTATTGCCCTGACGCAGATGATGGTTGTCGTCGGGGTATAACTGCATCTCAAACTGCTTATCCGCCTCCACTAACGCATTGATATACTGCATCGTATGCTGCACATGGACGTTATCGTCTCCCGTACCGTGAATGATCAGCACATTACCCGTTAGATCGGTCGCTTTGTTCAGCAGCGAAGCCTCTTCATAGCCCTTCGGGTTAACCTGCGGACGACGCATGTACCGCTCCGTATAAGCGGAGTCGTAGAGTTTCCAATCGGTCACAGGGGCAATCGCCACACCGCACTTAAACGGATGGTTTTTCTGACTCATTGTGTAAAGCGTCTCGTAGCCACCGTACGACCATCCCATGATCGCCATATGCTCACCGTCGATGTCATCGCGCTTCGCCATCTCGTTAGCGGCCATAATCAGGTCCTCCGCTTCTTTCTGACCCAAACTCATATACGTCTCATTGCGCCATGCGCGCCCTTTACAATCACCACCCCGCGTATCGACGATCAGCACCGCATAGCCAAGCTCTACCAAGGCGTACTCAAAACGCTTGCGCCATCTATTCAGCACCCGTTGACTCGCCGGTCCGCTATAATGCATGAGAATTAGGGGTGAGGGGTTACCGGTTACCGGTGAGCGGAGGAGCATGGCTTCGAGACCATTGATCTGCATCATCTCCGGTTCGGGTAAGCCGTTCGCTTGCCATGCAGCTTTCACTTCAGCATTGTCTTCCAGCAATTCGAGTTTATTCTTTGAATAAAGATAGTATGTATTTGGCGTTTCAAACGATTGATAGCAGAACACGGCTTTGGTAGCCTCGCTATTGAATCGTGCCGACCACATGCCTTCGTCTTTGGTGAGTTGGGATATCTCCCCTTTCTTGATATTCAGCGCATAAATATGTCTTGTACTCGGCTGCGGAGCTGCTTGATAATAAAGCGTTTGCGTCTTTTCGTTCACGCCATAGACAGCCGTTACATCAATGCCTTCCGGTGTTAGTACTTTCTGCTCTACTCCCTGCGAAGAGTATAAGTATACTTGCCTCCAGCCATTCTTCTCACTCAGTACTATAAATTTTCCGTCGCTTAACCATTGCCATTCGTCAAACAGGCTATAGTCAACGAAATATTTCTTGCTCTCTTCGGCATAAAGCGGATGGCAGACGGTCGATTTGGCATTGCAGGACAGCACCTCCATCTTCGTCTGATCCCTATTCACGCGCAGAACCAATAAGGTGTTCTCGTCCGTCCAGCGCAAACGAGGGATATAACCATCCCCACTCTCGACTTGCAAGCGTTGAATGCCTTTTGTTGCGACATCATAGACGCACACACTCGCCTTCGCGTTTTCACATCCCGCTTTGGGATAACGCAGGCTCTCTGCTTTCGGATATTGGGTATCGGAATAAACATCCCATGAGAAGGTAGGCACTTCGGTCTCGTCGAGCCGCACAAAGGCCAGCATCTTCGAGTCCGGACTCCAAGCGAACAGAGCGGTAGTGGCGAACTCTTCTTCATACAGCCAGTCGGCGATACCGTTGATGACCTCCGTATTTTCGTCTTTCGTCACCGCCACTTCGGTACCGAAATCGAGTTTATGGATATAGAGGTTATTGTCTTTAGCAAACGCTACATAGCGTCCGTTGGGCGACATGACAGCATCCCGCACTTTCCCTTCGCCCAATTGCTTGCGCGTATGGCGCATGGTGTCGATAATGTAGTAATCCGCCACACTCGAATGACGGAATATAGCCTCTTGATTCTCACTCTCCAAACGATAGCGACCGGTCGTTTGTACGCCTAAAATCGAATCCTGCTCCGCTTCCGACAGCGTATTTGCTTTATACTCACCGGACAAGATGCCGGTCAATACACTCAATATTATCAATAATCCTTTCATTTCAATCTAAGATATTTCTTTCCATTATGAATAACCAACTCATAGTTCCCAAACGGAATGGTCCATTCATTCGTTAACTCTTTCATTCCTTCATTCGTAAACTCGACATCCATTCCATACTCCGGATGGCAGGTATAGATATTCGGTTCTTCCCATTCCGCATAGAGAAGCGCTGTCTGTGCCTGCGAAATATCGTTTACCAACATTAGTTTGGTGACGAAAGTTTCATTATCGGAAGCTAATTTATAGGGCTTCAACATATAGATATCCGCACCCACAGTTGTATAGAAAGCGGTATACTGACCATTATGATAGATATGCCATTGACTCGCCACATTCGCCAAAGCGGTGCCGTTATAGCCGATATAGGACTCGCCATACACATGCGATAGACGAATGGTCGCCAAGCCGTTTTGGATACTCACCTCATACCATTGCATCGTATTGGTCACATCGATGACTTCCGTCCCTGCAACACCTTTGGCCACAGCGCCACTCATCGCCGTACCGCTGTGCATGTCGGCGTATATATATAGCCCATCCTGCAATTCGGTGACGATCCGATCCTCCAACGGAGTCTGATAGCGGTAAACAGCCCAAAGAATCACATCCCGCTTGGGTTTGTACTCGTCGGTATAGATGTACGTCTCGATATTTTCCGTCTCATAATACTCTACTTCACTCCAGCCCACAAACACCCAATTGGCGGAATCCGGCAAGGAAGGAAGAACCACCTTCTCGCCATGCAGCGTCTCTACAAGCTCCGTACCGTTCATCAGCGTCACATCATAGGCCGTTGAAGTCTGCTGTCTCCACGTGATCTCGTATTTCTCAATATGCAACGAGTTAGTTGTGCCGATAACTTGTATCATCAGTTCGTTCAACGTCCGCTCCCCACTCCATCCTATCGCATGAGAATTTGTATTATCATACACGCCGAACCAGCCCTTATATGTACCGTTCGCAGAGTAAAACTGCATCCCATCGGCCTCCATTGTGAGAATGCCGGCACCACTATTCTTATTCGATTTCAAATACACATTCACCTTCTCAATCACGATCCCGTCTAATCCGCTTACGGTCAAGGTAGCTGTGTCTTTATCCGTCACATTGCCTTTCGTGCCGGTATTCTGATAGGTCGCGCTCATGCTATATGGCCATGAACCGCTAGCCTTTACAGTCGATTTGGTCTCCACTGTAAACGTCATCATCGCACTCAGTATGAATAGCAGTATTTTCATTTAGCACGCAATTTGCGTGCAAAATTACAAAAAAAAAATCATATACGCAAGCCCGCAAGCGATTTTTTCTGATTTTTCTAAAATGTCTTCGTCTGCTAGGGTGGCTCGGGCATAGGCAGATTAGCCCCGCGCTGGATGCGCCATCGGTAACTACTCTCTCCGCATGGCAACCCACCTTCGTCCATTTCCAGAGATTTTATCCTGGATCATTCATCGTGCATTTTGGCGACATTTTTGTCGCCATTATACCCCTTCGTCATCTCGTCATCCCGTCATAACGTCATGACGTTTTTATAAAAAAATCAATTTTCTATACATTTTTTGTCCAAAAACTTAACTTTTTCTGTTTCAAAATTTGCATGTTCCAAAATATTTTTGTATCTTTGCACCCGAATTAAAAATCCCCGTTCTCATATTTTCGAGCCCCAAAAGGGTCCAAATAAGAGGCGGAAACAAGGCTTGTTCTATGCATCCTAGACCATACCTATTTTTAATAGCACATAAATAACATATATACAACGATTTAAACACACATGTCACGGCACTTAAAAACACGCATTCAGATGGGTTTAAGCAGCATTATTGATCATTACGTCACGCTCTCGCCCAATTCCACGCCTCGCGCCCGAGGAGTGCGCTATTTTGTGCCTATAACCCTCTACGAAGCCTACTGGGGCGCTATGAACTCCGTCAAAGCAGGTCGCCGTTACAAAAAGCACATCGTTGTCCGTCGAATGCCCTACGCCCACGGCCTTCTCCAACTCTATACCTACCATTTTCCAAGGACCTGGTCTGCAGCCTGCGTAGCAAATCGCGAACTCATCAAGCAAGCCCAGCGCCAAGCCCACGCCTTGGAGCATGCTCATACCCGCGAAGCCCTTGAATGGAGAGTCCGCTTCTTTAACCATTATTTCTCTGTCGTCAAAGGCGGCGCTACTCCCGAACCCGGCCTCAAACCCTACTCCCGTTTCTACCAATATACCTACGTCTCCATCTATCGCCAGCTCCAAGCCGCCCGCGACAAAGCCCTCCATCCCGATACTGATGTCTCTTTTGATTCTATAGACGTTCGTCCCTTACAGGCGGATACTATCCGCTTCCGCTGCCCGCCGCACCTTCCGCTCGCCCTCCCTTGACGAATCCTTCATCCTCCGGCCCTCCGCTCCCTTTTCCGGCTAATTAGATGATTTTTCTTAAAATATTTGCATATATGCAATTTTTGTTGTACCTTTGCAGCAAATTTGATTTAAGACCATGCAAGACGAACGATACCTGCGCTTATTGGGCGAGAAATTTCCGAATTCACAGGCTGTTATCTCCGAGTTGATTAACCTGCGTGCTATCCTGTCTTTACCGAAAGGGACGGAGCATTTTGTGAGTGATCTGCACGGAGCTTCGCTGGCGTTCATTCATATGATCAAGAACGCCTCGGGTGTGGTACGCAAGAAAGTAGATGAGGTGTACGGCAGCCGTATGGACGAGGAGGAGAAACGGGCACTCTGCGCCCTGATATACTACCCGGACGAGCGTATCGAATATGAGAAGACGGTGCAGGCCGACATGACGGCATGGTATAAGTTGCGTCTAACGCAGACGGTAGAGATAGCGCGGGCGGTGACGATCAAGTATAGCCGATCGAAAGTGCATAAGCTCTTACCTCCCGACTACGCATATATCATCAAGGAGTTGCTGCACGAGACGAACCTGGAGCAGCACGACCGCAACACCTATTACCACGCGATCATCGATGCGATCATCGAGACGGGGTGCGCCGCTCAGGTACTGATCGCGATATGCTACCTCATCCATAGTCTGACGATCGACACGCTGCATATCGTAGGCGATATCTTCGACAGAGGTTCGGGTGCGGCCAAGATCCTGGACGTATTGAATACCGTACGCGACTACGATATCCAATGGGGCAACCACGATATCGAATGGATGGGAGCGATGGCCGGGAACATGGCATTGCTCGCGACCGTACTGCGCGTGAGCATCCGGTATGCCAATATCGAGACCTTAGAGGAAGGATACGGCATCAACCTGTTGCCGCTGGCGAACTTCGCCATGACGGTATACGGCGACGACCCGTGTACGATCTGGCAGACCAAAGATTTTGAGAACAACCCGCGTCTGACCCGTTCGGCACAACTGATGGCAAAGATGCATAAGGCGATATCCATCATCCAATTCAAACTCGAAGGACAAACGGTGCTCCGTCACCCCGAATGGCACATGGATGATCGGGCCGTACTCCATCAATTGACAATGGACAATGGACAATGGACATTGGACGGTCAAGTTATCTTGGACCAGAATCTGCCGACGATTGATCCGAAAGATCCGTATGCATTGAGTAAGCATGAGCAGGATCTGATGAATCAGTTAGCGCGCTCGTTCCGCAAGAGCGAGAAGATGCAGAAGCATCTGAGGATGCTGTATGAACACGGATCGCTCTATCTGGTACGGAACGGCTTCCTACTCTACCATGCGGCGATACCTCTGAATGCCGACGGATCATTCACAGAAGCCGATGTATGCGGAGAGCGCGTAAGCGGCAAGGCACTGATGGACCGCACCGATGCCATCATCCGCCAAGCCTATTACGGAGAAGGCAAGGCCAAACAGGATGCGCTGGACTATATGCTATACCTCTGGGAGGGCGCTAACTCGCCGCTCTACAACAAGGACAAGATGACTACTTTTGAGCGCTATTTCCTGCCGAAGGGTGAAGCTTGGGATGAACATAAGGGCGCGTATTTCACGCTGGCGGACGACGAGGAGGTATGCAAGAAAATACTCAAAGAGTTCGGTCTCAATCCTGCGACGGGACGTATTGTGAATGGTCACGTGCCTGTTCGCACCATCAAAGGCGAATCGCCGATGCGCGCCAACGGCAAGCGATTTGTGATCGACGGCGGTTTCAGTAAGCCCTATCAGGAGAAGACGGGAATAGCCGGTTATACGCTGATCTATAACAGCCACGGCATCCAACTGGTAGAGCACGAGAGTTTCGAGAGCCGCGAACAAGCGATCCTGTCCGGTAGCGATATTCATAACCGCACCCTACTCCAGGACTTCAGCGGCAAACGTATTCGGATCAAGGACACCGATAAAGGAAAAGAGTTGCTCGAGCAGATAGAAGCACTCGAACAACTCCTTCAAGCTTACCGAACCGGAATACTTCGTGAACGTTAATTCATTCTTTTGATAACATTTCCCGAACGCGCGTATGGAAAATGCGCGAGGCTTGTATGTGTTTTCCGTATGGTCCGAAGTCATAGGTGACGTTCGGCAGATCGGGATAGCATCGCTGCAGATGCTCTGCACAACGGATGGTAACCGTTTCATCCTGCGTGGAATGAAAGACATAAAGCGGTGCCTTGGGTGTCCAGGACGGACAGATCGAATCCCCTACTATACTGGAACGCTGAAAGCCTTCATAGAGCCGCATGGTCTGCGGATGGGTCTTATCCATACCGGCAGGTTTGAGCCAACGCTTCAGGTTATGGTTGAGACTGTTGAAATAGACCTGCATCACCGAAAATTGCTTATTCTCGATATATCGCTGATAGAGTTTTTCCGTAGCGGGTGTGAAGATCTCGGAGCGATCTATATGGAGGTCATATGCCACATCGGTGCCTATCACCATGAGGGGAATAAGTGCCGCCATAGGAACGCGCTTCGTAGCCAGCGTCTCATCATAGGTAACCGCCACATCATAGGGTCCGGCGCCTGCAAAACAAGCCTTCACATGAATACGGTCGGCGTACGACTCCTCGATGACGCGCAGGGTCCAGAGGGCGGAGAAACCGCCCTGTGAGTAACCGGCTATATAGATGCTATCGAGGGGTATATCCAGCTGCATGGTATCCAGCATCGTCTGCGCCGCCAGCACCATGTCGATGCCGTTGATGGCGGTCAGTTCGCCTGCCAGATAGGGATGAGGCAGATCGGCTGTGATACCATAACCGATATAATCAGGCATCAGGAGGACATAGTCCTCTTTGTAAAACTTCGCATCGTAGAGAAGTTGGTTCGAGGGTGCTTCGTTATTGGACAGGATGGTATAATGCGGGATGAGGAGGATACCTTTGGCGGGTTTATCGGTAGGTATAGTGACCATGCCGGAGAGCATGATCGAGTCGCCGTGCTGGTCCGTTGAGGGATAAATCAGCACCTCTTGCCGCACTTCGGCCATCAGACCAAGGCTAAGCGTCAAGAGCAAAAAGCCAAGAACTAAGAATCTACGCATCATACCAAGGTTTTGACGAGTTGTTCGGTTGAACCCGGCAGCAGGTCGATGGGCGCCAGTTCGATCATGGTCTTAGCGCCGTAGTCACCGCGCTCCTTGAGACGAATCGCGGCACGGGCACAGGAGACGAGAACCTGACCGGTAAGGGCCGGATTGTTAATCGTCATGTTGAACTCAAAACGCTGGTTGTGGGTATCGCCGGAGACACCATTGCGGATGAGGTTGACGCCATGCGCGACGTTATTGAGGGCCTCGACGCTCTCAACGGGAATGACGTGGGTCTCATCGTGTGCGAAATAGTCATCGGCGAGAATAGCGGCCTCGACGGTCTTAAAGTCCGCCCCTTCTTCGAGTTCGATATAGACCATACGACGATGGATACCGGTACCCAACGGAATGGTCATAGAGAGCGCGTTCTTCACGCCCTTGATGGCCTTGGCAGCTACCGTGTGCCCCATCGAACGACCGGGACCGAAATTGGTATAAGTCAGACCTTTCGGAGCCAATGCCATGAGGATGGCACGGACCATAGAGTCCGAACCCGGATCCCATCCGGCAGAGAGGATGCTGACAGCCTGATGGGCCTTGCAGACAGGATCTAAGGCGCTACGGAGCGACCATATCTGACCATGGATATCGAAGCTATCGACGGTACAGATACCACGCGCCGCCAGGACGGTCGCAAACTTTTGCACTTCGCGCGTAGGCGTACAGATAAGGACTGCATCCGCATCGATGCAATCCAAACAATCGTTATGATGATAGATACCGGCGAGCTCCATATCGGGAGCAGCCTTGATGGCTTGTTCGGCAGCACGGCCAATATTGCCGTACCCTAAAATGGCGATTCGCATATTACTCTACTGTTACAGATTTTGCTAAATTACGTGGTTGATCGACGTCACAGCCTTTGACGACGGCGATATGGTAGGCGAGCAGTTGAAGCGGGATGACAGTGAGAAGCGGCGTGAGGCACTCTTCAGTCTGCGGCACTTCGATGATATAGTCGGCTATCTTGCTGACCAGTTCGTCTCCTTCGGTAACTACGGCGATCACCCTACCCTTACGGGCCTTGATCTCCTGGATATTCGATACCACTTTCTCGTAGGTACCGCAATGCGGTGCGACGACCACTACCGGCATCTCTTGCGAGATAAGGGCGATAGGTCCGTGCTTCATCTCAGCAGCGGGATAGCCCTCGGCATGGATATAGGAGATCTCTTTGAGTTTGAGGGCGCCTTCCATAGCCACCGGGAAATTGTATCCGCGGCCAAGGTAGATAAAGTTCTGCGCGTAGGTAAAGGTCTTGGCAAAATCGGAGATACGCTTGTTCTGACCCAGTACGCGTTCAATCTTATCGGGTATCTGACCCAACTCACGCACAATACGGAGGTACTGCTCTTCGGTCATCGTACCTTTCGCTTTTCCGATACAGAGGGCGAGCATGGTGAGAGCAACGACCTGCGCCGTGAAGGCCTTGGTTGAAGCGACACCGATCTCGGGTCCGACATGCGTATAACAACCGCTATCGGAGACACGCGGGATGGATGCACCGACCACATTGCATATCGAGAAGATGAAAGCGCCTTTAGACTTCGCCAGCTGGATAGCGGCGAGCGTATCGGCCGTCTCACCGGACTGCGAGATGGCGATGACGACATCATCTTTGTTGATGACGGGTTTACGATAGCGGAACTCGGACGAGTACTCCACTTCAACCGGTATCTGCGCGAACTCCTCGATGGCGTACATGGCAATCAGGCCGGCATGCCAACTCGTACCGCAAGCGGTGATGATGATGCGCTTGGCATTGAGGAAACGATCCTTATTATCAATGAATCCGGAGAGGGCGATATTATCCTGACGCACGTTCACACGTCCTCGCATCGAGTCCGTGAGCGTACGCGGCTGTTCGAAGATCTCCTTGAGCATGAAATGCGGGTAGCCGCCCTTCTCGAGTTGGCTCAGCGAGAGTTCGAGGCGCTTAATCTCCGGGGTCTTGGTGACATTATTGATGGTCGTGATATCCACTTCTTCGCCCAAGCGCAAGGACACTACTTCTTCGTCTTCGATATAGATGACCTTATCCGTATATTCGACGATAGGCGTGGCATCGGAAGCAAGGAAATACTCGTTCTCGCCGATACCGACTACCAGCGGTGAACCCTTACGGGCCGCGATGAGCGTATCGGGATGGGTCTTATCGAGGATAGCGATAGCATAGGCGCCGATGACCTGCTGGAGGGCCAGTTGGACAGCCGTCTTGAGGTCCACATGTTGGTTAACCTGGGTATATTCAACGAGTTGTACCAGCACCTCGGTATCCGTATCGGACTTGAAGGTATAGCCCTGTTCCATAAGTCCGGCCTTGAGTACGGCGTAGTTCTCGATGATACCATTATGGATGATCGCCAGGCGCTCCGACTCGGAATAATGCGGATGGGCATTGACCGTATTGGGTTCACCGTGCGTAGCCCAACGGGTATGGGCGATACCGATACAACCTTCCGTATCTTTCTCGGCACAGAAAGCCTCCAATTCGGCTACCTTGCCTTTGGCTTTATAGACATTGAGTTGTCCGGCCTCGTTGATGAGCGCGACTCCCGCACTGTCGTATCCGCGGTACTCCAAACGATGCAAACCTTTTATTAGAATCGGATACGCTTTGCGTTTACCGATATATCCAACTATTCCACACATACAAATTTCGTTATTTGTGATTTGTAATTTGTGATTTATAATTTAGCCTGCAAAATTACTATATTTTTTTGAATTATGCAAGCGTTTTCATTCTTTTTAGTGCTTCTTCAACCTCTTTTCTATTGGAGAAGGCCGAAAAACGCACAAATCCTTGTCCGGCATTTCCAAATCCGACACCGGGCGTACAAACGATCTGGCATTGGTTCAACAAGCGATCGAAGAATGCCCATGAGTCCATCTTATCAGGTGTCTTGCACCATATATAGGGTGCGTTTTTGCCGCCATAGACAGTATAACCCAAAGCACACAAGCCTGCCGATAAGATACGAGCTGTCTGCTTGTAACTGTTCAAGTTCGCTTGTATACCGGCTTTTCCTTCGGGCGTATAAGTAGCCAATGCAGCCCGTTGGGAGATATAGGATGCGCCGTTGAATTTAGTACATTGTCTGCGCGACCACATGGCCTGCAATCCTGTTGCTTTCGGCACGACGGTATAACCGCAACGCACCGCCGTAAAACCTGCCGTCTTACTGAAACTGCGAATCTCGATAGCCACCTCTTGCGCGCCATCTATCTCATAGATAGAATGCGGTATATTCGGATCTTCGATAAAGGCTTCATACGCGGCATCAATAAGGATGATGCTATGGTTCGTACGGGCATATTCGACCCAACGCGCCAGTTCATCGCGTGTCAGCACCGTACCCGTCGGGTTATTGGGAAAACAGAGATAGATGATATCCGCTTTTTGCTTAGGCAGATCGGGATAGAAATTATGCTCCTCCAAACAGGGCAGCCAGATGATCGATCGTCCCGCCATGCGGTTCGTATCCACATAGGCGGGATAAGAGGGCTCTAAGATCGCGACACTATTGGCGGCATCGAACAGCTCACTGAGGTTGCCCAGATCACTGCCGGCGCCGTCGCTAATGAAGACTTCATCGGGTGTGAGGCAGATGCCGCGGGGCGTATAGTCGTTGTCGATGATCGCTTGTCGCAACCAGGAATAGCCATCCTCGGGACCATAGCCGCGGAAGGTATCCGCATGCGCCAGATCCTCCACCGCACGATGCATCGCATCGATGATGACAGGCGGTAAAGGTAACGTGACATCGCCTATGCCGAGACGTAAGACGTGCGCCTCAGGATGCGCCTGCTGATAGGCCTGCGTACGGTTCGCTATCTCTGTAAAGAGATAATTGCCCTTTAACTGCTGTAGATTCGTATTAACTTGCATACCTTTCACTTTTCACCTTTCAATTTTCATTTCCCCGCGGAACACTTCCGTCGCCGGTCCGGTCATGAGGACCGGAGAGGTATTATCTTTCCATTGAATGAGCAGGTCCCCGCCGGGCAGATGCACGGTGACTTTCCGTTCGGTCAAGCCATGATAGATAGCAGCAACCGCGGATGCACAAGCCCCTGTACCGCAAGCGAGCGTCTCCCCTGAACCGCGTTCGATAACGCGCACATCAATTTCATGCTTGTTACGCACATGGACGAACTCGATATTGGTGTTGGTAGGCAGATGCGGAACGGTATTGCGGAAGAAGACGGCATGGGGATTACCCATGTTGACGGACGTAAAACCGATCGGATCCAAGCCGCTTTGGATAGAGTCCGGCCGAATGATCGGTTTACCCATGTTCACGGTGACAAGATCGACCTGCTCTTGCATCACATGCAAGGTCAAGGACCGGATACCGGCGAGCGTCTCGATCTGCATATGTACATCGCGGCATAAACCACTCTCGTACAGGTATTTAGCGACGCAGCGGATGGCATTGCCGCACATCTCTGCTTCCGAACCGTCGGCATTGAAGATCCGCATGCGTGCGTCTGCCTCTTTGGAAGGCATGATCAGCACGAGACCATCTGAACCGATACCGAAATGGCGGTTTGAAACCCGACGCGCCAAAGCGGATACATCTGCCTTGGCGATATAGTCGGCCGTGGTCTTCGGGAAACAGTCTATATAGACATAGTCATTTCCCAGCCCATGCATCTTGATAAAAGTAAGGTTCATATACATGCTGCTATAAAATCCAAGAATAAAGGATGCGGATGCAAGACCGTCGAACTATATTCAGGATGAAATTGTGTCCCGATATACCACCGTAATGAAGGAATCTCCATGATTTCCACTAATTGTGAATCGGGATTGATGCCTGCACATTTCATTCCGTAACGTTCAAACTCATCCTTATAGTTATTATTAAATTCATAACGATGACGATGTCGTTCTTTAATCAGCATTTTACCGCGATACGCCTTGACCGTGCGGCTGTCTTTTACCAGCGAACACGCATAGGCGCCCAAACGCATCGTTCCACCTTTCTGTGTGACATGCTTCTGTTCCGCCATCATGTCAATGACATTATGCGGGGTCGACTCGTCCATCTCACTACTGTTGGCATCGTGGTAGCCCAACACATTACGGGCGAATTCGATCACCATCATCTGGAAGCCCAAACAGATACCAAATGTAGGTATATCGTGCGTGCGAGTATATTCTGCAGCTAGGATTTTACCCTCTATACCTCGTTGTCCGAAACCCGGACAGATGACGATACCTGCCATGCCGGCAAGTTGTTTGGATACGTTCTCGCGCGTGATAAACTCACTGTTGATAAAATGGATCTGCACCTTATAACCTCTGTACGTACCCGCGTGTGCAAGACTCTCACGAATACTCTTGTATGCATCTTGCAGGTCGTATTTACCCACCAGACCTATATGGAGTATTTCCTCTGCACGTTTGCGGCAATCCAAGAAGTCCAACCATGATTTCAAATCAGGCTTTGCCGGCCGTTTGATGCCCATCTTATGCAAAATAACCTCGTCCAAATGATGCTCATACATATTGATCGGCACTTCATAAATACTCGGCAGATCCTGACTCTGAATCACGGCCTCTGTGGCTACATTGCAGAAATGCGCCACTTTGGTTCTCAACTCATCGCCCAGATGATGCTCGGTACGCAAAATAAGTACCTCGGGCTGAATACCCAAGCCCTGTAACTGCTTGACGCTGGTCTGTGTTGGTTTGGTCTTCAGTTCATCTGCAGCTGCCAAGTACGGCACGTAGGTAAGGTGCACATTAAGCGCCCGTTGCGGACCAAGTTCCCATCGTAACTGACGGATAGCTTCCAAGAAAGGCTGACTTTCGATATCGCCTATCGTACCGCCTATCTCCGTAATGACGAAGTCAAACGGTTGTTTGGAAGCATTTAGCAGAATACGTCGTTTGATCTCGTCCGTAATATGCGGTACGACCTGTATCGTCTTGCCCAGATAGTCTCCACGACGCTCTTTCTCTATCACACTCAGATAGATACGTCCGGTGGTCACACTGTTGTCACGCGTAGTCTCTATACCCGTAAAACGCTCATAATGACCCAAATCAAGATCGGTCTCCATACCATCTGCCGTCACGTAACACTCGCCGTGCTCGTACGGATTCAGCGTACCGGGGTCGATATTGATATAAGGATCGAACTTCTGAATCGTTATCCGATAGCCACGCGCTTGGAGTAACTTGCCCAAGGATGCCGAGATGATACCCTTTCCTAACGAAGAAGCAACTCCTCCAGTGATAAAAATATACTTTGTTTCCATTATGCCAATGCTGTCTTAATACGGTGCATAGCTTCGATAATAGCTTCGTTTCCAATAGCAAAGGACAGACGGATACACGATGGATCACCAAAAGCAGAACCGGAAACAACGGCCACATGCGCCTTCTCCAGTAACATTTCGGCCACCTCGTCTCCATTAGCGATCGCGCTCACATCCGGGAAAAGATAAAAAGCACCGTGTGGCTCTACAAAACGCCATCCTTTCACTTCGCGTGCCAAGCGACAAATAAGATCTCGTCTTTCTTGAAATTCCGCTCGCAAATACGATACGCTTTCTTGATCTGCTGTCAAGGCTGCTTCTGCCGCTTTTTGAGCTATCATCGTCGCGCATGTAAACTGCTGGCTCTGCAATCGGGTACATGCAGCAATAAATGAGGTATTCTTGCACATCATCCACCCGATTCGATAGCCTGTCATCGCATAGGTTTTACTGACACCATTCACAACAATAAGACGTTCCGCCAAATCCGTATAATATGCCCAACTACGTGCCGTCGTGCCGTACGTCAAGCCGTTATATATCTCATCTGACAGAATCGATATCTCCGGATACTCCCGCAACACAGCAACTATCTCATCCATACGTGAGTCCGAATAGATAGTGCCTGTCGGGTTATTGGGAGAACAAAGGATAATGAGACGTGTATGGAAAGTAATGGCATCTCGTAACTGTGCTGCTGTCAAACAGTAGTTTTCTTGAGCAGTAGTAGGAATACTTATCACCTTTCCACCTGCTAATTTAACCATCTCCCCATAACTCACCCAACTCGGAGTTGGAATAATTACCTCATCTCCTTCATTAATTATCGTTTGGATAGCATTGAAGATAGCCGCTTTTGCGCCCACAGAAACGATCACATCCTCCGCTTGCCATGTTATCGCATTGCCATCAAAAGCATTTTGATGCTTGGCGATCGCCTGACGTAAGGAAGAAATTCCCGGTACAGGACCATAATGAGACCAGTTATCCGCAATAGCTTGCTGAGCTGCCTTTTGGATGAACAAAGGTGTGGGTTGGTCGGGTTCACCAAGAGACATATTGATTACATCCACTCCCTGTTTCTGCAACGCCCGACAGCGAGCGGCCATCGCCAAGCTCTGAGAAACCGATATCTGTTGTATTCTATGAGCGATCTGCATTTCAGATTTCAATTTAATGTATGAACATTAATTCTCTGTATTTTGGCAGGGTCCACATTTCATCGTCGATGATGAGTTCGAGGGCATCGGCATGGTCACGGATGTCCGCCATGAGGGGCAGGACGGTATCGTGGTAAGCGATCGCTTTGGCGCGCTCGTCGGGTTGACGGTTCGCTTTATGCCGCGCTTCGGTCATGCGCTCTACGCCATCGAAGATCGCACCGGAGTGCTCTTCGATCTGCTTGATGATGCTGTAGTCCATGGCGTTGAGACTGGCGGTCTCGTCCGCCGAGAAGACCTGTTTGACAGCCAGCACATTCTGGAGCAGCATGGTCTGATAACGCTTGGCAGCCGGCAGAACATGGTTAACGACCAGATCGCCCATGACGCGGCTCTCGATCTGGAGTTTCTTGACGTAGGTCTCCCATTTGACCTCACTGCGGCTGTGTAACTCCGCTTCGGTGAGAACGCCGGTTGTACCAAACATCTTAATGCTATCCGGCGCCAGGTAACGGTCGATGACGAGGGGCACCGATGTCTCGCAGTCGAGTCCACGTTTGGCTGCCTCTTCTTTCCACTCCTCGCTATAGCCGTTTCCGTCAAAACGGATGGCTTTGCAGGCCACGATATATTTCTTGATGACGTCAAAGAGTACGCGCTCTTTGGCCTCGCCTTTCTCGATACGGGCATCGACCTCCTCTTTGAAGAGCATGAGTTGCTCTGCGACCGCTGCATTGAGCGCTAACATCGCTGCACCGCAGTTAGCCGACGAACCGACCGCACGGAACTCGAAACGGTTTCCCGTGAAAGCAAAGGGCGAGGTTCTGTTGCGATCTGTATTATCCAGCAAGATCTCAGGTATATTCGCAACTCCTAACTTCATCTCTTTCTTAGCATTGATGATGATGGCTTCTTCTGCCGTCGCATGCTCGAGTTTGTCAAGCACGGCAGTGATCTGCTTACCGAGGAAGACAGAGATGATAGCCGGCGGCGCTTCGTTGGCGCCCAGACGATGTTCGTTGGTAGCCGAAACGATGGAGGCCTTGAGCAGTCCGTTATGGCGCTGAACGGCCATGAGAACATTGACGAGGAAAGTGATGAACTGCAGGTTCTGGTAAGGGTTCTTACCCGGCGCAAGCAGGTTGATACCGGTATTGGTCTCCAGCGACCAGTTACAGTGCTTACCGCTACCGTTGACGCCGGCATAGGGTTTTTCGTGCAGCAGTACGCGGAAATGATGCTTCTCAGCTACGCGCTCCATGATGGACATGACAAGCAGGTTATGATCGTTGGCAAGGTTGACATCCTCGTAGATAGGTGCCATCTCGAACTGGTTCGGTGCCACCTCGTTATGACGCGTACGTACAGGGATGCCGGCTTTGAGCGCCTCGTATTCCAGTTCACGCATGAAAGCCAATACACGTGCAGGAATGGCTCCGAAATAATGGTCCTCGAGTTGCTGGCTCTTGGCGCTGTTATGACCCATGAGGGTGCGGCCGGTGAGCATCAGATCCGGACGGGCGTTATAGAGGGCTTCGTCCACAAGGAAATACTCCTGCTCCCAGCCCAGGTTCGCATGCACATGCTTGACCTGTTTGTCAAAGTACGCACATACCTCACGTGCTGCATGACAGAGCGAGGCGGTAGAACGAATGAGCGGGGTCTTATAGTCAAGCGCTTCACCCGTATAAGCCACGAAAACGGTCGGGATACAGAGCGTGTCACCGATCAGGAAAACCGGACTCGAAGGATCCCATGCCGAATATCCTCGTGCCTCGAAGGTGTTTCGTATTCCACCGGAGGGGAAAGAGGAAGCATCGGGTTCTTGCTGATAGAGACTGTCACCGCTGAACTCCTCAATCAGTGTTCCGTTCTTAAGAGTGAAGAAGGCATCGTGCTTCTCCGCCGTACCGCCCGTGAGGGGCTGAAACCAGTGCGTGAAATGCGTTGCTCCGTGATCCATCGCCCATTTGCGGATACCTATCGCTACGACTCCGGCAATATCGCGGTGAATGGTGCGACCGTTATCGACATCGTCAAACAACAGATCCAATACCTCCTGCGCGATATATTCCTTCATCTTATCACGCGTGAAGACATCGCTTGCGAAATAGTCCTTTACTTTGCCTTCCGGCACCTCGACATTGGCAGGTTTATGCTCAAATGCCATTTTTAACGCTTCAAAACGAACATTACTCATACTTTTGACGTTGTTTTACGTTTTTAATCCGATTTAATTTCAAAATCGACCGCAAAATTACAACAAAATAATCAATTGTGCAAATAATTAGGACAAAAAATATAAAATTGTATGCATTTTTATAAATTTTGGACTAATTAGGTGCAAGTTGCAGGATACTGCGACTGTAATTTCGGCGGGAGCCCGCTCACGGGAGGGCCGAAAGTACAACAAATAAAAAAAAAGCGCCGAAGCGCTCTTTTTACTGAACTCGCTGTCCTTGCAGCGTGTAGATCTTATCGTCTTGCAGGATATAGACGTTACCCTGACGAATGAGTTTTTGTGCTTTATTAGCCGGATTCTCCACTACATCTGAGGTGTTCGTTGGATCGTTGGCTTGATAAACCGCTTGCAGCACAATGCCGTCCTCTAACATACCGGCTTTGACTTGCCAGCCGATGAAGGTAAAGCCCTGGAAATAAGGTTCACGCGGCACTGCCCATGTCTGCGCCTCCATATAATGGAGTGAACTGTCGGCTTTGAGATAGGTGACATTCACGATCTGGTCTTCGAACTGCAAATCGGTCGCGACACCAATGATATTGTAGAATTCTTTCCACACATCCGCGGCCTGATAGAGGTCGATATAATCCATCGGCACATAGAGGATACAGGTCGATTTATTCACATTATATAACGCGCGGGTAGGAATCGATTGCGGCGTGATGGCATAGTTATGAATCGCCTTCAGTTTGGAGCAGTTGTAGAATGCATCTTGATTGATCGTAGTGACAGAAGACGGGATCAACACGTCTTCCAGCGCCGTACAGCCCTCCAACACACTGGTCGCCAAGGTCTTGATGCCGGCCGGGAACTCAAAATGCTTGATGGATGTACAGAACGCGAAGGCATAGGTAGCGATGCTCGTCACAGATGCCGGAATCGTTACGTCATTAAGCAGCGAACAACCGTTGAAAGCGTACTGACCGATGGTCGTCAGGCTCTCGGGCAGAACGATGTTCTGCAACTTATTCATCTTATAGCACAGATAGCCGGGAATACTCTTCACACTGTCGCCTACAATAAACGAAGTAATCTTCGAACTGGTGCTGTAGAACGGTGCAGCGTCTCCGGTACTGATGGAGCAAGTCTTAGGCAGCCATGTGACCGAGGTCGTCGGGTTACCTTGGAAAGCCGCACTTCCAATGGAAGTCACGGTACTTGGGATCGTGATCTGAGCCAGTTTGCAGAATTCGAATGCCCGTTGGTTGATGGTCGTTATACCTTCATGCAGGGTTACATTCGCTAGTTTGGAACAGCCGTAGAAGGCGTCCGTACTGATGGTCGTCAGGGTTGCCGGCAGTTCGATAGACTCCAACGACGTACAACCCTCTAAGAAGCTGGTAGGCAAGGTCTTCTGCGTTACGGGCAGGTTGATGGATTTCAAATTCGTGCAGTAATAAAATGCATATTGACCCAGCGAAGAAACCGAAGGCGGAAGGACGATCGTATCCAGCAGACTCATCTTATAGCAGATGTACGAAGGCACTGTCTGCACGCTGTCACCAAAGGTGAAGGAAGTAATCTTCGAATTGGTGCTATAGAACGGTGAAGAGTCTCCGGTACTGATCGAGCAGGTCTTCGGCAGCCATGTGACCGAGGTCGTCGGGTTACCTTGGAAAGCCGCACTTCCAATGGAAGTCACGGTACTTGGGATCGTGATCTGAGCCAGTTTACAGTTTTGGAACGCCCGTTGGTTAATGGTCGTTATACCTTCATGCAGGGTTACATTCGCCAATTTAGAGCAACCGTAGAAAGCATCCGTACTGATGGTCGTCAGGGTGGCAGGCAATTCGATAGACTCCAGCGACGTACAGCCCTCGAAGAAACTAACGGGAAGGGTCTTCTGCGTCACCGGCAGGTTGATGGACTTGAGCGAAGTACAGTACATAAACGCATTCTGACCCAACGAAGAAACCGAAGGCGGAAGGACGATCGTATCCAGCTGGCTCATCTTATAGCAAATATACGACGGTACGGTCTTCACGTTCGGACCGAAGGTGAACGAAGTGACCTTCGAACCATTGGAGTTATAGAACGGAGAATCTTCTCCCGTACCTGTACTGATGGAACTGTTAGACGGCAGCCAGGTAATCGACTTGATGGGATTGTTATAGAATGCCTTATTGCCGATCGACGTCACCGTACTCGGAATAACGATCGTATCCAGGTTACAGTTGATGAATGCCCGAAGACCTATCGTCGTCAGACCTTCCGGCAGATTCACATCGCCTAATTTCGTACAATAGTAGAACGCATCCTGGTTAATGGCCGTAATGCTGTTCGGCAGGGTCACCGACTGCAGGTTCGAGCAACTCTCGAATGCCGATGTACCGATAGAGGTCACCGGATAGGTGTAGTTGTTATAGTACACGGAAGCCGGAACGGTCACGTTGATGTAGCTCCCATACACCGAATTGCCCGATGTTTGGTCTTTGACCAAAGTAGCGGTAGTGGTACCTAAGGAATAGTACAAACCATCAATGAGGACGGTCTCCGCCATAAGACTCATTACGCAAGTGAGCGCGAGGAGTAAGAAGGATATTTTTTTCATAATGTTTAATTTTTAACCTTTTCGGCTGCAAAGGTACAACAAAAAAATGACATACGCAAATGTATGTCACTTTTTTTTAATGTACCAATATTTTTTTTGTATGCCACTCGCCGTCGTAGAAGGCTTTGACGAAATAAACGCCAGTGGATAATTGGATTCCGAGTCGGGACAGTTGGCTATCACTGGCTTCCGACAAAATACCGTTATATATGCGGATGAGCTTGCCGGAGACATCAAGCAGGTATAGCGTCGTCGGTCCGTGCGGGATAGATGGGTCTTGGGCTATCTCCTGCTGACTAAACGGACTCGGTATGAACTGCTCTTCCAGTTGCTCGATTTGCTCCTCGTGCCAGTGTCCCGTGCAATCAGGCATATAACTAAACTCGACGATGGTGCGGACGAGCATGTCGTTGAGGTGCTCCACTTTGAGGCTGTCGGTCGTCGGCTTGAGGTGCGTATGGCCAATGCCGCTGTCGTCGGTCAAGAAGAACGATGTTCCATTGGTAGCCAATGCCATGGCACGCAGCAAGTATTCTCCACTCTCACCTATACCGCTACATACGACCGGCACGATACGTACGCCCATGGAGGCTGCATTGAGGATCTGATCGTGGAGCAGCGCGAGGGTTGCACTGTCTTCATGACAAGGCGCATCTAATATAAGGAACGCGATGCGCGCACGCGCGTTATCATCCCATCCTGCACTGTTCAGCGCCGCCATGAGTGCCTCCGGAACAGCCTCCGGATAGTCACCGCCTCCGTTCGCTTCCTGCTTGTCAATAAAAGTCTGCGTGGTAGCGATATCGTCGGTCAGACGCGAGATGCGCGTGATATACTCATCGCCATGATCGCGATATACAACGGCGCCGGTACGTATAGCCAAACCACCGGTAGCAGCTGATGCGCGAGAAATGACATCCTTCATCTCGGCCTGCAGGTAACGCAATTCATCGCCCATGGAGCCCGTGGCATCGAACACGAATAGCACGTCCACACTCTGAGGCAAATCGCACTCCGTCTCATCCAGCACTATAGTCTGCCAAGCAGGTTGGTCCACATCTGCCGGCGTACCGAATAATCCATTCCACAGCTCGGCCTTACCGGTGTTGTCCGTGATGGCTTGGAAGACCGTGTTCCCGTGCTTGTCCGTGAGATTGACCGGATAGTTGGCTATCGGGTAACCATATTTATTCACTACCTGCACCGTGTAGCGCTGACGCGGCTCTATCTGCCACGTGCGGATAAAATGCTTGTGCGTGCTATCCATCACCATTGGCCATAGCGACCACTTCGTGAAGTCATTCACTTCTCCGGCCGTTAGTTTGCCGGCAGAAACCGCATTATTGGTCTCTCCATAATAAGGCAAGATATGCATCTCTGCGTCCGCCTCTTCAAAGACGGCTTCGTCCGCACTGACGGAAGCCGTCATCGTCACCGCCTTCTTTTCATACATAATACCACGCAGAGTACCTAAGGTATAATAGACATCCCCATCCTCTTTCGAAGCCTTGCGTGGTTTGGGCGTGAGTGTAATAATCATCAAAGCACTGTCGTCCAAGGTTTGTTTCTTGGATTCATAGCCGGTACAGGTCACGCTGAGCGATTTGCCTTCGATCTGTTCGGGTTTGAGTACCACGCGTCCATCGTAAGAAGTGGTATAGGTCTTTTTACCGATCTGCACTTGTGCAAAAGGCACTAAAGCCTGCGTCGTATCCATTACTATAACGGTTAATGGTGAATGGTTAACGGTTAATGGGGTTTTCTTCATGCACGCATTGGCTGTCGTCAGACACAGCACTGCAACCAAAAGAGAGACAATTTTCTTCATAATTTACAATTTTTATAAAATAATACGCAATAATTATGCCAAACTCTTGCGTAATTCAAAAAAAAGCAGTACTTTTGCACTCGCAAAAGTTTTTAACGATATATGGCAACACAAGAAGAAACATTCAAAAAGATCGTAGCGCATTGCAAGGAGTACGGATTTGTTTTTCCGAGCAGTGAGATCTATGACGGTTTAGGCGCTGTGTATGACTATGGTCAGAACGGCGTAGAGTTGAAGAACAATATTAAGCGTTATTGGTGGGATTCGATGACGCTGCTGCATGAGAACATCGTCGGTATCGATGCCGCTATCTTCATGCATCCGACGACCTGGAAGGCTTCGGGACACGTGGACGCGTTCAACGATCCGTTGATTGATAACCGCGACTCCAAGAAACGTTACCGTGCAGACGTACTGATCGAAGATCAGATTGCCAAGTACGACGAGAAGATCGCTAAGGAAGTAGAGAAAGCACGCAAACGTTTCGGTGAGAGTTTCGACGAAGAGATGTTCAAAGCCACCAACGAGCGTGTCAAAGAGCATATCGCGAAACGGGAGGCACTGCACGAGCGTTTTGCCAAGGCTATGAACGATAACAACCTCGAGGAGCTCAAGCAGATCATCTTGGATGAAGAGATCGTATGCCCCATCAGCGGCACGCGTAACTGGACAGACGTACGTCAGTTCAACCTGATGTTCTCGACCGAGATGGGTTCGACGGCCGACGGCGCGATGAAGATCTACCTCCGTCCGGAGACGGCACAGGGTATCTTCGTCAATTTCCTGAACGTACAGAAAACTGGCCGTATGAAGATTCCGTTCGGTATCGCACAGATCGGTAAGGCTTTCCGTAACGAGATCGTGGCGCGTCAGTTCATCTTCCGTATGCGCGAGTTCGAGCAGATGGAGATGCAGTTCTTCGTTCGTCCGGGCGAGGAACTCAAGTGGTTCGAGCACTGGAAGCAGTTCCGTCTCAAATGGCACAAAGCGCTGGGTCTGGGTGATGAGAAATATCGTTTCCACGACCATGACAAATTGGCACACTATGCCAACGCCGCTACCGATATCGAGTTCCTCATGCCGTTTGGCTTCAAAGAGGTAGAGGGTATCCATAGCCGTACCAACTTCGACTTGAGCAGCCATGCTAAGTACAGCGGCAAGAAGATCGAATACTTCGATCCGGAGCTCAATCAATCCTATACCCCGTATGTCATCGAGACTTCAATCGGTGTGGATCGTATGTTCCTCAGCGTCATGTGCTCGGCATACGAAGAGCAAGCACTCGAAGGCGGTGACACCCGTGTGGTACTGCACTTACCGCCGGTACTTGCGCCTGTCAAGGCTTGTATCATGCCGCTCGTTAAGAAAGACGGACTGCCTGAGAAAGCACGCGAGATCATGAACGAACTGAAGTTCGACTTTAAGGTAGCCTACGACGAGAAAGACTCCATCGGTAAACGTTACCGTCGTCAGGACGCAGTCGGAACACCGTTCTGTATCACCGTCGATCACGACACCGAGAAAGATGGTTGCGTCACCGTTCGTTACCGTGACACCATGACCCAGGATCGTGTTAAGATTGAGGACCTGCACGAGATCATCCGTAAGGCTACCGATCCGAAAGAGCTCTACCGCAAGATCGTAGGTGACTCCTTTGAGGACACGAATGAGTAATAAAAAAAAGCGGCACGCGCCGCTTTTTTTATTTCAGTTTACGCTTGATTTCGTCAAGGGTCTTTTGCAGTTCATCAATTTTCTGACTTACCTCATCGTTATTGTCTTGCACCATCGCATCGACGAAGATTGAGTTAATGAACGACATGCCGATAATACCGCCTAAAATGAGTTGGAAGCAGAAATAGAGTCGCACAAACTCCGCCGCCATGGTCGTGATACCGTAGTACTCGGCAATGGCGTTGGGTATCTCATACCATCCTTCTACCGTACATATCTGGAACACAGCGTATATCGAACGCAGCGGTGTACCGAAACGCATGGGGTCAGCGTCACGGAACAGGCTGCAGTTGAGCAGACCAAAGATGATGATGATGACCAGAAAGCTGAGCAAAATCGCATACGACTCCCGCATCGCCCGTTTAAACCCTTCGATGACCTTGGTGAAGTTCGGGAAGAAATGCAGCACACGGAAGAAACGCAGCACACGCAGCAGTCGGAAGATCATCAGGAAGGACAGATCGGCCATGTCGTTCGGTACGAAGAGAGCGGCTACCGACGGTAATGAGAGGATGACCAGCGAACCGTCTAACCTATTCCATCCGTCACTCCAGTACCCCTTCACGCCGTACTCCTTATGCTTGACGATCATTTCAAAGAGGAAGATGAACGTACAGATGGTATCCAGGATCCCCATGAAATAGTTCTCATACCCCGACACTTGTGCATAGATAAGCACGGAGTTGATCAGGATAACAACGAGAATGAATCGTTCATTCAGCAGGACTTGCCTTATTTTCTCTCTCATAAGGGTTTATTTCTCGTTGTTATACGCTTCAAGGGCTTTGCGGAGCACAATCATGGCTTTGGCCAAATCCTCTTTATTGAGCACATAGGCCATGCGGACTTGATGACGACCGTCTTCTGGATTCGTATAGAAACCGGTACCCGGCGCCATCATGACGGTCGAGCCTTCGTATTGGAAATCGGTGAGGCACCATTTGCAGAATTTCTCCACATCATCGACCGGCAATTCGACCATCACATAGAATGCGCCGGTAGGAGCAGGGGCAAAGACGCCGGGTATCTGATTGAGTTGGTCGATCAAAAAATTACGTCGACCCAGATACTCGTCATACACCTCCTGCATGTACTCTTCGGGTGTAGAGAGGGATGCCTCGGCGATGATCTGGCCAAACAGGGGAGGACTCAGACGCGCTTGACAGAATTTCATCACCGCTTCGCGTACGGCTTTGTTCTTCGTGATGAGGGCGCCGATACGGATACCGCACTCACTATATCGTTTGGACACGCTATCCACAAGCACCACGTTCTCTTCGATGCCCTCGAGGTGGCAGGCAGAGATATAGGGCGACTTGGTGTAGATGAACTCGCGATATACCTCATCCGAGATGAGGTACAGGTTGTATTTCTGCACAAGGTCCCGAATCTGCCGCATCTCCTGCTTGGTATAGAGATAACCGGTCGGGTTATTGGGGTTACAGATAAGGATGGCGCGGGTCTTCGGCGTGATCTGCTTCTCAAACTCCTCTACCGGCGGCAACTTAAAGCCGTTCTTGATATCGGTCTTGACGGACTTAACCACTGCGCCGGCCGAGATCGCGAACGCCATGTAGTTGGCATACGAGGGGTCGGTCACGATGATCTCGTCACCGGGATTAAGGCAACTCATGTAGGCAAACATAATGGCTTCCGAACCGCCGGCGGTGATGATGATCTCATCCGGCGAAAGGTCAATGCCGTAATTGGCATAATAGCTGACCATCTTCGTACGCAAGGATTTGAGACCCTGAGAAGGCGAATACGCCAGAATATCCTGCTGATAGTTCCTCACTGCCTCTAAGGCTTGAGGCGGTGTCTGGATATCGGGTTGACCGATATTGAGGTGATAGACATGTACGCCTGCCAACTTGGCGGCATCGGCATACTTAGCCAGTTTTCGAATAGGCGACTCAGGCATGGACTGAGCCCGTAAACTTATCTCCATATTGTTCTATGTATGCGCGCAACGCGTGTATGTCCGCGAACGCGTCTGTTAATTCTTTAAGGTTCGCTACCCGTTGTCGAACGGAAGCGACGCCATGTTTGGCGAGTTTGTCGGTCGTAGGCGTGATGGCCTGTTGCAAGGCATCAAGATTGACGTCAAACAGCAGGGTCGAATGCACGATCGTACCGGTAGGCGATGTGAAGCACGCCGCGCCGGAAACCTTACGGCCCTCCACTAAAATATCATTATGTTCGGTTGTCACCGCCGGTATATTTTGGGCGGCAAGCGCATTGCGAACAAAGGTTAAAAAGTCTGCAAACACCTGTTCGCTATGTATAGAGGGCGAAATATACGAGAGCATCAAGTTGCCTTGATCGGCATAGACGCACCCTCCTCCACTCTTGCGTTGCACAACCGCGATGCCGTTTTGGCGGCAGTAAGCTTCGTTGACTTCTACCTCTGCCGACTGATGTCGACCGTAGATGACGGTAGGCGACACGATCCAGGTAAAGAGCGTCAGCTCCTTGACGTCCTTGACCAGATCCTGCTCTATCTGCAGGTACTCAGCCAAGGACAGATTTTCCGGATAGTGTACTACAAGCATGGTTCGGTCAGTTCGACTCCGCGGCAGAAGCGACGTTTGATATCGCGATCATCGCCGAGGTAGATATAGCGTTCGAGACGTTGCTCAAGGGTATAGTTATCGTAATTGAGGTAACGGTCATCAACCAGCAAGGCATCGAACTCATAGCCGGGCTCGAACGAACCGACTTTACCGAAGAACGATCCGCCGCCTTTGGTAGCCAGGTAAAAGACTTCACTCAGGCTAAGGAACGACATCTCGCCTTTCGTCTGCGCATAGTTGAGTTTGGATACCTGGATCGCATACTGCATCACACGCAACATTGACATGTGGTGACCGGCAGAGACGTCCGTACCAAGCGCCACATTGATACCCGCGTTGAGGAACTTACGGATTGGCGCCATGCCGGAAGACAAGTTACTGTTCGACATCGGACAGTGCACCACATAAACGCCGTTCTTGCGCATCAGTTCGAGTTCTTCACCGTCGGTGTAGCAGCAATGCGCCATGAGCGTAGGCGTTTGACCGAAGAGCCCGTACTTGTCATACGCACCGCCATAACAAGTGGTATCAGGTTCGAGTTCCTTCACCCAACTGATCTCGGAACGGTTCTCACTCAGGTGAGATTGAACCGGCATACCGGTCTCGGCAGCATACTCACCCAAAGCGCGGAGCATCTTATCCGAACAGGACGGTACAAAACGCGGCGTGATGATCGGTTGCACCAGACCCTCTCCGTGTTCGTCGAGGTGAGCCTTGAGCATGCGCATGCCCTCTATCAGTTCGGCCGTGGTGTTCTGCAGCGTGTCGGGACTGTTCCTGTTCATACCCACGATACCTACCATCGCCCCCATCCCGGCTTGAATGAAAAGGTCCGCCAAGATACGCGTGGACTCCGGATGGATCGTACCGAAAACGGCACTGCGCATCGTACCTTGCATCCATAGTTCGTGCACGAACCGGCGGTACATGCGACGCGCATATTCCGGATCAGCGTACTTCGTCTCTTCCGGAAAGGTATAGGTATTGAGCCAAGGCAGCAATTCGAGATCAAGCGCCAGGCCCATATTACGGTACTGCGGCGCATGGACATGCAGGTCATTGAATGCAGGGATCAGGATCTTGTCGCCAAAATCCATCACCTGTCGACGCCAGTCCATATTCTCCGGCAGTTCGGTATAGATACCTTCAATTAGGCCATTCGATTTAACAACGATATAGCCATGCGGAATGATCTCAAACTTACCCGGCGTGGGGGTATGGATGATGTTAGCTCTGTATATTTTCATGCTTTTTATGCTTAAAGAAGAGTAAACAAATCAAATAATTGATACAGCCTCCGATGAAGATGACCACATAACTGATATACACATTCGATAAGTTTGGCAGCAATGCGATACAAAGGGGCAACAAACCCAACTGTATCGGCAGATTGACGGCTCGCGCTATCAGGAATCCGCCTGCATTCTTCCATGAAGGACGAGTGCCGAAAGTGTACCAATTTAGCAGAAGATAGTTGATCCCCATCTCTACCAAATAGCCCAACACAAAGGCAGTGTAGTACAAAATACCCGTTTTAATCTCTTCCGGCACCTTAAATGCAAGAAGGAAAAGCTCGAAGAACCATGTTTGCAGGAACATACCTGTAGTGCCGACTACGGCAAAGCGTACAGCACTTCGGATCTTCTCCGGCAGATAACTCGTCAATAATTTCATTGCGTTAAGCGGTTAGATTATTTAGGAGTTCTTCCATTGCGGCATTCAAGCCGTTGACGTCACGTCCACCGGCCGTTGCAAACCAAGGTTGGCCACCTCCGCCGCCTTGGATATGCTTGGCAGCGGACTTGATCATCGCGCCGGCATTCTTTCCTTCATCAACCAGCGGTTGAGAAAGGAAGACAGCTATCGTCGGCTTACCTTCGAACTGCGTTGCAGCCACTACTGCGAACTTGACTTCGGTAAACTTACCGCGCAAGAGCGGCATCACGCCACGGATCATCTCCGGGTTCTGTTCGCCGGAAAGACGTACGAGTTTAATATCGCCGAAATCCTCAGCGCCGGCAATAATATGGTCGCGGAACTGCTCGATCTTCTCTGCCGTGAATTGCTCAATCTGCTTCTTGAGCGTCGCGTTCTCATCAATGAATTTATGTACAGCGCCTGCCAGATCCGGAGCATTGTTAAAGAGCACCTTCAGGCCATTAAGCATATCCTGTGCCGCATAATAAAGTTCGTCCGCTTTGGCTGCCGTCACGGCTTCGATACGACGCACACCGGCTGCTACCGAAGTCTCCATGATGATACGGATTGCACCGATACGACCGGTCGAAGAAACGTGGCATCCTCCGCACAGTTCGACGGAGTCGCCGAACTTAATCACGCGGACATCATCTCCGTATTTCTCGCCGAACAACGCCATCGCTCCCATCGCTTTGGCTTCCGCGATCGGCGTATGACGACTCTCCTCAAGATGGAAATCACGACGTACAAACGCATTCGCGACCTGCTCTACCTTACGCAGCTCTTCCGGCGTCACTTTCTGGAAATGGCTAAAATCAAAACGCAAGCTGTCAGCCGTTACCAAACTACCCTTCTGCTCCACATGTTTACCAAGCACCTCACGCAACGCGTGGTGAATGATATGGGTAGCCGAGTGGTTGCAAGCGATGGCCTGACGACGCTCTGCATCAACGGTAGCCAACAACGTGCCGTTGAGGTCAGCCGGCAGTTCGGCAAGGATATGAACTGGTAAGTTGTTCTCTTTCTTCGTATCGATCACGCGTACGTTACCAAGCGTACCTGTGTCGCCTACCTCGCCACCCATCTCGGCATAGAAAGGCGTCTTATCGAGTACAACCTGGTAGAACGATTTACCCTTCTGGCTCACCTGACGGTAACGCAGGATCTTCGTTTCTACGCTCAGTTCATCGTATCCGACAAACTCTGTATCCCCTTCTGCCAATACCGTCCAGTCGCCAAGGTCCTGTTTGTTTGCCTCACGACCCATCGATTTCTGATGCTCTAAAGCCTTATTGTATTCGTCCTCATTGGTCGTAAAGCCGTTCTCACGCAAGATCAGTTCGGTGAGATCCAACGGGAAACCGTAGGTATCTTTGAGGGTGAATACATCGACACCGGAGATCTCGGTCTTACCGGCTTTGTGTGCCTCGTCCATCAGCTTATCGAGCAGACCTATACCCTTGTCGAGCGTACGGAGGAACGCCTCTTCCTCGGACTTGATGACCGGAGTGATCTGCGCCTCTTGCGCCTTCAGTTCGGGATAAGCCGTACCAAGATCGGCAATGAGTTGCGGCACAAGTTGATAAAGGAATGCGTTGCGCATGCCTAAGAACGTATAGCCGTAACGCACCGCACGACGCAGGATACGACGGATGACATATCCCGCTTTCTCGTTACTCGGCAACTGTCCGTCCGTGATGGCAAAAGCGATGGTACGGATATGGTCCGCAATGACACGCATCGCGATGTCTATCTTCTCGTCCTTGCCGTACTCGCATCCGCAGATAGCACCGATCTTATGCAGCATCGGCTGGAACACATCCGTGTCGTAGTTCGAAGTCTTCCCCTGGATCGTACGCACCAGACGCTCAAAACCCATACCTGTGTCGATCACTTTCTTGGCAAGCGGCTCCAAGCTACCGTCCGCTTTGCGGTTATATTGCATGAAGACGATGTTCCAGATCTCAATCACCTGCGGATGATCTTTGTTGACCAACTCACGGCCCGGCACTTTAGCGCGTTCCTCAGCCGAACGGCTGTCGACGTGGATCTCACTACACGGACCACAAGGACCGGTATCGCCCATCTCCCAAAAGTTATCATGCTTGTTACCGTTCAGAATATGATCGGCAGGTAAGTGCTTTGCCCAGATAGAAGCCGCTTCGTCATCACGACTCAGACCTTCTTCGGGAGAACCCTCGAAGACGGTGGCATACAAATTAGCCGGGTCGATCTTGAGCACATCGACGATATACTCCCATGCGAAATCAATCGCCTCTTTCTTGAAATAATCGCCGAACGACCAGTTACCCAGCATCTCAAACATCGTGTGGTGGTAAGTATCATGGCCTACTTCCTCCAGGTCGTTATGCTTTCCCGACACACGCAGACATTTCTGGCTGTCTGCCACACGCGGATACTTGATCGGGTCATTGCCCAAAATGATACCCTTCCACGGGTTCATACCGGCATTGGTAAACATCAAAGTCGGGTCATCTTTGATCACCATCGGAGCCGAAGGTACTACTTGATGCCCTTTCGACGCCATAAAATCCAAAAAACTTTGTCTAATCTCTTGACTTGTCATATATTCTTATTCTTTATTTTCGTTGTACTTCGTCGTTTTAAAGTCCATAAACTCGCGCCGCGGACGTCCCTCTTTGTCGTCGCGCTCAATGAACGGCAGAGGGTTGGCTGTCAACTCATCGTACTCGGCTCGCTGACGAATCACGTCCAGCGCCATGTAGATCGCATTGCGCATGCTCTGTCCGTCCGCAAGGTTCTTACCTGCGATATCATAACCCGTACCATGATCGGGAGAGGTGCGTACGACCGGAAGACCGGCTGTGAAATTGACGCCACTCATATCAAGCGTCTTGAAAGGAATGAGCCCTTGGTCATGATACATCGCCAACACAGCATCGAAATGCGCAAAATGACCGGACCCGAAGAAACCGTCTGCGGCATAAGGTCCAAACGCCCATATACCATGCTCTTTCGCTTTGTTGATAGCCGGCACGATGATCTCCTGCTCTTCCTTGCCCAGCAGACCTTGATCACCTGCATGCGGATTCAATGCCAAGACAGCAATGCGCGGTTTCTCCATTCCAAAATCACGCTTGAGACTATTGTTGAGCAACGTCAGTTTTGCCAAAATCCGCTCCTCTGTGATCTGCGCAGGGATATCCGCTAAAGCCACATGATTGCATACCAGCGCCACGCGAAGCGTCTCTGTACAAAGCATCATCAGGCTTCCACCATTTGCATCATTTGCATCATTAAACTTTTTCTCCAGATACTCCGTATGCCCTCCTTGCAAAGCCTCCTTGTTCAGCGGTGCAGTTACAAGAGCCTGCACTAAACCAGCCTTGAGATCTCGGCATGCACGATCCAACGAAGCTTTAGCAGCTTTGTTGGCATCTTCGGACGGTTGGCCTAAGTTCACCGGCACGTTGTCCGTATAGCAGGTAATGAGATTGAGACGTCCTTCCTTCGCTTGATCGGCACTGTCAATAGGATTCCATGTGATATTACGGTGATCTTCATCCAAGGTCTGGATATGCTTCTTCGCCACGGCAGCGTTGCCGTAAATGACCGGACGCATGATCTCAAACATGTGCGACTCCAAGAGCGCTTTGAGGATCACCTCATATCCGATACCGTTCGTATCACCGGCTGTTATTGCTATGATAGGTTTCATAAAAAATTACCAATTACAAATGACAAATTACCATTGTTCGTTATGAATTTTCTCGTACTTCAGTCGAGAAAGGTCATACGAACTTCTATCTTCATCGGGGTAACCGAGGGCTATCGCGCAGAGCACTACCTTATCCTCCGGAATCCCAAACAGCGTCCGCGTCAACTCTGGTGCACCTTCGCGCTCATAAACATGACACCAACACGCACCGATACCCTGCTCCGCTGCTGCAAGTAGAATATGCTCCGCAGCTATCGCACCGTCTGCCATCCAGGTATTGTCGCACAACGTCGGGTCCAGGGCAATGATGATTGCAGCTTTCGCGGTATTGAACATCTGAGATCCGTACGTACGGCATCCCGCTAAAGGACGCAGTTTTGCCTCGTCATGCGTCACGATAAACTCCCACGGACAAGTCCGCTTGGCGCTTGGACTCATCAACGCGCAACGCAGCATATAGTCTATTTTCTCCTGCTCCACCGGCCTGTCCGTATACTTCCGAATCGACCTTCTCCGCTGACATAATTGTTCAAAAGATTCCATATTACTCCAAATTAGCGCGCAAAATTACAAAAAAAAAATGACATATACAAATGTATATGCCGAAATTTATATTTTTTTACTTGTTTTTGTTTGCAAATTGCACAAAATCGATGCAAACATACACTTTTTTTTGCATATTTGCATTTTTTGTTGTACCTTTGTACCCGTTATGAAAAAGACATTATCTATTCTTTGCGCACTCATGTGCCTAACCGCACATGCGCAAACGCGTTACGTCGGAGGCGACATCTCCATGCTTCCGCAGTATGAACAATACAGTTCGGGGTACAAGAATGTGAAAGGACAGAAGATCAACGATCTGATCACATGGCTCGTCGAGGATTGCGGATGGAATACCTTCCGCGTGCGTATTTTCGTGCACCCGAATCAGAAAGAACCCAATTACCAAACAACCGACTACGCAGTTTGCCAAGATCTGGCATACGTTACGGCCCTTGGACAACGAATCAAAGCTGCCGGAGCCTATTTCATGCTCGATTTTCATTACTCGGACTCATGGGTCGATGCTACGCATATTCAGGCTCCGGCTGCTTGGAAAGGTGTTTCCGATGCCGTGATGGCGGATAGCATCAGCGCCTATACCCATATGGTGCTGCAAACACTCAAAGCGGCAAACGCCACACCCGATCTGGTGCAAGTGGGCAATGAGATCATGTACGGACTCTGCGGCATCCAGGTCCACCCCTACAACAAAGCCGGGGATAACTGGACCGGATACCTCGGACTGCTCCATGCCGGTTGTGACGCCGTACGCGAAGAGTGCCCCAACGCACAGATCATCATACACACCGATCGGCCTTCTAACACCGGATACAACTCCTACTACTATAATAAACTCGTCCAGGACAATCTGGACTTTGACATCATCGGACTCAGTTACTACCCCTTCTGGCATGGCTATCTGAACTCCGAACAGGTGGCAGACAAAACAGACAAGAACAACCTCGTCAACGCCCTTAAGAACCTCAAGACGCTCTTCCCGAACAAACGCGTGCATATCGTCGAATGCGCTTATAACTTCCAATATTGGCCGACACAAGGCGTAAACTACGACACGCAGGATGCTTGGCCTTGCTCCGTACAGGGACAGTATAACTTCGTCAAAGACCTCGTCGATAATCTCGAACCGCTTGAGAACGTAGATGGTATCTCCTATTGGTATCCGGAAGATCTTGGGAACGGTGATTATGTAAACTGGAACACCAAAGCGGGGCTTGTAGAGGAAACATGGTCGAACCGCGGTTTCTGGAATGAGCAGAGTACCACCTCCGGTCATACCATCAATAAGACCGGAAACGTATCTGGAGACAAGACTCCGGCCGATGTATGCGCGCCCTATTACCTGGGCAAGTTCGCTGCCACACCCGAATCGATTGATCAAACTAGCCAAGAGCCAAAAGCCAATAGCCAAAAGCTCATCCGCAACGGCCAACTCCTCATCGAACGTAACAACCACACCTACACCCTCACCGGTACAGAAGTGAAATAAATAAAAAACGAGCCTCACCGCTCGTTTTTTTTATCTCAAATCACCAATTACCAATCACAGATCAGCAAGAATCGCAATGATTCTTTCAGCACCTTCACTCTTTAACTCATTAAACGCCTTAATCGCATTAATAATCGGTGCCACCTTCATAAAATTCGGCCTGGCTCCCGCAATCAATGTTATTTTCATATGCTATTTAATTATCTTTTTCCGGTTTCACCTCTTCCTCCAACTCCAAGAAATGGTCAAAATCCGACATATACAACTGATCCTGCACAATCCGGTATTTTTCAAACTCCGTCTCGGCTTTTGCCTTTGCCAACTCCGCAGAGATCCGTCCCGCATCCTGCAGCACGTTCGTTGTTCACCTTAAATCCCACAGCGATAATCATCTGCAGACTGTAGTGTTTCACTTCACGCGTTACTTGCCGTGTACCTTCAGGTTGAA
>CADCBB010000007.1 GCA_902799555.1 uncultured Bacteroidales bacterium
GAGTTGGCTGATGAGCTTCAGATACGGTGTCTCACCGCAACCGGAGCAAGCGCCGGAGAACTCGAAGAGCGGAGTTGCGAACTGGCTGTTCTTGACGTTGTTGAGTTCAACGAGGTGTTGCTTGGTAGCTACGTGCTCTACGCAGTAATCCCAGTTAGCAGCCTCGCCGAGTTGGCTCTCGAGATCGACCATAGCGAGTGCCTTGCCGGTCTTCGGATTGCCCGGACAAACATCGACGCAGTTACCGCAACCGAGGCAGTCCATAACGCCGACCTGCATACGGAAGTGCATACCCTTCATGGCAGCCGGAGCTTTCATCTCGCGGGTAGCAGCGCCGTTGAGGCCTGTGAGCTCTTTCTCGTCGAGCACGAACGGACGGATACAAGCGTGAGGACAAACATACGCACACTTGTTACACTCGATACAGTTGTCAGCGGTCCAAACCGGAACGAACGCAGACACACCACGTTTCTCGAACTTAGCGGTTCCTGCAGGCCATGTACCATCCTCGATGCCCTTGAACGAGCTAACCGGGAGGAGGTCACCGTCCTGACCGTTGATCGGACGAACAACTTTGGTGATGAACTCCGGCTCATCTCCGTAGTCCTTAGCGGGATCAGCAGGCAGTTTCGACCATGCGGGATCGATAGCGAGCTCTTGGTACTCACCACCGCGATCCACAGCAGCGTAGTTCTTATTCACCACATCCTCACCCTTCTTGCCGTAAGACTTCACGATGAAGTGCTTCATCTCCTCAACGGCCTTCTCAACAGGGATGACTGCGGTGATACGGAAGAAAGCAGACTGGAGGATGGTGTTGGTACGGTTGCCCAGACCGATCTCCTGTGCGATCTTCGTAGCGTTGATGTAATAAACTTTAATCTTATGGTCAGCGAAGTATTTCTTCACTTTGTTCGGCAGGTTCTTAACCAGCTCGTCGCCCTCCCAGATGGTGTTCAGCAGGAACGTACCGCCGTCCTGCAGACCGCGGGTCACATCGTACATGTGGAGGTACGCCTGAACGTGGCAAGCCACGAAATTAGGCGTGGTAACGAGGTAAGTGGAGTGGATAGGCTCGTCGCCGAAACGGAGGTGCGAGCAGGTGAATCCACCGGATTTCTTACTATCGTAAGAGAAGTAAGCCTGGCAGTATTTGTCGGTGGTGTCACCGATGATCTTCACGGAGTTCTTGTTAGCACCTACGGTACCATCGGCACCCAGACCGTAGAACTTAGCCTGGAAGAGCGAAGCGTCACCCATCGCGATCTCCTCGCCAACCGGCAGAGAAGTGAAGGTGAGGTCATCGTTGATACCCACGGTGAAGTGGTTCTTCGGTTGCGGCAGAGCGAGGTTCTCGAATACTGCGAGCATCTGTGCCGGCGTGGTATCGTTGGAACCCAGACCGTAACGACCGCCTACAACGAGCAGGTCTTTCAGACCGAGTTCGTCGAGTGCGTCTTTTACATCGAGGTAAAGCGGTTCGCCGTTAGCGCCCGGCTCTTTGGTACGGTCAAGGACGCAGATACGTTTCACGCTCTTCGGCAGCGCCTCCTGCAGATACTTGAGGCTGAACGGACGATAGAGGTGTACGTTGATGAGACCGAGTTTCTTGTTACCCTTGGCAGCCTCGTAGTCGATCACTTCGCGGATAGCCTCGCAAGCCGAACCCATACAGATGATGATGTTCTCTGCGTCAGCAGCGCCGTAGTAATTGAACGGACGATACTCGCGGCCAGTGATCTTGCTGATTTCCTTCATGTAGTCGGAAACGATATCCGGCACTGCGTCGTAGTAACGGTTGCAGCTCTCGCGGTGAGCGAAGAAGACATCGGGGTTCTCCGCCATACCTTTCATCTCCGGACGCATCGGGCTGAGTGCACGCTCACGGAACTCCTGGAGCGCCTTGTAGTCAACGAGCGGACGGAGATCCTCCATATCCATCGCCTCTACCTTCTGGTACTCGTGCGAGGTACGGAAGCCGTCGAAGAAGTTGAGGAACGGCACGCGGCTCTTGATAGTAGCGAGGTGTGCTACTCCGGCGAGGTCCATCACCTCTTGTACGGAAGCCTCAGCGAGCATAGCGAAGCCGGTCTGGCGGCACGCCATGACATCCTGGTGGTCACCGAAGATACAGAGCACGTGGCTTGCCAGCGTACGAGCCGATACATGGAAGACGGACGGGATGAGCTCACCGGCAATCTTGTACATGTTCGGGATCATGAGGAGCAGACCCTGCGAAGCCGTGAAAGTGGTGGTCAGCGCACCTGCGTTCAGCGAACCGTGAACAGCACCTGCTGCACCGGCCTCAGACTGCATCTCCTGCACGAGAACGGTCTCACCGAAGAGGTTCTTGCGACCTGCAGCAGCCCACTCGTCCACGTTCTCCGCCATAGGCGACGACGGCGTGATAGGATAGATGGCGGCTACCTCGGTGAACATGTAAGCTACATGCGCCGCAGCGGCGTTACCATCCATGGTCATAAATTTCTTTTCTTTTGCCATAAAAAACAGTTGTTAAATTTTATTGTTGTTGATTCTGAATAATCTGAGTATTCTGATTAATCTGATTTTTAATACAGGAAGCCGAAGAGCCAGAGCGGGATCTGGTTGCCACGACCGAGTTCGAGTTCGCCTACGGCGGTAGGACGGATCGCATCGCGACTGGAGCCTTTCTCCTTGACGTCGAAGAAATACTTGCTATCGACAATGAACATCGCCGAACGCTCGGTAGCGTTCACTCTGTGCGCACCGTGTACGGCCATGTAGAAATAGGTCTCGAACCAATCCATCGGCGCGATCTCACGGGTGAAATCCATGCGCGCCACGTTGGTATTATGCATATAGACCTTGGTGGGCTTCATGGGGAAGTTCTTGTTCTCCGGATAAAGGAGATTGATCAGACGCGAGTCCTTGAGGTACTTGACATAGTTCATCGTGGTAGCGCGGCTGAGTCCGATCTCTTCGGAGATATTGGAGATATTGAGCGCACAGGGCGCATCGTGCATCAGGATATAAAGCAGTTTGCGCAACTTATGCAAGCATGCCACGTCGATCTGCTTGATCATGAGCACGTCCACCTCGAGTTGGGAGTTCATCACCTTGAGAAGCGATGCCTCGAAACTCTTGGACTCGAGGTATGAAGGATAATAACCGTGGTGGAGGTACGCCTTGAAGTAATCGAGGGGACGCACCCGTTCGCAAATCTCCCGCGAGATGGACGAATGACGATTGATGATCTCCTCCAGCGAATAGGAGCGGAAACGCAGACCGGTCTGCAGGTTGAGGTACTCACGGAAGGAGAACCCGCGCAGGTTGTAGGTCTTGACGATATCCTTGAGGTCGTTGTTATCCTCATCGATCGGCATGACCGGCGTCGCACAGAAGACGATATGCAGGTCTTCGTACTTGCGGTAACAACGCTTCAGTTCGCGACTCCAGTTGGGATACTTGAAGAGCTGATCCAGGAAAAGGTACCTTCCGCCGGAGCGCACGAATTTCGATGCCAGCTCAACCAAGGTGTGTCTGGTGAAGAAGAAGTCATTCATGCTCACATAGAGGCACGGACGCGACACTTTAGACGAACGTCTCTTGGTGGGTGCATTCGCTTCTTCTTCCGCCATCTTGGCTCTCCATTCCGTCTCAATCTCCTTGATTCGGGTAAGCAGGAAATCGGTCTTCCCCACTCCACGGCCACCTTTGATGGCGATGAGTCGGTCGTCCCAATTGATTTCATCCATCAACAACCTGCGGATCGGCATGGTCGAATGCGCCACGAGGTAATCATGAATGCGGAAAAATGCGTTTAACATGGGGCCTTTTTGCTCCTGTAAATTCTCGGTTATTACTTCATTTTCCTCCATTTTGACTCAAAATATTGAAAATACGCCGCAAAATTACAAAAAAAAATTGATATTTGCAATACCTACTTTACATTTTTTTACAAAAAAATGAGGGTCCACCAACGTGAACCCTCAAAAATACACATTTTTTGTTAAAAAATGCACCTTTTTGCAGCCATTAGAGCGAGATAGCACCACTCGGGCAAACGTCAGCACAGGTTCCACACTCGGTGCAAACGTCCGGATCAATCGAATAGTGTTCGCCTTCCGAAATAGCGCCCATCGGGCATTCATCAATACAAGTACCGCAAGCGATGCAGTCAGTTGAAATTTTGTAAGCCATAATTTTAATATTTACGATTTAACGATTTACGATGTACGATTGATTGACGATTTTGCCAATTTATCGATTTTCGCTGCAAAGGTACAACAAAAAATCGAGACTACCAAATTTTAGGGAGAGAAAATTTATTTTTTTCGCTTTTTGGAGGTAGCGAGCGCCGCAGCGAGCTGGGCAGCAGGACCGGTTAAGCCTTTATCGGTCAGTCCTTTACGCCGCGCATAAGTGGTCCAGTCTTTCGCTCCGCCTTCCGACACCGGCATCCCCAATTGTAAGTAATGACAATAAGCGATACCGAGGGCATCGGTGGCATCGAGTTTCTTAGGCATCTGTTCGTCGGGAATATGGAGGAAACGCTGGAGCATACCGGCCACCTGCTCTTTGGAGGAATGACCGTTACCGGTGATGGCCATTTTGATCTTCATCGGCGAGTACTCGTAGATGGGTACATCTTTGCTCAAAGCCGCAGCGATCGCGACACCCTGGGCATGGACGATTTTGATCATTGTCTGCGGGTTTTTATCGACGAACTGGGTCTCGATCGCAAGGGAAGAAGGATGGTATTTTTCGATAAGTTCTTGCAGGAAGAAAAACTCCTTCTGCAGACGCGGGTACTGGCCTTCTATCTTATGCACGTCGAATGCGCCAAACTCCAGTATTTCAACCTGTTGGCCAACGGTATGCAAGAGGGCGTAACCCATGTAGAGCGTACCCGGATCGACACCCAAAATGATATGTTCCTGACGAACTTTATCGAGCATTCAGTATTCAGTTTTCAGTATTCAGTCCTTCTCGTGATTGCGGATGAATCCGCGAATGATAATTACGACGGCTCCGGCGATGAGCACATAATCCGCCCAGGGCTCTATTTTCGCCACACTCAGGGCGGCTCCTACGGCCACAATAATCAGGCCGATGATCAATATAATCGATGATTTTCGCATATCACTCCTCCTCTACGAGATAAATATCCTCGTTGGTATTATGCATATAATAATGTTCGCGCGCGTATTGCTCCAAGCTATCGGGATGATGCAGCGTCTGAATCTCCCGTTGGGCTTTCTCGGAACCCTGCCGGTACATCTCGCGCTGCTGCTCCAGATGACGGATTTCCCGTCCCCTGCGCACAAACTGGATGAGACTTTGCTCTCCAATGAAGAGAAAGACGACGAGAAAGACAAGCAGCGTAATGGCGTACTTACCCCATTTTTTGAACTTTATGTTCTCCCAAAACTGAGAAAAATTCATAGTTTCACAAAAATTTTGCGCAAAGTTACAAAAAAACTTGCATATATGCAAATATTTTACTAATTTTGTAGCCGATTTAATACAAATAACGATGAAAAAACATTTCTCGGTACTGCTTATCCTGTTCTTCGGTCTGCTTGCTCAGGCCCAAGTACATATCACGATAGACGATCCGGCCACATGGTCCGGTCAAGCTTTGGAGCCCTATGTGGGTAAAACGGTTATTTTTGACGTGCCGATGATTGTGTGTGCGAACACCGACGGTACCAATGGTAACTACACCGTTTCTCCTTGGCGTAAGTTCCAGCCGGAGAGTCACGGATATAAGGGAACGAAAGACTACTCGCAAACGGTTCGTATCAACAACAGTTGTATGTTCAGCATCAGCAACGTCCCAGCTCCTACGTCAGCGATGCACGAGCCTATCCATCGTTGCGGCGAGAAGATCATCGGTTTGAAAGCTATCGTAAAAAGCACATCGAGTCTCACATGGCAAGGCGGCACATGGGAAGGCAACACCCGTGCGGATTTGGAGAACGCACTGCCGGACTTAGGCGACTACCGTCTGCTGGTTTGCGGATTTAACTTGGAAAACTACTTCACTTCAATTGGGTGTCAACTTTGTCCTGATTCAAAGGCTGAGCACGAGGCGAAACGCGAAAAAGTGAGCAAAGCCCTGAAGCGCATCAACGCCGATATCTTCGGTCTGGTAGAAGTGGAACATGGCAACGCGGCGGTGAAAGAGATCACGGAAGATCTGAACAAGAACCTGCCGGGTCGCCATTATGTGTACTTCAGCGATGGCCTGAGTAGCAAGAACCAGAAAGTGGAGTTCGTCTATGATGCCAACGTGGTAGAACCGGTTGGAACGCCGGTGGGATCAGATACCGAACTCGCGTATCGGAAGAAGATGATCTGCTTCCGAGAGAAAGCAACAGGCGAGAAGTTCATCTACTCGATCAACCACTTCAAATCGATGAATGACGGCAGCAACGAACGGCGTGTGAAAGAGGCGTCGGCGGTGGTGAAATTATATAACTCGTACCGCAAAGATCCGCTGGTAAGAGAAAACGACGGACTTTTCATGGGCGACTTAAACTGCTACGCGTTTACCGACCCAATTAAGGTATTCCTCAATGGCGGTCTGATCGATCTGCATCGTGCATTCCATGCTGACAGCAGTTACAGCTATATGTACGATGGTCTGACCAGCTATATTGATCACGCGATATGCAGCGAGCAGATGTACCGGCAAGTAACGGGTATGGCGGCTTATCACCTCAACTCCGATGAGGTCCGCAATTATTCGTACGATAAATATTCCTACGATGACACGGATGACCATACCATGTTCCGTTGTTCAGACCATGATCCGGTGTTGGTAGGTCTGAAACTGGACAGCACCTTATCGCTCAGCCTCGATCCGTACGTCAATAACGGGCTCAACGGCGACAGCCTGACATTCTATTACATCTACACCTCGGAGACGGAAGATCCTGTTGTTTACTTCGATATCTACACGTTGAACGGTACGCCGATATGCAAGCCGATGCGTATTGTGTACGAAGGAGACATCTTCGAAAAGCACACCAAATACTATACTTTATCTGGTTCGAATCCGGAATTACCGGACGAAGTGAAGGCTTTTCTGCCCTTGCAACCCGGTATGTATGTGCTGCATTTCTACGCCAAAGGTACGGTTCAATCGCATAAGTTGCTGGTTCGTTAATGGATCTGTTTTCGGAAATAGAAGCACCGGAGCGCGAGGAGTTGCGTGCCTTGCGTAAGGAGTTAGAGGAGGCGAATTATAAGTACTATGTACTGAACATGCCTACGCTCTCGGACCGCGAGTTCGATGAGAAAATGCATCGTCTGCAAGACCTGGAGGCGATGTTTCCCGATATGTTCGACCCCAAGAGTCCGACGCAGCATGTAGGAAGCGACCTCGGCAAAAAGGGTTTTGAACAAGTGAAGCATAAGTACCCGATGTTGTCGCTGGCTAATAGTTATTCGCGCGAAGAGATTGAAGATTGGGTGCGTAAGTTACCTTCGGGCGTAGAGATTGTATGCGAACTCAAATACGACGGACTGAGCATCTCGTTATGGTACGAACATGGCGTATTGGTGAAAGCCCTCACGCGCGGCGACGGACAGCAGGGCGACAACGTGATTGATAATATCAAGACGATACCATCTATTCCTTGGAAGATTGAACGGAACGATGTGCCGGCGTTCTTTGAATTGCGAGGTGAGGTACTGCTTCCATGGGAGCGATTCGAGGCACTCAATAAAGAACGGGAGGAACAGGAAGAACCGTTGTTTGCGAATCCGCGGAATGCGGCCAGCGGTACGCTAAAACTGCAAGACCCACGCGAAGTGGCGCGCCGAGGACTGGATGCGTACCTGTATTATATGTTAGGTGAGAACCTGCCGGGCAGTACGCATTTTGAGCGACTTTCTACAGCACGGGAGTGGGGCTTCCATATATCAGACGCGATTAAGGTGTGTCATTCGGTAGATGAAGTGATGGCCTATATCGCTTATTGGGATACCGAGCGTAAGAACCTGCCGGTAGCCACAGACGGTATTGTGCTGAAAGTCAATAATCTGGCGCAGCAGGAAGAATTAGGTTATACCGCCAAGACACCAAGATGGGCGATCGCGTATAAGTTCCCTGCCGAGAAACAACTTACCCTACTCCGCGAGATCACCTATCAGGTAGGTCGAACGGGCGTCGTGACGCCGGTAGCGAACCTGGAGCCGGTGCAATTAAGCGGCACGATGGTGCAACGCGCCACGCTGCATAATGAAGATTTTATCAAGTCGCTGGACATCCGTCCGGGCGATAAGGTATGGGTGGAGAAAGGCGGAGAGATCATACCGAAGATCGTCGGTCGTGCCGACCGCGAAGAAACTAGTGACCCTAGGATTCCTAGGACGCCTAGTTTTCCTAGTTGTTGTCCCGAGTGCGGGACTCCACTCATTCGAGTGGAAGGCGAAGCGGCATGGCGCTGCCCGAATGAGACGGGTTGTCCGCCGCAGATAAAAGGTAAGATTGAGCATTTCGTGAGTCGCAAAGCGATGAATATCGACGGTCTGGGTGAAGAGACGATTGACCTGTTCTACCAAAAGGGATTGTTGCATAACATCGCCGATATATATGATTTGAAATTAGAGGATATCGCCGTACAGGAGCGACTTGGCGAGAAGAGTGCACAGAACATACTCGACGGCATCGAAGCGAGCAAGCAAGTTCCATGGGCACGCGTGTTGTTTGCTCTCGGAATCCGCATGGTAGGTGAGACGACGGCAAAGAAGATTGCTCGCAAATACAACACGATAGACACACTTATGTGGGCGACGGCCGAACAACTATGCGCCATTGAGGACGTAGGTCCGCAGATTGCGGAGAACATCGTGAAATACTTCGAAGATATCCGAAATCTGGAGATCTTGGATCGTCTGCGCAAAGCGGGTTTACAATTTGAAGGAGAAGCAGAACCGGAACCGACGAGTGATAAGTTGGCAGGGATGAGTATTGTGATAAGCGGTACGTTTGTGCATCACAGCCGCGATGAATACAAGGCCATGATTGAAGCGAACGGAGGTAAGAATGTAGGATCAGTGAGCAAGAAAACCTCGTTTATCCTGGCCGGAGACAATATGGGCCCGGAGAAACGCAAGAAAGCCGAGGACTTAGGAATTCCTCTCAAGACAGAGGAGGAATTCCTTGAAATGATGAATTGATAAAATGATGAAATGATGAAACTAAAACAATATATTTTTGAGTATCTGCGCAAGAAGCAGGAACCGAGAAATCCGCGTTTCCCGCATTTTGACCAGCCCTTGAAAGTGATGATTATCTATGAGAGCGACGTGTTGGAACGCAACGATGCCATCAAGTCCATTCGTCAGGATTTGTTACGCCGTCAGATGGACGTAACGATGTGGGGATATGTGGAAAAGAAAGATATACAGACACTTATCCTGCCGCAGAGCCGTATTTTGGGCGTGGAGGACTATAATTTCTTCGGCAAACCGCGGGACTATGTACTGACCGATCTGCTGGCGGAGCACTATGACTTACTGATTGATCTCACGACCCGTCCGATGTTACCGCTTCGTTATCTGGCGATGTACACAGATGCGGACTTCAAAGTAGGTATGAACCTGGGCGAAGGATTACACGACATGTTGATCTCCCTACCCGACCTTTCGCCGGAACAGGGCGAAGAAGCGGAGATCGAGGCTTCGTGGTTATACCATCAGATTTTGACTTATTTAACGACGATCAAGTCGAACGATTAAAGAGTGAAGGAGTGAAAGAATGAAGGAATTAAGGGGACTTGGCACAGCACTTATCACGCCGTTTAAGGCAGATAAAAGCGTTGATTACGAGGCACTTGCACGCTTACTGGACACGCAATTAACGGGTTCCGTTGATTATATCGTGGTATTGGGTACTACGGGCGAAGCAGCCACGATGACGGAAGACGAGAAACGGGAAGTACGAACGTTTATTCGGAAGTATGTGAATGGTCGTTTACCCTTGGTTTTAGGTGCAGGAGGCAACAATACCGCCGCGGTATGCGAGAGTTTAAATACCATCGATCTCACAGGCTTTGAAGCCATCTTGAGTGTCTGTCCGTACTACAATAAACCGAATCAGGAGGGATTATACCAACATTTCTGTGCGGTCGCCGAAGCGAGTCCGATACCGGTTATACTCTATAACGTTCCCGGACGCACGGGTGTCAATCTGTTGCCGGAAACGGTGATGCGGATCTACGATGCACATCCGGATAAGATCGCCGGCATCAAAGAGGCGAGCGGAAACGTAGAACAGATCAAGCATCTGATTGATTTGGCGAAAGACAAGTTGCTGGTCATCAGCGGAGACGACGGTATCGCTTGCGAAATCATGAAAGCGGGAGGTGCGGGATTGATTTCGGTAGCCTCAAACGCTTTCCCGAAAGATTTCTATGATATCGTACATAAAAAGGCCCAAGCTAAACAGGCGCAGTACGACCAAATGATCAAATTGCTGTTTAAAGAAGGTAATCCGGTAGGCATCAAAGCCGTTCTGGCACAAAAGGGAATCATTCAGAACTACTTGCGACTTCCGTTAGTTCCGGCAAGCGAAGAACTACAAGAAGAAATAAAAAAAGAGCTCGCGTAATTGCGAGCCTTTTTCTTGTAAGAACTAGGATACTAGGATTCTAGAAAACTAGGATTCTAGATTACTTAGCAGCTTTCTTTTTCGCTTGATCAACGACTGCTTTGAAAGCAGCGGGTTGGTTCATAGCGAGGTCAGCAAGCGCCTTGCGGTTGATGACGATTCCTGCTTTCTTGAGGCAACCCATCAATTGGCTGTAGCTCAGGCCTTCGAGGCGAGCGGCAGCGTTGATACGCTGAATCCACAGAGCGCGGAATGTACGTTTTTTGTTCTTACGATCGCGGTAAGCGTACTGCAAACCTTTCTCCCATGTGTTCTTTGCTACGGTCCATACATTAGCGCGGCCACCAAAGTTACCACGGGTAAGGCTCATGATCTTTTTGCGACGATTGCGCGAAGCAACGTGATTTACTGATCTAGGCATTTTCTTTTCCTTTCACTTTAATGGTTTAACACTTAACGAAGCAGCAGCATCTCACGGATGGAGCGCATGTTCGTTTGATCTACGATAGCAACATGAGTCAAGTTGCGTTTTTGCTTTTTAGTCTTCTTCGTCAGAATGTGACTCTTGTAAGCGTGCTTACGCTTGATTTTACCGGTTCCGGTAAGCGTGAAACGCTTTTTTGCACCGGAGTTCGTTTTTACCTTTGGCATTTTTTAAAATTGTTTAATTGTTAATAATTCGTCCGATAGGCAGCACTCGCGCTCAATCCCCTCGTACACGAGCTCAAGCACAGCTTGGCTAAAGGTACTCGGGCTTGCTCGCTCTCCCCATCACAAACGCTTACGCTGGTTTGCGCCGGGGACCCCGAACATTGGGCGCCAATTTAAAGGTAAGCCTTCGGACGGCTTTATTTTAAAATCACGGGATATATACTACGTATATATAGGGTGATGTATGATACGATATTGGTCCTACTTAGTACCTACTTACTTATTACTCTTGGGGCTGATGAACATAATCATTCGTTTGCCCTCGAGGTTTGGTACATTGTCAGGTTTGCCGTACTCGGCCAGGTCAGCAGCGAAGCGAGCCAGCAGGAGTTCACCCTGCTCTTTGAACACGATAGAGCGTCCGCGGAAGAAGACGTAAGCTTTCACTTTGTTGCCTTCTTTGAGGAACTCGATGGCGTGTTTGAGCTTGAAGTTGTAATCGTGGTCATCCGTTTGCGGACCGAACCGGATCTCCTTCACCTCTTGTTTTTTCTGGTTAGCCTTCGCCTCTTTTTGTTTCTTCTTCTGTGCGTAGAGGAACTTCTGGTAGTCAATGACGCGGCAGACAGGCGGCGTAGCCGTTGGAGCGATCTCGACGAGGTCAAGATTTTGGTCGTCCGCTATTTTCATAGCCTGCTGATACGTGTAGATACCTTGCTCTACATTGTCGCCAATAAGGCGCACTTGAGCCACACCGCGGATCTTGTCGTTGATACGATGCGGATCTTCTTTGATTACTCGACCACCACGTGGTCTGGGAGGAATAGTTGCTATTGTTTTAACTATTATATGGTTAATATTGCGCCTTCTCGTGCGTGCACACGTTGCCCCACCATCGAAAAAGCGTGCAAAATTACAACAATTTTCTGACATACGCAAGGAAAATGCATTTTTTTTTACTTTTTTCTATATTTATTTGCGCGCGTGAAATATTTTTCGTATCTTTGCACGCTATTTTGAGATGAAACGTGAAAATCTTAAATTATACACATATGAAAACGAAATTATTCGCATTGATTGCTGTAGTAGCGATGGTAATGGTTAGTTGTAAAGAACCTCCTTATATCGGTACTCCGAGCAATAATGATCTTGTGCAAGGAGACACGCTTCCCGTTATTGAAGAGCCGACTCCGGAACCTACTCCGGATCCGGAAGGAGTCAGCATCCCTGCAGGTACAATTACCGTGAACGAAGCAGTAAATATCTGTAAGAGAATGACTCAGGGTGAAATAACCGCAGGCCGCTATTTCATCAAAGGTTGGGTAGTCGGTTTCAACCGCGGTGAGTCTTTTTCCACAGACTTTCCGAAGTACGGAAACGATTTCGTTTACCTCAGTGCGCGTCAAGACGGCGAAGGAACGAAGCAATTCTATGCATACCGATTACTCGGTAAGTTTGGTGCTAAATTCCCGGATACGGAGTGTATTCAGGTAGGCGACTTCATCGTCATCAGCTGCTACATGACCAATTACAAAGGGACCGTGTATGAGTCCAACGGTATGTGCCATACTTTTGCATCGAGCAACGCACATTTCAACGAAATCTTCCCATGGCAATTCCCGGGTTGTCCGGAGCCGGGCGAAGGTGAGATCAACGTAACGGACGCAGAGAAGGTAAGCGCTCAGTTGGAATCCAAACAGACCAGTACGGAGACCTATAAGATTCGCGGTGTGGTATCAAGTATAGATGTTGTTGACCCGTCTTACGGCAATGCAACCTTCAATATTACGGATGGCGCCGGTGTAGCTACCTGCTATCGTCTGAAGGCAAAAGGCGGAGCGACATTCACGGATAAGAACCAGGTAGCAGTAGGAGATACCGTACTGGTAGAAGCAAAGATTCAAAATTATAACGGTACGTGCGAACCGACGCAAGGCAATGTGATCGAGTCAACGAATCCGAATTACAATGCAAAATTTAATAATCAACAATAAAAAAAATGGCAAGTTTACAAAAAATTAGAAATCATGGCGCATTGTTGATCGCAATTGTGGGTCTCGCCATGTTGGCATTTATCCTCGGAGACTTTTTGAACTCCGGTAGTAGTTTCTTCAACCGCAGCCGCGAGAACGTCGGTGTGATTGAGGGTCAGAAGATTCATTACACGGAGTACGAGGCAGCTAAAGATCAATTGACAGAAGTGTACAAGATTGAATCGGGCCGTACGGATTTTGATGAAGACACGTACGCACAGATTCGTAACCAGGTATGGAACATGTATGTAATGGACTATACCCTCCGCGCACAAGCAGAGAAGATCGGTATGGAGATTACGCCAGACGAGTTGACGGAGCTTTGTGTAGGCGAGAACGTTCACCAGATCATCCGCGGTCGTCGTGCTTTTGCCGGTGAAGACGGTCAGTTCAGCCGCGAGGCTGTGAAAGGCCTGATCTCGGCTATCAACAACGAAAGCGACGATGCAGAGCAGAACGCGAACCTCAAGCAGGCTAAGGATTACTGGCTGTATTGGGAGAAAGCCGTTCGTATCAGTTACATGCAGGAGAAATACACCGCCTTGCTGCAACATTTGCTGAAGGCTAACTCGCTGGATGCTGAGTTCGCATTCAACGGTCGTCAGAACGGTGTAGCGGTTGATTATGTGATGAAACCGTACTATGCTGTAGCAGACAGTCTGGTAAAGGTAAGCGACGGCGACATCAAGAAATTGTACAACCAACACAAAGAGCAGTACAAACAGACTCCGAACCGTGCGATCAAATATATTGCATTCGATATCGTACCGAGTGAGGACGATTTCAAGGCTGCTGAGACGATGATGAACAATCTGAAGGATGAGTTCAAGACGACGGACGATATCAGCCTCGTAGTGAACACCAACTCGGACATCATGTACGACGGCCGTGACTACTCGGAAGAGAGTGTTCCGGCACAATTCAAAGAGTTTGCTTTCCGCAAGGACGCTAAAGCAGGTGACTGCACGGATATCCTATTTGAGAACAACACCTACTCGATGGCTCGTATTATGCAGGCCGGTTATTCGATGCCGGACAGCGTAGAGTTGAAGGCTATCGTAGAGGACGGCGAAGATCAGGAACTCGGATGGTTCAAAGCAGCTGATCTGCCGAAGAACATCGCAGAGCCGGCACTGAAGGGCAAACGCGGCGAGCGCTTTACCGTAGCTATCGGTATGGGTGAGCAGACCTACGAGATCATGGAGATCGGCAAACCGACTCCGAAAGTAAAGTTGGCTATCCTGGCGCGTGAGGTAACTCCGTCGAGCAAGACCTACTCGGTAATCTATAACAACGCTAAGCAATTTGTTGTAAACAACAACAATGCCGAGGCTTTGGAAGCAGCTGCGCAAGAGGCAGGTATGACCGTTGTTCCGCAGTATAACCTGACTGCTACGACCGACAAAGTAGGTCAGCTGAAGAGCAGCCGTCCTATCGTTCGCTGGGCATTTGAGGCGAAAGAAGGTGCGGTAAGCGACGTATTCGAGTGCGGTCAGCAATTTATTGTAGCAGCTCTGACAGAGGTAAACGACGGCGAGTACCGTCCGCTGGAGGCAGTACGTGCTGAGTTGATGTACGAAGCTACCAACAATGCGAAGGCTGCTTATCTGAAGAAAGAGTTGAAGGGCATTGAGAGCCTGGAGGCAGCTGCTGAGAAACTGGGTCAACCGGTACAGCACATCGAGCGAGTAGCGTTGGGTGACAGCCGTTTCGGTAACGCAGGTATGGAGCCGGCTGTAATCGGTAAGGCGATTGCACAAGGCGAGAACGCGCTGAGCGAACCGATTCAAGGTAATATGGGCGTATATGTCGTTAAGACCGGCGCAGCTAACAACGCAGCTGAGACTTTTGTAGTTGAGACAGAGAAAGCACAGTTGGCAAGCCGTTACGCTTATTTGCCTTATCAGGCAATGCAATTGTTGGAAGACAAGGCAGAGGTAGATGACAACCGTGCTAACTTCCAATAAATGCGCGCGCGTGCGTAATAATATAAGGAATATATCACCATTAGTATGGGTGCCTACGCTGTATTTGGCGGAAGGTATCCCATACTTTTTGGTTACAAGCATCAGCATAACGCTTTTTGCGCAGCTGGGTGTACCGAATAGCGAAATGGCATTGTTCACCTCGCTGATTGCTTTTCCTTGGGTGGTCAAACCGCTGTGGAGTCCGTTCGTCGATGTGCTTCGCACCAAACGATGGTGGGTACTGACGATGCAGATTCTAATGGCAGTAACCGTTGCTTTATTGGCATGGTTAGCACCACAGGGACACTTCAAGATCGCTCTTATCTTATTCACTATCACGGCTTTCTGCTCCGCAACACACGATATTGCTGCGGACGGCTATTACATGATCGCGCTGGACGAGCACGATCAATCGGCCTATGTCGGTTTGCGCTCTACATTCTACCGCATCGCCAATATTTTCTGTCAATCGCTCCTGCTGATGATCGTAGGATGGTTGCAAAAACGCACGGACATCTCGACATCGTGGACCTATGCCCTACTCCTTTGCAGCGCCATCCTGGCTCTGATTGCGCTTTGGCACACATGGAGCATGCCGGCAGTAGAGGTGAAAGGTGAAAGGTTAAAGTTTAAAGATATCTGGCGCGAGATCGGGATGGTTTGGGTGGAGTTTTTCCGCAAACCGGGCATCGTATTAGCGCTGTGTTTCATGTTGCTTTACCGCCTTCCGGAGGCGTTATTGCTGAAGTTATGCAATCCGTTCTTCTTAGCGGCACGCGAAGCAGGCGGTTTAGGTATCAGCGTGGACACGATCGGTCAGATCACCGGTATCGGCGTCGTGCTGATGTTGCTGGGTGGTATCGGAGGCGGTATTTGGGCCAGTAAGACAGGTCTGAAGAAAGCGATTCTTCCGATGGCGCTTTGTTTGACCCTACCCTGCATCGTCTATGTCTATTTTGCACAACATCAGCCTACGGCATTCTGGATTTTAAGCCTTTGCGTGGGTATTGAGCAATTAGGTTACGGACTTGGTTACACGGCATGTATGCTGTATATGATGCGAATAGCGGACGGAAGTCATAAGACGGCGCATTTCTCGATCTGTACGGCCTTTATGTTCCTTGGATTGATGTTACCGGGTATGATAGCCGGTTATATACAAGAAGCCACAGGTTATCTAGGATTTTTCTGGATTGTTATGGCTTGTTGTATCCCTTCGATAATAGTTACTTATTTGGTTTATAGAAAATTATGAATTGTAAACGAATTATTCCTGACGCGATTACCAGTTGCAACCTGCTTTGCGGCAGTATTGCGGTCTTTTTAGCTACTCAAGGTGCTTTTCTATGGGCCTTTATCTTCATTTTGGCGGGTGCCTTCTTTGATTTCTTCGACGGTCTGAGCGCCCGTTTGCTGAAGGCGCCGAGTCCGATAGGTATCCAGTTGGATTCGTTGGCAGATGATATCACTTTTGGTTTGGCTCCGGCAATGATGCTTTTCTGCTACCTGCGTCCTATCCTTGGATGGTGGGCTTTGATCGCGTTGCTAATGGCCGCTTTCTCGGCTCTCCGTTTAGCGAAATTCAATGTAGATGAGCGTCAGCACGATTCGTTTATTGGTCTGGCTACTCCGGCGAATGCCATTTTCTGGGGCGGCATATGCTGCATGCCGTACGCGATGTTGGCCTATGACTGGATGGGTTGGTGTTTGTTGGGACTTTCGTTGGTAAGTTGCTACCTGCTAAATGCCGAGATCCCGTTCTTCAGTTTCAAGGCCTTTAAGAAAGAGAAAACGGTGATTATCAGCTTCTTAGCAGGATGTTTGGTTATTCTTGGTTACTGCATTGCCAAAGCGATTATCCATCAGCATATCGAGTTCGCATTCTTCAGCGGTACGGGATGTATCTTATGGTACGTGACCTTGAATCTGCTGCTGACATGCGTGAAAAGTGAAAGGTGAAAAGTGAAAAGTGAAAGGATACCATGAAACGACACATCTTTATAGGAACAGCGATGCTGCTTGCCGTAAGTCTATCGGCAGCAGAGATACCGGAAGGCTACTATGCCGCCATCGAAGGGACGCAGGATTCGGTACTGAAGTCAACATTAAGTCTGTTGGTACGCGGAGGTGTTCGCTATGAGTATGGTATCAACACCTACCATTCCTCCAATAATCCGCCGGAATGGATTGCCGGTGACCTTAAAGCTTATGGTACGTGGCAGGCCTTGCCGTTCACCGATCACAAACCGGGAGGTGTCATCTGGGACATGTACTCCAACTGCGTTAGGTACTATCCCAACAAACTCGGCGACTCCGGCTGTTCACTCAACATCGAGCACTGTCTGCCTAAGAGTTGGTGGGGCGGTACGGTGAACGAAGCATACAAGGACTTGTATAATCTCAATCCGTCTGATCAAAGGGCGAACAGTCAAAAGAGTAACTATGCCCCCGGGCATGTAAAGAAAGGCGATAAGTTCGACAACGGTTCTTTCAAAATGGCAAAAGCCAATACGTCGGGATACGGATATATATGCTGGGAACCGGCTGAGGAATACCGCGGAGACTTCGCGCGCGCCTATTTCTACATGGCCACCGCCTATGAATACCTTACATGGACCGCTTATCCGCAATATATTAACGACTCGTCTTACCTCATGTTCTCCGACACCATTCAGAAAGTCCTGCTCGATTGGCATCGGGCTGATCCGGTAAGCGACAAAGAGCGCTGCCGCATGGATAACATCTCGGATATACAAGGTAACCGCAATCCGTTTATCGACTATCCGGAACTGGTGGAATATATCTGGGGAAATAAGAAAGGTCAAGCGGTGAACCTGCAGTCGCTCAGTTGCGCGTTCCGGCAGGGCACGTGTATCGCCGAAGAGCCGCAACCCGAACTCGAGCAGCTTTACGACATCATTATCAATCTACCAGCCATCACCGCCGCATACATCAGTGCTATACCCGGCGGAAGCGCCAACAGTGGCATCCAGTCGAACGGCAATGCGTCTATTACGATGGGCAAAAGCAGTACCGACGGAGAAATTGCGTTTACGGATCTGAACCTTCAAGACAGCGCTATCCTTGCTTTTAGGGCTTCGCCCTATAATAGCGCAACAAGCATGCAATTGGATATTTATTTGAACGGTGTATTGGACACTTCTATTTCGGTGAATGTACAACAAGAGACTCGTCATGAAGTGAGATACCGGATTCCTATTCCTGCAGAGACAACGAGTATTCGAATGGTATCGGTGGGAGGGTCCACGTCCAAACGTGCCTGCATGCAAGAACTCTATCTGCTTAGTCCCAAAAGTCAAAAGACCGGCGTTTGCGCGACGCAGGCAGAAGGGGTATCGGTAAGGAAGATTGTAAGGGGAGGAAGTGTGCTTATTGAGCGAAACGGACGTGTTTTCTCTATTTTAGGTCAAGTTATACGCTAAGTGTGTCAATTTTTCCACATTTTTCGCTTAAATATATACGCGCGTGTGAAGAATTTTTTGTAATTTTGCACCCGATTTACAACGCATACATTTAACGAATCAATCGATATGAAAAAACAACTATTCAATGTTCTACTCTGCAGTCTGTTGGTAGTGCCGTTTATGGGCATTCAGGCAGACACAATAGACGAGGGACAATCCACAGAAGGAACAGATTTCTGGGTAACATTTATGCGGGCTGATCAAAACGATCATAGTGATGCCAGCGACAAAGCTGTCACATTGGCTTTGACCGTGTCAGCGAAGGTAGAATGCGATGTAACATTTACAAACCCCAACACCCAAGAGACCAAGAGCGAGCACATGACAGCCGGTTCTATTAAGGAAGTAGCATTCTATACCGGCGATGCAGGAGAGACCGCAAGAACTCGTACGGACGCTCAGAAAGCATCTATTACCTGCTATACCTATTATCCGGATTCTGTAGATAATTGTGCGATTCATGTAGAATCTACTGCTTCTATCTCGTTGTTTGCAAGTAATAGACGTTCTAAATCATTTGATGCCACCAATGTGCTGCCGTCCGCATCATTACGAGACGAATACCTGATTCAAGCCGTTCCTCCCTCAGATCACGGAGGTTCACCGCAGGGTACGCATTTTTGTATCATTGCTACCGAAAACAACACCGTCGTTGATTATTGTCCGACGGTAGAGTTACAATGCGTACAAAATGCAAAATCAGCTTATGCGTTTTCCGGAGGTGTTGGTATGACGCCGGAAGAGATAGCCCTTGCTAATTGGCAAATAGGCGACACGTTGCATACCCCTACGCTCAACAAAGGTCAAGTATATTATATCTGGACCGGCAATTATAGCGGCGCTTCGGCCGACTTAAGCGGCACATGGCTCAAGGCACGCGACAACAAGAAGATTGCGGTCTTCCAGGGAGCGCCGCACACGAACCTACCGGATCAGATTCGTGACCGCGACCATTTGTTCTCACAAGCCATGCCTGTTGCTTATTGGGGAAATACTTTCGTGATCACCGCTTCCATGACTCGTGGTCGCGATATCATCCGTGTTATGGCACGTGAGGATGGCACCGAATTATTTATCAACGGAGACAAGAAACACACATTCAATTTTGCCAGCGATCCGAAACGTACGTTTGAGTTCGAGATCGGTGAGAGCAACGTATACTGCTCCGATAAGAACCACAAAGGCAACTTATCTGCTCCGCTAGTAGCTGACAGCAGCTGTTATATCACGACCTCATGCCCGGCTGCTACCCACCTCTTCATGGTAAGTAACACCTACGACAGCAAGATTAACGACGTAGAATCTACGGGCAAGGGCGACCCTGCAATGGTTTGGGTAAATCCTATTGAGCAACGCATCAACGATATTACTTTTGCAACATATGGTTCATCAAACACCCATTATGTCAATGTGGTTACAGACAATGCAGGTGTTGCTTCAATGAAACTGGATGGAACAGATATCTCCGCCGATTTCAGCCCTGTAAGCGGAAGTAACAACAAATGGTATTTTGCCCGCAAGAACATTACTTACGCCACCCACCGCCTTACCGGTAATGAAGGTTTCATCGCGCATGTATACGGCTACGGCGACAAAGAATCGTACGGTTATTCGGCCGGTGGTTCTACGAAACCGTTGAGTCAATCGATTTACATCAACGGACAGGAGTTCACACCGGATTCAGAGAATTCGCTGTGTGGAAAAGACACAGTACATTTTGCCTGCAAGCCGGACTTTATGCCGGATAGTATCAAATGGCATTTCGGAGACGGATCAGCTGATGTAATGGTATATGACACGACAACGATTGTGCCTCACTATTACAACGGCACGCAAGATTACAATGCTTCGTGTACCATCTACCGCAGCAGCAGTAATTTGTGCGTTGGTCAATCGGCTGAGACGGTAATCAACATTTTAGTAACTATCGGACGCTATACGTTCACGATCGGCGAAGCCAAGATCCCGTGTCCGGTAAACGGTGTACAGGGTCCCGGTACTATTCCTTACACGAGCTCTATCAACTTAATAGGCGACACTGCTGTTAAGGTTGATTTCGACACGGCTGCTAAAGAAGCCGGATTCACAAAGAACGATTTGAAAATCAAACCGGATCAGTTCGAGCTCAATATTCCCGCGACGGCTGAACCGGGTGTGAAATATGGTATCCAAATTGAGATTCATTCGGATTGCGGTGACACAATTGCTGTATTGCCGTTCGCGCTGCCGGTAGGCAATGATGTGATTGATCAGCGCTATAACAATGTATTGGGTCTAATCAAAGATCATAAGTCACTTAAAGGATTGAGCCTAAGCGATTTCCAATGGTATCGTGCAAGCGACAGTACGGCTCTCGTTGGCCAAGTGACATCGAACTTGAACATGTACGACCTGCCGGAAAGCGATTACAAGAACGATGAGTTCTATATTTGCTATTGGGTAAATAAAGGTCAGGCAGACGCGTATTACAACTGCGCATGTGCTAAGCCTTTCATCACAGACAGCACACACTATCAGTTTGGCACGAGTCCTGACAGTTTAATCATTTCGGCTTCTTATTCCTACCAACACGGAGAGAAAGTATTCGTCAATGCCAACTGGGGCGGAAAGACGGATATCGAATGCTACGCACAATGGATCACTACCGATGGACGTATTTACAAAGATCTGAAGTTCAACATTCCGAACGGAGGTTGCACGATTGACACTCCGGCAGAACCCGGATTGTATATGCTTCGTGTAGTGACGGAGAAGAAGACCCGTAGTTTCAAGTTTATCATTCAATAACCGCTAATAGTAGGAGAACACAGATATGAAAAATCTATTGCACAACATACTGATTGCAACAGTTATCCTTAGTTTGAACTGCGCTCCTATCGCCGTTTATGCGATGCCGGAGCCGGTACCAGCCGGTCAGACAGACAAACAGAAAGCGGCTGAGAAGAAGAAACGTGAGCAAGAGAAGGCTAAGGCGCAGAAGGCTAAAGAGAAAGAAAAAGCACAGCGCGAGAAGGAGAAAGCAGCTGCCGCCAAGAAGAAAGAGGCGGACAAGAAGAAAGCTGTGACAGCCAAAGAGAACGCCAAGAAACAAGAGGAACGCGAAAAGGCAGCCGAGGAGCGCGCCAAAGTAGCAGAGAAGCGTGCGGAAGAGCAAGCCAAGAAAGAGGCCGAGAGTAAGGCAAAAGAGGAGAAGGCTATCCGTGACTACGAGAAGTATCAGGAGAGTCTGGAGAATCCGAAGACCGAAGTTATTTCCTATTTCAATCTCGGTTTCCGTGCCGGTTATGCGGCTATGATGGATAAGATCCAAGATGGTAAATTTTACGGTGCAGGTACGCTTAACCAAAGCAATGCCTTACAGCAATTGAAAGGTGGCGTTGGTGCCGGATTAGACCTCACTTACAGTCTCGAATACGGTCATTTTCTATTTGAGACCGGTTTGGATTGCCGTTTCCTGAACTCGACTTCGGATTACGGCTTTACGGCTAAGCGTATTGACAAGAACTATAACGCCGAATATTACTACTTATTCGATGATCTGCGTGAGACCCGTAACATGCTAGAGATCGGTTTGCCGTTGATGTTCGGTGCACAATTCGACAAGATCTATTTCCTGTTGGGAGCTAAAGTGCACTATGGTATACCGATGGGGTACAGTCAGAAAGGTCAGTACGATGTGACGGTCAAAGATCCGGCATTCATCGATCCTTATGGCATGGGCATCTATGACTTAAACGGTCAGACGAAGCAGCCGATGGTCTTCAAACCGGTAGATATCAGTGCGGCTGCCGAGATCGGTTTAGATTTGGACGAATGGCTACAGAAGCAACCGGATCCGAAGGCAAAGAAAGCAAAAGTAAAACCGGGTGAGCGTCTGCCGTTCGGTCAAGAGCATATCCACTACCGTGTAAGCTTGTTCGCAGAATACGGCGTACTCAATAGCAATGCTACGCCCAAAGCGAATCCGGTAGATTTTGCAGCTGATAAGGTAGAAGTACAGAACACCAACACCATGTTAGCGATGAACGGCAACACGATGCTAAACAACCTATTTGTTGGCGCTAAGTTTGCCATCCAATTTGAGGTACCGGGTAAGACAGCTCGTCCTGTTCCGCCTCCTCCTGCATACGCCATCTACAGCGTTATAGATGCAGAGACGAATCAAGTACTGCCGTTGGCTCTTGTTGAGACGCAGGACACTAAGACGGGTAAGATTGCTTTGCGTGAGAAACAGATCACGCCGAAGGGTCTGCGTCAAAAACATGCCTTGGGTTCTTATACAGCTACCGCAAAGGCAGAGAACTACTATGACGGTATGCAATCGTTCGACATAGAGAACGTAGGTACGACCGAATATGTAACGATCGCTCTGCGCCATCGTCCAGTACTGCGCGTGCGTGTAACCAATAAGGAGACCGGTATGGTTATTCCGGCAACTATACAGATCCGTAAGAGCGGAGCCCAAGATCCGGCTTACAGCCTCGCAACGGATTCCGTGAACGGTTCAGCACGTCAGATGTTGCAGGAAGGTCCGAAGTACAGTCTGCATATCGCACAGATGGGTTATGACACTTTGGATATGGCAATCACCAATATCGGCGACTCGCTCAATGTACAGTTGACGCCGATCAAGAAGGGTGAGGTCTTCATCGTTAAGAACTTGTTCTTCGCGACCAACAAGACCCGTATCCTCCCTCGCTCGGAAGAGGCACTCAACGACCTGTATATGTATCTGACGCGTAACCCGCAAGTACGTATCAAGATTATCGGTCATACCGACAGCGTAGGTAAAGACGAAGCTAACCAGAAGTTGTCTGACGGTCGTGCGAACGAGGTAATGAAAGACCTTATTGAGCGCGGTATTGCAGCGGATCGTCTGGAGGCCGAAGGTCGCGGTGAAAGTCAACCGATTGACACGAATGATACCGAAGAAGGTCGTCAGAATAATAGACGTGTAGAGATCGAGATACTATAAAGAAATTAATACGTATTAGATATGAAACGATTTATTAAATCGCTATTTGTAGTAAACTTGTTCGTGGGCATGGCCGTTCAGGCATGGGGACAATCGTCCACGGAGGGAAAGGAGTTCTGGGTTAGTTCTACCCTGGTATGCTCGCCTGACAAGGCTACCCCTGCGCCCTACATCGCTATCTCGGCTGAGAAAGCATGTACGGTCAACATCCAGGGTGGACTGAACAATGCCATCAACATCACCCAGCAGGTGGCAGCCGGTTCATGGAACGAGTTCGGCAATGGTACTACGTCTCAGACGAATCCTAACCAAGGTATGATAAAAGTGCCAATGGACGCCTCCAAATGGTATCCTACAACGATGACCGACGCGAATAACGTATCTACGTTGGCAGGTCAGAAGAATATGTACGGACTGCACATTACGGCGACAGAAAAGATATCCGTCTATGTCATCTTGAGTTCGTTACACTCGATGGATGCAAGTAACATCTTGCCGATGACCGCCCTTGGAAGCGAATACTACACGCAGGATTACTGGTCAAAGGTGAAAAGCGACTTCGCGAATGCGGTAGGTCTGACCACTATTCTCGGTACAGAAGACAACACCACCATCGACATCATTCCGAATGGTGATACCTTCGACGGACACCTGAGTGGACAGCTCTACTCCATCACCCTCAACCAGGGACAGACCTATTATATGGTAACTAAGAAGGGTGATCGTCTTGCCGGTACCCACATCACCGCTCGTAATGGCAAGAAGATAGCGGTTTATTGCGGCGTACCTATCACCAATATCCCGACCGGTATTGCTGCCCGTGACTGCTTGTTTGAACAACCGATGCCGGTAGAATATTGGGGAACCCAGTTTATCGCTACGCGCTCGCTGGAGAAGAACGGAAACCTCATCGGTATCACCGCTACCCAACGCGGTACCGAGATTAAAGTGGACGGCTACACCCAAGCCACTATCAACGAAGGTGAGACCTACTACATTATGCTGCAAGGTGCTTCTAATCCTGCGGCCAAAGATACGGCTACTAGTCATCGCGACTTAGTCGTTACGCAAGATGTAGTATACATTGAGACTTCTTGTCCTTGTGCCGTCTATAGTTACGATACCGGTAACTCGTTCAAAGGTAATGATGGCACTGAAATCGTTGGTGGTAAAGGTGACCCGTCCTCGGTATGGGTATCACCTATCCAGCAGAAGATTAACAAGATCACTTTCGGTACGTGTTATACCGACAAGACTAAGGATCACTTCCTCAATGTCGTGACCGAAACAGCTACGTGCCAGAACACCAAACTCATTGCGCTCTATGGTGCCACCCAACTGGACAAGACCAGTTTGCTCGTTTGGACGCCCGTTCCCGGAAACCCGACCTATTCCTACGCACGCGCCAAGATTGGTGATGCAAGTACAAAACAGTACAGTGTCTTCCGCTTGGAAAACAGCAAGGGCTTCACGGCTACCGTATATGGTAACGGCGATGATGAGTCTTATGCCTACTCTGCCGGTTCATCCGCAGTGGAACAAGGTATTAATATTGGGGGTATTGCGTTTACCGACGGGTATATTTACGATCAGAAGTTCTGTTTTGGTAACACGCTGAGTTTTGATGCCAATGTGGGTACGGATGAGATTTCGAGCGTAGACTGGGACTTCGGCGACGGAACGACCATAAAATCTGGTCCGGTAAAAACCGAACATACCTATACCTCTCCGGGCTGGTACGATGTGACGGCTGTACTCTACGGTCATCAGGTATGTACCAATGAAGCGGATGTGGAGTTAGGTTCTGTTTCTTGTTCCTTCCTTGTCTATCGTCCGGATACGCTTGTAGGAGAGGTGGTGTTGGATACGTGTATCAGCATCGAAGCATACAAAATGAATCCTGCCTACTATGACGATCTGATTGCGAATGGTAAGATAGATACCGTACAAGAAAATTGTTATGACGATGTAGTACTGAATATGGTCAAATATCGCCGCGAAACGGAAGAAATCAAAGATACTTTGGAAGACAAAGATATCGTATATGGTTATAACGGTATTCCATACACAACATCGACAGATGTAGTAGATGAGAGTATCAACGAGTACGGATGTTCTCACTATAGACGTTATTATGTGCATGTCATTCAATGTATGGACCTGACGATTAGTGGAGACGGGCAGAGCATCTGTCCGGGAGACAGTATTATGACTCTTTACTACTCCAAATCCAAAGGAGAGATCTTGAATGAAGAAGGACGGTTCGTTGTTCCCGGATTGATTGATGAGAAAGTGACCATTGCTAATGGTGTTAACGAGCAAGTGTCAAATGGCAAAATTGAATTGCCTACGCAAAAACTCAAGACACCGGGTCACTACACGGGAAAACTTATCGTAGAAGACGCTAATTGCGGTACAAAGGAATTCAATCTTCATTTTACCGTCAATTATCCGAGTGATATTTTCCTGTTTAAGTTCAACAACGTGCTGGCAGTTTATCAGAACAAGGGTTATGATTTTACGGCATATCAATGGTACCGTAACGGAGAGCCAGTAGAAGGAGCGACCTCTTCTATCCTGTATCTGGGTGAAGGTATTTCATTTAAAGAAGGTGACATTGTCTATGTCGTGCTGACCGATAAGAGCGGTATGGTACTGCCTTCTTGCGCGCAGATTATAGAAAAACTTCCGCCTCTTGACGATAACACAAACAATGCCCCTGCACAAAAGGTACTTATCAACAATAAGTTCCGTATTATCAAGGGAGATATGACGTTTGATATCTACGGACAGAGAGTGCAGTAAGGAGTGAAAGATTGAAAGAATTAAAGAGTGAAAAGATTTTTTAAAGAAAATGCCATTTTTATAGGACTAAGCCTGATACTCGTTGCAGTATTGGGCTTAGCCCTTTTGTATATTCCTCAGGGGGAGTTACATCTGCTGCTATGCGACCGTCATACGCCCGCGCGTGATATATTCTATAGGTATTACACGCATGTGGCGGAGTGGTTTCCGTATGTGGTATGTGTCGGATTGCTCTTATTTAGCAGTATAGGGAACGGCGTTTTTGCTTCCTCTGCCATGATTCTATCGGCGCTCTCCACGCAAGTCCTCAAGCATATCATCAATGCTCCGCGTCCGGTGACGTGGTTTGAAATGTTTATGCCAGAGGCTCAACTGCCGTTGGTAGAAGGCGTAAAGATGAACCATTGGTTTTCCTTCCCCTCCGGTCATACGACGAGCTTTTTTGCTTTGGCATTTGTGGTATGTATTTTATTTACTAGTAGTCCTAGGATTCCTAGGCTCGCCAGGTCCCTAGTTCAGATTGTTCTTTTTGCGTTAGCAACCTTGGGTGGTTATAGTCGTATTTATCTGAGCCAACATTTCGCCAAAGATGTCTTTGCGGGCGTGGTTGTTGGAGTCGGAATCACGGTGCTGTGTTATGCCATTTTTAGCCGTTTTGAGGACAAAAAGTGGTATAATTACAGGGTTTTTGCAAAAAAATGAGGGGTAAAGTGCATTTTTTTTCAAAAAAATTTGCACATATCAAAAAAAAGCAGTACCTTTGCACCCGCTTTTGAAAAAGAGCTCTAAAGTCAATAAAACGACGGGCGTTTAGCTCAGCTGGTTTAGAGCATCTGCCTTACAAGCAGAGGGTCTGCGGTTCGAATCCGTAAACGCCCACATAAAAGACGAGGACACCAAACGGTGTCCTTGTTCTTTTAGAAGGCGCTACGGCCTTCAAACCGCAGTACCGGTCTGGGTTCTCCGCCGCTTCGCTCTGTCGATTATTGCAGTAAACTGCAATTTCCGAATCCGATTTTACACATTTTATTTGCACATGTCAAAAAAAAGTAGTAATTTTGCAGCCTAATTATAAATTAGGCTTAGTATGGTAACTTTTATTGTAGCGTTGATTGTATTGGTAGTAGGATTCTTGACCTACGGCGTATTGGTGGAGAAGATTTTCGGCATTGAACCGGAGCGTAAGACTCCTGCGTTAACGAAGACCGACGGCGTAGATTTTGTGCCGATGGCACCATGGCGTATTTTCCTGGTACAATTCCTGAATATTGCCGGTTTAGGTCCGATCTTCGGAGCCATTATGGGAATTTTCTACGGTCCTGCCGCTTTTCTTTGGATCGTCTTCGGTACGATTTTCGCCGGTGGTGTACATGACTACTTAAGCGGTATGCTGTCGATCCGTAAAGGCGGTGTTTCGTTACCGGACATTGTGGGAGACGAGTTGGGCAACAAAGTAAAAGTATTTATGCGAATACTGAGTCTGGTGCTGCTTATTCTGCTGACAACGACGTTCCTTAGCGGTCCGGCGACTTTGCTGCAAGGCCTTGCTCCGCTTTCTACGTTCCAATTTGGGATGTCGACCATTCCTATCGCCTGGGTGCTGATCATCTTCGGTTATTATGCCTTAGCAACGGTGTTGCCGGTGGATAAGTTGATCGGTCGATTCTACCCTATTTTCGGCGGTATATTGCTGTTTATGGGCCTGGGTATCATGGTAGTGATGTTAGGCTGGCACGGCGCGGAAATGCCGGAGGTGATGGACGGTTTACAGAACCGACAGACGAACGGACTGCCCTTATTCCCGATGATGTTCGTAAGTATCGCTTGCGGTGCTATCTCGGGTTTCCACGGCACGCAAAGTCCGATCATGGCGCGTTGCGTGACCAACGAACGTCAGGGACGCTGGATCTTTTACGGTGCCATGGTGGCGGAAGGTATCCTCGCCCTCATCTGGGCAGCTGCAGCCGGTACGTTCTTTGCCGATCCCGAGACCGGAGTGTACGGCATAGACGGACTGCAGGCTTTTGCAGCTGAACATCCGGGCGCTAACATCGCAGCGCTCGTTATCGATAAAGTGAGCCGTTCATGGCTCGGTACAGTCGGTGGCATCCTCGCTATCATCGGTGTAATTGCGGCACCGATCACGAGCGGAGACACGGCTTTGCGGTCTGCACGACTCATCGTAGCGGACTTTCTCAAATGGGACCAACGTCCTATCCCGAAGCGTCTGATTATCGCTTTGCCGCTCTTCCTCTGCGTGTTCGGTATGGTGTTTGTGGATTTCAACATCGTGTGGCGTTATTTCGCCTGGACGAACCAGACACTCGCCACCTTCACCCTCTGGGCTGGTACTGTTTGGCTGTATAAAAGAAATAACCCCACCCCGCTTTGTTCTACGGACGACCACCGGGCGTCCGATCGAGCAGAGCTCTTCACCCGCACAAGGGGGGGAGGAAGATCCCGCTTTGGTTATTTGATAGCGCTGATTCCGGCGCTGTTCATGACGATGGTCTGCGGCAGTTATATCTTTATCGCACCGGAAGGTCTGGCTCTTGCGCCTCAAAACCGCTGGATCGGCTATGTCATCGCAGGCTTGGTTACCATCGGATGCCTTTGCGGATTTGCACTTTGGGCAAAAAAGGTGAATAGGGAAAGAGAATAGCCGAAAGATATGAAACATTTTGTTCGGATATTAGCGATTCTTTTATTGGCGGGGAATGGTAGTATTCATGCGGAAGAAATAACGATTACCACTCCTATTTCCGTGAACCTTGTTGCGCAAGAAAATCTGCTGCAAGTCCGTTTCAGCGCGACATTCCGGATGGACAGCGGATGGATTATTTCTGCGAGTGACACGACCCAAAAAGTACTGGTTTTTCATGCGCAGAGCGGCGATTATATCAATGTCTCCAAATTGGAGAGAGGATATTATAGGTTCTACGCGCAGGGCGGAGATTCGTGTATCGTCAAACAGTTCTACAAGCGCGACGGAGCCATTTCCAAAGAACTGGATATCCTTACGGGGGATGTAAAAATAGCGGCTCCGCATACCTTGCAGTACTCTATCCGCGAGGCCGGCAAGACAGCGGCGCCGCACGTGGACAGCGTCTGGATTGTAGGAAAGAATTATTCGTGCGCCATGCCCGCTACCATTTACATGCACACGGATGCGCAGCCGGGCGAAAATATAGATATTCAGCCTCTCTTGGGACAGTCGGAAAATGAGTTTCAATGCGTGGCGTGGATCAACGGGACGGACTACTGGAGCAACAGTTTCTACTATGAAGGCGAGTGTGAGGCGTATGAGGATATAGAGGTTCATTTTATGCATATCAATCCTCACCACCTTATTTTAGATATCAAAAACGCCGGTGAACCGGCGAGCGCAGACAGTCTGTGGATCATCTCGGCGTACGACGATCACCGCACGCTGCTGGCCGGGGCCGCAGTAAGCGACGGCGACACCATTGATCTGAGTCCGTTAGTCGGCATGAGCGAGCAGGAGTATTTAGCATGGCTGCGTTTCGGCGAGTGCGTGAAGGTGTATGCGTTCTACTTCAACGGCTTAGATTATGACTACTGTCTGGAAGCCGGTGTTTGGTGGGTGCATCTGGAGACCGATAACAGCGCACACGTTCTGCGCTATTACCTGCGGGACTATGACAACCAAGACATCCAAGGCATGCAAGTGGACAGCGCGTGGATAAGCACATGGGAGATTGAGGAGACGCCGGAATATGTCTGCGCAGTCGATGCACAGCCGGGCGAGGCGATCAATATCCTTCCGCTGAAAAACGGTTTCTACAAACTATCGGTGCAAGTGGGCGAATGTATCGTCAGCATGCCTTTCCAAGCCCATAAAGGCAGTTGGGAAGATATCGAGGGGGTGCAGGATGAAAAACGACCATCTGCCGTGAAGGTTCTCCGTGAAGGGGAAATCGTGATTGTACGCGGTAGCAAAACATACACCCTTACAGGACAAGAAACACAATTATGATACAGGAAGCCAAATATATCATCTCATCGCCGGATGTGGCGAGTTGTCCGCAGAGTAAGCTGCCGGAGTACGCGTTTATCGGACGGAGTAATGTCGGTAAATCGAGTTTGATCAACATGCTCTGCCACAATCCGAAGTTGGCAAAGACGAGTCAGAAACCCGGAAAGACCTTGTTGATCAACCATTTTAAAGTAGTCAGTATTCAGCAGTCAGTATTCAGCGAATGGCATCTGGTGGATTTACCGGGCTACGGATACGCACAAGCGGGACAGAAACAGCGTGAGGCGTTACGGCGGATGATTGAGCGGTACTGCCTGATGCGGGAACAACTGGTATGTTTGTTTGTGCTGATTGACTGTCGTCACGAGGCACAGAAGATCGATTTGGAGTTTATCAATTGGCTGGGCGAAAACGGTGTACCGTTTGCGATCGTGTTTACGAAAGGCGATAAGTTGGGTAAGGTGCGTCTGAAAGAGAACGTAGAAGCGTATAAAGCGCGTTTGTTGGAAGAATGGGAAGAATTACCGCCGGTGTTTGTGACCTCGTCCGAAACCGGACTTGGAGGAGAGGAGTTAACGAACTATATTGAAGGATTGAACGAAACGGTAAAATCTTAATAATCGTATATTTTTTGCATAGCACTTACATAGTACTTGACCAGTACTTGACCAGTACATAAGTACGTTCGGCACAAAATGGGCAAAATCTTAAAAATAGTAAACTTTTTGTTGGTACTGATTCTCTGTACTTTTTCTGCGTACGCGCGCAATGCGCGTGTGTACGGGTACGTCGTGGATCAAGACAATGTGGGTATCGAATTGGCTAATGTGGCGGTACTTAATAGTGACCGGCCGATCGGTACAGCCACCAACAAAAACGGGTACTATGAGTTGATGATGGAAGAGGCGGATACCGTGGTGCTGTGTTTCTCGATGATCGGCTATACGACCGTTCAGCAACGTATTCTTGACTTGCGGGACGTGATGAATATCAATGTTCAGATGCTGACAGATGAGCAGGTCCTGACAGAGATCGAAGTGCGCGGCATCAAGCATACGCAAGGAACGATGGAGACGATCGATGCGACGACCACGCGTGTGATGCCGGATGCTACGGGCGGAAGTATTGAGAGTCTGCTGATCACGTTTGCCGGTGTGAGTCAAACAAATGAGTTGAGCAGCCAGTATAACGTACGTGGCGGATCGTTTGACGAGAACTCGGTGTATGTGAATGGTATCGAAGTGTATCGTCCTTTGCTTATTCGCAGCAGTCAACAGGAGGGTTTGAGTTTTGTGAACCCAGAAATGGTAGAGAATGTGCAGTTTTCTGCAGGCGGTTTTGGCGCGCAGTACGGCGACAAGATGTCCTCGGTACTGGATATCACGTACAAACGTCCGAAAGCCTTTGAGGCGAGCATCAGTGCCAGCCTTTTAGGGGCGCAGTTATATGTAGGGCATGGCGACAGTACGTACAGCCAGATGCATGGTTTGCGATACAAGACGAGCAAGTATATGTTAGGCGGTTTATCGACGGCGGGCAATTATGAGCCGACGTTCCTGGACTACCAAACGTACTTGACTTGGAAAGTGGCACCTACATGGAGGATGTCGTTCTTGGGGAATGTGAGTATGAACGATTTCCGCTTCACGCCGGACTCGCTGAGTGAGTCGTTTGGCGGACAGAATGCCAAGCATTTGAATATCTATTATGAGGGGCAGGAGAAAGACCGCTTCTTGACAACTTTTGCAGCCCTGAGTACAAAAGGACAGATGAGCGACGAAGTGGAGATCGGCTTTGACGTGAGCGGCTTTTACTCCAATGAGCGTGAGAATTTTGATATCACAGGCGCGTATGTGCTATCGAACGGGCAAGAGTCAAGCGGCAGTTCGGCCTTGGCAGAGCAAGTGAATCCGTCAGAAGGTCAAAGCTCGGTGTTAGGCACGGGTGTTTTTCATCAGCATGCCCGCAATTACCTGGAGGCAGGTGTCGTAACGCTGGCCCATAACGGCTCCTGGACACGGGGTGCGAATAAATTGAGTTGGGGTGTCAGCGGCCAAGCAGAGATGATACGCGACCATATCAACGAATGGGAATGGCGTGATTCAGCCGGTTATTCGATGCCGAATGACGACTATACGATGTCGCTTTATTACGCGATGCGTGGCGACAGTTCGATGCTTAGTGCGCGTGTGCAAGCTTATGCGCAGAACGAGCATAAATGGCATACACCATCCGGTCAATGGATCTTGACGGTAGGAGGCCGACTTCAATGGTGGAGTTGGAACAACGAAGTCCTCCCCTCCCCTCGTGCCTCGATCGAATGGATTCCGGGATGGAAACGCGATTTCTGTTTCCGTTTGGCGACCGGATTGTATTATCAGGCTCCGTTCTACAAAGAGCTGCGTGACACCATAACGGATGCTTATAGCGTGACGCGCTTTCAGCTGAACCGCAACTTACGCGCCCAGCGGTCGGTGCATGTCGTATTGGGCGGCGATTATTATTTCCGCGCATGGGGACGACCGTTTAAGTTGACGGCAGAAGGGTACTACAAATATATCGACCGGATGGAGAGTTACACGGTGGATAACGTACGCGTACGCTATTCCGGAAAGAATGACTCGGAGGGTTTTGCCGGTGGTTTGGATTTGAAACTTTACGGCGAGTTGGTACCGGGAGCAGACAGCTGGATATCGTTCAGCACGATGGTAGCCAGACAGCGGTTAATTCAGCCGTCAGCATTCAGTAATCAGTTGTCAGATTGGATACCCAGTCCGAATGAGCAACGATGGAATTTCTCGATGCTATTTCAGGATTATATCCCGCAGTTACCGCAGTTGAAGTTTCATTTGAAGATGATTTTTGCCGAAGGTCTGCCGTACTATGCACCGCGTAATTCGCAGTCATGGGGACGCATGCCGACCTATAAACGTATCGACTTGGGAGCGACGTATGTATTCAATGAGAAGACCGCTAAGTTTATGCGTTCGCCAGGCGCGAAACATGTCAAAGAATGGGCGATACAATTCGAGGTTTTCAACGTAGTGGGATGGAAAAATGTGAATTCGTATTTCTGGGTAGCCGACGCGTATGGAAGCCAGTGGGCGAGTCCGAACTATCTGACAGGAAGACGATATAACCTCAAGATCACTGTGGATCTTAGGTAATTGAAAATTGAAAATTGAAAATTGAAAAAATTATAATGGCAGAAGAATTGACACCGATGATGAAGCAATTCCGGGATATTAAGACACAATACCCGGATGCGATGTTGTTGTTTCGCTGCGGTGATTTTTACGAGACGTACGCAGAGGACGCGGTGAAGGCGAGTAAGATCCTCAATATCACGCTGACGCATCGTTCGAATGGCGGCAGTTCGGCGGCACAGCCCTTAGAGATGGCAGGTTTTCCCTTCCATGCCTTGGACACGTACCTGCCTAAACTCGTTCGTGCGGGTCTGCGTGTGGCTATATGCGACCAGTTGGAAGACCCGAAGTTGACCAAGAAGCTGGTCAAGCGCGGTGTGACCGAGTTGGTGACGCCGGGTGTCAGTTATTCGGATACGACCTTGACGCAGAAAGAGAATAACTGGGTAGCATGCGTGCATTTTGACAAGCATGTGATCGGTGTGGCGTTCCTGGATATATCGACGGGTGAGTTCCTTGCAGGACAAGGAGACAGCGATTATATCGACAAATTGCTGACCAATTTTGCGCCGAAAGAGGTACTGCATCTCCGCGGTCGCAAAGCGGACTTGGAAAATCTGTTCGGCAGCAAGTTCTTTACCTTTGAGCTGGAAGACTGGATGCTGGTAGAGAGTACGGCAAAGGAGCGTTTGCAAAAGTTATGGGGTGTCAGCAGTCTGAAGGGTTTTGGTCTGGACAAAATGCCGGCAGGTGTGACAGCGGCAGGCGGTATTCTGATGTACCTCGATATGACCCAACACCTGCAGACAGGGCATATCCAGCACTTGAGCCGTATTGAAGAAGACAAATACGTATGGCTGGACCGCTTCACGATTCGCAATCTGGAACTGATCGGCGGTCAGACAGCGGAGAGCCATACGTTATACGATATTATTGACCGTACGATCACGCCGATGGGCGGACGGTTATTGCACCGATGGATGGCTTTCCCGCTAAAAGAGGTGCGTCCGATACGAAACCGTCAAACGGTAGTGGAGCACCTGTTCAAGAACCCCGAGGCACGTGAGATCTTACGCGACGCGTTGGGACAGGTAGGCGATTTGGAACGCATTGTGAGCAAGATATCCACGGGTCGTATCGGTCCACGCGAGATGGTTCAGTTAGGTCGTGCCTTACGCGCCGTCAAGCCTATTAAGGAGGTTTGTGAAGGGGCGCGAGAGAATGCGTATCTGTCCTTATTGGGCGAAGAACTGGATCCTTGCTCCGAGATGCGTATGCGTATCGAACGCGAGATCGTGCCGGATCCGCCGATTGCACAAGGAAGACCGAACATCATCGCGCGAGGCGTAGATACGGAATTGGATGAGTTACGCGCCATTCAGTCCGACGGCAAAGAGTACCTGCTGCAGATTCAGCAACGCGAGATCGAGCGGACAGGTATCACGAGTCTGAAGATCGGATATAACAATGTGTTCGGCTATTATCTGGAGGTACGAAACACCTATAAAGACCAAGTACCGGCGGAGTGGATCCGCAAGCAGACGCTGGTCAATGCAGAGCGCTATATCACGGATGAACTGAAGGCGTACGAAGAGAAGATCACGACGGCGGAGGAGAAGATTCAGATTATTGAGAACCGGCTTTATCAGGAATTGATGCTGGCGTTGAGCGAATGGGTACCGCAGATGCAGTTGGACGCCAACGTGCTGGCGCAACTCGATTGTTTGCTCTCTTTTGCGACGGTAGCCGCGGAATATCGGTACGTTTGTCCGGATATCAACGACAGCCTTGTCATCGACATTCGTCAGGGCCGCCATCCGGTTATTGAACAACAGATGCCACCGGGAGAGCAGTATATCGCCAACGATGTGCTATTGGACAATAACGGCCAGCAGATCATCATCATCACCGGTCCGAACATGGCCGGTAAATCCGCCCTACTCCGCCAAACGGCTCTCATTGTGCTGCTTGCACAGATGGGTTCATTCGTGCCGGCAGAGAGCGCGTCTATCGGCATAGTAGATAAGATCTTCACGCGCGTCGGAGCAAGCGATAATATCTCGTTGGGCGAATCGACCTTTATGGTCGAGATGAACGAAGCGGCATCGATCTTGAATAACTTGAGCGAACGGAGTCTGGTGCTTTTTGACGAGTTAGGACGCGGTACGAGTACGTATGACGGCATCAGTATTGCGTGGGCGATCGTGGAATATATCCATGAGAACAAAGGTCACGCCAAGACCCTTTTCGCAACCCATTACCATGAGTTGAACGAGATGGAGAAGACCTTCGATCGGATCCGCAACTATAATGTATCGGTACGGGAGATCAACGGGAAAGTGATTTTCCTGCGTAAGTTGGTTCGCGGCGGATCGGAACACAGTTTTGGTATCCATGTAGCAAAGTTAGCCGGCATGCCTGCTTCGATCGTAGAGCGCGCCAACCAGATTCTCGCAGACCTGGAACGGGCCTCCAAGAACGGCGATATCACCAAGCCTATCGAGCATATCGGAGAGAGTCGCGAAGGGATGCAGTTGAGTTTCTTCCAATTGGACGATCCGGTTCTGGAGCAGATACGCGACGAGGTTACAAGTTTGGATATCAATAACTTGACGCCACTCGAGGCCTTGAATAAATTATCGGAGATCAAACGATTAGTAGGAGGAAAATGAAAGTAGAAACGAGATATATACTACGAACCATTTTGATCATCATCGGTTCGTTGACCGTAATAGCTTGCGCATTTGTTGCGGAGCAGTATTATCGTTGGAACATATGCAACTTCCGCTCCATAGACGGCGAGCCGCACAGTTACAACATCTATCAAGGGGCCTCATTGGACTCCGTGCTTAATCTGCTGCGGAAGGACTACGAGATCAGTTCGGAGACCGATTTGAATCTGCATATCCGTTTTCTGGTGATTCATCATCCGGAACAGGGCCATTATACTTTTCCTGCGCAAATAGGTGATAGAGAATTACTAGAGCGTCTTAAGTACGGTCGTCAAACGCCGGTACGCATCACATGGAATAATTTCGTGCGTACCCGGGAAGACTTGGCCGGCAAGGTAACAACGCACTTGATGATGGACAGCGTGACGCTACTACAACACCTGGAAGATGAAGCTTTCCTTGCGCCATACGGATTAAATAAAGAGACCAGCCGGTGTCTGTTTATCCCCAATACGTATGAAGTGTATTGGAATATAACGCCGGAACAGCTCTTTAACCGGATGCAGAAGGAATACAATACATTCTGGAACGAAAGCAGGCGTGCCAAGGCCGATTCTCTGGGTCTGACTCCGATCGAGGTAGCCATCATCGCTTCTATTGTAGAAGGAGAGAGTCACAACAAGAACGAGATGCCGCTTATTGCGAGTCTGTATATCAACCGTGTACACAAGGGAATGTTGCTGCAAGCGTGTCCGACCGTGAAGTACGCAGTAGGCGATTTCAAACTCAAGCGTATCCTCTATCGCCATTTGGCAGTCGATTCACCGTACAATACGTACAAATACCCGGGCTTACCTCCGGGTCCGATCCGTTGTCCGGCTCCCACGACCTTGGACATGGTGCTCAATGCGCCTAAGACGAACTATTTATTCATGTGCGCGAGTCCGGAACTGAACAACACCCATATTTTCTCTTCGTCTTATAACGGTCATGCTGCCGCCGCACGGCAATACAGGCATACAATGGACACCATAGACTGGTCGGTACGATGATTTGGGATAATAATGAAGATATCCGCTTGATTGAATGCGCGAATGACAAGCGCACCATTCAAAAACATTTGAACGAATGTCGCGAGGAACGGCGTCCCTATGTGTTTGTGACCAATACGATGAATATCAAACCTTTGCACCGACTTCTGGTACCGGTATCCATGCTGGAAGAAGAGACCTATAAGGCGGAAATCTGCACGTATCTGGCACGTAAGACTGGAGCACATATCATCTTGCTGCAGGCCAATGACTACGGATCGCATGCACGGCAAAATATGAACCGCATTGTGACGCATATCAAAGCGGTGATGGAACGAACGGGGGAACAGATTTCCTATGAAGTAGCGCAGGCGAAGAAAGACAGCTTCAGTCTGGTACGTGAAGCCTCGGAACGCCAAAGGGATTTTCGACACGACTTGCTTATATTGACTGCCAGTAGAGACTACGGACTGGACGATATCCTTTTCGGGCCGCCGGAACGCAAAGCGATTCAGCGAGCCTTAGTACCGGTGATGTTAGTCAACCCGCGTGAAGATTTATTCTCATTATGCGACTAATCGTATCATTTTGCTAACTAAAATTTGCATTTTTTAGAAAAATAGCGCTTTTTGATTAAAATATTTGGTCATATCGTCAAAAAGCAGTACTTTTGCATCGTGTTTTTCATGGTATTAGATTTAAGGTTAAATGAAAAGATTGGATGTCGGGAGACATCCTTCTTTTTTGTACGTTGCACAACAAAAGGTTTCTAGTATAGACATCCTTCTTTTTTTTTACACTTTTTTGCATTTTTTTGCAGAAAAATTTGCTCATGTCAAAAAAAAGCAGTACCTTTGCACCGCTTTTGGCAAATGGCCCATTTTGGAAGGGTGGGTGAGTGGCTGAAACCAACAGTTTGCTAAACTGTCGTACGGGTAACTGTACCGGGGGTTCGAATCCCCCCTCTTCCGCAGAATAGGCATTCCAAAAGAATGCCTTTTTTGTTTATTTATATGAATAACACAGAGATAGAGCGTAAGTTTTTGGTGACGTCGGATGCGTTTATGGCAGAGGCGACCAAACATTACGAGATTGAACAGGGGTACTTGTGCAAAGAACCCGGCAAGACGATACGTGTGCGCATACGCGACGCGCGTGCGTTCCTTACTATAAAATCCGGTAAGTTACGGGACGGTATCGCTAAATTTGAATGGGAACGGGAGATAGACTTGGCGGATGCGCAAGAGTTAATGAAGTTATGTTTGCCCGGTGCGATCTCGAAGACGCGCTATATCATCCCTGCCCCACCCTATGCGGGTCAAGAGCGGGCATGGGAAGTAGATATTTTCCATGGACGTCTGGACGGCCGCATTCTGGCAGAGATAGAGTTAGGCGATGAGAACGAACCGTTTGAACGTCCGGCATGGTTAGGCGATGAAGTAACAGGTCTTCCTCAATATTATAACGCAAACATGTAATGAAAAGCAAACGATCCATCTTATTCTTCGCCATTACGCTATGCTCTCTCATGGCGTACAGTGCCTCACCGACGGGTACCTTACCTATCGTCTATCTCACGACGGATGACGGTCAATCTATTGGCGACAAAGAGAACTACAAAGGCGGAACGGTATATATCGATCCGCTGAGTACCGGCTATGAGGCGCTTGGCAGCGCACAAACGCCTATTACGGCCCAACTGAAGGGACGTGGTAACTGGACTTGGAACGGATTTGACAAGAAGCCGTACAAGATCAAATTCGATGCGAAACAGAAGGTATTAGGCATGCCGAGTAACAAGCATTGGTGCTTGATGGCTCATGCGGATGACAACTTGGGATTTCTAAAGAACTACATAGGCTACGTCCTCAGCGAACAGATCGGACTAAAATGGACGCCTCGTACCGTACCGGTAGAATTGGTGATAAACGGCAGTTACGAGGGCTTGTATTTCCTGACCGAACATGTGCGCGTAGGCAGTAAACGCGTAAACATCACGGAGCAAGAGGACCTGGCGACAGAAGATGTCACCGGCGGATGGCTGGTAGAGATAGACAACTATTGGGAAGAAGGCAATGTGGAGTTTGATGAAGGTAACGGGCAGCATATGATGGTAACGATGAAGAGCCCGGAGATCCTCTCGCAAACTCAACGCGACTATATCACGGCCCAATTGCACGGTCTGAATGACGCCATTTATAGTTCATCGGCTGAGCAGTTATGGGGCATGCTGGATGTCGATGAGGCCGCCAAATATTACTTGGTACAAGAGATCATGGAGGATTGCGAGTCGTACCACGGGAGTTGCTATCTATACAAAGACCGCGATATCAACGGACAGCAAGCCAAGTGGTTCTTCGGTCCTGTATGGGATTTCGGCAATGCCTATAACCGCCATCGGGAACTGTGGATATACGAAGCACCGAGTTTTGCGCAGTACTGGATCGGACAGATAGCACAATGGCCGGAGTTTCAGGTCAAAGTAAAAGAATATTGGTATATATACTACCATTCGCTGATCAATGACACCCGTACGAAAATAGCCGATTTTTCATCGCTCATCTCGTCTGCGGCTGTGCAAGACGCCAATAAATGGCGCGGCACGCAGAACTACTGCGACAACAGTAACTTAACGAATCGCAAGAATGATTTTCTGGATAAATTCAATTGGCGTATCAATTGGCTCTATAGTCAATTGGGAGAAGGCATTCGTCCTGCTACATGGGATAATGAGTGCGTAGAAAGCCCGGCTTCGAACATAGAGAGCAAAAAAATACTCCGCGACGAACAAATCATCATCCAACGCGGAGCAAAATTCTATACCCTGCAAGGCCAGGAAATCAGATCGTATCAATAAACGATTTCTGCTTGCGGTTAAACATCGCGATACCAATCACCAGTAACCCAGCAATGATCGCTGCGCTGTAGCCGAGGGATGTCCAACTGAACTCACCGGCTCCGTATGCACCGTATTTGAAGGTCTCGATGATAGCAGTCATCGGGTTGAGCAGCATGATCTTATGCAGCGTCGGATTCGTCACGTAACTCAGCGGATAAACGATCGGGGTTGCATACATCCAGAGGGAAACGAACACGCCGAAGAAATTTATCAAGTCACGGTACTTGGTCGTCAGCGATGAGATGATCAAGCCCAAGCCCAAGGCCAAGCACTGAATCATCAGCACCAAGACCGGGAATAAGAGCAGATACCAGTTCGGGCAGAGCGATACGCCGCGGAAGACAAAGAGCAGATAGACGATGACGAACGTCCCTAACTGCAAGGAGAAGCGGAATAGTTTGGATGCCACTACCGATACCGGCGAGACGAGACGCGGGAAGTAGACCTTACCAAAGAGGTTTGCATTCGTTTGGAAAGTACCGGACACCGCCGTGAGGCACTCCGAGAAATACTCCCAAAGACAGATACCACTAAGGTAGAAGACCGGCTGCGGAATATCATCCGTCGGGATCTCCGCAATGCGACCGAACACGACGATATACATGAACATCGTGAAGAGCGGCGAGATGAAATACCACCCCATACCGAAGATCGTCTGCTTGAACTGCACCGTGATATCGCGCTTGATAAACAGCCAGATCAGGTATTTCTTCTGCCATAATTCGCGCAGGCCCAGTCCTTTGGCGTATGTATTCGGAGAGATCTCCGTGGTCCAATAATCGTGCGTCATACGGTATCCATGAAGCTTTTTTGAACCTTATTAAACATCATAAGGCCGAAGATTAATAATATCAAGGTAAACACGGCACTGTATGCCAGCCAAAGCCAACTAAACTGCCCTTGACCGAGCAAGGAGTACTTGATGGCCTCCATGACCGGCGTGACAGGATTAAGGCTCATGGCCAGATGCAATTTCTCGTTCGTCACCATGCTCAAGGGATAGATGACCGGGGTGATATAGACCCACAAAGATATGATCTTCGCCAGCATGATCTGCAGGTCACGGTATTTCGTGGTCATGGAAGAGAAGATCATACCAAAACCAACCGCCATAAAGGCCAGCAAGAGCATCAAGAACGGGAAAAGCACTACCTGCCAATGAATGGTCAACTCCGTACCCGTAGCCGCATAATAGATATAGAATGCCGCAAAAATAGCCAATTGAATAGCAAAGGACAGCAAGTTCGTCGTCACCGCCACCAAGGGCATGATGATACGCGGGAAGTAGACCTTACCAAAGATATCGGCATTGGAAACAAATGAGTTAGAGGTCGCGCTCAGGCAGCTGGAGAAATAGCCCCAGACAGAGATACCCAGCAGGTAAAACAAGATCGGCGGGATACCATCCGTCGGAATATTCGCGATGCCGCCAAAGACGGTGGCATAAACGATGACGGAGAGTACCGGCGTGATGATGAACCACAGCGGCCCTAAGATCGTCTGCTTGTAGGCCACACGAAAGGCGCGCTCCACAAAGAGCACGAACATATCGCGATAACGCCATATCTCCTTCCAGTCCACCGCCAGCAGTTTATCTTTCGGCGTGATGGTTAAATCCCATTTTTCGTTGTTTGCCATCCTTTAAAATTGACCCATTTGCAGGAATGCCACCTCTTTCGGGGTTAAGAAACGCCATTTACCGCGACCAACGTTCTTCTTGGTCAAGCCGGCGAAGGAAACACGGTCGAGGTTGACTACTTTATAGCCCACTTTCTCAAACATACGGCGAACGACACGGTTCTGACCGGAGTGGATCTCCAGACCAATGTGACGACGATCCGCTTTCGGGAACTCTAAAGCATCAGGAATAACGCGCTCATCGTCCAGCACGACACCGGCACGAAGGATCGCTTCATCCACCTCGTCCAGCTCGCGATCGAGGGTGACCGCATAGATCTTCTTCTTATGAAATTTCGGATGCGTCAGTTTAGCGGCCAGGTCGCCGTCGTTGGTAAGCAACAACACACCGGTTGTATTACGGTCCAGACGACCTACCGGATAGATACGCTCTGCACAGGCACTGCGTACGATATCAATGACCGTATGACGCTCCTGCGGATCATCGGTGGTAGTAACGGTATTCTTGGGTTTATTCAACAGAATGTATACCTTACGCTCACGACGAACAGGCTGACCATGGAAGCGGACATCATCCGTCGGCAGCACTTTAGCGCCCAAATTATCTACGGTCTCACCGTTGACGGTAATAACACCTGCCTGAATGAAATCATCGGCCTCACGACGCGAGCAGATACCGGCGTTAGCGAGGTACTTATTCAAACGAACCGGCTTGGTCGGATCTTCGTGTTGCTCCCGATATACTTGTTGTTTATGACCGGAATAAAGGCCGTTGTTACGTTTCGGCTTACCACCGAACGGGCGGTTAGGACGCTCAGCGCGTTCTCCGAAAGGACGTTCCGTGTGGGGACGTTGCGGACGGGATTCTCCGTCACGGGAAAAACGAGGACGGGATTCTCCGTCTCTGGTAAAATGGGGACGACCTACAGGCTCTGCCCCTTCGCGGTGAAAGCGAGGTCTCGGACGACGCTCACCATCATTGTTGGAATTGTTGTACATAATTCAAATTGCAATTTTCAATTTTCCATAAGTGGCTCTCACGAGTCACGTGCGTGCTCACGCGCGCGTAATTTTTACAAGGAGAAAAGGCAAAAGGAGGTTAAACCACCTTTCACCTTTCACTTTTCCCTTTCACTTTTCATTAAGCCTCAGCTTGCTCGATAGCCAATTTACCACGGTAGTAGCCGCAAGACGGGCATACAGTGTGATAAATGTGCAGCGCGCCACAGTTCGGGCATGTAGCCAAAGTCGGCGCTTTTACTACGTCATGGGTACGACGTTTCGCTTGTCTGGTGTGGCTTTGTCTTCTTTTAGGATGTGCCATAGTTATTTACGATTTATAAATTTACGATTTACGATTTATTTAATCATTTATCTCATCGGGTTCCGGCTCGTCACAAAGGTGATCATGGAGGAGAAGTTCCATTTGCTGGTTGCATTCACCCGGTTGGTGACTGTGAACGATCGGAATATTGATACTTACAATTTCATAGGCGAGCCACTGAAGATTTACCGTTTGGCCATTTACCATATGGTCATTTTCTTCGTCTGCAGAGAAAATCTCTTGCTCGTCGTCTATTTCAAGGGGCATGGGGTCGAGGCACCTATCACACACAACAAAGACAGTTCCATGAACCGCGATGTTGAGCTGATAGTCCTCCTCCCGGAGATTTAGCATCGCTTTACAGACCACGTTTCCATTCAATATTTCCGACTTCTCCAAGGAAGCGAAGAAATCGTCATCGAGCTGAAAATCAAACGAATGCGTGCCTAACGGCAGACGCTTCAAGTCGATCATATAGTGGTCATTCTCACTCATTGACGCAAAATCGGCTGCAAAATTACTACTTTTTTTTTATATACGCAAATTTTTTAGCGATTTTATTTGCATATATGCAATTTTTGTTGTAATTTTGTACCCGAATTGGAATATAACCTATAGCATGAGACAACGGGAAGAGGATTTTGCACCCCTGTGGGAGTATAACGAACTCTGGGATACCTTAACGCAGGAGGAGCGTGAACGAATCAGTCCATTAGTTGAGACCGTCTATTATTCGAAAAACGATATCATCCACCACGACGGAGACACGTCGAAATATATGTGGATGCTGCTTCGCGGGAAAGTACGTATATACAAAGAAGGTATAGGTCAGCAGAAACAGATCATCCGTTTGCTCAAGCCCTATGATATCTTCGGCTACCGTGCCTGCATTGCGGGAGAAGCGTATAACACGAATGCCAGCGCGTTTGAAGACTGCGTGGTGTACCGCATCAGTCGGGAGGCCTTCGTAACGATGGTACGCGGGAACGGGAACTTGTGCTACGAGGTGATGCAGATGATGGCGAAGGACTTGGCTTTCTCGGAGCTGCAGACCGTGAACCTGACGCAGAAACATATACGCGGTCGTTTGGCAGAGAGCCTGCTGTTATTGCTCCGGAACTACGGGTATGAAGAAGACGGAGAGACGCTGGCGATGTTACTGCCTCGCGAAGATCTGGCCAATATGAGCAACATGACCACGAGTAACGCCATCCGAACGCTCAGCCAATTTGCCCAAGAGGGCTTGGTAGATGTAGATGGACGGCATATCAAAATACTCGATGAGAAAGCCTTAGAAAGAATATCGCGCCTCGGATGAGACGCGATTCTTTTTATTAGTCCAGCATGTTTCCCATATTCGATGAGAGTTGAACCATGCGGTCGTAGTCCTCAGGACTGAGATCGTAAAAATAGTAGTTACGCGGGTCGATGGGTTTATCCAGATAATGCACCTCATAATGTAAATGCGGGCCGGTGGACTTACCCGTATTTCCTACCAGCGCGATGACATCGCCGCGTTGCACTTTCTGCCCTACTCTCACCTTACGTTTGGAGCAATGCGCATAGCGCGTCTTATAGTTGAAGCCATGGTCAATCTCGACCGTCTCGCCGTAGCCTTGCTTCCATCCCGAATAGGTGACGACACCGTTACCGGTAGCATAGATCTCCGTACCGATAGGTGCGGTAAAGTCCATCCCCTCATGGAAACGACGAATATGATAAACGGGATCTATACGCCATCCATATCCGGATGCCATGCGCTTGAGGTCTTTGTTGAGCACAGGCTGAATAGCCGGGATATTCTCCATACGGGTCTCCTGGTTCTTCGCCATCTTAAGGATCTCGTCATACGACCGCGCCTGCACATAGAGTTCTTTCTCCAGCACATCTACTTTGCGCTGTAGATCAGCGGCCAGTTGGGTATTGGTCATACGCGCCAGCGAGTCATAATAGCTGATCTGCTGCGTAGCACCGAGCCGCACACTCATCGGGATGGGCTCTGCCCCCAAGATAGCGCGGTATAAGTTATCGTCACGCTGAGAGAGGTCCGCCAAGACGATCAACATCTGATCTACCTGCTTATCCATCACTTCGAGTTGCGCCGAGAGGTTGCGATTATACTGCATCAACGACGCTTCCCGCGGCGAGGGGAAGAAATAAAGGAAGGTATAGAAGAAGATGACACCAAGGCATATACCTCCGATGATATAACCGCCGGAACGGCGCAGCCAATAACGCAAGCCGTGTTCTATACGCTCCAGTTGAAGCGTTTCGGGATTAATACGATACTTTTTATTTGCCATGTTTGTACCAGAAAAAATATTGGTTTTGTTGTTTTTTCTCTTCGGGTGTACGCGCGACATATATAGGCTCGCGCGTGTAAGGATTGATACCGGTGTAGAACATTGTAGTGGAAAGGGTCATAGGCGTTGGCGTAAAGTCCTGCACCTGTTCCGGCCGGTAATGCATTTTCTTTGTTTCATCCGCTAATTGCGCCATGTCGCGTTTTGTGCAACCGGGATGGGACGAGATGAAATAAGGGATGAGCTGCTGGTTGAGTCCCGCCTCTTTGTTGATCCGCAGGAACAGATCCCGAAAGCGAAGGTAGTTGTTCCAACTCGGTTTACGCATCACGTGGAGCACATTATCCGAACAATGCTCGGGCGCCACTTTGAGTCGTCCGGATACATGCCGCGTGATGAGTTGGCGGGCATAGGCTTCGTTCATCAGGTCATAACGGATACCCGACCCCACAAAGGCATGCTTGACGTAGGGCAATTTATCCACCGTACGGTAAATATCCAAGACCGGTTCAAAATCCTGATTGAGGTTCTTACAGATCGCGGGTTGCAGACAGGAAGCCCGCGCACATTTTTCGCAAAGGCTCATATCCTTACCATGCATGCCGTACATATTCGCCGACGGCCCGCCCAAGTCTGAGATGACACCATGCCAGTCCGGCAGCTGACTGAGCCGCTCAATCTGGCGAAGGATGGAGGCCTTGGAACGGGAAACGATTTGCTTGCCCTGGTGCGCGGAGATCGTGCAGAACGAACAACCGCCGAAACAACCACGATGCATACATACCGACCACTTGATCATGTCGTACGCAGGAATCCGTTTGTCCTTGTATTTGGGGTGCGGCGTGTACTGGTACGGCAGATCAAAGATCGCATCGAGTTGCTCCGTCGTGATCGGCGGATAGGAAGGATTGACGACCACGTACTGCTTGCCTACCGGCTGCACGAGGGTGGTCTGATGAATCTTATTCGACTCGATCTCCATGAGCCGAAAGTTCTCCGCATGCGTACGTTTGTCCCGCACCGCCTCTTCGTGCGAAGCCAACATAATGGCATTCTCAGGGATCTCGGTCTTGTCACTCGTCAGAAAGGCCGTCTGCGGGATATCGTGTACGCAGCCACGCTCCGCTATTTCCGTCATCGCCTGTTCACCCATGCCATAGACCAGCATGTCCGCACCGGAATCCACGAGGATAGAGGGCATAAGTTTATCCTGCCAGTAGTCATAGTGGGTCAAGCGTCGCATAGAGGCCTCGATACCACCGATCACCACCGGTACATCAGGATAGAGTTGCTTAAGGATCTTGCAGTACGTGATCGTACAATAATCGGGGCGCATACCTGCCCTACCGTCAGGTGTGTACGCATCGTCCGAACGACGACGTTTGGCAGCCGTGTAATGGTTTACCATGCTGTCCATACTGCCTGCCGATACCGCAAAATAAAGGCGTGGACGACCGAACTTCTTGAAATCACGGAAGTCGCCGTGCCAGTCCGGTTGTGGTACGATCGCCACACGGAAACCGGCCGCCTCCAGGACACGACCGAGGACGGCTGCTCCGAACGAAGGATGGTCTATATACGCGTCACCGGTGAAGAAGACAATGTCCACTTCATCCCAGCCTCGCAAGTCCGTTTCCTTCTTGGTCGTCGGCAGATATTTCAGCAAGTCAGCCATTAATCGATCTGTAAATCAAGATTCTCTTTCAGTTGGGCCAGTACAGGGTTAGCCTGTACCATGACGGCAAATTTCTCATCGGCGGTAAAGGCCATCTGTTCCTGATTATACTCCGCGAGCACCAATTGCACCGTCAGCAGGTCATTCTTGAGTTTTTGGCGCAACTCGGCCATCAGTTTAGGCATAGCCGACCGCATCTGACTGAGTTGCCAGGGGTTCGGCATCTGTATCTGAGCCATGTTCTCCTCCACCAAAGTCGGGATATAGTTCTCTATCAGCTCCCGAAGACGCAATTCCTCTTTATGGGTTGTAGCCAGACCAACCCACGCGTCTCTGAGTTGGTCAGCCGTAAAAGGGTTATTTTGCGGTGCTTGCGGTTCAGCGGCGGGTTTCGGCGCCTCAGCAGCCGGCTCTTCTTTCTTCTTCGGCCCGAGCCCTAAACCGATCTTAGGGATCTTTGGCATGACCGGAGCTGCAGCGGGCTGAGCCGTAGGCTGCGGGGCAGGCTTGTCTGCCGGCGTACTAGGAGCACTAGGAGTACTAGTCGTCCTTGGAGTATTAGGCTGACTAGTTTTGGGCGCCGGTTGCGCAGCCGGAATATTCTGCGGCACACCAAGTTGGGTCAATTTGATGAGAGCCAATTCAACCGTCAGGCGTTTATTCTTCGCCGTACGGTAATTGATATCGCAGGTATTGAGAATGTCGAGGGCCTGGAAGATCCATACCGGAGCACAAAGTTGGGCTTGCGCCGCATAGCGTTGCCGGATCGCATCGCCGGTCTCCAGCAAGGTGATCGTCTGCGGATCCTTACTCACCAGTACATCGCGCAGGTGTTGCGCCAGACCGGTGATGAATAAGCCGGCATCAAAACCGTGGTTCAGCACCTCGTTCAGCAGGAGCAACGCGCCCTTCACATCGTGCTGCAGGGCTTGCTCTACCAACTTGAAATAATAGTCGGCATTGAGCACATTCAGCACTTCTATCGTGCGTTCGTAAGTAATGTTATTTCCGCAGAAAGCCACCAGTTGGTCGAAGATCGACAGGGCATCACGCATACCGCCGTCCGCTTTCTGTGCCACGACATTGAGTGCCCCTTCGTCTGCTGTTACCCCTTCCGATGCCGCCACTTTCTGCAGGTACGCGATTGTGTCTTGCACCGTGATGCGGTTGAAGTCATAGACCTGACAACGACTGAGAATCGTCGGCAGCACCTTATGTTTCTCCGTGGTCGCGAGGATGAAGATAGCGTATGAGGGCGGCTCTTCGAGGGTCTTCAATAAGGCATTGAAAGCGCCTGCCGAGAGCATGTGTACCTCGTCGATGATATAGACGGAGTACTTACCGATCTGCGGCGGGATACGCACCTGGTCGATGAGGTTGCGGATGTCCTCCACGGAGTTATTCGATGCCGCATCCAGCTCGTGAATGTTAAACGACCGCTGCTCATTGAAGGCCTTGCACGACTCGCATTCGTTGCAGGCATCAAAACCGTTCTGCGGATTGAGGCAGTTAATGGTCTTGGCGAAGATACGCGCACAAGTGGTCTTACCTACTCCACGCGGACCGCAGAAGAGGTACGCATGAGCCAGACGGTTCTGACGAATCGCGTTCTGCAAGGTCTGCGTCAAGGCTTGCTGACCTACCACTGACTCAAAGGTCTGCGGCCTGTACTTACGCGCCGAAACTACATAATTGTCCATATGCTATACTGTATATATAATTGTCTTTCTCAAAAGTGTCCAATGTCCAATGTCCATTGTCCAATATCGTTTGGAGTTGTTCAAACGAATAGATGCCTGTTCCTTGGGCTTTGACGATGGCCTCTTTCTGCGTCCAGAGGCGTGTAAACTTACGATCGTCCATCCCTACTCGCTCCTGCTCATTCATCGTTCGTTCGACGAGGTCCTCATTGGCATGCCGGATGGTCTCGATATCAATTCCTATCGGAGCATCATCGATCGCTACGGCAATACCGGCTTTGCAATGACTGATGCTAAAATAAAGGTGAAAGGTGAAAGGTGAAAGGTGAAAGGATGGTTTTCCATATTCATTATATTCCCATTCATCCATCAATCCTTTTTCTCGTTCATCCAACATTTCATAGAGCATCAGCCAGCTCTTCAAACAGCAGAACTGCCCAAACGTATGCTTATACTTCAGCGCCTGCTCGCGTCGCTGTGCACTGACGAGGGGCAGCATGCGTTGCACCTCTGCCTCCGTACATTCCTCCATCTTATCAAAAACGACGACCTTCATCCTTTCACCTTTCACCTTTCACCTTTCCCATGCACTTTCCAATACACCACCGGCAGGATAGTCACTGTCAGCGGTAAGGTAAAGATCGTTCCAAAACAGATCACGACGCCCATCGGCATCCAGAGGCTGGTCGCGGCGATGATCATCGGCAACACACCCAAGGCCGTCGTAGCGGAGGTGAGGAACACCGGTCTCATCCGTCGTATACCGGCATAGAAAGCCGCTTCCCGATAGGTCATATGTTTGTATTTGCGGCAGTCCTCCGCGTACTCGTACATCATGATCGCGTTGCGCACGATGATGCCGATGAGGCTGACGATACCTAAGACTGCCGTGATGGATATATCCAGGTCAAAGAGCCACAGCCCTGCCATCGAACCGAAGAGGCAGAGGATGGCGCTGGAGAGGGTAAGCAAAGCGAGGCCTATCTTACCGAAATGGTAGAGCAGCAAGAGGAGCATCACCGCCAAAGCGGCCACGATGGACCATAAGATCTGCGGGATGAGCAAGCCGTTGATCTCAGTCAGACCACCATACGCGATCGTCACGCCTTCCGGCAGTTCAGTCAGATGGCTATCGATCCATGCTTTCACTTTCTTCTCCGCCGACACTTGACTGACCGTACCGCGCAGGTCCGCACCAATGGTGATCGTTCGCACGGCATTCCGCCGTTCGAGATCGGTATGATGCCATGCGGGTTCGAGGCTTGCCACTTGGCGTAAGGGCACCCATACACCGGGTATAGCCGTCGGCACTTGCAGGTTCTCCAAGTCCTTCACACCCATCTGCTCCGTATGAGCGGTATAGAGTACGACCGGTACACCGTAACTGCCTTCGTAGAGCGTGGTGAGGGTCGCCCCTTGGGTCACTTGACGCAAGTAGAGCGAGAGCATGGTCTGCGTGATACCGAGGCGCGTTGCCTCGTCGGCCTTCAGCACGATGCGCGTGGACGGCGCCACACGATCGTAGTCGCTATGCACCCATACTAACTCGGGTTGACGCACCATAAAACGGTATATACTATCCGCGATAGGCGCCAAGGTCTCCCATTCGTCACCCCGCACACGGATCTCCAGCGGGTTCTTCACCGCCTGGTAGTCCAGCTGTTTGAACCGCGCATAGGCGTTCGGGAAATAGTTCTCGTATTTCGGGCCGTACTCCTTGAGGATATGAGCAGTCGCTTTGCTGGAGGGTGTATTAACGATCAACTGCGCATAGTTAGGCGCCGGCGTCTGCGGGGTGTAGGTCGCATGGAAACGAGGGCTGGACTGCCCGATAAAAGCGGTCACGCTCTGCACGCGTTTGTCTTGGCGTAAGATAGAAGCCAAGGAGTCCGCCACGGCAGCACTCTCTTCGACCGTTGCACCGTCCCGTAAGTGGATCTCCACGGCGAAGAACTCGCGCTCGGCCTTGGGCAGCAATTGGAGGTTTCGGTTAAAGAGCAGCACGATACCGATGGTCGTCGCACCGCCTAAGAGCAGCCACACGATGAACGGATGCTCAAAACAAGCGGTCAGCCCTTTCTTATACGCCGCCTGCAACCAAGCGAAGAAACGGTTCTGGATACGCTCCACGGCGTTCAGCTCATCGGCTTTGCGCAAACGGATATAACGGAATGACAGGAAAGGCGTCACCCAGGTGGCATAGAAGATACTGGCAACGAGGGCATAGAGGACCGCCCAGGGGAAGTACTGCACGAACTCGCCCAAGGGCCCCGTGATGATGCGGGTCATGGGGAAGAACATTCCGCAGATGGCCATCGTAGCGAGGGACATCGGCACGAACAAAAGACTCGTACTGACGTTGGCTGCGTACCAGCGCGAATGATGACGATCCAGGTAGTTGGTGTAGCCGTCAATGACAATAACCGAATCATCAACGATCATTCCGAGCACGAAGATCAGCGCCGCCAGCGTGACCGTATTCAGTTCGATACCTGTGATATACATCAAGCCGACACAGATCGCCGTGCATACCGGCAGGCCGGTAGCTGCCACGAGGGCGGTACGGAGCGGGAAGAGCATCAGCATCACGGCAATGACCACCAGGATGGAGATGAGGATATCCCTTAAGAAAGAGAGCACGGAGTCATGCACCACTTTGGGTTGGTCTGTAATGCGGTGGAATTGTATGTCAGGAGGCAAGAGAACTGCCGCCTCAGCCAGTTGTTTATCTACTTCTTCACCGAAGGCCACAATGTTATGGCCCGGCACCATTTCCATATTCAGGATCAGGCAGGTCCTACCGTCATACGTCACATACTGCGTCGGTTTCCGGTACCGACGGGTGACGGAGGCGATATCCTTGAGACGCAAGGTCGCACCACTGACGGGATCAGACCATACGATCTGTTCCTGCATCTCATATTCGGACTGATAAGGGATGAGTACCTGCAAGTTCTGTCCGCTCTGCTCACCGCCTACGGTACGCAAGCCCTGCAGGGCTAACTGCGTCTGCAGCACAGAGGGTTCGATGCCGTAACGGGATAGTTGCTCGAGGTCGATGGTGATCGCTATCTCTTCGGTCTGCTGACCCATGATACGCAGTTTGCCCATCTCGGGAATGGTACGTAACTGCGAACATATCTGCCGGGTGTATTGCTCCAGTTCACGCGGACTGCGCTGGTCGCTCTCCACGGCGATGAGGATGGACGAAGTGTTACCGAAATCATCGATGAGCGCAGTCTGCAACACACCGGCCGGCATCTGAGTCTTCTGCAAAAGCGGAAGACCGGCGCGGATCTTATTCCACGCCACCTCATTATCGATATCCGCCATGCGCAGCATCACATAGACATACGCCATGCCGTCCTCGGAGATGCTGAAGGTGAGTTTCTTATCCACCGCCTCGAAGGAGTTGATATAGTCCTCCAGCGGTATCGTCACCTGCTGCTCCACCTCATCGGCGGTAGCACCCGGGTAGAGCGCCACGACGAGCCCCTGCCGAATAGAGAATTGCGGAAACTCATCCTTGTTCATCCGCGGCAAGGACCATACACCAAAGGCCATCAGACCAATGAACAACGCCATCACGATTCCGTGATGCCGCATGGCTCCTTCTATGTGTTTACTCGTTTTTAACAATGTACCATTTACAATTTACAATCAACGGCACAACCGTTGTAAAGTTTCTGATATCCCTCGGTGATCAGGATGTCGCCTTCTTGCAGGCCTTGCGTGATCCGTACACCGTCCGCTTGATAGCCGTCCACGGTGACGAGGCGTCGCGCAGCCTTGCCGTCTTCTGCCACCCATACCGTCGCGCCTTCCGGCTTCAACAACACACAATTCGCAGGAATGACGATATCCCCTTTCTCCTTTAACCTTTCACCTTTCACCTTTACAACCGCTACCATGCCTGCTTTGAGTCCGGCGGCTTTGCCTTGGATATCGGCTACGACCTCATAGGTATGCGTGAGGGGATTCGCACTGATACCACGTTCGGTAATCGTGACCGGCAGTTCGGCTTGGATCGCCTCACAGACCACTTGTCCCTTGTCCGGCAATGCACCTATTTCTGCTTCGGGAACGGTGAAGCGTACACTGAATGCACTGATATCGACAATCGAACAGAGGGTAGTACCGGGCAGAACAGTCTGACCGACCGCCATATTGAGGCCATCGACGACGCCGTCACAGGGTGCGGTAAGGGTACATTCTTTGAGTTGTTGTTGAGCGGCTTCGTAGAGAGACTGCGCCCGGGCTAATTGGCTCTCTATCTCGACCATCTTCTGGTCGGAGACGACACCTTTGTCATGCACCTTTGCCACACGGTCATGACCGTCTTGGGCATGCCGCAACGAAGCTTCCGCGGTACGGAGGGCATTCATCGCCTGCGTGTTATCGACCTCCAAGAGGGTCTGACCTTTGGTCACACGCTGACCGTTCTTCACCGCGATCGAGACTACTCGACCGGTGGTCTGCATACTAAGCGGCGTACTATGCGCAGGTTCGATAGCGCCCACATAACGCGCTACCACCCCACCCGTCTGCGGCGCCACGACCATCGTCTTTACCTTGATAGGCGCCTGCTCCCGTCGGGCACTGTCATGCTTCGTGCACGAGCCAAGAAAAAGCAGTGCTAATAAGAATATATAACAACTTTTTTCCATTCTACACTCAAATAAACCGATCGCGCTATCAGATGCGCGAAATAACCGATATACAGCGCCTGCGCACCGAGCCAACGATACGTAAGCAAATAGCCTGCCACAAAACCAACAGCCGCCCAGATCATCGCATTGCGGATCTGTTTGCCGGCCGTAGCACCTATATACACGCCGTCCCACATAAAGGCCAGCGCACTGATGAGCGGCATGGCGATGAGCCATCCGATATACTGCATCGCGGCTTCTATCACCGTCTCATCACTGGTCATCATTTCAATATTCGCACGCCCCAACACGCCGTAGATCAAGGAGAAGACCGCTCCTACTCCTATCGCCCACATAAAGAGGTGACGCACTACATCATCAATACCTTTCACCTTTAACCTTTCATCTTTCACCTCGCCAAACGCTTTCCCTACCAACGCTTCGCCGGCATAGGCAAAACCGTCCACGAAGAAGGAGAAGAACATAAAGAGCTTCATCATAATGCTGCTCACCGCCAACTCGGTGTCGCCGTACTGACTCGCCAAGCTGGTATAGCCCACATAGACGACCATGAAGCAGAGCGAACGGATGACCAAGTTACCGCTCAGCGACATCAATCGTTTGACTTCGTTCCATCTCATCGCGGCGATGATCTCCTTGAGACCGATATGAATGATGCCATACTTGATACAGAGGATACCGATCGCCAGCGTCAGTCCGCTGTACTGCGCGATGAGGGTACCGTGCGCGACACCGACTACGCCCAGCGGCGTATAGACAGCGAGGTAATAACTGGCGGCCATGTTCACGACGTTGACCAAGATATCGACCGCCATCGGACTTTTCGTATCCTGCATGCCGATGAACCAGCCCTTAAAAGTAAAGAGCATCAGGGTCGCAGGCGCCGCCCATATGCGCACGAAAAAATAATCGCGTGCTACCGCAGCCACTTCTGCCGAACAAGGCACGACAGCCAGCACCGCCGTCACAAACAACCATTGGATCGCCCATATCGCCAAAGCGGCTATCAGCGCGATCGTGATGCTCTGCGTGAGGATCTTCCGGCATTCCGGAGGAACCCTTTCACCTTTCACCTTTAACCTTTCACCTTTCCCATACGCTTGCGCGGTGAGACCGGACGTACCGACCCGCAGGAAACCGAAGTTCCAATACAGCAAATCAAAGAGCATCGTACCGATGGCGATACCGCCTATCGCCGCAGCATCACTGAGATGTCCGACGATAGCGGTATCGACTATTCCCACGAGGGGGATGGTAATGTTCGCCAAGATACTGGGTATGGCGAGCCGGAGTATGTCGCGATTAGAGCTCTGCACCTAAAACGTTGTACTCCTTTCCGTCGCGAACGATGACTACTTGTCCGTCACGAAAAAACTTCTGCACTTTCACAGCCTCCGCTGCGGTGTTCTCGATAGCTTGCTCTTCCGGCTCCTCACCGGCAGCCCAACCGAAACCTCCGCGAGCGTTCGCTTTACGCAGCGAGTAATCGCCTTCCGAAGTGTAGCCATCTTCGATGAGTTCGCTACCCTTCTTGAGATAAGGAGTACCGGTGATCTCAACGAGATAGATAGCGTCCGCCTCGATATGGCTCTTATCAGCAACCTCCTGTTTAGCGTCAGCCTTAGCCGTTGCTGCCCAGTCGCCGAGGGTGTAATCAATCGTATAGGTAGCCGCCTGCTCAGCCGTGAGGATGGTCTCCATCTGTTTCTCTTCGCTGCCAAGCACGAAGGTCACATTGTTCGAAGCCGGAGAGATGACGTTTCCTTCGCTATTGACCGAGTTATACTCGCCGAAGAGTTCAGGAAGGACATTCATGCCACCGAGCGTCCAACGCTGGATCTTATCCTTCTGTGCAGAAGCATCTTTAACCATGACTAACTCGCCATTCTCGTCGCTAAGGAAGGTATTGAGGAAGACGGTCTTCGGCTTGTTATTCCAGCTACGACCCAGACTGACGATAGGCTTCGTTCCTTCAATGCCCTCTGCGTACTTAACCGTACAATGCTCAAAGACATAACCCTTGTCGTTGGCATCACAATTGCTGGCTGTGAGTGCATCGCTTCCACCACCGTTCTTTGCACGCTGCTCGCATACCAATTCTGTGCCATAGAAATAGACACTACCATCACCGCAGATGAAATCAACCGTTCCGTGAATCTCGCTCGTCTCGAAATACTTAACGGCACCGATAAGGTTGCTGTAGTACGTATCTTGATACGAAAGCATCTTCACGTTCTTGCAAACGGTCTTCGTTCCTTGATCCCAAAGGGCTACGGCACGACCGTTATCGTTCTTGTAGTAGTCGAGCGCATTCTGGATCGTCAGATCCTGAAGATAAGTTCCGCTGACATTCTTATTGATTTTCAGCGTTGCGGTCTTGTCAATCGCCTCCTTCGATGCATCGGGAGCGTTCTTGATGATCACACCTTCCATCGACTGACCGATGATGGAGATATTGTTCTTACTGATCGTGGTCAGACAAGTCTCGCCAAGATCATACAAACCATTCGGCAGGAAGATCTTATCGCCCGGCTGAGCCATCGTCAACGCCATAATGAAAGACGCAGCATCACCTGATGGCACTTCGAAATACCCATATTCATCTTTCTCCAGGAAGTCCAATACGTTGTAAACGACTACTTTATGGATGTACTGCTTTGCGGTCCAATTGATGGTCAACCAACCTGCATCACCTGCATATTGGGCCGTCAACTCCGTACCATCCGGGGTCTCGTTCTTCACTACCGGATAGGTAGCGAGTTCTTGCTCACCATCCATCACTTTGACGTCGCCGCTCTCCGAATATTTGCAGAGGGTCACAACCACTACGGCTTTACCGGCTACCTGTACGCGGATCGAACCGTCTGCAGCAAAATACCATCCGTGCGTACCATCATGGAATGCACCGCCGCTCACCTCGACCGTCTCGTGATCTTCCGGGTAGAAGATAGACGATGCGAAATCGTAGGTCTGAATAGTTCCAATCACTGCGGTCTCGATCGGCGTCACTTTGGCTTGAATAGTGGTATTGCCGTTGATAATATCACCTTCTGCGGCTTTCTTTCCGCTGGTGTAGAACCATCCGCGGAACGCATTGCCTTCACCGATAGCCGGCAGATCTGCCTCTGTATAAGGAATACTGCTCAAGGTAGCACCTTCATAAGTGTCGAATGTGCCGAGTTTATTGCCGTTCTGGTCTTTGTAAATAACTTGGCACGGAGTGATTTCCGTAGCCTCTGCAAAGAAATACGGGATATAGGTATTACCGGCCAACTCAAAAGTAAGCGTACCTGCTTCACCCGTGTAGGTATAAGTTACGTATTGGTTGTAACTCGGTTTCTGCTCGCCGCAAGCGGCATTGTTGTTTACGGTAGCATAATCCGCACCGTCTTTCTTGACTGCGATGGGAGTACCGCTGTATTGGCAGGCACCGATGGTAAATTTCACCGGACCATCAACAGGAACCGTAATAGTACCGCCATAAATACCGTGCTGACCACCGTTGTAAGACGTGCCGTCTACCGACACGCCTGCAGGCAGTTCACCGCCTTCCGGCAGGATCACGCTATAAGGATTGTCGCGGAACTCGATCTTGAAATCAACAAACGTACGCGGTTGATCCTCTTTGAAGGAGAGATACTGGAGTACTGACTCTACCGTTCCTGCACGCTTGATATAGATATTGTTCTGCTCTGCAGTCAGTTCCACAATCTGGAAACCATACTCCGATTGAGCGCCGGTCGTGTCTATACTCGTCAACTCGGTCGGTACGGTGGAAGATGCCGGATCGCCGGACCAGGTCTGAATCACCATTTTCTCGGCATTAGAACCACTACGCGGACCAAAACCTAATTTCAATTTGCCGGCTACGGCGGCTTTCGTGAAATAAGCATAGCCGCTTCCGTTCATCTTAATGCCGTAAAGGCCATTCTTCGTTCCGGGTCCGTCTGTCACCTTACTGGCGTAATACAACCCATTATCCGGATTAGCACTCGGAGCACCCTCCGTGTAATCCCACAGCAGGTCGTTTTCACCTGCTATCATCGCCACGCTGAATAACGCGCACGCGATAAAAGAAAAGAGTTTTTTCATAAATTATGCGTTTTTGCGTTTCTCCAATTGGCCTTCGAGTGCGGCGAGGCAAGCGTCGATACCCTCTTCGAACGAGTCTGCCACTTTCTCGGCAAACAGCCCGCTGATACGTACCTTCACCTCTTTGTTCGCATTCGTCTGCGGCTTGATGACCGACATGCGGATCTCCACTTTGTCGTCGGCGTTCAGATGACGCTCAAAACGATTTAATTTCTTCTCAATAAACTGCTCGAGTTTCTCTGCCATCTCGAAATTTACGGCATTAATTGTCAGATTCATAATACATTATTTTAAAGGTTAAACATAAAGTTTCCAAATTACGCTGCAAAGATACAAAAAAAGAATGACATACACAAGAGTGTATGCCATTTTTTGAAAAAATTATTATTGATTTGAATGTTTTAACTTGAGTTCTTGCATAATCATAGTACGCACAAAGGCATCGAAACGCTTGTATCGCTTTTTGGTGCCATTTGGGAGCGTGATAGCATAGGGATCAGGTTTGGATCCGCGTGTGACATACAACTGAGCCTCAAAACGTTTTTGCCAATACGCATATAGTTTGGGGTCACTCAGCGCTTTATCCATGATTTTCGATGCCTTTTGGAAGAGGAGTTGATTCGCCTTTTCCTGACCTTTAGCGGGCTTTTGTTTCCAATTACGCGGGTGCAGCACGTCGTATGTCTCTTGTATGCCTACGCCAATGATGCGACCTCGTGCGTCCCGATAACGTTTGACGCGATGAATGTGTCCCGGGGACGTAGCGCCGTTGACTTCTTCTATGCCTGGTGTGAGTCTCTCTCTTGCCATAATCGTTTGATTTTATAGTATTTAGTGTAATCCCTTTTATGTTTATTGCTTCGAATCACTCAATAATCACACAATAATCGCCCTATAATCACCCAATATGCCTCCTTCGCAGACCTTATTTTTAATGGGATTACATAGTGTTCTATGGTTGGTTTTTAAATCGGGTGCAAAGGTACAAAGATTTTTTGATATATGCAAATAAATAAGAGAAAAAAGAAGATTTTTGCAAAATATCGGATATAATCCGATTTCAATAGACGAAACTCGCGGCGAAGCGATGATTTTATCTTATTGATTCAATGATTGTTTCCGTCCATTGAGGGAGTGTATCCGCATATTGCTTTGCGAGTTTACCATCTATTGTACGGAACAATAATTGTGCATTTTGATTCTCAATTGAGTTGTCATAGAAGTATGCTCTATCTGCAAAGCCGGCTACCTTTATGGCGTTGATAATTGCTTTCTCGTAACGCGATATGATCTTTTTAATTGGCACATCGTGACCACCTTCCATAACGCGATTTGCGATACGAGCAGCATTAATGGTCGGCGATTCGGTGCAGATAAAGAACATTCGAATGAAATAGCCGGCCTCCTTGGCGCGTTTCATGAAATCTACTTTTCCTTCTGAAGACAAAACCGTCTCAAAGATAAAATCTTTTCGTTCTTGCAACAATTGTTCGCGCCATGTTTCGCAATACTCCACCGCTTGACGCACGGCATTGACATCATTCCAATCTCCGAACTTGCTCTGCGCAATCTCATCAGGGTTAATGTACACACATTGCTCCGCCCACTCATGTTTGATGACAAGACGAGTGGTAGACGTTTTTCCTGACCCATTAGGACCGGCAATAACTATCAGAACGGGCTTTCTCATAATGCTTGCGCCATTTGACGGATATGCGCAAAATAGGCAGCGTGAGCGCGGTCATGACGCTCTTTCGCTTCTGCTGCAACCTCGCGCATCAATTGTGCCAATTGTTCCTCTGTCGGCTCCTGATCAATGTTTATGAAACGATAGTCATTCATAGTTTCAAACCTTTGCGGGTGCAAAGGTACGAAGATTTTTTGACATATGCAAATAAAAAACAGATTATTTCCAAATTTTGTGCATTTTCACTTCTAAACTTTGCGGTATTATATTTCTAATCTTTGTTTATTTTTACTTCTAAACTTTGTGGTGCTACTTATCCTCCTTTATAAGTTTGTATAACTCGCTACCTCTATCCCATAGTCCGAGTAAGAGTCCTAAAATTCCGATGGCTACACCAATATTGCAAGCCCAACAGCCGCAATACAAGACCTTCATCATACAGAGATATGAAAGGGAAAAAATCAATACAAGCAGTAGTTTGAGTGCCCAAATAACGTATTTCATTGTTTTGATAAATATATGACTAATCTGAGCGGACGAGTTTCATCGTCTGCCTTCTTGAATTGTAATAACACCGGATCATCCGGTTTAGGCAGTCTCACACCTACTAATTCCGTCCAAGGAGACAATTTATCGGCAGCCTTTCTTTTTCGCTGGATTTGATGAACATTCCGTTTCTTATGCCGGTGACTTACATCCGGCTGAAATGGATCTATAATTCCTTGCTGTTCCGCGGCAACAATCTGTTCGGCCGATGCAACAAACAGAGCGTCATTGGACAAGCGGCTGCAATATTCAGCAAAGCGCACACGTTCCGCTTTACTCATTCCAAGAGCGATACTTTTTATTCTATCAGGAGCATCTTTTTGCATGATTTTTCTCCATAGACTACTCTCTATTTCCTCGGATATATAATAGGGTTGCTCCGCCGGCACATAGACGAATCGGACTTTCTTTCCCTTAATGCGAACGGAGCGAGTCAAAGGAGGTTCTTCCTGTTGAACCGGCATCATTGGATCATCCGGTAAGGTAAATGCCACGCGGAATCCAATGTATCCGGCTGTTGTTTCGGGCTTATACCATCGACGTACAGATAAATGGCTATTGGCATTACATTCGTCATAACTGCTACCTCGCACAATACGATATGATCCGGTGTCTGCGCCGCACGGATTAGGAAGAGTACTTAACTGATAAGCGCCATAAATATCTTGGCACCATTCGGAAACATTACCGGTCATGTCGTACAAGCCTAATTCATTGGGATGCTTGCGCCCGACCGGATGTTTCCAGTTTCCTGAACAGGAATAAGTCCACCCTATACTATCCGCTATGTTTCCTCCCGCAAAACGGAAAGACTTGCTTTTGTTTCCTCCTCGTGCTGCATATTCCCATTCCGCTTCTGAAGGAAGACGAAATGGAAGCCCCGTAATACTATCCAAACGATGCACAAATTCCTGGCAGTCATGCCATGAGACATAAGAAATCGGAACGGTCGGATAGCCCCTCGGGCTGATGATTTCGCGTTCGGGCATTACTGCATGCCATAATTCGACCGTGACTTCTGTGGTTGCTATATAAAAGGGAGGAAGGAAGACAAGGTGTGCAGGTTTGTCCGTATAAATGTCAGGATCGTATTGGTCTTTTGTAGCACCCATAATAAACGAACCGCCTTCAACCCTTTGCATAATAAAATGCAAATCTTTTCCGTCCGAACTATCTTTTCCTGCTATATGAATCTTTATGTCTATCTGTTGTAGCGAGTCCGGCACAACTGATTTATGTCTCCGTGCTGCCAGAGGTAGCACGGACATAAGAGACACAGTTAATATCAGCCATTTTCGAAACACGCATGTGCATCTACAATTTCTGTGCCAAACATCAATTCTAGATAATTGAAAAAGGATGCCTCGTTATAGGACATCCTTTTCATTAACCCTGCGGAGAGTGAGGGATTTCTGCGTAATCTCAACAAGCTGCCGCTGGCAATAGTTAATCGATCATATATGGCCGATAGATTAGTTATGTTTTTACGTCATGGAGAGGGGACGGTAATGTTATACTTTTAAAATATGCTTGCTTTCCACATTCTCCAGCACGGTCATTTGTTGTATTGCGATTTGGTTGAGTTTATGGAGACGCTCCTGTTGCGGCATGCCTTCATTGATAAAGACAGCATTGAGGTTCTCCATGTTGCTCTGCCGTGATACCAAACAGCGCCACATTGAGCACGTCAGCCTCGTTGGCATAGATAAGCGAGCGATGATATTGGTCAATTTCCTGCGGAATTAGATGCTCCTTTATGGCATCGGTATGAATATGATAATTAATCTTCGCCAACTCACGCTTCGCCGACCAACCAAGAGCTTTTTGCTCTTCCTCCTTAAGACGTTGGAACTCTTTTATCAAATAGAGTTCAAACTCAGCTGAAACCCAACTTGCAAACTTAAACGCTATATCCCGTTGTGCATATGTGCCACCATATCTGCCAGACATAGCAACAAGTCCTATAGCGCGTGTAGCCTCAATCCAACGACTTGGGGAAAGTGTGAAAGCATTCAATCCAGCTTGGTTTCTAAACCCCTCGAATTCGAGGGGGTTAAAATCGGGATTGTTCAACATCTCCCATAAACCAAGATATTCCAGTGTATTACGATTGCGCATCCAATTGCCAACAACTCCGTTAGGATCTTCTGCATTCTTCTGTCTTGCAATATCCGTAATACAGATAAAGTCCATTCCGTTCTGAACAAAAGAACGAATGGTAGTGTCTTTTACAATAATAGATTGTGTCTTAGCCATATCTCCGTATTCGGTTTTTAGCGTTTGTTTTTCTTGGCTATAAATTCTAATCCCATCGAATTCGATGCTTTTAAAAATCGCGCTGCAAAGGTACAACAAATTTGCGATATATGCAAATAAATAAGAGAAAAAAGAAGATTTTTTGCGTCCAGAATATAATTTCTTAGCACGGGGGCACGATTACTTCTGGAAATGAACGAAGGTGGGATTCAAATTTAACAAATTCTGAAGATTCTTGCCTAAAAACTTGTGTATGTCGTAAAAAAGTAGTACCTTTGCGACCGAATTTGAACGCAAGGGTACTATAAAAACGACACCCGATAGTTTGACTTGCGTCAGGGACTACCGGGAATTCCGATGCAAAAGTACTACATTTTTTTGAATTGTGCAAATTTTTGACAAAAAAAATCGTTTTTTATTCAAAAAAAGAAATTTTTATCAAATAAAAATACATTTTTTATGAAATATACTGATTTTGAGGATATAATGTCGGCAGAAAGGATGGGAAGATACCTCGATGCGTGCAACGGCGATACAAACAAGGCCATGACACTATATCGTAACAACTTACACCTTTCACAAGAAGTTTTCACAGTTGTTAGTTGCTTTGAAGTTGCGCTCCGCAATGCTATCGACAAACGAATGGTTGCGTTATTCGGCAACGATTGGCTGCGTGATGCGATTATGCCTGGCGGTATATTTGATGATCCAAAGATGGCAGAGTCGCGCACACAAATACAGAAAGCATATAATAAATTGCTACACGATGGCACATACAAGCACTCAAAACTCCTATCGGCGCTCAATATGGGTACATGGAAGTATATGTTTGCCAATGTGCAGTATCGTGCTAGTGGCAAATGTTTGTTGAAGGTATTTCCGAACAAACCAAGGTCATCTGCAGAGTTCAATTGTAACAACACATATATCTTTAATGAGTTGGATAAGGTGAACACATTACGCAATCGTATTGCGCATCATGAGCCAATATGTTTTACACACTCTTCACAAACGGTCGATACCTCGTATATCATCAATGAGTATCAAAAGATACAAACTCTTTTTGCATGGATGGGAATAGATAGCCACGCGCTACTCTACGGTCTTGATCATGTACAAGCAGTTTGCAACAAGATAAATCAAGTAAAATAATAAACATCTATAATCAAAAGCATCACCAAAGGCGGATATTATCCTATATAAAAATAGCAAATATATGAAACGGCTATTCTTTTTATTAGAATGCAAAGTAATAATAGACAGAGCGCAGCGGCGGAGAACCCTCCGAGAAGGGGTGTGAGAAGGCCCTCACAGGGATTCGAGGGCACCGACATTGCCTATGGCAATCCCACCTCGAAACCCAACAAGCTGCCGCTGGCACCTTGTTCAAAGAAAAAAGACCATTTGCTTGCTTGAGTAAACTCAGACAGACAAATAGTCTTTTTTCTTTGCGGAGAGTGAGGGATTCGAACCCCCGATACGACGTAATGCGTATACCGCATTTCGAGTGCGGCTCTTTCGACCACTCAGACAACTCTCCTTCGCGTTCGGCAACAAGATCGTAAGATCGATACCGCTCCGCTAAATCGATAGGACGACTTGTGCCTCCGCTCTCCCCACCACAAACGCTTCGCTGGTTTGTGTCGGGGACCCCTATAATAGGGTTCAGCGGAAAAAGCGTGCAAAAGTACTGCTTTTTTTTCACATACGCAAATTTTTGCGCATTTTTTTGCTATTTTGCCTTAATTTTGTCAAATCCGGAGCCGAAGACACCGCCTACATCGGCGATCGAGACGAGGGCATTCGGGTCGATCTCATGCACGATACCGAGCACCAACGAACTCTCGGGTTTGCGAACCAGTACCGAGATGACCTTAACCGGTTTTTTCGAATACCAACCCGTGCCGTCCAGGACTGTGACGCCTCGATTGACGGTGATATTGATGGCCGTCGCTATCTCGTCATACTTAGCCGAATAGATGAGAAAATGCACGGAACGATGCAGCCGCGCCATGAGCCAGTCCACTGCTGCCGTATAGGAGATCGTCATGCACACACCGTACATCACACGTTTGATCTTGAGCATCGTCTCGTTACCGCCCTCTTGCAGCATGGATTCGGGCAGGGGCAGGAAGAAAGCCGAGGCGATGACGAGAATATCGCAGACGAGCATGATATTACCGAGCGAGATATCCCGATAATGATTGACGATCATCGCGACGATATCCGTACCGCCGGATGAACCGTTCGCCGCCAGGACACAACCGAGGCTGAGACCAAAGACAAATCCGCCGATGATAGCGCCGAGCCACGGGTCTTCGATGATAGGCGCCGGCATGATGGGGATGATCCGATACCAGAACGTGATGGCTGCCACACCGACCATCGTACGGATACAGAACCGCCAGCCGACAGTCAGGCCCGCTATGAGCAGCAGGATGGCATTGAACACAAAGGTCGTCAGCCACACCGGTATCGCCCCTCCGTACTCCGGAAAGAGCGCCGGGAAGAGTCCGCCGGTCAAGTAATAGATGATCGAACAGATACCGGTCAGACCACCGCCGACAAACGCATGGGGCAGCAAGACCCAGTTGACCATCAACGCCATCGGCGCGATACCGATGATGATCGCCAAGTACTCAAAGAGCATACGCGTCTTCGACTCATGCGGCGTATTATGCGGATTGACAAATTGGCTATAGCGGAGCATGACAATTTACAATTAACAATTTACAATTTATTTGCCGTTTGCCATGGGGTCGAAGCCTTGGCCGAAAACACCACGTACCTGACTCTGGCTGACGAAGGCATTCGGATCGATGGCACGCACGAGACGGAAGATCGTAGCCGACTCATAGGAGCGGGCAATACAGGTGACCACTTTCATAGGCTTCTTGTTATAGCCTCCCTGGGCATCGAGGAAGGTACAACCCCTATGTGCCTGCGTGATGATGGCTTCGGCTATCTCATCGGGTTTCTGCGTGAAGATCATGAACTGCACGGACTGCCTCATTCGGTTCATCACCCAGTCCACCGCCGTAGAGAGCATGAAGGTATAAGTGAGACCGAAGAGGATCTTCTCGATCGCGCCCTGCATGCCTGCCGCTTGGATCGTAGGCAGGAAGAAAGCCGAGGAGATAATGGTCATATCGGCAAACATCAGCACGCGTCCCATAGGCAGGTGATGGTACTTATTGACGATCATGGCGATGATGTCCGTACCGCCGGTAGAGCCGTTATTGAGGAAGCATATGCCGAGGAAACAGCCGGTAAACAGACCTCCGATGACGACCGCCATGAAAGAGTCTGTAAGCAGCGGCACGGAGGCGATAGGGATCACCTTCAGCCAAATCGTGAGCCAGAGGACACCCCATACCGTCCGCAGCGCATAGCGCCATCCGATGGTGAGCGTCGCAATGACGAGCAAGACCACATTGATGACGGCGCTGCTGAGCCAGATCGGGATATAGGTATTCGTCGCGAAATAGATAATCTCGCAGATACCCGTCACGCCGCCGCCTACGATAGCATGCGGCACGAGTAACTGATTGACCGTCACCGCATAAGGAATAGTGCAGAGGATGATCATCAGCAGCTCCTTAAGCGTTATCCAAGGCAAGAAACGCCGGTAATGCTGCAGTTGTTCACGCAATTTCTGATTCGACTTCATCTTAGAATTTCGCTACAAGATTGCGGTCTCCGAAACCGTTATCTACCCGTGCCACAGGGCACCAGAACTTATTATCCGCTACCCACACCGTAGGATACGCAGCCTCTTCGCGCGTGTATGGGTGCGTCCAATCGCTGCTAACAATCTCATATTCCGGGTGAGGAGCATTGAGCAGGACATTATCTTTCTTATCCGCCTTACCGGACTCGATATCCGCTATCTCGTGACGTATCTTAAGCAGCACGTTGCAGAAACGATCGATCTCAGCAAGGGACTCGGATTCGGTAGGTTCAATCATGAGCGTACCGTGTACCGGGAAAGAGAGGGTCGGCGCATGATAGCCGTAGTCCATGAGACGCTTGGCGATATCCGCTTCGGTGATGCCGATGGCGTGGAACTGGCGGCAATCGAGGATCAGCTCGTGGCCTACTCTGCCTGTAGCGCCGGTATAGACGATGCCGTAGGCATCTTTGAGAAGCGAAGCCATGTAATTGGCAGAGAGGATAGCCGCAGCCGTTGCATGCTTGAGTCCCTCAGCGCCCATCATCGCTATATAGCCCCATGAGATAAGCGCCATGTTCGCATTGCCGTAGAGGGCCGACGAGACACGGTTCGTATCTTCCGTTGGCAGGCAGTCCGCCATGGCTTCGGTGCAACATACAGCACCGACACCCGGGCCACCGCCACCGTGCGGCGAAGCGAAGGACTTATGCAGGTTGAGGTGGCACACGTCCGCACCGATATACGCGGGGTTGGTCCAGCCTATCTGTGCGTTCATGTTCGCACCGTCCATATAGACGTATCCGCCGTTATCATGCACGGCTGCTATCATGGCGCGGATGGCCTGCTCGAAGATACCATGGGTGGACGGATAAGTGATCATACAGCCCGCCAGTACCTCTTTGTTCTCTTCCGCTTTGGCGGTCCAGTCGGCGAGGTCGGTATTACCCAACTCATCACACTTGACCACGCAGGGCACGAAGCCCGCCTGGGCACAGGACGCAGGGTTGGTACCATGCGCCGAAGCCGGGATAAGGAGCACGTTACGTTGGCTCTGTCCCTGACGACGGAGGTACTCACGGATCACCACCAGACCTGTGTACTCGCCGGCAGCACCCGAAGTAGGCTGCAGCGTACAAGCATCAAAACCGGTGATGGCGCAGAGCTGCTCCTGAAGATGCTCCATGATGGTCTCATAACCCGCCACTTGCTCCTTCGGCGCCATCGGATGCGGCGCCATGGCTGCACCGTAGGTGACCGGAATCATCGCCGCCGCCGGGTTGAGCTTCATCGTACAGCTGCCCAACGGAATCATCGAGGTAGCGAGCGATATATCTTTGCGGTCGAGACGCTTGAGATAACGCATCAACTCCGTCTCGGTATGGTATAGTTTGAACACCTCTGCCTGCATATAATCGAGTTCACGCACCCTACTCTCATCGATTGCCCAGAGACCTTCGAAAGCCTCGTCTGAATCTTCGTACTGCGGCATATTGCCGGAGGCTTCGGCGAACAACTCGATCAGGTCGTTCATATCGTCTATATCGACCGTCTCATCGATCGAAAGACCGATCCATCCCGCCTCGTCATAATAGAGGTTGATACCGAGTTCTTCGGCTTTGGCCTTCAAATCGTTCAACTTTAAACTTTCATCTTTCAACTGAATTTTGAGCGTATCGAAGAACTCCACATTCTCCTGTTCGTAGCCATAGGCCTGCAGCATCTCACTCAGATAGACAGCTTTGCCATGAATACCCTCAGCGATCGAACGGATCCCTTCTGCACCGTGATAGACGCCGTACATACCGGCCATCATGGCAGAGAGCGCCTCCGCCGTACAGATATTCGAGGTCGCGCGTTCGCGTTTAATATGCTGTTCGCGTGTCTGCAGGGCGAGACGGTAGGCCGGACGATTGTATTTATCGATACTCAGCCCGATGATACGTCCCGGCATATCGCGCTTGAACTCATCGCGCGTCGCCATGTATCCTGCTGTCGGACCACCGAAGCCCATCGGTAAACCGAAACGTTGCGCCGTACCGCACATGATATCTGCATCCAGCGGTTTGAGCAGCGCCAACGCCATGAGGTCCGCTACCACCGTCACTTTGAGACCCGCCGCATGGCAGTCCTCGATGAAGGCTTCATAATCCTCGATAGCTCCGTCACTGTTGGGCCATTGAACCAATGCACCGAAATATTCTGCGTTCGGCTCGAAATCGGCATATGAACCGGTGACGATCTCGATACCCTGCCCCGCTGCGCGCGTGCGCAGAACAGATAAGGTGTTCGGCCAGATCTTCTCGTCCACAAAGACCTTGCGCACATTCGCCTTCACCTGTTCGCGCGAACGCAAGTTCCGCATCATGGTGACGGACTCCGCTGCCGAAGTGGCCTCATCCAAGAGCGAACAGTTCGCCAAAGGCAGACCTGTGAGGTCGCTGATCATGGTCTGGAAGACAAAGAGCGCCTCCAAACGGCCCTGGCTCACCTCCGCCTGGTACGGCGTATAAGAGGTGTACCAAACAGGGTTCTCCAGCATGTTGCGACGAATGACTGCCGGCGTGATAGTACCGTACCAGCCGCGACCGATATACGAACGCGCCGGCGTATTGGCATTGAGTACTGCTTCCGAAAGTTCCAAATGAATCTGCTCTGTAACGGGCTCCTCTAAAGCGATGGGTTCCGGCAACAAGATATCTGCCGGCATGGTCTCACGAATCAAGGCCTCCATAGACTCCGCTCCGATAGCCTCCAACATGTGTTTTTCATCTTCCTGCGTCAGACCAATGTGACGCGACTCAAGATAATTTTCTTTCATATGTATGTGTTAGTTTGTATTCCAAAACCTTTGCGGCTGCAAAGGTACAAAAAAATTTGCATATATCAAAATATTTTTGTAATTTTGCAGCCGATTTTGCAAAAAGGACAATTTTATGATACAGGTTTTGACGGCATTATTATTAGGATTACTGACTATTCTGGACCCCTGCACGCTGGTCACGAGCATCACGGCAATCAGCTATATCGATAAGGAAATCAACAACAAACGGAAGGTGCTGGGCAACGGCGCGATGTTTGTGTTGGGTAAGTTAGCGACCTACGTGCTGCTGAGTATTCCCTTCCTGGCAGGCGCGCAGACAGAAGGTATCAAGCATGTGTTAGGGCATTTCGGCGAACCGATCTTAGCGGGCTTCATGCTGATCTGCGGCGTGGTGCTGCTCTTCAGCGGTCATCATCACCATGAGCATGATCACGGCGTGAGTAAGTTCCTCCAGAACGCGGACTCGAATGCCAGTTGGTTATGGTCCTTTATCCTGGGTATCTTCTTCGCGATCGCTTTCTGTCCGCACCGTCTGGTCTATTTCCTGACGATGATCGATATCACGCTGACGCTGCCAAGCACTTGGAACTGGTTAATGCCGGTCATCTTCGGTCTCGGTACCGGTCTGCCGATCATGCTGATCGCGTGGTTAGTAAGCTACAGCGCCGTCAGCATCGGGAACTTGACGCAGAAGATGAGTGCCTTCGAAAAATGGTTCCGGCATATCTGTGCGGTGCTTTTCATCGGTATCGGTATCTACCTCTGCATTCATTGCGTGATCGAGTACCACGAACACGAACACGGTGATTGCTGCCACCACGAGCATTATGAGCTTCCGCTTTAAACAGTTCTACATAGAGGATAGTAAATGCGCCATGAAAGTCGGCACGGATGGCGTTTTATTAGGTGCGTGGTGTCCTAAAGGCACACGCCTTCTTGATGTAGGCACAGGTAGCGGACTGATTGCACGCATGCTGATGCAGCGCTGTCCGGAGGCTCATATTGATGCGATAGACATTGATCCCGATGCGGCCGAGCAGGCGAGAGAAAATGGCGTTAATGCGTATTGCTCATCGCTGCAAGATTGGCAGGGATCTTACGATCTGATCGTCTCTAATCCGCCTTATTTTCAGAACAGCCTGAAGAATCCCGATAAGGGGCGTGAGATGGCGCGGCATACGGATACGCTCTCTTATGCTGAACTGATTCAGCATAGTGCGCGGTTATTGCAAGAGGGCGGTCGATTAGCGCTTATTCTGCCGGCGGAAGCGGAGAACGAGATGCGTGAGATTGCCGCACGCTATTCCTTATATTGTACGCGCGCGACGCGCGTCTATTCGAAAGAGACGAAGCCGGTGAGACGCGTTCTTTTGAGTTTCGTTATGACGACAGTACGAAATGACGACATGGCGACTGACACTTTGGTCTTAGAAGACGAAAAAGGAGGCCGAAGCCTCCCTTATCAAGAACTGTGTAGAGATTTTTATCTCTAGTTATTTAGCCACATTTACAGCGCGAACCTCGCGGATAACGGTCACTTTGATCTGACCCGGATAGGTCATCTCATCCTGGATGCGTTTAGCGAGGTCGAAGGACAGGAGTTCGGTATCCTTATCGGAGATCTTATCGGCTCCAACGATGACGCGCAGTTCACGTCCTGCCTGCAGGGCGTAGGTCTTCACCACACCCGGGAACGACATGGCGAGGTTCTCCAGGTCATTGAGACGCTTCACGTATGATTCGACGATCTCGCGACGAGCACCCGGACGGGCACCGGAGATAGCATCACACGCTTGTACGATAGGCGCAATGATGGTCTTCATCTCGCATTCGTCATGGTGCGCGCCTACGGCATTGCAGATATCGGGTTTCTCTCCGTATTTCTCGCAGAGCTTCATACCCAGCTCTGCGTGCGGCAGTTCGACATCATCGTCTGCCACCTTACCGATATCGTGCAGTAGACCGGCACGCTTGGCAGCCTTGACGTTCAGACCTAACTCTCCTGCCATAGCGGCACAGAGATTCGCGGTCTCACGGCTGTGTTGCAGCAGGTTCTGACCATACGAAGAGCGGTATTTCATCTTACCTACGAGACGTACCAGTTCAGGATGCAGACCATGGATACCAAGGTCGATGGTCGTACGTTTACCTACCTCGACGATCTCGTCTTCCACTTGTTTGGTCACTTTCGCTACCACCTCTTCGATACGTGCCGGGTGGATACGTCCGTCCTGCACGAGTTGGTGGAGCGCAAGACGTGCTATCTCACGACGTACGGGATCGTAGGCGGAGAGGGTGATCGCCTCCGGCGTATCGTCTACGACGATCTCCACACCGGTAGCCGCTTCGAGGGCACGGATGTTACGTCCTTCACGACCGATGATACGACCCTTCACTTCGTCATTCTCGATATGGAAGACGGAAACGGTCGATTCGGCTGCGGTCTCCGAAGCCACACGCTGGATGGTCTGGATGATGATTTTCTTCGCCTCTTTATTGGCCTCCAGACGCGCATTATCCATGATCTCGTTGATATAAGACATAGCTGCTGTCTTGGCTTCATCTTTGAGGGACTCTACCAGTTGTTTCTTCGCCTCTTCCGCCGACATTCCGCTCAGCTGCTCCAGTTGGCGTTGCGCCTCGTGATGCATCTTATCGACTTCCTGTTGACGGAAATCGAGTGCTTGCTGGCGCTGCTCGACGGCCTGCAGTTTTTGATTCACTTCATTGAGGCTGCGTTGTACATCCCCTTGACGCTGATTGAGCTGTTGCTCACGTTGCTGCAGACGTTGTTCTTGCTGCTGCAAGCGCTTATCCTGCTCACGCACACTATTGTCGTGCTCCAACTTCAGGGCGATGAATTTCTCCTTAGCCTCAACGATCTTGTTCTTTTTGATCATCTCCGCCTCTTCTTCCGCTTTCTTGATGAGATTAGCGGCAGCGATACGCGAGATGAAGTAGTAGATTCCGGCTCCTATGAGGAGACCGACTACTGCACAAATAATTTCTCCGATCATTGATTCAGTTTTTCTAATATTAATTGATTTAACTCATTGAGTGCTTTTTCAACCGGCACCAGGCTCTTTTCCCGGGCATCGGACTGCAGGGCCACAGCCACCTCGAGGGCGGTATACATCCATAACTGCTCCGCCGATGCGTTGGGACGCAAATGAAGATAATACTGATAACGCTTATTGAGCAGTTCTGCCGCATTGCGGTAGTTTGCCTCCTGATCACGCGGCACATCGAGCCCAACGGTATGGGCATCGAGATGGAGGTTTATATGCTGGCGATCAGTATTCAGCATTCAGTTTTCAGAATTCAGTTTTATTTCTTTAAAGCGTTAATTGCGCGATCAACTTGGGCGATGAGGGCATTGAGGCGCTTGAGGGCTTCCTCACTGCTCTCTGCCGAGGTCAAGGCACTAGCGGTCGCCAGACGTTTGTTTTGCTGCTGCAAAGCCAGCAGCTCACTATGCGTCCGAATGAGTTCTTGCCGTTGACGTTCGATATCCTCGCGCAGCGATGCATTCTCCTGCTGCAACGCCTGATAGCGCTCCAGAAGAAGATGCACATTGCGTGAGAAATCGTCGAGAACTTGCATCAGAATGAATAGCCTACGCCAAGACCGAGGATACCTTTGAACTGAACGCGCTCTGCCAACTCACCTGCTTCATTAGCGATGAGCGTACCCGGGTAGTACTTGAGATCCGTTTGCAGCGTCACTTGCAGACACTTGAGGAACTGGTAACTCAATGCGACGTTCCAGTCTACATCGAACATTCCGAAGTGACGATTCATGTTCGAATATTTGAAATACGGGTCTGTACCGTTGAGGTCATAACCTTTGCCGGCATACGGGGTGAAGAGCGCCAACGTCGTTCCAAGTTTGAAATCTTTGTAGGTATAAGCGATAGCGCCCTTAAAGCTAAGACCGAACTCAGCACGTGCACTGCGGTCGTACTGTTTGTCACCGTTAGCGTCAAAATAAACGACACCATAACGATCTTTCAAGTCTTTACGCAGGTCATAACCGGTAGTTCCATGCGCTGCATCATACTCAGCACTGTACTTAGCATTCCAGGCATCGCCGGTATAAGCGGTTGTAACACGACCGGCTACCGGAGAGAGGTAGATTGAGAAGTCCGCACCGTTGACGCTCTTCTTCCAGTCAATACCGACCGAGATATCGGTGTACGACGGAGCGAGCCATTTGGATACGATCTGGTCGTAGAGCGGACCACCGTCATAGTTACGGCCTAACGCATACTGGCTCTGGAACGAACCCAGCACGGTCAAATACCAAGTCGGTTGAAACTCCCATCCGAACTTAGTAGCGAGTTTGATATTATCGCTGGATTTCTGGAACGCATCATCCTTCTGGTCAATCCAGGTTACACCGAAATCGGTATCGAAGTTAGTCTCCCATGCAATATTGTCCTTGTGGTAGAGAAGATGCAGTTTAGCATAGACGATGCCGTTCACGTTGTTCTTACCACCGGCAGCCCAGTTCACGAGGCCCGTAGCGGCAGCATTCAAACCGATTGTACCGTCAAATTTCCAGTTCTTGTCGCCAGCCTCCAGTTTTTTCAAGTCTGCACCTGCTTTGGCAGCAGCATCCGCGTTACCCGTTACCGTGGCTTTATCGACCGTCTGAGCGGTCATTGTCAGCGCGGCTACAAGCGCCAGCGCTACAGATAAAAATTTCTTTTGCATAGTATAAAAAATTGTTTGTTACACGTATTTTTTTTAAAAACCGTGCAAAATTACAAAAAATATCTCACATGTGCAAATAAAAAGAAAATAAATAATGTACGCGCGCGACTTTTTCTGTCAAAAGTGTCAATTTTTACACATTTTTTTATAATATATACACACGTGTTTGCAAAAAAAGCAGTAATTTTGCAGCGTGATTTAATATCCCCTAATGTAGGCCTATGAAAGTTGAAAGGTGAAAGGGGAAAGTTGAAAGGATAATAATAAACAAAACGATATGAGAAACATTTTTAAAGGTTTATTCGTTGCAATGAGTTGCTTGTTAGCAACTTCAGTAAGTGCTACAGATGTCACATTTACGATGTCGAGCATCTTTGACGGAAGCAATCAATCCGCTACTGTAACGACGCCTACTGCGGCAACCGTGACCACCAACGCAACCAAATCAAATGCCAAAGACGGTAAATTGGGATCTGACGGTCATTATTTTGAGATCGTCCTCGCCACCGAAACGTTTACCGCCGCCAGCATCAATGGTTACATCAACACAAATGACCAATCAAAGAACTGGGCTTTCCAATTCAGTACCGATGGAGGAACCAACTGGAGTTCGGAAGTGACGCAAGCGAATGACGGTACTAAATCAAATCACGATATAGCTGTAGGCGTAACGATTCCGGCAGGAGCCAACGGATTCCGTGTCGTTCGTCGTGCGGGTACATCTACGCATGTTAAGTCTATCACACTGACGCTGGCTGCAGCCGGTCCGGTAGCAGTAACGGGTGTTACGCTCAATAAGACGTCTCTCACGCTTGAAGCAGGTCAGGATGAGACACTCACAGCTACGGTTGCACCGAGCAATGCGGATAATAAGGACGTATCGTGGAGCAGCGACAATCCTTCGGTAGCATCGGTAGATCAAACCGGTAAAGTGAGTGCGATATCTGCCGGTACGGCTACCATCACGGTTACCACAGCGGATGGAAACAAGACTGCTAAATGTATTGTAACCGTAACTGCCCCGGCAGCACAGATTCCTGTGACGGCTATAAGTCTTGATGCGACGGCTACGGTAGGTATCGGTAGCACCATTACGCTTGCTGTGACCTATACGCCGGCTGATGCAAACCAAGGCAAAGCTGTGACCTGGACTACGGCCGATGCCGGCATCGCTATAGTGAATAACGGCGTCGTTACTGGTGTTTCAGCAGGAACGGTCGCAATCACGGCTACGTCCACTACCGATCCTTCTATCACTGCGACCTGTAACGTCACCGTTCAGGCGATCGCCGTGACCGATGTGTCGCTGAATAAATCAAGTTTGAACCTGCAGATAGGCGGCAATGAGACGCTGACAGCTACGGTTGCACCGGCTGACGCATCCAACAAAACGGTCACATGGTCCAGCAGCAACCCCGCTGTAGCTACCGTAGCAAATGGTGTAGTAACCGGCATTGCTGCCGGCACCGCCACGATCACAGCGACTACAGTGGACGGCAACAAGACTGCTACATGTACAGTTACTGTAACCGCCGGTCCTTCGGTACCCTCCACTACCCTCTCGCTCCACGTGCCGGAGATTTATGAAGCAAAAGAAATCGCCGGAGGATATGGTGGCACTTTGACTGTCAACAGCGGTAATGAATATGAGGTATTCTATTTCTGCAAAATTAGCAATGCCATTGCTGTCGGCACATCGCCTATTAGTGGCAACATAGCAACAACAACCGATAAGAAAAGCTTTGAAGTTAAAGGAGGATGGATGAAAGGTCAATTTAATGATGAAGCAGAAGGTGGTACAAGCGAACCTAAAGAAGATGCTCCTGGTTCAGCGGAATTCCAAGCATGCTATGGTGATGTTAAAATGGGTCAGCCGGCAGAAGTTAGTTTACACATCAAAGGTTACAATGAGTTTGCAATTTATGCTTATGACAACAATACAACTCCAAATAGCGGAAAAAAGCGTTGGATAGATGTTTACATTGACGATATGCAGAATCCGGTCACCACGGGTATTGCAAAGAGTCCGGCAAGCGTTAGACGCTACTCCATTAGCACAGGAGAGCATGTTATAAAACTTACTTCTGAATACGGAGGAAGTAAACTATATGCGATATCGTTGCGTTTGCCTAAAGAGCCGCGTACGAGATACCTGAAGGGTAACGACTCGACGCAAGTAGTGATGCAGACAGCGGCTATCAAGCCTATTACCTATGTCACCAAGTACAACAATATCCCGGGAGCAGTGACGGAACTGGAGTGGATCGGAACTGCAGCTAACGGTATCGAGTTGACCAAGATCGATGGCGAGTTGGCCGACACCTTAGTACTCAGCGGTACTGCCAATTGTGCGACCGGCACGTATCACTATGCAGTGGTAGCCAAATATAACGGCATCGAGACCAGCCGTGCGACCGGTACGTTCACCGTTAAATCCGATATCAAGGCTACGTCTGAGATCGAGGTGGACGTCTATAACAACGAAACGATGGATCAGATCACCTTCAAGTATTATGCACTCTCCGACAATGACGTGATTGTGACCTGGCCGAACGGTCAGCCGGCAGGTATCTCCGGTAGCGGAAACAACGGCAAGTATATCATTGGCGGTACGCCTAACCTCACCGGTACGTTCCCGCAAACTTTCCCCTATAAGATCACTGTGAACGGCGCAGACACTATCATTAGCGGTAAGATTACTGTCAAAGAGCTGAACTATACCGACAAGAGTGTACTCTATCTCTATAAAAACAGTTCGGCTTACCAGCATGATGATATCTACAAATATTTGAAAATCAAGGGATGGGACCTCATTGAGCGTAAGGCGCTTGAGGATGGTTTGCGTCCCGCGGAGCAATACCGAAACTACAAATTTATTATCATATCCGAAGATGCCGATGCTGATAATGCGGAGGTGCTTGCCGTTATGAAGAGCGGTGCTAACTTACCGGTTCTGAACCTCAAGGGCTTCACCTATGCGCATCAGCGCAATGAGGATACGCCTGATGGATGGGGAGAACCCGACAACGGCGCTATTGACACGATCGAAATGAAGGGACGAAATATCAAGATTGAACAACCGTCCCACCCCATCTTTAAAAAGATGAATGGCGTCTCCAATGGTAAAGAGATAGCGATCCTTGACAGCTATGGGCAACACGGTGTGATGCCGATTCGGGTAACCAGACCTGGAACACTCTGTTTGGCTACCGGCTACACGCGCTCCACGTCTGACTACTACGAAGCCGGAGAACTACAGACGGCGATTCATGAGGTACCGGCAGACATGAACGGCGGAATAAAATACATCTGTTTATCGCTTTCACGCACCGCTGTACTGTCTGCTGACGGCAAGAAACTCATCGATGGTATTGTAGATTACTTGACAAGTGATACGCAGTCCGATATAGATGTTCCTAATTGCCAAATCATGACGTTCACGGTAGCAGGCAAAGAAGGTGTGGTCAACCATGCTGCTCATTCGATTGTTATCAACATGAGTGTCGATGAGTTCCAAGCAGCAGACAGTCTGAAGAACGCAGAGCCGGTGATTACATTAGCGGATCCGCATACGCATGTTGTTCCTGACTCCAAAGAACTACGTTATGCTGCGATGGGACTACCGAAGAAATACACCGTAACGGATTATATCAACTTATGGGTATACGAGGTATCTATTCGTCTCTATACACCGCAAGGCCTCGAGGAGACGTACGAAAGCGGTATGTGGGTAAATATCTTTGATATCTACGGTCGTAAGGTAGCTACCACGAACGAAGATATCTACACGATGGATCTGCCGCACGGCATGTATATCGTAGTGACAGAGACCGGTTCGACCCTCAAAATAATGCGATAAATGAGAACAGAAGAGGAATTACAGGGCGTGACCCTACTGGGAAATCAGGGCGTGAAGTATAGCGACAACTATAATCCCGAGGTGCTGGAGACATTCCCGAACAAGCACCCCGAGAATGAATATCTCGTGACCTTCAACTGCCCGGAGTTCACGACACTCTGCCCGAAGACCGGTCAGCCGGATTTCGGACACATCTATATCAGTTACATCCCCCGCGAACGGATGGTAGAGAGTAAGAGCCTCAAGCTCTACCTCTTCTCCTTCCGCAACCATGGCGATTTTCATGAGGATTGCGTGAATATTATCATGAAGGATCTGGTAAAGTTGATGGATCCGAAGTACCTGGAGGTAACGGGTTGGTTCATGCCGCGCGGCGGAATCAGCATCTATCCTTTTGCCAACTACGCAGATGCAGAGCATCAGGAACTCAAGCAGCAGCGTTTACGCGAGCAGTTTAGTAAGGTGTATGAAAGATAGTTTGATTGTTTTATCGGGTGGATTGGACTCGACGACGATGTTGTACGAGTTCAAGGATCGGATCGGCATGGCGGTGTCGTTTCATTACGGGTCTAACCATAACGACCGCGAATTGGAATATGCCAAGTTGCATTGCGAACGCCTCGGCATTCCGCATCTGGTCATTCGCCTGCCGTTCATCAAGCAGTTCTTTCAGTCATCCTTGTTAGCCGGCGCAGACGCCATTCCCGAAGGTAACTATGACGATGAGAATATGAAATCGACCGTAGTGCCTTTCCGAAACGGCATCATGCTGTCAATCGCAGCCGGTATCGCAGAGAACAACAAGATGCAGTATATCATGCTGGCAAACCATGCCGGCGACCATACGATATACCCGGACTGCCGACCGGCATTCGTAGAAGCAATGAACAACGCCGTGCAGGCCGGCACATGGAACGGCGTACAACTGTTAACGCCTTACACGCATATCACAAAGACGGAGATCGTTCGTCACGGCATGCAATTGGGCATCAACTACGACGAGACCTGGTCTTGTTACAAAGGTGGCGAGAAGCCCTGCGGCGTGTGCGGTACCTGCCGTGAACGCGAAGAAGCCCTCCAAGAAGCAGGATATTATGAAAAGTGAAAGGTGAAAAGTGAAAGGTGAAAGGAATGTATTACGTAGAAAAGAGAATAGAGATATCGGCGGCGCATAACTTGATGTTGAGTTATGAAAGCAAATGTGAGAATCTGCATGGTCATAACTGGATCATTGTTGTTTATTGCCGCGCCAAAGAGCTGAACCAAGACGGCATGGTGACCGACTTCACGCATATCAAGAAAGTGGTGAAGGACACTTTTGACCATAAGTATATCAACGAGATATTGGATGTGAACCCTTCGGCGGAGAATATCGCCCGCTGGATCTGCGACCATGTAGAGAATTGCTACAAGGTGAGCGTTCAGGAAAGCGAAGGCAATGTAGCGATCTATGAAAGAGACTAGGACTACCTAGGATGACCTAGGTCTACCTATGCAATATAGAGTTAACGAAATATTCTTTACCCTTCAAGGCGAGGGAGCGCACAGCGGCATACCCGCTGTGTTTGTTCGTTTCAGCGGTTGCAACCTAAGATGCCCGTGGTGCGACACGGAGTTTGCGGACTATACGGAGATGAGCGCAGAGGAGATCGTTCGGCAGATCAACGAACTCTATGACGTACCGAATGAGCGGCGAAAGATGGTCGTACTGACCGGCGGAGAACCGTCGCTTCAGGTGGACGCTCCGCTTCTTGACGCGCTGCACCAAGCCGGCTATTATATCTGCATTGAGACGAACGGCACGCGTTCCCTACCCGACGGCATCGACTGGATCACCTGTTCGCCTAAAGAGGGCACGAAGTTGGCCTTGACGCAGGTGAATGAAGTGAAAGTGGTCTTCACAGGCACGTATGATCCTGAAGTTTGGCGACAAAAAATAAAGGCTGAACATTGGTTGTTACAGCCTTTACGATATAATGGAGAATGGTTATTGCTCAGCGGTATCGATGATTTCGAGATCGATAGTAACGACAACTTGGACGACACGGTACGTTACATCTTGGCGCACCCTTTCTGGCGCCTCAGCGTACAGTTACACAAGATCGTCGGTCTCCGTTAGTACTGCGCCGCATCATACACGGCATCCGCAGCCTCTGAACCCTTGATATGCTCGATGATACAGAACGCGAAGTCGGCACTCAGGCCCGGACCTTTCGCGGTGATGATATTCTGCGATTCAACGACCAGACCTCCCACATAACTCTCACCCAGCGCCTCTTGGAAACCCGGATAGCAGGTAGCCTGTTTACCTTCCAGAATACCTAATTTGCCTAATACAGCCGGCGCGGCACAGATTGCCGAGATGGGTTTATCAGCTTTGTTATGCTCTACCAGCAATTCGCATAATGCGGAACATTCGCCCAGCTTCGTTTGTCCGCCCGGAAGAATCAGCATCTCTGCATCGGAGAAATCGATTCGTTCAATCAGTCCGTCAGCTTCTACGGCGATGTTATGCGCGCCAAGAACCATCGGATTGCCTGTGATAGAGACCGTTGTTACCGCAATACCTGCGCGACGCAACAAATCAATCGTCGTGATTGCCTCGATTTCCTCGAAACCATTGTCTAAGAATAAATAATTCATACAATTTAATTTAACTTGAATATATAGGTAATTGTTCCGATCTGATCATGATCGCCCTCGGTGAACTTCGCCTTTTTGGCGGCCTCGAGTGCGAGTTGGATAGTAGTCTTGTCGGATACATTCGTACCCGTCGTTTCACGTGCATCTACCACTTGACCCGCAGCATTTACACGTATTTGCACAACTACTTTTCCTGCCTGACCAAAGTTATTGGCCGGTTGCGGTAAGGTACCTTTGATACCTCGTCCGGCAAGGCTCCAAGAGTTGCCTCCCGAAGAACCGTGTCCGACAGGATTCCCCTTTTGTCCGGCCCCTTTGCTGTCACCTGAACCGGTATTATTTCCGCTATTGCCGAAGAGCGAACCCATCTGGTTGGCTTTGGCGATCGCCTCAGCCTCTTTGGCTTTGCGCTCTGCTTCAGCGGCCTCACGTGCTTTACGTTCGGCATCCAGACGTGCTTTCTCTTCTTTCTCCCGCTGCAGACGTTCCGCCTCGGCCTGTTTGCGCGCTTTCTCTTTCTCTTCTTGCGCCTTGCGCAAGGCCAGCGCCTCTTCGTCTTCCTGCGTCATGAGGTCGTTGTCCGAAGGAGCGGAAGGTTGCTCCGGTGCGACCGGTTCTGGCGCAGGAAGAGGCACCGCCTCGGACTCCTCAGCCATGTAACCGCCGGCTTCTTCCACTTCACCGAAAGCGATCTCAACACCCTCTTCCTGCTCCGGCACCACGGCATACAGCCGTACGAGCCATAACAAGATGAAGATCAGCAACATAAAGAGAATCGTGCCGACCGTTGCAACTATATGTCGTTCTTGTTTTTTAGTCAAATCAAAGTACAATTTACAATTATCGTTTAGTAGCCACGACTAAACGCATATGGTGCTCATTGGCAATATCGAGCACACGAACCACCTCTTTGTAAGCCACATCCTCATCGGCATGCAGGGCGATGTACATCGTAGAGTCCGATGCCTGGATACCACTCAGATAGCCCTCGAGGCTCTCCGGATCAATCTGCACCGGTTTCTCTTTCCCGATCGCCACGAAATAATTGCCGATGTTGTCAATCGACACTTTCGCTACCTGCGGACGCGTCACGTTCTGTGCACGGGAGGTCGGCAAGTTGATCTTGATATCGTTGGGCGACGACATCGTAGATGCCATGACGAAGAAGAGGAGCAAGAGGAACACCAGGTCCGTCATGGAACTCATCGCAAACGTCGCTTCTACCCTATTGCGTTTCTTGAGACTCATTATGCGGGTTCGTTAAGAAGGTCCATAAATTCGAGTGTACGGCTCTCGAGCAGACGCACGACGCGGTCGATACGCGCCACGAGGTAGTTGTATGCAAACATGGCGAGAATACCGACGATCAGACCGCCGATCGTGGTGACCATGGCTTGATACATACCCGTTGAGAGGGCACTCATCTCGATCACGCCACCAGAGGTCTGCGCCATATTATAGAAAGTCTGCACCATACCGAGCACCGTACCCAAGAAACCGAGCATCGGCGCACCGCCGGCGATCGTCGCCATGATGACCAAGCCCTTCTCCAGACGGCCTACCTCGAGGTTACCTACGTTCTCTATAGCCACCTGCACGTCCTGCATCGGACGGCCGATACGCGTGATTCCTTTCTCTATCATATGCGCCGACGGAGTGTCGGTCTGCTTGCAGAGGTTGAGCGCCGAGTCGATCTTACCGTCATGGATATAATCGCGGATGCGATCCATGAAGGATTTGTCTTCGCGCGTAGCCTGCTTAATAACTACCAGACGTGCGATGAAGATATAACATGCGGCAGCCAGCAGAATAGCGAGGATGATCATGATCCAGCCGCCGTACTGCGCCATTTCCCACAAGTTAATCGATGTTTCTTGTACTGTTTCTTCGATGATCGGCTCTTCTGCAGCCAATGAGTCCAAAATTTGTAAAAGCATAAAGATTATTTACGATTTAACGATTTACGATTTATTTTTTTAAGCACTCAAGGTATTCTTGAATAGTCTCCTGGATGCCGAGATAGAGGGCGTCACACACGATCGCGTGACCGATAGACACCTCTGCAGTCCATGGGAAAGCCTTGATGAAAGGCTTAAGGTTCTTGAGGTTAAGGTCATGACCGGCATTCATACCGAGGCCCAGTTCGTGCGCTTTCTCTGCGGCAGGACGGTATAGCTCGATCGCCTTCTTCGGGTTCTCAGCAAACATCTCTGCATAGGGACCTGTATAGAGCTCTACACGGTCTGCACCGGTACGCAACGCGTACTCGACCATCTCGGGATCGGGATCGACGAAGATGCTGACACGAATACGATAGGCATGTAACTCATTGACCACCCCTTTGAGAAAATCGAGGTGCCGGTGGGTATCCCAGCCGTGGTTAGAAGTGAGCTGATTCGGGTCATCGGGCACCAAGGTCACTTGCGTGGGACGGATATCGGTCACCAAGGCCAAAAACTCCTCCGTCGGATTTCCCTCCACATTCAACTCTGTCGTCACCATCGACTTGAGCTGATACACATCTTCCTTACGAATATGACGCTCATCAGGCCGCGGATGAACCGTTATTCCCTGCGCGCCGAACAACTCGCAATCCACTGCAAAACGTTGAACATCAGGCAGATTACCTCCACGCGCATTACGCAGCGTAGCCACCTTATTGATATTAACACTCAGTCTGGTCATAACCCTTCTTTCAAAATCCGCTGCAAATTTACTGCTTTTTTTTGATATACGCAAGCGCACGCGCATTTTTTATAAAAAAATATAGGAATGTCTCTCAAAAACTTGCATATATGCAATTTTTGTAGTACCTTTGCAGTCGCAAAGGTGAAACTATTTAGAACTAAAGGGAAACATATATGACTTGTTTGGCTACCATTTTACTGACAATTAGAGTGCTCTGTATCGGCAACAGTTTCTCATGGGACGCAGTCGAGCAGGAGTTAGTGCCGCTCTGCGATGCCAAAGGTATCGACGTAGAGATTCATAACTTATACTACGGCGGATGTTCGCTGCAGCAACATGCGGAGTTTTTATTCAAAGACACCGCCGCCTATTCGCATAGAGTCTGTACGAATCATAAATCGGCTATCCAGCATCGGCAGTCCCGGGAAATGCGCGGAGATATATCCCTACGGGATGCGTTGCGGGACGGTACGTATGATTATATCTCGTTCCAACAGGCAAGTCACGACAGCGGTATCCGGGAGTCGTACGAACCTTGGCTCTCTATTCTCATCGATTCCGTACGCGCGTATCAGCCACAGGCGCAGTTATGCTGGATGCAGACATGGGCGTATAGCCGCGATGCCAAACATCCTGCCTATCCGCGTTATCATAATGATCAGCAGGAGATGTGGGATAGCATACAGGCGTGTACGCGCTATGTGAAAGAGGTGGTGAACCGCCATCCGGATCATGGCAAATGGCTTCTTATCCCCTGCGGACAAGCGATTCAATTAGGTCGCTCTTCGTCCCTCGGCGACACGTTCTGCCGGGACGGATATCATCTGAACTACACCTACGGTCGCTATACAGCTGCCTGTGTATGGTACGAGATCATCACGAAAAAAGATGTTCGTCACAACCCTCAACGCCATCCGGAGATGAGCCGTCGCGAGCAGCGAATTGCCCAGAAATGTGCGCATAAAGCCGTGAAAAAGGTGCAAAAATGAGGTTAAATGCACTTTTTTTGCATTTTTTTGCCAAAAAATTTGGTCATGTCAAAAAAAAGCAGTACTTTTGCACCCGCTTTTGAAAAGGAGACTACCTGGTGCGGTAGTTCAGTTGGTTAGAATACCGGCCTGTCACGCCGTAGGTCGCGAGTTCGAGTCTCGTCCGCACCGCCAGCCAGCGCAAGCTGGTTTCCTTTTCAAAAGAAGGGTCCATTAGCTCAACTGAATAGAGTACCACACTACGGATGTGGGGGTTGCAGGTTTGAATCCTGCATGGATCACGAAAGGACGACCGAAAGGCCGTCCTTTTTCTGTCTCATGCAAGAGAGATATACGTAGAAATCCTGCATTAGTGTGCGACGAGCCAATTCTCGCCGACACCGCATTCGGCTGTTAAGGGCACGGAGAGATGGACGGCGTTCTGCATCTCGGTCACGACGATCTCGCGAACACGCTCCACTTCGGCGGCAGGCACATTAAAGTTCAATTCGTCATGCACCTGCATGATCATCTGCGCCTTTAATCCTTCCTCTTTCAGCCTTCTATGGATGGAAACCATGGCCATCTTGATGATATCGGCCGCAGTACCTTGGATCGGCGCATTGACGGCATTGCGTTCGGCAAAAGAGCGGACGGTAGCGTTCTGCGAATGGATATCCGGCAAATAGCGCTTGCGTCCAAAGAGCGTCTCGGCGTAGCCTCGTTGACGCGCCAGTTCTTTCTGACTCTCTATATAACTGATCACGCGCGGAAAAGCAGCAAAATAATCGTCTATGAGTTGTTTGGCTTCGGTGCGGGAACAGTCGAGTTGTTGTGCAAGACCGAAAGCCGAGATGCCGTAGATGATACCAAAGTTCGCCGTTTTGGCTTTGCGGCGCTGGTCTTTGGTGATCTGATCGATCGGCAGTCCGTAGATGCGTGCCGCAGTAGCCGCATGGATATCCTGTCCGGAACGGAAAGCGGCCAGCATATGTTCGTCCTGCGAGAAATGCGCCATAAGTCGCAGTTCGATCTGACTGTAATCGGCACTGAGGAAGAGGCAGCCCTCATCGGGAATGACGGCCTCGCGGATGAATCGTCCGCGCTCCGAACGGATCGGAAGGTTCTGTAAGTTCGGATTCGAACTGGACAAGCGTCCCGTAGCCGTGACAGTCTGGTTATAAGTCGTATGGATTTTACCGTCCTCCGCGATGTAACTCGGCAGCGCAGCGATATAAGTAGAGATGAGTTTCTTCAACTCACGGTAGTCTAAGATAAGGCCTACTATCTCATGCTTCTCCTTGAGTCCCATCAGCACCTCTTCGGAAGTCGAATACTGACCGGTTTTGGATTTCTTGGCTTTCGCATCGAGTTTGAGTTTCTCGAACAGCAATTCGCCTACCTGCTTAGGGCTATTGATGTTAAAGGGCTCTTCGGACAGCGCATAGATACGTTGCTCGAGGGCTTCGAGTTCAGCCGTAAGGGCCGTCTCAGCCTCTTTGAGTTTAGCCACATCGATCCGTACGCCTGCTGCTTCCATCTCACGCAGTACCTCTACCAGCGGCAGTTCAACCTCGTTGTACAAGTTCCACAAATCGGCATCGGCTTGGAGTGCCTTCCAGTCGGGTTCTTTGTAGGGATTGAAAGCCACTTCCGGATTCAACAAATACTGACAGAGGCGGTTCTCGATGGTATCGAAAGTCGGCATACTCTGCGTATTCTGAGTACTCGAATCTTCTCCGTAGCCGAAGAGATCTAACTGAGCGGGATCGGCTGGTTTGTTAGGCTTCCTAGGAATACTAGGCTGACTAGGACTACTAGGGAGATCCAGTTTCTTGAGCAACGTATTGAACTCAAGCTCGCGATAGAGGGCAGAGAGCGAATCTATGTTAGGTTCTTTCTTGGCGAGTAGCGCCTCGTCCAATGCGATAGGCACATCGGTGCGGATGGTAGCGAGGAAGCGGGAGAACTGAATCTCCTCGACCTGGCTTTCTACTTTCTGTCGCAAGGCACCTTTGATCTCATCCGTATGGGCAAGCATATTATCGATCGACCCGAACTGCTGCAAGAGTGCTACGGCGGTCTTCTCCCCTACTCCTTTGCAACCCGGTATATTATCGGAGGCATCGCCCATAAGACCCAAGAGATCGATGACCTGATGCTGGTTCTGCAGTCCGTATTTATCGCAGACCTCTTTGATGCCCATCAGTTCGAAACCGCCCGTATGGCGCGGACGATACATGAACACATGATCGGTGACCAACTGCGCGTAATCCTTGTCCGGCGTAGCCATATAGACCTCAAATCCGGCTTGTTCGCCTTGCTTGGAGAGCGTACCGATGACATCGTCCGCTTCGAAACCAGGCACTTCGAGCACAGGGATATTCATTGCCTCCAGCAGTTGTTTGATGACCGGCACGGCTTTGCGAATATCTTCGGGTGTCTCGGGTCGTTGCGCTTTGTACTGCTCATAGGCCTCATGGCGGAAGGTACCGCCGGCAGGATCAAAAGCAACGCCTACATGCGTCGGATTGATTTTCTTGAGCAGGTCTTCGAGCGTGACACAGAAACCGAAGATAGCGGAGGTGTTTTCTCCCTTACTATTCATTCGCGGCGCACGGATGAAGGCGTAATAGGCACGAAAGATCATCGCATACGCGTCTACCAAAAGCAGTTTTTTCATGTTACCAGTTGATGGGTTGTAAGCCGTTTTTAATCAGATAGTTATTGGCTGCACTAAAATGTCCGCATCCGTCAAATCCACGATAGACGGAGAGGGGCGAGGGGTGCGAGGTCTGCAGCACGAGATGCTTGCGTCGGTCGATGAACTGCCCTTTGCGTTGGGCGTAAGAGCCCCAAAGCATGAACACCAGATGCTCGCGTCCTTTATTAAGCGCGTCGATAGCCGCATCAGTCAGTTCTTCCCATCCTTTGCCCTGATGGCTGCCGGCTTTATGGGCTTCGACGGTGAGCGTTGCATTGAGGAGCAGCACCCCTTGTTCCGCCCAACGGCGTAAGTCACCGGTGGCAGGGATAGGCGTACCTAAGTCGCGGTGTATCTCCTTGTAGATATTCATCAAGGACGGCGGGATCTGTACGCCTTCGGGTACGGAGAAAGAGAGCCCCATGGCCTGATTCTCCTCGTGGTACGGATCCTGGCCGATGATGACCACGCGCACCTTATCGAACGGACAGGAGTCAAAAGCATTAAAAATCAGACCGGCAGGCGGGAAACACCTGCGAGTCTGATATTGGGTACGCACATACTGAGTGAGGAGTTCGAAATATGGCTTGTCAAACTCCGGTTGCAACACCTTGCGCCATGACTCCTCGATACGTACGTTCATAAACTAATCCACAATTAACATCGCGTCACCGTAATCGCCGAAGCGGTATCCTTCTTTGACGGCTTCTTTGTAAGCGTTCATTGTCTCTTCATAGCCTGCGAAAGCCGCTACCATGAGCAACTGGCTGGAGCACGGCATGTAAAAGTTAACGAAGAAGCTGTTCGCCGTCGCAAAATGGTAAGGCGGGAAGATAAATTTATTGGTCCATCCGTCGTACTCTTTGAGTTGACCTGCCGAACCGGCTACATGCTCGATTGCACGCATGACCTCGGTACCTACGGCGCAGACGCGATGCTGTGTATCACGAGCCTTATTGACCGCCTCCGCCATCTTAGCCGAGAGAATGATCTGCTCGGACTCCATCTTGTTCTTCGTCAAGTCCTCCACATCGATATCCTTGAAGACACCGAGCGATACGTGGCTGGTAAGGAACGTGGTCTCGATGCCGTGTATCTCCATGCGTTTGAGCAGATGTTTGGAGAAATGCAGTCCGGCAGCCGGTACAGCCACCGCACCGATCTTATCGGCGAAGATCGTCTGATAGCGCTCCATATCCATCTCGCGAACCGGCTGGTCATGAAAGACCTCCTCGTACTGCGCTTGTACTTCGGGACTCATCGGTCGCTTGATATACTTGGGCAGCGGTGCGCTACCTAAAGCGTACAGACGCGGTACGAACTCCTCGTTGTCATAGTCCGTCAGGAAACGGAAGGTACGACCACGGCTGGTCGTATTGTCAATGACTTCTGCCACAATAGCCGGATCATCCTCAAAGGTCAGTTTATTACCTATACGGATCTTACGCGCCGGCTCCACGAGCACATCCCAATAACGCAGTTTATGACTCAACTCACGAAGCAGGAACACCTCGATCAGCGCATTCGTTTTCTCTTTGTGCGCCCATAAGCGAGCCGGGAAGACCTTGGTATCGTTGAAGACAAAAAGATCGCCTTCATCAAAATAGTTCACCAGATCCTGCAAACTCATATGCTCAATCTCACCGGTCTTGCGATGCAGCACCATCAGGCGTGCGTCGTCGCGGTACGGTGCAGGGAACTGGGCAATTAACTCCTCCGGCAGATCAAACTTGAACTGACAGAGTCTCATATCATTGGATTTATACATATTCTATTAGTGATCAGTAATCAGTAATCAGCATTTAGTTTTTCGAGAAAACTCTCGATGGTCATGCAGTCTTCGACTCGTGTGTCGCCGACTCGGGTGCGGCGCAGAGCAATGAGGTGCGCTCCGCTGCGGAGTTTCTCGCCGATGTCGCGTGCCAAGGCCCGGATATATGTGCCTTTAGAGCATACGACACGGATGGTCAGTTGCATGGTCGCTTCGTCAAAAGCCAGCACCTCTATCTCATCAATGACCAGCAGCTTGGGTTTGAGTTCCACCGTCTCTCCTTTGCGTGCAAACTCATAGGCCCGTTTGCCGTTGATCTGCACAGCGGAGAAGATAGGCGGCACTTGCCATTGTTCGCCCAGGAAAAGCGGGATCGTCTCGTCTATCAGTTGGCGGTTAATATGCGCCGTCGGATAGGTGGCGTCTATCTCTTTCTCCAGGTCATAACTTGGTGTGGTAGCGCCTAACTGGAGGGTAGCGATATATTCCTTCACATCGTACTGCAACTGCTCGATCATCTTCGTTTTCTTTCCCGTACAGACGATGACAACGCCGGTAGCCAAGGGGTCTAAGGTGCCGGTATGACCGACCTTGAGTTTCTTGGTCTTGAGTACGCGGCAGAGGTTGTACCGTACTTTCGCCACCACATCGAACGAGGTCCAATGCAGCGGTTTATCGAATGCCAGTATTTCTCCTGTCTCAAAATCCCACATATCAGCAAAGGGTAGCAATGATGGTAGCCGTACCCACTATAGCGCAATAGAGCGCAAACCAAACCAGACGTTGACGGCGTACGATTTCGATCATGAAACGGCAGGCGAAACAGCCGGTGAGGAAAGCAGCCAGGAAACCGACGATTGCCGGTATGAGGCCTAAGTCACTCGTCATCTCGCCCTGCAGCAACTTGAGCAGATCGAGGAAGGCCTCGCCTAAGATCGGGATGAGTACCATCAGGAACGAGAATTGCGCTACACTCTCTTTCTTCACGCCGCAGAGCAGTCCAGTAGCGATCGTCGTACCGGAACGGCTCAAACCGGGCAGTACAGCACAGGCTTGCGCCAGACCGATGATGATGGCATCCTTGTAGGTCACCTCATGGCCTGCGTTCTGACGTTTCTTTTGCAACCACTCGCTGAGCGCCAACAGACAAGCCGTGATGAGCAGGCAGATGCCTACCAGCAGCAGACCATTACCGAAGAAAGCCTCTACCTGGTCCTTAAAGAACATACCGACGATGAAGACCGGTATCATCGATACCAGAATCTTCGCCACATAGTCTTTCTCTGCGTTCCATTGGAGCGTTGTGAAGGTGCCTTTGAAGAGCTTTGCCACTTCGCTCCATAAGATGACGAGGGTGGACAAGACGGTAGCAGCATGCACCAAGACGGCAAAAGTCAGATTCTCTTCACCCGCTGTACCTAACAGCGCCTGACCGATCTCAAGATGTCCCGACGAGGACACCGGCAAGAACTCCGTCAAGCCCTGCACTATACCTAAGATCAATGCTTCTAACCAACTCATTTCTTCTTACCGCGATATAAGATAGCAAAAAGCATCAACACAAAGCCCGCCAAGGAGATCATCGGACCTACCGTGATGCGGCGGACAGAGAAGATATCGGGATTATAGGTCTCACCGGACGGTGCACCTGCCATCAATGCAAAACCGATCACAATGATAGCAAAAGACACCGCGATAAGGTAGAGATTCAGTTTCGGTAATGTATGTTTCATATTTCGTAAAGTGAATTATTATCCATGCGAATATAGCGTCCGGTGGCGATAAGCGAAGCGATGAGCGTAATCAGCAATCCCGAGCAGAGCACAACTACCGCGATGAAGGCGATGTTCTGTCCTGTCAACGGGAAGAGCAACATCCCCATGCGGAACTCGACATAATAGACGACAACGCCTAAGATCGTCAATGCTACGATACCGGCGATAAAGCCCATGACCATGTTTCGTAACACGAACGGACGGCGAGTAACCCAAGAGGTAGCACCGACCAGCGTCATCGTGTTGATTAGGAACCGTTTGGCGTAGATCTGCAGACGGATCGTATTCACGATGAGCACCATCGATATCAGCAGGAGGGCCAAAGCGACCGCCAGCAGGATATACGAGAACTCATGCACATTACTGCTCATCAGGTCCGCCAGGTCACGGGGATAGATCACCTCGCTCACATAGGGCAAGGACTCCAGGTCGGAAGCCAAGAGCGCCAAGCTGTCCGGTGCACTATACGAATCCGTCGGATGGATCTCATAACTTGCCGAAAGGGGATTGTATCCCAAGAATTTCGCCGGATCTTCGCCCAAGAGGCGTATATGCTCTTCGAGTGCTTCTTCGGCCGAGACATACTTATAGGCGCTGCATCGGTCACCGGCTTTTAATACGCTCTCCAGACGTGCACACTGCGTGCTATCCGCATCGCTCGTCAACACAGCGGTCAGCGTGATGTTCTCGCGCATGCGCGTAATAAGAGAATCGGCGGAGAGCAAAAGAATGCTCTCCAACCCGATCAGACACAAGACCAGCGACACGCTGATAGCAGATGTCACATAGGAATTACGAAAACGATGTTTACGCATTAGTATTCCCAGAGATCTTGCTCAAAGTTCAATAACTCCGTAGCGATACGCTCTTGCTCTTTGCGCACTTCTTCCTCCGAACCCGAATAGTCAGGGATCCAGCGGTTGTACATGTTACCTTCACCTACAATATAGGAAGTAAACAGACGTTTCTGGAAGAACTCGTCAAACGTCACACGTTTCACCTCATTGCGGTTAGGGATCGAGTACTGCATAGCCAGGTAAGGACGCAAGTTATCGAACGGAATCCAGAACATGATCGACTCACGCAACGAAGCCATCACTTTGGTACTGTCTTGCGTACTGATCAGTACCGGATGTAACGGCGCGATAGCCATGATCTTCGTATGCAGACGCGAGGTGTGCTTGTCGAAGAATACAACCTCTTGGATCAAGTACTTGAGTTGGTTGCGAACCACGTTCTCAAACGAGTACGGTTGCGAACGCAACTCATCCGCTATACTGTCATAGTTGATGAGCATAGCCGTAGAACGGGAGATATCCCAGTACTCTTCCGCATCATCCGAGTGGTCTTCGGTCTTGTCCACAACCATCATAGCGTCGATAGGAATCTGCGCTTTCGTGAAAGGTTCGGTAGTCTTGAAGTCCGGCTTAATGGTCTCTGCATTCTTCGGATAGATCTGCAGGCCGTCCACTACAGCATCTACGATAACCTTGAATAAGTTACGATAGTCAGGATCGTCCACTCTGGTCGGGAAATAGATGCGATAGTTCTGCTTATAACGCATATCGATGATGCGATATACATAACGTGCCCAGATAACATCATCCAGTCGATGCTCTACCATCACTATGGTATCATGAGCCTGAGAAAACTCCTCAGTCTGGATACGCGCGCTACCCATCTCATCGAAGAATGAGATCACTTTATGCTGCGCCTGTGCGGTCATAACGCCCAGCAACAGGCAAGCAATCATACTAATTTTCTTTATCATATTGTTTCGCTATTAGTTCAGAGTAAATACAAGCGGCGACAAGTTTTTCTTCTGTCCGCCGGGACCTTCTGCACGGATATCCTGAATAACGACCATACCACCTTTCTTCAGCTTACCGATCTGGTTCAACTGATCTCTGGTGAATTGGTTACCATTGGAAGAGGTCGTCATACCGTTGATGATCGCGCGGAAGCTGGTTACCTTAAACGGCAGATCCAGCAGACCGTCCGGACCGTACGAAGCAGTAATAACACCGTTGGCATTGGTCAGCACACTCGGCGGGATGTTTCCCGAAGTGTACTCTTTCTCTTTAGCAGAGAACCAAGCCGACGGGTTCGGCAATGCTCTTACCTTATAATCCTTGCTACCCATCGGTTGCATACGGCCGTCGAGTTCAGCAGATACTGAGATGGTAACGCTCTTGGTGTTATCACCCGGTTTGATGATCCATACACCACCCTGCTGACGTACCTGCGCACCGTTCACCGACACTTTCACCTTATCGTTTGACACACCCGGTACGGAGATTGAGAATTTATTCTCATATCCGCGGTACATGATGTTGAGGTCGTTGTTCGAGATCGTCACAGCCGGCTCACCTACGCTATACTCGCTAGAGAACGGAAGGTTCTCCATCTCGCCCGTAGCCGGGTTCTGGTAAGCGATCCAACCGGAGTATTTTTTCAGTCCCAGACCGGCAGCACCTACTTCGTAGATACCTTGGTCGTTGATGCGTTGACCTTCTACATAGTACTCAGGACGTTGCGTAGAGTCGATAGCCGCCAAGATGATCTGCGCTGAATATTTACCGCCACGGATAACATAGTTGGACTTCGGAATCACGTACGCGTTCAGTTTATTTACGCGCAGGTCACCTGCATCCGTACGATCCATGAGGTATTGAATCAACTGACTCTCGGTAGCACGTACGTCGTTCTGCATCTTGGTCAAGATGGTGATGGTTGCACCTACCGGCATACCTTCGAACACAGCGATCTCCCAGTCGCAGGAGTCTTTCTCGTGTGCGTTATAGTCACGCTCGGTAGCAAGATTCTGCTGGATAGAGGTTCTCAACTCCGCATCGTCCTCTGCCAAGCCGGCAGCATAGTCACGGTAGTAAGCCACCATCTCTTTGAGAATGATACCGTTACCTTCGTTGATGGCATATTGCGCCGTTACGTCCAGGTTCGAGTTTCCTTCGATATGCATCGTCGGGTCGATACCCTGCGCTTTCCACTCGTCCACTTTCTTCTTACCGTCGGCGAGGATGGCGATATGCTCTTTGAAATCCTGAATATAATTAAACAACGAGTCAGCACGTTTCTGAACCTCTATGGCTTTATCAAACCACTCTTGCGTCTTCTCGGGGTTATCTGCATTAGCAGCCTTGAAGTCGTTATAGAGTTTCGCATTACGCGTATCCGAAGCAGCGATAGAAGAATGCAGACTCTTATCCACCAATGTAAAACCATTGAGGATATCCGTACTTACGTTCAACGCCAACATGGCGGTGAGCACCAAGTACATCATACCAATCATTTTTTGTCTCGGGCGAGTGCATTCAACATATTGCCGTAGATATCGTTCAAGCCTGCTACCTGGCTCTGCAGTTTCTTAGCGCCTGCAGCGAAAGCGGTCTGAGCCTCTGCAGCCTCTTTAGCAGCAGCTGCTGCAGCTTTTTGAGCCTCTGTCTGAGCGTTAACGGATTGCAGTTGCAGTTCGTAAACCGTATTCAGAGCAGCGATGCTCTTACCTACCTGGTCGATACCTTCTTTGTATGCCTTTGTTCCGTCTACAACGAGTTTCATATCGCTGCTTACCTGTGCATAACTCTGTGCCAAGGTAGCGGTAGCGGCGGTGTAGTTATCGGTTGCAGCACCGGCAGCATTCATCTTAGCAGCATAAGCCTCCGAAGCAGCGCCGGCAGCCTCCAGCTTCTCACCCAGTTTAACACCGGTCTGAGCCACTTTACCCAGTTCAGACAACTGCGAAGCCGTCTTAGCCAGATCAGCGATGCCTTCCTTCAAAGCCTTGAAATCCTCATCCTTGAGACCCGGAGCTTTTGCAGAAGTAGTAATCTGCTCGCCGGCAGGAGCGTTCGTATTACCGAAGGTTTGAGGACCACCTGCAACGCCAGCACCCAACAAAGTCGGACGCGGTTGTTTTGATTTCTCTTCCAACAATTCAGGCTTGGTACCATACTCCAACAACTGCGGGAATACATTCTCCCAGTGGAACTCCGGATGCGGGTGCTCCAATGTACCGATAAGGAACAAGAAAGCCTCCGTAAACATACCTATCATCAACACTTGACTTGCACCCGGCCAGTGAAGAATCTTAAACAAAGCACCGATAATAACGACAGATGCACCTGCCGAATAAATGATGTTTACAACATCTTTTCCTTTGTAGGAACCATACCAGTGCATGAATTTTGCACCAAAACCTTGCTTTTCAGTAGCCATAATTCTATATATTTTTTATTAATTTCGATTGTTTAAGTATTACTATTAGTCTCCGATATATGCACGTACGCAACGGAAGCCTATGTACGGGCGACTCTCATATTGATATTCGTACGTACGCACGCCGCATTGCATGAAGTAACTGATATCTTTCCAGCTACCACCCTTCACAATTTTACGCTTCAGGATATCCGGATCGGCTTTACGAGCCATATAGCTGTAATCCGGGTTAAGGTCATGTACGTGCGTGTTCGCAGCCGGCTGATAAGAGGAGTTTGTCCACTCCGATACGTTACCTGCCATATCGAACAGACCGAAGTCATTCGGACGGAACTGAGCCACTTTCATAGTCGTAGTACCCGTATCATCGTTGTAAGCACCACGGTACGGCTTGAAGTTCGCAAAGAAGCAACCCTTTGCGTCACGAGCATAATTGCTACCCCACGGATACATCGCCATCTTACGACCGCCACGTGCAGCATACTCCCATTGTGCCTCCGTCGGCAGACGATACTCATTCGCCTCCGAAGCCGCATACTTATTGAAATATTTCGTACGCCAGTTACAGAACGCATGCGCCTGCTCCCAGGTAACACCTACGACAGGATACTCTGCATAGCCCGGGTGTTTAAAATACATGTGCAGCAACGGATCGTTGTACGAGAACTGGAAGTCACGTGCCCAAACGAGGGTATCCGGATAGATACAAATGATCTTCTCCGTGATCAAGTCCTTCGGCTCACGTAACGGACGGAAAATCGTCGAGTCTTTGATCTCGCCGTTTTCGTTTACCCAGAAGGTATCTACACGTGCTGTGGATCCAGGAGGATATGTACTTGTGGACACATCGAACTTATTACGTTGCGGCAGCGCCTCGTCCATATTCACCCAAGTGTAACGATAGTGCAGGTTGTTGTTATTCAACCGACCATCCGAATAGTACATATGGGACAAAGCATCTACAACGTCCTCTTCCTTGCTCTTCCAGGGCACTTTCTTACTCCAGTTGAGCGTAAAATGCTCCTCATCGAAGTCCTCGTCCTTCGGCTGGATAGCATAGTCGGTCATACCGGCAGCTACAAGCGAAGACAAAGCAATCGAGTCACGTACCCAATCCACAAACTGATGGTACTCATTATTGGTAATCTCGGTCTCATCCATCCAGAACGCATCTACCGTTACCATCAACACGTTATCCGGCTGTTCAAAAACAGCAGATTGCGTGTTTGCACCCATCATAAAAGAACCTTTCTTGATGAACAACATACCATAAGGATTAGCCTCCTTAAAAGTAGTAGCACTGTATGCTCCAACGAGCTCACCGGCCGGTTTGTTACATCCAACCATTACCATCGCTACCAAAGCGACTAACGGCAAAAATTTTGTTACTTTCATACTTACAAGTATCGAATTGATTTATATTTATTCGTTCTTTTCGGCTTCAGGATATCAAATCCATAGGCCAGATATATTTCGTGACTTCCATAACTCTCCAGCAGCAGTTTGTTGGTCGGCAGTTCACAACTGTAACCCAATTGCAGGCCGGAGATGATGTCTATTCCTAATAATATATTTACACTTCCCGCTATGCGGTATCCGAGTCCCCACCGGTATCGGTCTTTGTAATCGCACATAAGGGTTAAGTTCACATCCCAACTGACGAAATCACTCATTATCAATGCGCTGGGAGTCAGCACCCACTCTTTGTAGTTCTTCAGCCTGAAGTGATAGCCTCCCGTCACATACATCGTTCCGACCAATGTTACCACCTGCTCCACGCCGCTTGTTCCGTCGCTCCAATCAATCTGCGGCCGGGTCAAATGACTGTAACTTGCTCCTACCCACCATGTCGGGGCGCAGTAGTAAAGGCCGACACCCATGTCAAACTTCATTCCCGACTTAGCGCCTCGTGGGATCGCATCGTCATTCGCATCGTGGTAATCATCCCCCATCTTGCTCAAGTTGACTGAATCCCCTTTAAAGCCGACATTCACAAATCCCAGATCCACTCCGGCACTCAAGTAGCCATTTCCGATCTTATGCCGGTAAGCGTACTGTGCATATAGCGACTGAGTAGTGAACAGTCCGTACCGGTCGTTGAGGAATCGAATGCCTGCGCCGTGGCTGGTCTTGCCGATTACGAAAGGCGAACTGAATCCGAACCAGGTACTCATCGGTGCGTTTGTTATATCAACATACTGCATGCGGTGCATTCCTGCCACTTTCATCAAGTTCCCCTCGCCGACGGCAGCCGGGTTGTAGGCTGATGCCAAATACATATATTGTCCCATCTGCGGATCAAACTGCGCGCTCGCAGTCATAACGGCCATCAGACCGAGCAGAAGGCTAATACTCTTCTTCATCAAAGAAGAAATCCTCATCTTGCGTGGGATACTCTGGCCAAATATCCAGTATGCTTTCATATTGTTCTTCGTCATCGCCTTCGAGTTCCTCTAAGTTTTCAATCACCTCTGCAGGCACTCCGATGCGATTCGCATAGTCCAGTAATTCATCCTTCGTAGCAGGCCAAGGTGCGTCATCCAATTTTGATGCCAATTCCAGTGTCCAATACATATCTTTATCGTTTCAAATCGGTTTTTGTTTCGCTATTAAACGCATGCCCTCACGGGTATGTATTCGTAAAAAAACGTGCAAAGGTACTCAATTTCTACGAAATATGCAAATATTTTTTTGTTTTATTAACAATTTTCGGCATTTTTTACACATTTTGATACTATTCCGTCAATTTTTACACAAAAACGTCTTTGTTCCACGCTGTTTCTTGTTCATTTTGTTGATAAGCAATGAAGCGTGCTAAAACGAAACAATAGTCACTGAGACGGTTCATAAAGCGCAAATACACTTCGTCTGCTTGTGATCGGATCATTTGACGCTCTGCACGACGGCAAACGGTACGGCAAAGATGACATCGACAAACTGCTTCGCTACCGGCAGGCAAGAGGAAGGCTTTCATCTTCGGCAACTTGGCTTGCATGGCATCGATCCAATGCTCCAATTGTTGCACATCGGCATCGGTAATCCATTCTCCGGGCGCCTCACTCAGTGCCGCACCGAGATTGAAAAGTTTATTCTGGATCCATTCGAGTTGAGGTTCGTTCACAGCTACGCGTAATACCCCGAACCAACTATTCAGTTCATCTACCGTTCCGTACGCTTCAATGCGCAAATCGGTCTTGGGCACCCGCTCACCATTCGCTAGCGAAGTGGTACCTTTGTCTCCTGTTTTTGTGTAAATCATATGCGTATCTTATAATGTCTTTTAAGGAAGTAGGGATTGACAAAGAGGATACCGATATGGTAAAGGTCCATAGAGGTGGTCACCCGTTCATCATTTTTCAGCTCATTCCAAGCGCGCTCCATCTCTTCCGAATAATGGATATCATCGAGAATGAGCATGCCGTTGGTCGAGATCATCGGCAACAAGTGTTGCGCATAACGCATTGTCGCCTCATAGGTATGATTAGCGTCCACATAAGCGATATCCCTTTGCGTACGCGCGTGAATAAATAAGGTATGGTCTATATTACCCTGTTGCCATGTTATATTCTCCAAGTGAAGGATTTTCCAAACGCCTTGCGCGACATGGAGCACACTTTCGCTGCCTTCGAAGGTCACAACGCTATTTCTGCTGTCCGCGGATGCCAGATAGGCGGTGGAAATGCCCAATGAAGTACCTAACTCGATGATCTGGAGCGGCCTATGCTCATGTTGTTGCATGAATAAGACGAGGCGGAAGAGCAGTTGGCCTATTTTAGGACTCTCGAGGTGATTCTTGGCGATATCGCACACACGATGAGACACATGCAGACCTTCCGGTGACCCCTGCGAACCGTAATCGACGACATCCAGTTCATCTTCACAGGCCAGGAGCAGTTCTCTGCGTCGCTCTATATCCGCAAAACAGTAGTAACTATTCTCGTCACGCATGATAAGGCGCACGATGGCGAACAAGTAAGGCGAATGAATGCCTTCGCCGGTTGTATTCCATGCCGTCAAAACATGCCGAACATATGCCCAGATTCTATGAAAATTACCACTTTTTGTCATTTATGGTGCAAAATTACACTTTTTTTTGCATATGTGCAAGAATTTTTGTAATTTTGCGGCATGATTTTGAATTATATTTGGATTTCGCTCATCTTGCTGGCCATTTTGATGGGTTTGGTGCAAGCAATATGTTATGGAAACGTGGATATCTTCTCCGCGATTCTCAATTCTACTTTTGATAGTGCCAAGACGGGTTTTGAATTATCATTGGGTCTGACGGGTGTTCTGGCATTATGGATGGGTATCATGAAGATCGGTGAGCAAGCCGGGGCGGTGAATACGCTGGGTAAAGCGATCAATCCTTTCTTCAGTCGTATCTTTCCGGATATCCCAAAGGGACATCCGGTTTACGGGTCAATGCTGATGAATTTTGCGGCGAACATGTTAGGTCTGGATAATGCGGCGACGCCCATGGGGCTGAAGGCGATGGGGGAGCTGCAGGAACTGAATACGGATAAGACCAAAGCATCGAATGCGATGATTATGTTCGTGGTGTTAGGCGCCAGTGGTCTGACACTTATCCCGACTACTATTATGGCATACCGTGCACAGTTGGGCGCCGCTAATCCGGCGGACGTCTTCCTGCCGATACTTATTGCCACTTATGTAGCGACGTTGGTGGGCCTCATATGTGTCTGTATCGCGCAGAAAATCAAGCTCAAAGACCCGGTAGTTATCGGCACATTAGTAGGCCTGACAGCCTTGGTTGGTCTGCTCGTTTGGGGTGCAACATTGCTGAGTCCACATGCCTTGTCGGTGGTATCGGCAGCGGTAGCGGCGATCTTATTGTTAGGCGTAATTTGCTGGTTTGTGATCCAGGCAATGTGTAAGAAAATAAACGTCTATGATGCGTTTATCGATGGTGCGAAAGGCGGTTTCCAGACAGCTATCGGCATCATCCCCTACCTCATCGCGATTCTTGTGGCAGTAGGCATGTTCCGTGCCAGCGGCGCGATGGGATTGTTGGAACAGGGTTTGGCGGCTCTTTTTGCAGCCTGCGGCATCAATCCGGACATGGCAGGAGCAGTACCGACCGCTTTGATGAAACCGCTGAGCGGAGGCGGGGCAAGAGGCTTGATGTTGGAAGCCATGACCACGCACGGCGCTGACAGTCTCGTAGGTCGTCTGTGCTGTATCCTACAAGGCACTACAGACACGACGTTCTACGTTCTGGCCGTCTATTTCGGGAGTGTGAATATCAAGGACACCCGTCATGCAGTAGCCTGCTGCCTGTTGGCGGATTTGGCAGGTGCTATTGCGGCTTTTGCTATTGCACCGATTTTCTTTGGTTAAAAACAAGAAAAATGACAAAAAGTATATATATACAAAGTATATATATAGTAAATGCACAAAAATAGCAAAAAAGTTAAAGTATCTTATGGGAATCCTATGGGAATGTTATGGGAATCCTATGGGGCAGATAGCTAAAGAATAGCAGAAAGAAAGGTAAATGATACGATTTAGTGCAGATAGTATAGAGATGCCGGCGTTGGATGAGCGCAAGGTGACACGATGGATCCGTGCCGTGGCAGCGGATTACGGGTTTAGTGTGGGTAATATCAATTATATCTTTTGTTCCGATGAGCGAGAGTTAGCGGTGAATCGGGAGTTTTTGGGGCATGATTACTATACAGACGTCATTACGTTTGATTATACGACGCAGAGTACGCTGAACGGCGATATCTTTATCTCCTTGGACACGGTGCGATCGAATGCCGAAATGGTAGGTGTGCCGTTTGAGCACGAGTTGCTGCGAATTATTATCCACGGTGTACTGCATCTGACGGGGCAAGGCGACAAGACGCCTGAGACGAAGGCGCAGATGACTGAAAAAGAAGAAAAAGCATTAGCCAAATTACACTGATATGAAAAAGATTGCTCTTATTGTTCTGTGTTCCTTGTTCCTTCTTCCGATCAAGGCAGTCAACTACTGCGCTACGCAGAGTTGGGGCTATGCAGGCAGCAATGTGACCGGTGGAGGTAGTGCGACACCGACCTTAGTAGCGAACGAGAGTCAGTTGAGTACCGCACTCAATAAGAAAAACAGCGTCATCATCATCACGCAGGACATCACCGTCACGAATCATATCAGTTCGGATAAAAACAACCTGACCATCATGGCATTGCCCGGTAAGAAACTGATTTCCAACAAACAGAACGATTCCGAATCGGGTATTCTATACCTCAAGGGCAATAACCTTATACTGCGCAACTTGACCCTTATCGGTCCGGGTGCATATGACTGTGACGGATGGGATCTGCTCTGTCTGGACAAAGCCACGAACGTATGGGTGGACCACTGTGATTTCCAGGACGGAGTAGATGGAAACTTCGATATCAAAGGTACATCGGACAATATCACCGTTACATGGTGCCGTTTCCGATATCTGAAAGCGCCTAAGGCAGGTGGATCAGGTGGCGCAGACGACCATCGTTTTTCAAACCTCGTGGGATCCGGTAGCAGCGACAAACCTTCTGACGGCACATATAATATCACATACGCTTTTTGTTGGTGGGACGAGGGTTGTAAACAACGTATGACGCGCTGCCGCAACTGTCTGATTCATTATCTGAACTGCTATTGGAACAGTTCAGTAGCGGATTATTATGTAGGTCCGGAGAAGGCTTCTTCCTACTTCGAGGGCTGCACTTTTGCCGGTAAAGCCAACAGCGCGAAGAATATCTACAAGGGTTTCAACAACACCACCAACTATTGCAAGTTCGTAAACTGCTCCGGCAATCTTCCGTCTAATGCCGGTTCGGTTGCAGCACCGACCTATTCGTACGATCAGCTGACAGCTTCTGAGGCACTCAATTACGTTACGAACGCTTCCTGCGGCGCAGGAGCGACGCTTACCATTACCAACACGGCCGAGGTCTCATCTGCATGCGCCGGCGGCGACACCACGGCTATTGATGAAATACAAAGCGAGAAAGCATGCACAAAGATCCTGCGTAACGGACAAGTATTCATCGTTCGGAAAGAACAGATTTACAATCTCTTAGGTCATCATGTCGAATAAGCCTGCAGATGCACATTGGTGGGGTTACGCCGCATTGCCGGAAGGGATGGAGTATCCTTACACGGTGGACGATACCCCCATGCACCTCGTTTGTCAGTTTCATCTGGACGAGGGGATGGTGTATGTGTTTGCCGACCTCGATTATTTCTTCGGGGACTTAGAAGCGGAAGGCGGTCATCTGGGCGAATGGGACGAGGTGTTTTACAAGGTACTTTATTCCCCTACCCGCGAGAATCTGCATGAACACGAAGTAGTCGACGAGCATGGTAAGCCGGCCGTTCCGGCCGCACAGACGATGGATGAACCGGCGAAACGAGGCGAAGAGTCGGCTGTGCTCTGTCACCCGCATTGCTATTATGACGAACTGGAAGGCGACTTTCCGGGCTATCAGGTACTACTCGAATTGGATGAGTGCGAGCCGCTTGGTTTGCGATTCTATGACTGCGGCATGCTCTTCTTCCTTATCCGCCCTGACGATCTCTCTGCACGCCGTTTTGATCGTGTCAAATGTGCCTTGTATTCATTTTGAAAAAAAACAGAAAAATCGCCCGAATTGAGTGATTTTTTTGTTTTTATTTGCATATGTCAAAAAAACATTGTATCTTTGCAGCGAATTTTGGGGAATAGCCCCTAAAAAATCGATAAATAACATATATAAACTATAAAAATACAACACATTATGCGTACGACATTTAATCGCCTTCGTGCAGTAAAAGACAGCCTTCCGCATGGCAGTATGGACGCTATTGCAGCTGAATTGGGAATTTCCGGAGAGGAAGTAAGAGCTTATTTCAACGGTGAGGGTAATGCTGATTACCACTTGGAGCCGGGCTTCGATGGCGGTATTGTAGATTTCAGCAACACTCGCATTTTGGAGGTTGCCCTGCGCAAAGCATGGGAAGTGCAGAATGCACTTTAAGTGGAAAGTGGAAAGTTGAAAGTTGAAAAGTTTTTCAAAAGAGTAATAGCTCTGGTGCTATGCATCGGAGCATTACCTTTTGTAAATAACGCGAACGCGTGCGTACGAGACACGGTGGGTTTTACCTACGGTGCGCAAGCGAGGGTGCAGGCCGCGTATTTATGGCGTGGTTTGTATGCCGGCGGGGCGAATATACAGGGTAGCGTCAATGTAGGCTACGGCGGTTTGTATGCCGACATGTGGTGGAACATCGGCGTGACGGATATGACGTTTCAGCAGTTCCAACCCGAAGTGGACTTCAGTCTGGGTTTTGCCCGATGGGGCTTGGACATATACGCCCTGTACATTCATAATTTCAACTGCGGGTTCTTTGATTTTGCGAACTATGCCGACAAGGGAAACCGCTTGGAGTTGAATGTGCGCTATACGATCAGCAAGAAGATTCCGCTGACCCTCGCATGGGGTACGCGCGTGGCCGCTTCGGATTGTTATCTGAATGCCGTCGGGGAGATCGTTCGCGCTTATTCCAGTTACGCCGAGATCAGTTATACGCAAGCCCTTCGAGACGGCTGGAGCGTGTTCGGTGCAATCGGCGTGACGCCCTGGAAAGGATGCTACAACCCGAATGGTGCTGCGCTGCAGAATATCGAAGTGCGAATCCGTAAAGACTGGGATTTGGGCAACCGATGCGGACTGATGGTACAAGGCCAACTTGCCGTAAGTCCGATGGCTATGGTGCATGTGATCAATCCGAATATAACGTTTGGCGTTTATTTGAAATAACAAAAATAGAAATAACAAACAATGAAAAAGGTATTAGTATTAGTAGCCGCTATGATGGCGGTGGTTTTGTCTGCGAAAGCAGAAGTAGAGTTCGCTTATGAAGCGGGTGCCGATTTGGTAAGTGCTTATCTCTGGCGTGGTCAGTACAACGGTGGTTTGAGTTTCCAGCCGGAAGGTCTCGTTGGTTTTGACGCTAATGACGGAAATATCGAGTTCCGTGCCGGTGTTTGGGCCAATATTGGTGCTTCGGACTGGATGTTCAAGAAAGACGGTCTCGTTATTCCTGATGCATACAACCCCAACACGCAGTTTATGCCGGAGGTAGACTTTATTGCTTCGGTAACAGCTTACGGCGCCAGCCTGGGTTATAACGCCTATTACTACTGCAACGACGGTAGCAACCACACTTCGGAGTTGTGGGTAGGTTATAACTTCAGCCATTTCTTCGGTGAACACGCCGGCGCGTACATCAACTGGTACACCACGATAGCCGGTGGTGGTGACCTCAAACCCGCACCTACCTTGACAGACCCCTTACGCGAAGTACAGGCGTTCTCTACCTATATCGAATTGGGCTATGACTACACGTTTGAAGACTATGGTCTGACTCTCGGCGCACAAGTAGGCCTCTCTCCGTGGGAGAGCCCGATCTACGGCAATGATAAATTCGCTTGCACCAACCTCAGCCTCAAGGTCAATAAAGAGTGGGAGTTTGAGTATCTAACACTGGATTTGTATGCAGTAGGTAGCCTGAACCCGGACGGCATCAACAAAGATAATGTTTATATCAGCGCAGCCGGTGACGACAAGCTGTATAATCAGAAACTGAACGGTTGCATTGGCGTAGGTGTTTGGTTTTAAACAAGTTGAAAATTGAAAATTGAAAGGAGACATATGATCACAGCGTTGTTGGGCGTAGGTTTGGCAGCGTTGTTAATTTGGGGATGGGATAATAACCCGAAGGCGCAGTACTTCCATAACGAAGGCCGCGTTTTCGGGACCTATTATAACATCCGCTATGAGGCTACGAACGACCTTGAAGACAGTATTCAAGCTGCCTTTAATGCGTTTGATAACAGCCTCAGTCTCTTTAATCCCCACTCTATCCTCTCGGCCGTAAATGAGAACCGTGACACCACGACGAACGCACTCTTCGAGACGATGTGGGCAGAGGCGGAAAAGGTGTATAGTCTTTCGGGCGGTGCTTTCGATGTTACCGTCGCGCCGCTGGTGAAGGCTTTCGGCTTTGGTAGAAAGAGCGATCAGTTTTCAGCCATCAGTAGCCAGACGATTGATTCGTTGCGCGCGTTTGTTGGTTTCGATAAAGTACAACTCATTGACCATCATATCATTAAGTCGGATCCGCGTATACAGATAGACGGCGGAGCAGTAGCCAAAGGGCAGGCATGCGACCTGATTGCATCGTTACTTCGCTCCCAGGGTTGCGAGAACTACTTAGTTGACATAGGCGGAGAAGTGGTCGCACATGGTCTCAACGCCAAAGGAGAACCCTGGCATGTGGGCATCACGAAGCCAAACCTCAATAACGAAGGGGCGCAGGACGAATTACAGGATATCTTGGCAGTGACCGATATCTGCATGGCCACCAGCGGCAACTACCGCAACTATTATTACGAAGGTACGGAACGTCGTTCGCATACAATCGACCCGCGTACCGGTTATCCCGTGCAACACTCCGTTTTGAGTGCCACTGTAGTCAGCTCGAGTTGTATGCGTGCCGATGCGTTGGCGACCGCCTGTATGGTATTGGGAGCAGAACAAGCGATCGATATGATCAACCGCGCTGAAGACGCAGCTTGTTACCTGATCGTAGCAAAAAAAGACAGTTTAACGGTCATTTCCTCCCAAAATTGGGCGGAATTTATTAAAAAATAAATTTTTTTCTTGCATAATTCAAAAAAAAGCAGTACCTTTGCGGGCTTTTTTATCGAGTGTTTAGAACACGAGAAAAAAATCTAGCTTGGGCTTATTTGGTAAAATGCGCAATAAAGGCTTATTCATATTGCTTATTATGGTGTTCCTTACGAGTTGTGGGGAGTACCAGCAGTTATTGAAATCGCGTGACCCGGAGGTGAAGTACCAGGCGGCCTTGCGGTATTTCAATGACAAGCAGTATGTAAAGGCGCAGACCTTGCTAGATGACGTCAGTTCGTACTACAAAGGTACGGAGCGTTCGGAGGATATCCTCGCTTACCTTGCCCGCAGTTATATGGGGCAGAAAGCCTACGAGTCCGCCACCGACTACTACCAAGCGTATGTGCGCAATTACCCAAAGGGTAAGTATGCGACCGAAGCGTATTTTCAGGTAGGCCACTGTCAGTACTTGGACTCCCCGGATCCGCGTCTTGACCAACAGATCACCCGCAAAGCCATCGAGGCATTTACCCAATTTGTGGAGCTGTACCCCGAGAGTCCCTATGCCGAACAGGCCTACAGCGAGATGAGCGAGTTGTATGACAAGTTAGCCCTCAAAGAACTGAAAAGTGCACAACTCTATTATAACTTAGGCACCTATCTTGGCAATAATTATTTGAGTTGCGAAGTGGTATGTAAGAATGCGCTCAAGAACTACCCGAGTAATGCCTACCGCGAGGATTTCAGTTGGCTCGTGCTGCAAGCCAAATACCAGCAGATGCTCAACTCGTTCGAGGAGAAAAAAGTAGAACGAGCGCGGGAAGCCCAAGATGAATATTATAATTTCGTCACCGAGTACCCAGAGTCCAAGCATCGCAAAGAAGCCGACCGCATGCTTGCACAAATCAAGAAAATTACAAAAGAATAACAATATGGATTACAAAAATTCAAAAGCCCCAAGAAACACCGTAACACGTGACATCAACCAGCTCATGGAGCCGGTAGGCAACGTGTATGAGACGGTAGCTATCATCGCTAAACGTGCTAACCAGATCAGTATTGGTATCAAGCGCGAGCTGGACGCTAAACTGCAGGATTTCTCTATTCCTCAAGACAACTTGGAGGAGACCTTTGAGAATCGCGAGCAGATTGAGATCAGTCGTCAGTACGAGCGTCTGCCGAAGCCGACACTGATGGCTACGCAGGAGTTTATCGACGGTGACCTCGTGTACCGTACCGGTAACCGCGATGAAGCATTGAAGTAAGTCACTTCGTGACGTTAAAAAGTTAAAATGGTCACTACGTGACGTTAAAAGGTTAAAATGGTGACTGCGTCACGTTACTATGCAGCGTGTTAACGTCGAAGACCATTTTAACGTCGAAGACCATCTTAACTATTTAACGTTTTTTCGCTGAAAAACCATCTTAACATGAGTTTGTGCAACAAACGAATATTAGTCGGGATAAGCGGCGGGATAGCGGCGTACAAGATCCCGGAACTGATTCGTTCGCTGGTTAAGGCGGGCGCGGAAGTAAGGGTCGCCACGACGCAGAACGCACTGCAATTCGTCACCGAGTTGACGCTGCAAACCGTTTCGGGTTGCAGCGTTTATTCCGATGTGTTTGCTGCTATCAACGCCCACGCCACGGAGCATATATCCTTGCCCGAATGGGCAGATGCGATGATTGTGGCGCCGGCGACAGCCAACGTGTTGTGTAAGATGGCGAACGGCATCGCTGACGATGCGTTGACGACGACTATCTGTTCGTGCGTGGCTCGCAAACCGATTGTTGTGGCACCGGCGATGAACGATAAGATGTGGGAGAACCCTGCCGTGCAAAAGGCGGTAGAAACCATCCGTTCGTGGAGCAACATCCGCATCGTCGGCCCCGAAGAAGGACCTCTTGCATGCGGCGCCAACGGCAAAGGACGCATGGCGGAGATCGAAGTGCTGCAAGAAGCGATTGAGTATGCCCTGACTCCACAGACAATGACCGGTCAGCATGTACTTATCACCGCCGGCGGCACGCAGGAGAAGATTGATCCTGTGCGTTTTATCAGCAACTACTCCACCGGCAAGATGGGTGTAGCCTTGGCGCATGCCTGCGCCCGTAGAGGTGCGCATGTGACACTCGTATGCGGAAATATATCGGTACCGGTATTTAATCCGTTTGGTCAGATTGAACGGGTGGACGCCTTGTCGGCGAAAGCAATGTACGAAGCATGTATGGCTGCCTGGCCAAAACAGGATGCGGCTATCTTATGTGCCGCTGTAGCGGATTTTGCTCCGGAACACGAAGCGGCGGAGAAAATCAAGAAACAAGAAGGGCAGACCACGCTTGAGCTGCATCTCACGATGACTCCGGATATCGCCAAAGCCTTAGGAGAAACCAAGCATGCCGGCCAGCGCCTGATCGGTTTTGCCTTGGAAACGGAGCATGAAAAAGAAAATGCGCTCCGTAAGATGGAGCGCAAAAATCTGAATGCTATTGTTCTTAATTCGTTGCGTGATAAAGGAGCCGGTTTTGGAACCGATACGAATCGTGTGACGATACTTCAAGCGGACGGCCTTTCAACCGAACTTCCGCTGCTCAGCAAAGCGGACGTTGCCGCGCGTATTGTTGAGACTTTATTTACTTAAAAATTCCGAAGATACCTTTGCGTTTACCGCCTTCCTCATTGGCGGCTGCTTCTGCATCTGCATCAGCCTGCTGCTCAGGCACGTACTCCTCACGCTCGGCGATCTCGCCTAACTCATTCCGTACATACCCGATCACATCCTGCAAACCCTCCAGGAAGTGTGCAAAATCCTCCTTGTAAAGGAATAACTTATGCTTCTCAAACGAAGGAGCTTCTTCTCCCTCTGCCTGACGACGCTTGCTCTCTGTGATCGAGAGGTAAAGGTCGTTATTACGCGCTTTGCGTACGTCTAAATAATAGATTCGCTTACCTGCTTTAATGGCACGGCTGTAAACGATTTCTTGCTCACGTCTTTCGTCTTGATTCTTCTCCATTTTGACTCATTTTTATAAAAACTCTGCAAAAATACGCATTTTTTCTGATTTATGCAAATATTTGGGTAATTTTTTTATATTTTTTTGCATATATGCGAGTTTTTTTGTAACTTTGCGCGATTTTTAGATACAGTGACCCTATGATCAATAGAACGATGGTGCGAACACGAGTTGTCCAGACGATGTTCGCCTATTACCAAGACTCGGACAAAACGTTGCTGAGTGCCCGCAAGGAGTTGAATAAGTGTTTTGCTGACACCTATGACCTCTATTTCCTTCTGTTGGATTTTATCAACGAACTGACCGCCCACGCTCAACGCATGCTCGAAGACCAACAGGCGCGCGCACGTGCTACCCATATGTCGTTCACGCCGAATCGCCGGTTTGTGCAAAACCGCTTGGCGCAGCAGATTTTTGACAATAATGCCTTGCGCACCCGCGTGCAAGAGCAAAAGTTGAGTTGGGAAAGCAGCCTGCAGGCGGTAAGCGATGTCTACAAACGTCTCATTGAGAGCGATTTCTACATGGAGTACATGCGTGCGCAGGAGTGCACCTATGAGGACGACAAACGCCTTTGGCGTCAAATCTTCCAATATTTGCTCGCCGGCAACGAAACGTTCTATGACGCATTGGACGAGATGGAGGTCGTGCTGGACAAAACGAATTGGGTGACCGATGCCGATATCGTGATCAGTTATGTAATCAAGACCATCAAGCGTTTTAAAGAGAACAGTACGCCTCAGACGCCGCTTCTGGAGATGTTTGACAACGAAGATGAGATTCGTTTTGCCGAGCAGCTGTTGGAGCATGCCATCCAAGGACATGAGCAGTACGAGGTATGGATCAACTCGCACCTGAAGGGCTGGGACGCAGATCGTATCGCGTATATGGATCGCATCATTCTGGAAGTCGCTTTGGCAGAAATCACTTCTTTCGACGAGATTGCGTTGACCATCTCGCTCAACGAATATATCGAAATAGCCAAAGAGTATTCGGGCGATAAGAATTACATGTTCATCAACGGAATCCTGACAGAGATCTTGCGCGACATGAAGCATCAAGGTACATTACTCAAAGCAGAAACATTAAAATAAAATCATACAATTATGTTAAATCTCATTTTTTTACAAGCAGCGGAAGGTGCTGCTCAGCAAGGTAGTCAATGGTCCTTCTGGATCATGATGATTTTGATTTTCGTAGTATTCTATTTCTTCATGATTCGTCCTCAGACCAAGAAGCAGAAAGAGTTACAGGCGCAACGCGACGCCATGAAGAAAGGCGATAAGGTTGTTACCGCAGGTGGTATCTACGGCGAGATCAAGGAAGTGCAAGAGAATGCTTTCATCATCACAATCGCCAAGGAAGTGACCATCAAGGTGGCTAAAGAGAGCGTCTTTGCGGATGCTTCCGACGCTGCAGAGCAAGCAGCTGCTGACAAGAAGTAAAAAGTGGTGAAAAAGGACATCCTGACTTTTCTGTTGTTCGTCGTATTGGCGGCCTGTATTTGGTACGGCCATGCGATGCAGTCGGTGCGTAACACGCGCGTGCCTGTTTCCATACATTATACAGGCAAGCCAGGTACGATCGGCTTGGGAGAGCCGGGCCTTCCGGACACAGTGATGGTCGTCATTCGCGATGCCGGTAGTAGATTGAATACTTATCACCGCGAGCCCCTTCGCCTTACCATCGACCTCAGACAATATATCCACGGTGAGAAAGGTACGATCCACGTACCGGCCGACGCTTTGCGACGCAGTATAAGCGACCTGCTGCAGGGAACAAGTAGTCTCATCGCCACCACCCCGGACGAGATCTCTTGTCCGTATTTTACGGAGCAGGAGCGTACCGTACAACTGGCGTTAAAGGGTTCGTTGACCCCGGCTGCTGAGTATCAGTTTGTGGAGCAACCGAGATTGAGTCGTAAGACCATTAAGATCTATGGGCAAGATAAGACGATCAACGCGATCGACACCATCTATACCCAAGCGGTAGCTTTGAGCAATCTAATGGACACGACCAATATACAGGTAGCTTTGGCATTACCGACCGGAGTTCGTGCCGAGTCAGACAGCGTGAATCTATATATTCTGGCGGAGCGGTTTACGGAGAAGAAATTTATCCTGCCTATTCATGCTGTCGGTGTACCCGAGGGCTATCACTTGCATCTCTTCCCGCAAACGGTCGAAGTATACGTACGCGTAGGGATGAGTCATTTCGCCCAAGTGCAACCCGAAGATATACACGTCAGATGCGTCTATTCGCCGGAAAGGGTGGACAAACTGGATGTCGAACTGAACTATAAAAATCCTGCCATCACATCGGCTTGGGCGTATCCCGGCGTGGTGGAATATATTTTAGAACAATGAAAAACGAAGTTAATCGTGGCCTTGCGCCTAAGAAAAAGATACAAATGGTGGACCTGCAGTCGCAGTATGCGAAGATCAAGAACGAGATCGATGCAGGTATACAGGAAGTGATTGATTCGGCTGCTTTTATCAAAGGACCTAAAGTAGCGGAGTTTCAGGCGCACTTAGAGGCCTACACCGGCGCCAAACATGTGATCAACGTAGGTAACGGTACAGACGCCTTGCAGATCGCCCTGATGGGTTTGGGTCTGAAGCCGGGCGATGAGGTCATTACGCCGACTTTCACTTTCATTGCTACCGCCGAAGTGGTAGCGCTCTTAGGTCTGACGCCGGTAGTGGTTGACGTAGACTGGAATACGATGAATATGGATATCGAGTCCGTGCGTCGCGCCATCACGCCTCGTACCAAAGCGATCGTGCCGGTGCACCTCTTCGGTCAATGCGCCGACATGGAAGCGATCATGGCTTTGGCGAACGAGCATCATCTGTATGTAGTAGAGGATGCCTGTCAGGCGATAGGAGCCCAATTCACCTTCTCTAACGGAGAAACCAAGCAGGCCGGAACAATCGGTCATATCGGTTGCACCTCTTTCTTCCCCTCGAAGAACCTCGGTTGCTACGGCGACGGCGGCGCTATCTTCACCAACGACGATGCTTTGGCTGATCGCATGCGTGCGATCGCGAACCACGGCTGTCATGTGCGTTATCACCATGACGAAGTGGGTGTCAACAGCCGTTTGGATTCGATCCAAGCCGCTATTCTGGATGCAAAACTGCCGCATCTGAACGACTATATCGCAGCGCGTCAACGCGCGGCAGCTTTCTATGACGAAGCATTTAAAAACAACGATAAGTTGCTCATTCCGGGTCGTCAAGCGCACTCGACGCATGTGTTCCATCAATACACGCTGCGCGTGATAGGAGCGGATCGCGATGCGTTGCGCGAAGGGCTGGCTGAACGCGGTATTCCGGCAATGATTTATTATCCCGTTCCGCTGCACCAACAGAAAGCATACCTCGATCCCCGTTATAAAGACGGAGACTTCCCTGTTGCCGAAAAACTGGCTGCATGTGTGCTGTCCTTACCGATGCATACAGAGTTGGACAATGAGCAACTTGAATACATTGTAAGCAATGTACTTGAATTGCTCCGTTAAACCGTTAAAGCATTAAATAGTTATGCAATCTATCGGACTAAGTCAATCGCTCACGCAGACGACCAAGTTGACGCCTACGCAGATTCAAGTCATTCGCATGCTTGAACTGCCGTCTATTGAGTTATGCCAACGTATCAACGAAGAGTTGCAGGAGAACCCTGCCTTGGAGGAAGGTCCTGAAAGCGCAGGAGAAGAGGGGAAGAACGGCATAGAGGGAGATGAGTTCGATGATAACTACATGCCGGACGATGGATACGATGACGGCCGTCAACGTGATCCGTTGCAGAACGATGAGTTCAACTACGAGCAGTACATATCTGACGACGAGACACCGAGTTATATGCTGCAGCCCCAATATAGCGGGGCGGACGAAGACCGGCGTGAAGTGCCGATCATCGGTGGAAGCAGTATGATCGAAGAACTCAAATCGCAGATCTACCTCACGAAAATGACCAAGCCTCAGCGGCATATCGCCAAGTGGGTTTTAGGTAATATTGACGATGACGGCTATCTGCGTCGCACGACCGAGCAACTCGTGGACGATCTGATGTTCCAAGAGCAGATTACGGTCTCCGATGCCGAGATGGAGGATATCGTTCGTCAGATCAAGCAGTTTGACCCTCCCGGCATCGCCAGCGCGAACTTGCAAGAGTGCTTGCTCAGGCAATTGGAAGTGAAGATGGAAGAAAAATCCACTCCTGCTATCGAGTTGGCGTACCGAATCCTCAAAGAACATTTTGAGGCATTCTCCAAGCATCATTTTGATAAGATCCAACAGCGTTTGGACTGCTCGGAGGAGGAGTTTCAGGCCGCCGTTCAGGAGATCGTACATCTGAATCAGAAGCCGGCCAATGCCATTAGCGGCAATATCTACGAGACCCAACGGGAGACGATCATTCCGGATTTCTTCATCGAAGAACGGGACGAGGAGTTGTATGTGGTGCTCAACACAGGCGATATCCCGGAACTGCATGTGAGCCGGGAGTATAGTGCGATGCTGGATCAGTATAGCGCGATGCCGAAGAACAAAGAAAGTCGTCAAGCGGCTACTTTTATTCGTCAGCGCCTAAATTCCGCCAAGAGTTTTATCGATGCCATCCAGCAACGCAATGAGACGCTGATGCGCACCATGACGGCTATCCTTCAGGCGCAGTATGACTTCTTCCTGGACGGCGAAGAGACAAGTCTCAAGCCGATGATTCTGCAGGACATAGCAGACAAGACCGGATACGATGTATCCACCATCTCGCGTGTGAGCAACAGTAAGTATGTCCAGACGCGCTTCGGTATCTATCCGCTCAAGTATTTCTTCTCCGAAGCCATGACCAATATGGACGGCGACGAAGTATCTACGCGAGAAATCAAGAAGATCTTGCAGGAGTTAGTGGACAGTGAAGACAAGTCGAATCCGTTAACCGATGAGCAGTTAGTGGAGTTGATGAAAACGCACGGCTACACCATCGCACGCCGTACGATCGCCAAATACAGAGACTTATTAGGTATTCCGGTAGCGCGCTTACGTAAAGCCCTTCTATGAATCGATTTGCAGACATAGTAGCGAAGATATTAAGCGTCGTACTCTACCCGCTTTTTGTGCCCACCTACGGAATTTCTCTTTTCTGTTACGCGTACAGCCTCCATGTAGCGCCGATGGATATCCGGTGGATACTCATCGCGATCATCGGTACGTTCCTACTCACCTGCGTTTTACCCATCACCGCCATCTGGATTATGATGCGTCGCGGAGAAGTGAAGGACCTTCAGATCGAAGACGCGAACGAACGTACGATGCCCTATCTCTATGCCTTCATGGGTTTTGCTTTCTGGGCGTACCTTTTGGTAGCCATCCTGCATGCGCCGCTATTCCTTTCCTATATCGCTATCGGCGCGACGATAGCGATCGGCATTGTGGCGACCGTGAATAGATGGTGGAAGATCAGCGCCCATCTGACGGGTTTGGGTGGTTTGGTAGGCAGCCTTTTCTGTTACTGCATCGGTATAGGCGCTATCCCGACGATCGGCACGATGGTGTTATGGTTCAGTCTGTCACTTATCCTAATGATCGCACGGATCATTCTCCATGCCCATACGCCGGCACAAGTATGTGCGGGATGGTTAGTGGGTTTGGCTTGCACCGCCCTGCCCTATTGTATCGTAAGTTTATGCGCAAGATAATACTGACATATATGTTGCTGCTGGCGCTGAGTCTCAGTGCCGGTACGCTGAGTGACCAAGCACGTATCTCGCTGCTCACTTGTACACCGGGTGAAGAGTTGTATGCCCGTTATGGTCACACAGCGATACGAGTATGCGACACGGTGCAGGACATCGATATCGTGTTCAACTACGGTATCTTTGATTTCAACACGGATCATTTCTACTGGAAGTTTGTCAAAGGCGAGACCTGGTACGAGTTGGGCGCCAGTCCTTACTGGTGGTTCATGCGCGAGTATGAAGAGACGCAGCGACCGGTGTATGAGCAGGTGCTGAACTTGGATTCAACCCAACGCGAGGCAATTTGGCAAGCCTTGGTCGTCAACTATCAACCCGAAAACCGGCAGTACCTCTATAATTTTGTCTTTGACAATTGCGCAACACGACCTTTTGTGTTGTTCGAGCAAGCCTTAGGTGACAGCATTGTCTCGCCTTATACCGGCTATACCGGCGTAAGTTACCGGCGCTTTATCCGGCACTATACGCCACAAGGTTCGTGGGCTGATTTCGGTATCAACTTGCTCTTCGGTCCAAGAGCCGACCAGCCGATGAATAACAGACAGCGTTTGTTCCTGCCGGAAGAGCTGATGCGGTATATGAGTCAGGCGCACCATGGGAGTACACCTATGATCTCTTCCGAACAGATCGGTGCTTTTGCTATTCAACCCGTTCCATGGTACAAGACCTGGTATTTCGGGCTCGTTCTTTATTTTATAGCACTCTGCCTTATCAGCCTCTACGACCGAAAGCGTCAACGCTGGTCATGGGGCATTGAGTTGGCGATCGGCATTCCTTATGCCCTGCTGCTTATTATTGTCACTTTCCTAACCTTCTTCTCCTGCCATCCTTTAGTTGGTTTCGGCTGGAGACTTTTAATCCTTCCTTTGACACATCTATGCGCACGATTCATTTATATATTACGTTGATTCTCAGCCTCTTATCCTTCGGGCTGAATGCGGCTCCGCGCCTTACCGTGGTAGCGGTAGTGGACGGAATGACGACCGAAGATCTCAATAAACTGCGTCCTTACTGGCAGCAAGGAGGCTTACGGACACTGAGCGAAGAGGCGTATCAGACGAGTATCTCTTATCCGCACCTCGTGTATGGCGGAAATGAGACGACCGCTACGCTGATGACCGGTGTGCTGCCTCAACGGCACGGTTATACGATGGACACCTATTTCCTGCGCCGGGATCGAAATATCCATATGCTTTTGGAAGACGAGTCGGCACATGGCATCGGTACCAACGCCCATATATCTCCCAAAGCGCTGCTGGCGCAAACCATGACCGACCAGATGCGCCTGAGATATCCCGAGGCCAAGATCTATGCCATCGGTACGAGTCCTCAGACAACGGTTCTGATGGCCGGCCATGCGGCAAATGCCTGCTGCTGGATCGACTCGGAGAGAAAGACTTGGGTGGCTACAGCTGCGTATACCGAAGGTCTTCCTTCGGCAGCGTACGAGCAGAATAAGAACGGTAAAATAGCAACTATTGCCGAACGGACATGGACCCCGCGTATGGAGATACCGGTATATACCTGTCCTACCGAACAAGAGAAGAAGAAAGGATTCAGTTATCCGGTCGGCCAAGTGCTCTTGCGTGCGCCCCAAGCTAACACACTGGTCATTGAGTTGGCCTTGGATATCCAAAAAGAAGCTAAATTAGGTACAGACGCTACACCGGATATGCTGATGCTGCACCTCAACACCTTGAGTCCCGCGGCGGAATCGGATTATATCGCCAGCGCCGAACACGAAGATATGTACTTATGGCTCAATCAGGATCTGGGCTATCTGATGGAGCAGTTGGACAAACGTATCGGACGCACGAACTACCAGATCTTGGTCGTTGGCCGCCCTGTCTTAGGCACCTCTTCACAAACGCTGACGAACCTGCACATGCCGGTTCAGACCTTTAATACGGATCGGGCAGCAGCCCTGACCGGTACGTACCTCATGGCCCTCTACGGACACGAACGATGGATAGACGGCAGTTATGGGCAATCGATCTATCTCAACCGCACGCTCATTGAGCAGAAACGCTTGAGTCTGGAGACCTTCCAGCGGCAAGTAGCCAATTTCTTGATGGATTTTGAAGGAATACAGATTGCCATGCCTAACTACGAAGCCGTTCTTTATCCGCAACTTGGTACCAGCCTCAGCAAACGACATACAGGCGATGTGGTCTTTATGCTGCAACCTGGATGGCAACTCAAGCACGGAGAGACACGCGTCATTGATCATGTGATCGACGACAAACCCTCTTCACCGCTTCTGCTTTGGAGCGGCACCCTGCGACCGATGCCACAAGATCAATTGGACGCAACCGATGTGATGGGATTGATCTTCTAAATAACAAAATGGTAAATGACAAAATAGTAAATGATATGATATTTCACGAGATTAAAGTTCATTACGATCGCCAAACAGGCGAAGATAACCCGGGTAAAGTAAAAGAAGTATATCTGGTTCACGGAGCAGTCAGTTTTGCAGATGCAGAGAACTGCTTGCTGACAGAGATCAAGCCGTTCATCTTCGGTGACTGCGAAGTGCAGAACTGCAAACGTAGCCAGTATTTTGAAGTTTTCCCGAACGAAGGAGGCGCTTTCTGGTACAAAGCCCGCGTAGAAATGATCACTATCGACGGCGAGAAAGAGACCCGCAAGAACGTACCCGTTCTGGTTCAAGCCAATACGCTGGACGATGCGGTCTTCGCCCTCAAACAAGCGCTCAAGTCTTACGATTGCGAGCTCATCTCAATCGCGAAGTCACCGGTAGTGGATATCTTGAACGCCGTTCAATAAAGTGAACACCATACGCGAAAACATAAGGAGCGTACGCGCGCATATACCTGCGAGCGTCACGCTTGTGTGCGTGAGTAAGTATCAGCCCATAGAGGCGATACGCGAAGCGTACGAAGCCGGAGAACGCCATTTTGGCGAGAGTCGTGTACAGGAATTGAAGCAGAAAGTGAGCCTCCTGCCCTCCGACATTCATTGGCATTTTATCGGGCATCTGCAAACCAATAAAGTGCGGGACTTGATTAAGTTACGCCCCTATCTCATTCAGTCCGTTGATTCAGAGCACTTGTTACAAGCCATCAACGACGAAGCCGCCAAACAAGGCATCGTGCAAGATGTGCTATTGGAAGTGCATGTGGCCCAAGAGACTACTAAAACGGGTCTCGAAGCATCTAATGTACTATCCATCCTAGACTTTACCCGTACCCATCTGCATAGTATCCGCGTACGTGGCCTTATGGCGATGGCGACAAATACGGAGGATGAAACCGAGATAAGAAGGTGCTTTACGGAAGTGAAGCAATTATCGGATGGCGGGATTCTATCTATGGGAATGTCTGATGATTATAGGATAGCTATTGAATGTGGAAGTAATATGGTACGCATAGGAAGTATGATCTTTGGTGATCGGTCGAGCGGCTCGACACCCGAAAAGCCATTCGGTCACACCATCAAAGCCGTTTTCTTTGATCAAGACGGTGTGTTATATAACTCCATGCCCTATCATGCAGAGTCATGGGCGTGGGCGATGACCAAGCACGGTCTTCCCTATACGGCAATGGAGTGTTACCGCAACGAAGGGCGCACGAGTACGGGCGTTATCCAAGAGCATCATCAGCAGATGTACGGGAAGGATGCTTCGCCGGAACTGATTAAAGCCATCTATAAGGATAAGACCGAACATTTCACACAAATGACCGGTGGTTTTCCCGGTATCATCCCCAACGTGGATAAGGTGCTTTATTTCTTGCGTTCACATGGTGTGCAATGTTGGGTAGTAACGGGTTCCGGACAACGCAACCTGATCGATGCGCTCAATAAGACCTTCGATAATGTATTTACCGGTATCATCTCTTCGTTTGATGTCACCAAAGGTAAACCCGATCCGGAGCCGTACTTGAAAGCCTGGGAGCGGAGCGGATTCAAGAAAGAGGAATGCATGGTCGTGGAAAATGCGCCCTTAGGAGTACGTGCTGCCAAAGCCGCAGGGTTATACACGTTTGCTGTCAATACCGGTCCTCTACCCGATGAGGAGTTATGGGACGAGAAAGCGGATGAGGTGCTACCGGACATGCAGGCGCTATTGGCACGATTAACTGCCATTTTGTCAGTCTAAGACCGTTTGGAACATAGTTTGTGTGTGTTGAAGTAGAAATTATTAACTAAAACACACATAACTATGAATAATTCCAACAATCAAAACGAAAACCTCAAGAAGTTCGCCATCAATCTTTGTGAGCGGGCTAAAGAAGGTAAATTAGATCCCGTCATCGGTAGAGATGACGAGATTCGGCGTGTGCTGCAGATTCTGAGTCGGCGTACGAAGAACAACCCTATTTTAATCGGTGAACCGGGTGTCGGTAAGACGGCGATCGCCGAAGGACTTGCGCATCGTATCGTGCGAGGCGATGTACCGGAGAATCTGAAGAAGAAACAGATCTACTCCCTCGATATGGGTGCCCTGATTGCGGGTGCCAAATACCAAGGTGAGTTTGAGGAGCGACTCAAAGGTGTTGTCAATGAGGTCGTAGCAGCAGCAGGTGAGATCATTCTCTTTATTGATGAGATTCACACGCTGGTAGGAGCCGGTAAGAGTAGCGGCGCCATGGATGCAGCGAATATTCTGAAGCCGGCTTTGGCAAGAGGAGACCTGCGCGCTATCGGTGCGACTACGCTGGACGAATATCAGAAATATTTCGAGACCGATAAGGCGCTGGAGAGACGATTCCAAAAGGTCATGGTAGATGAACCGGACGAGGCAGCAACAATTAGTATTCTGCGTGGTCTGAAAGAGCGGTACGAGACGCATCATAAGGTGCGTATCAAGGATGACGCCATCATTGCGGCTGTGACGCTGAGTGCACGGTATATCACCGACCGATTCTTACCGGATAAAGCGATCGACCTGGTCGATGAAGCCGCCGCTAAGTTACGTCTGGAGGTGGATAGTAAACCGGAAGAGATCGATAGTTTGGATCGTCAGATCAAACAACTGGAGATCGAACGCGAGGCTATCAAACGCGATAAGGACGATGCGAAGTTGAAAGTCATTGAGCAACAACTCAAAGAACTCAAAGCGAAGAGCGAAGAGCTCAATGCTCGCTGGAACAAGGAGAAAGGCTATGTAGCCACTATCCAGAACGAGAAAGCGCGTATTGAAACGCTCAAGCATCAAGCAGAGGTAGCGGAGCGCGAAGGCGATTACGGCAAAGTAGCAGAGATTCGGTATAGTCAGATTCCGGCCGCCGAAGCCAATATCAAATCCGCACAAGACGCGCTGCACGCGATTAGTAATGAGACCTTGATCAAAGAGGAGGTCGATGAAGACGATATCGCAGAAGTAGTAGCTCGTTGGACGGGTATACCGGTTGCAAAAATGATGCAGAGTGAACGGGATAAGTTACTGCACCTCGAAGAAGAGTTGCATAAACGAATCATCGGTCAGAACGAAGCCATCGAAGCAGTTAGTGATGCCATAAGAAGAAGCCGTGCGGGTCTGCAAGATCCGAAACGACCGATCGGAAGCTTTATCTTCTTAGGTACAACGGGTGTCGGTAAAACCGAATTGGCGAAAGCCCTCGCGGACTACCTCTTCGACGATGAGAATATGATCACGCGTATCGATATGAGTGAGTACCAAGAGAAGTTCAGCGCGACGCGTCTGATCGGTGCGCCTCCGGGATACGTAGGATACGATGAGGGTGGTCAATTGACTGAAGCAATCCGTAGAAAACCCTACTCTGTCGTGCTGTTCGATGAGATCGAGAAAGCGCATCCGGATGTATTCAACGTGTTGCTCCAAGTGCTCGACGACGGCCGTCTGACGGATAACAAAGGCCGTTTGGTCAACTTCAAGAACACCTTGATTATTATGACCTCCAACCTCACGGAAGAGCAACTCCGTGCACAAGTCCGTCCTGAGTTCATCAATCGTATTGACGAGATCATCCACTTCAGCGAACTGACCGAATCGGATATCAAAGCCGTCGTCGGCCTGCAAGTCAGCCGCATCCATAAGATGCTCGAAGACCAAGGAATCGACCTGCGTGTCACGGACGATGCAATCAACTACATCGCCAAAGAAGGCTACGATCCGCAATTTGGTGCGCGTCCTGTCAAGAGAGCGCTTCAACGCCTCGTACTCAATGAACTGAGCAAACAGATCATCGGCGGTAAGGTAGATAGCAAACGACCTGTCATCGTCGAACTCCGCGACGGCGAACTCAAGTTCCGCAACTAACGGATGTTATGGTAACTTTTTTACCATAATCAATCACTAATTTTCAAAAAATGGCATACAAATTTGCGTATGTCATTTTTTTTGTGTACCTTTGCAAGCGCAATTAGATTCTTTTTATGAAGACACAAGATCTTACAAATGACACAAGAGGCGAGATTGTTATCTATCAATCCGAAGAAGGCAAAGCCGCTATTGATGTTATTCTTCAAGACGAAACAGTTTGGGTAACTCAGGAGCAGATGGTTGCCCTCTTTGGTAAGGCAAAATCTACTATTAGTGAACATCTTAAGCACATTTTCGAAGAAGGAGAATTGGACCAAAATTCAGTTGTTCGGTTTTTCCGAACTACTGCCGCTGATGGCAAATCATATAATACCGCATATTACAACCTTGATGTCGTCATTTCTGTCGGTTATCGTGTTCATTCTGTGCAAGGTACACGTTTCCGTCAATGGGCAACTCAGCGCATTCACGAATATATCATAAAAGGCTACACATTGGATGACGAACGGCTAAAAGGTAACGGAGGACGTTATTTCCGCGAATTACTCCAACGCATTCGGGATATTCGCAGTAGCGAACGTAACCTATATCAGCAGGTGACCGACATCTATGCAACTGCGGTGGATTATGATCCGAAAGCTGAGATTACGCGTCAGTTCTTTGCTACGGTGCAAAACAAGATGCACTATGCAGCACACCAACATACAGCGGCTGAGGTGGTCTATGACAGAGTCGATAATGAAAAGCCG
>CADCBB010000008.1 GCA_902799555.1 uncultured Bacteroidales bacterium
TGAGTATATCACTCGCGTGCTTAACCACTCCGGTAAACGCCACCAGTACACCATCGAGTCCTTGCCCGATTGGCTCACTGTTAACGCTGCATATGGTTCCATCAACCCCACCGAGGAACTATACCTCATCTTCACCGCGAATACCGATATCGCTCCGGGTATCTACGAAGATATCGTTTACGTCACGGACGAGAACGGATTATCCGAACCGATGAAGGTGGAGCTAACCATAGAAGCATTGCCGCCTTACGAAGCGGTAGATGAGCATAAATATCCGCTGAATATGTCCGTTTGTGCGCAGGTGAAACTCAACGACACAGAGTTCGACACCGATCCGAATGATATCGTATATGCCTTCTATCAGAACGAGTGTGTCGGCATGGATCATGTCTCCTTCAACGAGAATACCCATAAGTCCAAGGTTTATCTGACTGTTTACGGCAATGATGCCATGAACCGTAAGCCGATTCAATTCCGTTTGTGGAGAGCCTCTACCGGCAGGGTTTATGACTTGTCAACCAACCGCAATGTGATCTTTGCGCACGGATTCGTCTATAACTGTGGGGATAGCGACCCGCTCATCCTCACCACCTATGGCAGCGAAGTGCAGATGATCGATTTGGAGGCAGGATGGAACTGGATATCCACGAATATGGATCTCACAGCTTCCGGCGGCTATTTGGCGAACTGTCTGAGCGCTAATGAGCCGTGGAAAGAAGGAGACATCATCAAGAACCCCAATACCCGTAAGTTCAGCACCTATAGTGAGACGGCCGCAGAGTTTATGGGTACGCTCGATAAACTGCATTACTCGCAGATCTTCATGGCCTACAGCCAAGCCGGCAACAGGATGCGTATCTCCGGTGATTCCTTACCGGAAGACTCTATGTGGGTCAAGGTGCGTGGAGACGGACAATGGAGCATGTTACCTTGTCTCTTTACCCGTACGACACCGATCTCGGAAGCTTTGGCCGGTTACTTCTCCAATGCGCAACCGGGTGACATCATCAAGGCACATGACCGCTTTGCCTTCTTCTCCGAGGATCTTAGATGGGAAGGAAACCTGACCGCTCTACGACCCGGCGAAGGATACCTCTTCCGACGTCTCGGACTAGGAACAGTAGTCATTCCGTTCTATCACCAATCGACGGATCATGCGCCTAAGAAGATGCAGGAGACGGAACTCAAGACGACGGAGCATTTCCATAACCCCGCGGCCGCAACGAACATGACTATGATCGCTTGTGTTAAGGAATTAAAGAATGAAGGAGTGAAAGAATTAAAGGTTTATATCGGCGACGAGCTCGTTGGTGTAGCGGAGCCTTACACCATTCCATCATTAAGCGAAGCGTCACCATTATACTTCCTCACCATCCAATCCGATCATTCCGGTACTCTCCGCTTTGAGACCGAGGACGGGCAGCCTTTAACAATGTACGATGCACAATCCACAATGAATTATGTGCCTGACTCGCATTACGGATCGCTTGAGGAACCCGTCATTCTCGTTCCTGAGGCACCGAGTCGCGTGTATAAGGTAATTGAAGATAATCATGTAGTAATCATCCGAAACAATGAAAAATATGATGTCACTGGTAAGAAATTGTAATCTTCTCCTTCTCAGCATCCTGCTACTATCGGTAGCAGGTTGCATCCTGCTACTATCGGTAGCAGGTTGCAAGAAGGATGTTAACGAACCTCAAACGGTTCCGGTAACTGTTCCTGCCACCGAAGAGCAAACGATTCATGGTAACCAACCGCGTCCTTCATGGGTGGTGACCGATGAGTCCAATCTGCAGTCTTCCATGACCGCAATCATCAAGGTCACTACGCTCAACGGGCAAGCCATCGAGGACACGATGGTTGGAGCCGATGATCTGCTTGCGGCTTTTATCGGAGAGAACTGTGTCGGTATCGCCGAGTACAAAGACGGGCTGTTTTACCTCTATCTCTCCGCAGAGGAGGGCAACGTCACGCTGCGGTATTACTCGGCGTATTATACCAACCTCTTTGAGGTGAAGGAGGCTTTTGTGTATCGCAATAATGCCTCCATCGGTACCGTTGCAGAGCCCTATTCTCCGCAATGGGTGGTCATGTAACCCCCAAAAGCGTTCCCCTTACTACTTTTGTCGAAAAGCGACCCGCTTCGGTGGGTCGCCTTTTTTTCAAAAAATCACACGATCTCTTGCATATATCAAAAAAAAGCAGTACCTTTGCACCGGAATTTTGATAATTTGTTGCGGAGATAATTAATTTTATTCGCCGCATACACGCGGAGATAAAACGCTTTTTTCACCGCATAATAAGGACAGAAGACACGGAAGAATGGCTAAAATCTATCTATGGCAGAATGCTCGATTTCCTCAATTTGAGTGGAATACGAATGTATTGCTCACCCCGCTTGGTGAGGTTCACACCCTGCAAGGACAATTGCTCGGGCGTATGGCTGCTTTGGGTTTTGAAGGCTTGGCAGCACAGGTGGAAGCGTTGACAAGTGAAATCCTTGGCTCATCGCAGATTGAAGGAGTGGCACTCAATGCCGATAGTGTGCGTAGTAGTGTGGCGCGGCATCTTGGTCTAGAGACCGCGGGGATGGAGCGCACCGACCATTATACGGAAGGTGTAGTTAATGCCTTGATGCAAGCTACACAAGCATATACGGAACCGCTGACGGACGAACGGATGTTCGCATGGCATGCCGCTTTCTTTCCTTTAGGCTATAGTGACGGCTACAAGATTACTGTAGCTAACTGGCGTGTAGGCGATGCGCCGATGCAGGTGGTCAGCGGACCGATGGGAAAGCAGAAAGTGCATTTTGAAGCACCGTCGAGCGATGCTGTTCCGGCGATGATGGCACAGTTCGTTCAATGGATTAACCAAAACGACCGGACCGATCCCATCATCCGTGCTGCTATCGCACACTTATGGTTCGTGACGATTCATCCTTTCGATGACGGCAATGGACGTATGGCACGTATCATCACGGAGATGATGCTTGCAAGGGCAGATCAAAGCGCAAAGCGTTTTTATAGCCTGTCTGCACAGATAATGCGGAGAAAGAAAGACTATTACGAAGCGTTGGAACAAGCGCAAAAAGGTACGATAGACATCACACCTTGGCTGATGTGGTTCATCGGCGCGTTGCGTGAAGCGCTACTATATGGGGTCCAGACAACCGACCGCGTAATACAGAAAACCGAGTTCTGGTCACGGCATAAGGATACCGAGATGAACGAGCGTCAGCGCAAGATCCTCAATCGCTTATGGGATGGTTTTGAGGGAAATCTGACCACGCAGAAATATGCCAAGATCAACCATTGCTCGCAAGACACAGCATTGCGTGACATCCAATCGCTCATAGAGAAACATATCCTCCGCAAGACAAACGAAGGAGGCCGCTCTACTCATTACGAGTTGATCGATTAAAAACGGTAAAAAAATATCACTTTGTAAAAAATCTGCCCGTGCGTATTAACTGCGTGCGGGTAATTTTTATAATTTTCTTCTCCAATAATTTGCATATATCAAAAAAAAGCAGTACCTTTGCAGCCGATTTTGTGCGAAGAGGCAGTTGTGCGCCCTGAGCCGTAAACATTTGTAGGTTTATTTTTTATTATTTATGATTAAAATTACTTTTCCGGACGGGAGTGTCCGTGAGTACGAAAACGGCGTGACGCCGTTGCAAATCGCTGAGTCGATCAGCAGTCGTCTGGCGCAAGATATCCTTTGCGCATCCATCAATGATCAAATCGTAGAACTGAATCATCCTATCGAGGCCGATGCCGCTATCAAGCTCCATAAATGGGAGGATGAGGAGGCGAAGCATGCGTTCTGGCATACCTCGTCGCACCTCATGGCGGAGGCGCTGCAGGAACTCTATCCGGGCATCCAGTTCGGTATCGGTCCCGCTATCGAGAACGGATTCTACTACGACGTGATGCCGCCCGAGGGCGTGGTGATCAACGATACCTGTTTTGCCGCTATTGAGAACAAAATGTTGGAGTTGCGTGCGAAGAAAGAAGCGGTTGTGAAGGCTTCGATCTCCAAGGCCGATGCGCTCAAAGCCTTCGGTGACAAGGGCCAGACGTATAAATGCGAGTTGATCAGCGAACTCGAAGACGGACATATATCCACCTATACCCAGGGTAACTTCACCGACCTCTGTAAGGGTCCGCACTTGTTGAGCACGGAGCCGATCAAGGCCGTGAAGGTCCTCTCTTGCTCTGCCGCTTACTGGCGTGGCGATGAGAAACGCCCGATGATGACCCGTATCTATGGTATCTCCTTCCCCAAGAAAGCGATGCTCGATGAGTACCTCGCGCTGCTTGAGGAGGCTAAGAAACGTGACCACCGGAAGATCGGTAAAGAGCTGGAGCTCTTTATGTTCTCCGACATGGTCGGTAAGGGTCTGCCTATCTGGCTGCCGAAGGGTACGGCTCTCCGTCTCCGCCTCGAGGACTTCCTCAAGAAGATCCAGAAGCGTTACGGCTATCAGCAGGTGATTACTCCGCATATCGGCTCCAAGCAGCTGTATATGACTTCCGGTCACTGGGATCACTACGGCAAAGACTCCTTCCAGCCGATCACGACGCCGGAGGAAGGCGAGGTATATATGCTCAAGCCGATGAACTGCCCTCACCACTGCGCGATATACAAGAATAGCCCGAAGAGCTACAAGGATCTGCCGTTCCGCTGCGCTGAGTTCGGTACCGTTTACCGTTACGAGCAGAGCGGTGAGCTGCATGGTCTGACCCGTGTGCGTTCGTTCACGCAGGACGATGCCCATATCTTCTGCCGCCAGGATCAGGTGAAGCAGGAGTTCATTCGCGTCATGGAAATTATCAACATTATCTTCAAGGCGCTGAACTTCGAGAACTACGAGGCACAGATCTCGCTCCGTGATCCGAACAACCACGAGAAATACGTCGGTTCAGACGAAGTCTGGGAGCATGCAGAGAATGCGATCCGCGAGGCATGTAAGGAGATGAACCTGCCGGCACGTGAAGAGACCGGTGAGGCCGCTTTCTATGGCCCGAAATTGGACTTTATGGTGAAGGATGCCCTCGGTCGTCGTTGGCAGTTGGGTACCATCCAGGTGGACTATAACCTGCCGGAGCGTTTCGAACTCGAATACACGGGTGAGGACAACCAGAAGCACCGTCCGGTGATGATCCACCGTGCGCCGTTCGGCTCTATGGAGCGTTTCGTAGCGGTGCTCATCGAGCATACCGCCGGTAAGTTCCCGCTCTGGCTCACGCCGGATCAGGCGGTCGTACTGCCGATCTCCGAGAAGAGCAACGACTATGCTTGGAAAGTGAAAGAGATCCTCGAGCAACAGGATGTACGTGTCATCGTAGATGACCGTAACGAGAAACTCGGTCGTAAGATCCGTGATAACGAACTGAAGCGTATCCCGTACATGCTCATCGTCGGTGAGAAAGAAGCGGAACAAGGACTCGTGTCCGTTCGCCAGCAAGGTGCGGAAGAGAAGGGTCAGATGACCATCCAGGAGTTCGCAGACTTCATCAATAACACGGTGAAAGAGCAGATGAGCGCGTATTAAGTTCTTCTAAATTCCGCGAGAACGATCGCGGTCGCGATAGAAACGTTGAGACTTTCCGAAGTCTCAGCGTTTTTTGGATAAGAGGGGATCCGAATAGGGTGGGATACTAACTGACGAACGGCCGCGCTAATTCCATTTCCCTCGTTTCCCATTATAATAATTGACGATTGGACGATTGACGATGTACGATTGATTGACGATTGAAGCACATTGTACATATCCTTGCCTTCCAATAGAGTACCGAAAATTTTGAATTTTGATTTTTGAATTTTGAATTCCTTGATCCATGCCGGCAGGTCCACATAGTGGACACGCACCCTCGCGAGAGCACCCATCGTCGCTTGTACGACCTTGGGATTATAGCAGTCGGCGGTATCGAGGGAACAGACGATATCGTGCACCCCGAACCAATCGCAGGTACGTATGATCGTGCCTAAATTACCCGGATCCTGGATGCCGTCTAATGCAAGAATCAGATCGGAATCTTCAGAATATTCGGAATCCTCGGATTTTCTAAAAACGCCCACCACTCCCTGCGGCGTGCGGAGACCGGACATCTGCTCGATCTCGGTACGGGTCGCATTCTCGCCCTCCCGATAGAGGTGTACCAACTCGAAGGACTTACGCAATTCGTCCACACACTTGGCGCCTTCGGCTACGAAGAGACCTGACTCATCCCGGAACTTTTTCTGCTGCAAGGAGCGCACCAATTTGATCTGCGCTTTCGAAATTTTCTCCATATCTCTGCGAATTTTGCTGCAAAAGTACAAAAAAATTTGCATATATGCAAAAAAAATCGTAATTTTGCAGGCAATTTATGTTACGCATAGTCCGCACATATGGTTTTTTATTCGTTCTGTTGCTGCTTTTCGCATCCTGCAACACGACGAAATTCGTGCCGGAGGGTCAGTACCTCTTGAATAAGGCACGGGTGAAATGTGTGGACGACAAGTCGGTCTCTGCCAGTGACTTGAACGACTATCTGCGTCAGCATCAGAACACTGAGATCCTGGGTTTCTGGAAGCTGCAGCTCCATGTCTATAACACCGCCCCGACGGACACGACGACCAAGTCGAAGAAGGGCATGGCGCGCAATGCGCATAAGATGGGTGAGGCGCCGGTGATCTACGATGAGGAGCTCACCCGCGTGAGCATGCAGCAACTCAAGCAGCAGATGAATAACATGGGCTATTTCCATGCCGAGGTGGATACGGTGAAGACGATCAAAAACCGCAAGGTGGACATCACCTATCTCGTGACGGCGAATCGGCCTTATACGATTCGCCATTACACGGTCGATATCCCGGAGGAAGCGGTGCGGGTCATCGCGCAGGACGATCGCTGTAAGGTGCATTCGGGGGATCAGTTCTCTACCGAGGTGCTGGATGAGGAGCGCGTACGTATCACCAACGTGCTGCGTAATAGGGGCTATTTCTATTTCGAGAAATCGATGCTGGAGTTCACGGCCGACAGTGCGCTGAACTCGCACGAGGTGGATATCAAATTGCATTTCGCACCCTACATCATGCAGCTGGATTCGGAGTCCTTGGCGCGTCTCAGAACCCGCTACAAGATCCGCGACGTGCATTATCAGATGGACTACAACCCGACTCGTCTGCCGGACTCGGTGCAGTTGAAGCACGAGACGGACCGTTTTGGTAACGACTACAGTTGGACGGGAAGCCGTTTCTTGCGCAAGGGTGCCATCCGTTCGGCAAGTCGTATCCGTCGCGGGGATACCTATTCCGTTTGGCGGGAGGAGCGCACCTATGCCCGCATGAACGCCTTGGCGCCGGTCAAGTATGTCGATATCGCTTTTGTGCCGGCCGGAGACAGCCTGCTGGACTGCTATATCACCATCTCGCGCGGCAGACGTCACTCGTTTGCTGCGGAGGTCGAAGGGACCTATAGCGCCGGCGACTGGGGTGTGGCGGCAGGACTTAATTATACGAATAAGAACCTCTTCCGCGGTGCCGAAGTATTCACTATCGGCGGACGGGGTTCGTACGAATGGCGTACGGACGGCGGTCGCGCTATCGAGGCGCGGGCAGAGACCGGGCTGCAGTTCGCCTCCAACGTAAAGATCAATATTGCCTATAACTACCAGCAACGTCCGGAGGAATATACGCGTACGATCGCGAATGCCGGTTTGGGGTACATCGTGCCGCGCAAACCCGGTAGCCGGTGGACGCATGTATTCAACCTGATCGATGTCAATTATATCTACGTGCCCTGGATGTCGGAGACTTTTAAGAACCGCTTCCTCAACCGTTCCTCGGTGTTGATCTCCAGTTATGAGGACCATTTCATCCTGGATTGGAGTTATTTCGGTACGTATAGCACTTATAATTCGCGTACGCCGAACCGCTCCTATCTCAACTTAGGCATGCGGATCGAGACCGCCGGTAATGCCCTGTACGGCATCGCCACCTTGGCGAACTTGAAAAAGTCGGAGGACGGTCAGTACATGCTTTGGCGTATTCCTTTTGCGCAGTACGCCAAGGGCGATATCAATTTCACCTACCACGGTATCATCGATCCGCAGCACCATCTGGTAGGCCATGTGGGGCTGGGTGTGGCAGTGCCGTACCTCAATGCGACCGTCTTACCGTTCGAGAAACGCTATTTCGGTGGCGGCGCAAACAGTGTCCGCGGCTGGCAGGCCCGTACACTTGGTCCGGGTACCTTCCGTGGCGTCAACGGTGCGTATGCTTATGACCTGCAGGTGGGTGATATCAAATTGGATATGAACCTCGAGTACCGCTATAAGGTGTGGCGGTTCATCGAACTGGCGGCTTTCCTCGATGCAGGAAACATTTGGACCATCCGTTCGTATGAAACCCAACGCGGCGGTGAGTTCCTCTGGGATGAGTTCTACAAGCAGATCGCCTGGAGTTACGGTGTCGGTTTGCGTCTGGACTTTTCGCTCTTCCTCTTCCGCATCGATTTCGGTGTCAAGTTGCACGACCCGAGTCGTATCGCCGAAGGTAAACAATGGCGCACCGTCTCTAATGGTCTGGGATGGAAAGATGATATGACGTTCCATTTTGCTATAGGCTATCCATTCTGAGTAATCTGAATAATCTGAGTAATCTGAATGCTGAAGTCTTACATGATATCAGGGCTGATTGAGGCCGGTTGCGATGAAGCGGGACGGGGGCCGTTGGCAGGGAGTGTATTTTGCGCGGCAGTGATACTCGATCCGGCGAAAGTGGAGCTGGTGCCGGAGTTCGCATGGCTCAATGACTCCAAGCAGTTGACCGAGAAGCAACGCGAGGCGCTTCGACCGGTCATCGAACGGGAAGCAGTGAGTTGGGCGGTAGTCGAAGTGACGGCGCAGGAGATCGACGAGCGAAACATCCTGCAATGTTCTATTATCGGCATGCAGCGGGCCTTGGATAAGTTGACCGTTCGGCCGCAACATATATTGGTGGACGGCAATAAATGGAAACCCTACGTGCCGGAAGGAGAGCTGCTGGAGATACCCGCCGATACCGTGGTGCATGGCGATGCCACCTATATGAGTATCGCGGCGGCAAGCGTGCTGGCCAAGACCTACCGGGATGACTACATGCTGCGGCTCCATGCCGAGTATCCGCAGTACGGCTGGGATAGCAACAAAGGCTATCCGACCGCCGAACATTATGCGGCACTGAAGCAATACGGTCCGACGCCGTACCATCGCTTAAGTTTTAACCTAAAGTTAAAACGTTAAATGGTTAAATAGTTAAAATGGTTTTTATTGCATAAAAACGTTAAATAGTTAAGTGATATGATTTTCTTTTCTCGTCAAAACGCGCAGGGCGAACAACGTCCTCGTCGCAGAGTAGGCTGCCTGGGTGGCTGCCTCATTTTCTTCGCGGTGTATTTCTTATGCAGCGCTATCATCGGATGGATCATGGGCGATGCTTTTTCCTCGTCCACCGTGGACCTCAAGGACCAGACGGTCTATCGTCTCGAGCTGAAAGGGACGCTGGTAGAGCAGGCACAGGAGGAGTTACCCTGGGCCTCGATGATCAGTTCTGTGCCGTACAGCAGTTATGCCAAGCAGGATAACGTAGGTCTGGATCAGATCCTGAGTAACATCCGTCTGGCGAAGAACAACGATAAGATCCTCGGTATCTGGTTAGACGGCGGTCAGCTATCGATGGCGCCGGCGAGCGCCAAGGCGATACGCGATGCGCTGATCGACTTCAAGACCAGCGGCAAATGGGTGATCGCTTCCGCGAAGAACTACGGTCAGACCAACTACTACCTCGTTTCGGTAGCCGACCGTATCTGCCTCGACCCGACGGGAGAGGTGAACTGGAACGGTCTTACCGCGCAGAAGATGTACTTCACCCGCCTCATGGAGAAGATCGGCGTAGAGATGCAGATCGTTAAGGTAGGTACCTTCAAGTCCGCCGTAGAACCCTATTTCCGTACCTCCATGTCCGATGCCGATCGCCTGCAGACCATGCAGTACTTGAACGGTATCTGGGATGAGTACAAAGCCGCTGTGGCTGCATCCCGTCACCTGACGGAGGCGCAACTCAATGCTCTCGCCGACCGCTACATGGGGCTGCAGAGTGCGGAAGAGAACCTCAAAGCCGGTCTTGTGGATACCATCGTCTATTGCCAGGATATGGACTCCTTGCTGCGCGTCTATACCGGCACTAAGGACTACCATATGCTCACGACCGATAAGTTGGCGCAGGTGAAGCGTCCGGACTCCAAGGCCAAAGATAAAGTAGCGGTGCTCTACCTCGCCGGCGAGATCACCGATGAGGAAGGAGACGGTATCGTCGGCAAAGAGGTCGTTAAGACCCTCAAGAAGATCGCCAAGGACGATGATGTCAAGGCCCTCGTGCTGCGTGTCAACAGTCCGGGCGGTTCGGCCGATGCCAGTGAACAGATCTGGCATGCGATCCAGAAGATCAAAGCCGACAGCATCCCGGTAGTCGTTTCGATGGGTGACTATGCCGCTTCCGGTGGTTATTACATCTCCTGCGGTGCGGATTATATCTACGCCGAGCCGACGACACTCACCGGTTCGATCGGTATCTTCGGTACCATCCCGAATGCCGCCAAGCTGCGCGATAAAGTGGGCCTCGATATCGACGGCATCAAGACCAACAAGCATGCGGACCTGGAGGCGAACATGATCTACAAAGGCATGAATGCAGAGGAGTTTGCTTTGATGCAGACCATGGTAGAGCGCGGTTATGACCTCTTCACCGGTCGTTGTGCCGAAGGCCGTCATGTGAGTCAGGACTATATCAAGTCCATCGGCGAAGGACGTGTTTGGTTAGGCGTCCGCGGTAAAGAGATCGGTATCGTCGATGAAATCGGAAATATCAACGACGCGATCGCCAAGGCGGTCGATCTGGCCGGACTCGAGTGCTATCAGTTAGCCTACTATCCTGAGAAGACCGATCCGTACGAAGAGTTGATCAAGCTCTTCGACAACACGACGGACGAAGAGAAGATGATCCTCAAGATAAAAGATTTCTGTTCCAAGCCGCGTATCATGGCAAGGATGGATGACATTGTCATCCGTTAAAATGTTAAAACGTTAAACGGTTAAAATGGTGCTTCGCACGTTAGTATATCCTTTTCTTAGCAGGCTGTTCCAGTTCGGCGTCTGGATCCGGCATCGTCTGTACGACCATCGTCTGCTGCGTTCGCACGCCGTGGAGATACCTACCATCTGTGTGGGGAACTTAGCGGTAGGCGGTACGGGGAAGACGCCGATGACGGCGTACCTTGTGAGTCTGCTCATCGCGAACGGTTACCGTCCGGCGATCCTCTCGCGCGGCTACAAACGCAAGACGCGCGGATTCGTCATGGCGGACCACGCTTCTACGGTCGAGACCATCGGCGATGAGGCGATGCAGATGTATACGACCTTTCCGGACCTGCCGATAGCCGTCTGTGAGAACCGCGTCAAAGGGGTCAAGCAGCTCCAGCGTCAAGTGGAGCACCTGGATGTCATCGTCTTGGACGATGCGATGCAGCATCGGGCGATCCGCTGCGGCTTCACGGTCCTGCTCACGGCCTATGATAACATCTATATCAGCGATCATATGTTACCCTGGGGTAGGTTACGCGACATCCCTTCGCGCGCCCTCAAGGCCGACACGATCGTCGTGACCAAGTGTCCGGACGACATCCGCCCGATCGACATGCGCGTCATCGACAACAGGCTGCATCTACCTACCTATCAGTCCCTCCATTTCACCGGTATCGACTATGCGCCGATGAACGAACCGGGTGTGCCCCTCGTGGTCTCCGGTATTGCGCATCCCGAGTATATGCTGGCGCATGTGCAGCAACAGTACCCGCAGGCAGAGTTGGTTGCTTTCCCCGATCATCATGCCTTCACGCCTGCTGACATCGATACGATCCTGGATAAGGCACGGCATTTTGATTTTGTGCTGACTACCGAGAAAGATATCCCGCGTATTCAGATGACCGACCTCGAGGCACGGCTTCAGGCTGAAGGTAAAAAATTGCTGACCCTGCCGATCCGTGTGCGGTTCTGCACGCCGGCTGCCGATTTTGACCGGATCATCCTACAATATGTACGTGAAAACAAAAAGAAATAAATGGTAAAAGGTAAAATTGTAAATATCCTGCGTCGTTTCGTGCCGCCTTACAAAGGCTTGATGGTGCTCAATATCCTGTTTAACCTCTTCTCGACGATCCTGTCGCTCTTCTCGTTCGCGGCCATCATCCCCGTGCTGCGGATCCTGTTCGGCCTGACCGCCGTCGATGTGCAGTGGACCGATCTGAGCACCGTTCACGGTCTGCAGGAGACGATCGCCGCCTTGCGGTCGAATCTCTACTTTATGCTCAACGACCAGATCGCATTGCATGGCTCGAGTTACGTGCTGCTGATGCTGGGCATCTTCCTGGTCATCATGACGGGTCTCAAGTGCGGTGCAGCATGGCTGGCGAACTACTACATGGTACCGATCCGAACGGGTGTGTTGCGGGACCTGCGTCAACAACTCTACGATAAGATCCTCGCCCTGCCGATGGGGTATTTCACCGAGGCACGACGCGGCGATGTGATCTCCCGTATGACGAATGATGTGAACGAGGTGGAGGCCTCCATCATGTCGGCGCTGGATATATTATTCAAAGATCCGGTGATGATCCTGGTCTATCTGGTTACGCTTTTTATCATCTCGTGGCAGCTGACGCTCTTCGTGCTCATCCTGATGCCAATCGCGATCTTCTTCATCGGAAGAATCGGTCGCAGCCTCAAGAAAGCGTCCACGCGCGGTCAGGAGCAGAACGCGGAGATCCTCTCGTCCGTCGATGAGACCCTTTTGGGCCTGCGAGTCGTGAAGGGTTTCAATGCGCAGCATAAGTTACGCAGCCGTTTCGACACCCTCATCAATGCCACCCGCGCGACCTTCAACCGCATTAACCGCCGTTACTACCTCGCGCATCCATTGTCGGAGTTCTTAGGCACGACCCTCATCGCCATCATCCTGTGGTTCGGCGGTCTGCTCATCCTCTCCGATCATGCGACGATCGATGCATCGACCTTCATCTATTATCTGGTCATCTTCTATTCGATCATCAACCCCTCCAAGGACCTGAGCAAAGCCGCGTACGGTATCCGCCGCGGTATGGCGTCGCTGGAGCGTATCGATGCGGTGCTCAACACCGAGTCGAATATCATCGAACCCGCTCAACCGCAAAAAGTGGTCTTTGAGAAGGAGATTCGTTTTGAGGGCGTTCATTTCCATTATCAGCCCGAGCGGGAGGTATTGGCGGCTATCGACCTGACCATCCCCAAAGGAAAGACCGTCGCGCTGGTAGGGCAATCGGGTAGCGGTAAGACCACGATGACTGATCTCGTGCCGCGGTTCTATGACCCGACGGCCGGCGCCATCACGCTGGACGGGGTAGATATCCGTCGCTTTGCTACGCATGACCTGCGCGCCCTCATGGGTATTGTCTGCCAGGAGCCCGTGCTCTTCAACGATACAGTCTATAATAACATCACTTTCGGTGTCGATACCACGCAGCCTGCACCGAACGGCATGAGTTGGCAGCAGGCGGTGGAGCAGGCGGCCCGTATTGCCAATGCGCATCAGTTCATTACCGATATGCCCGAAGGGTACGACACCGTCATCGGCGACCGAGGCAGCCGTCTCTCCGGCGGGCAACGCCAACGCCTCTCCATCGCGCGGGCGATCCTTAAGAACCCGCCCATCCTCATCCTCGATGAGGCAACCTCGGCGTTGGACACCGAGTCCGAGAAACTCGTGCAGGAAGCCCTCGAGCACCTCATGGCAGAGCGTACGACGCTTGTCGTAGCGCACCGTCTCTCGACCATTAAACATGCGGACCTCATCTGCGTGCTGCACGAAGGACAGATCGTGGAACGCGGTACGCATGAGGACCTCTATAAGTTAGGCGGATATTATACGAAATTAGTTGATATGCAGCAATAAAGGTTTAAGGTGAAAGGTTAAAGGTGAAAAGGAAAGTTTTATTAGGAATGTCCGGCGGTATCGATTCGACCGTCAGCGCCATGCTTCTTTTGGAGCAGGGGTATGAGGTCATCGGCGTCACCTTCCGTACGTACGACTCGATGAAAGAGAGTTGTATCGCCAAAGAGAAAGGGTGCTGCACGATCGACTCCATCATGGAGGCCAAGCGCAATGCTGAACGCATGGGATTTGCGCATCATATCGTCGATTTCCGCGACACTTTCAAGCGCTGCGTCATCCAGAACTTTATCGACGAGTACATGGCCGGTCGTACCCCGAATCCCTGCGTGCTTTGCAACAGTACCATCAAATGGGGCGAGATGCTGCACCTGGCCGATGAGATGGGGTGCGACTATATCGCTACCGGTCATTATGCCCGCATCGCCGAACGCGACGGCCATGTCTATCTGCGCATGGGAGTCGATACGAAGAAGGACCAGACCTACTTCCTATGGATGCTTACCGAAGCGCAACTCCGACGCACGATCTTCCCCTTAGGCGACCTCACCAAGGACCAGGTACGCGAGATAGCGCGTCAGCACGGCTACGAAAAGCTGGCGGTCAAACGCGAGAGCCAGGAGATATGCTTCATTCCGGACGATGACTACCGTGCCTTCCTGCGCGCGAACGTGCCTGATTATAAGGAACGCGTACACGCGGGCGAGTACGTGGACGCGAACGGCAAGGTGCTGGGCTATCACGAAGGCTACGTCAACTACACCATCGGTCAACGCAAAGGCCTCGGTATCGCCCTCGGTCATCCCGCCTATATCACCCATATCGATGCCGCCTCCAACCGCATCACCCTCGGCACCAACGACGATATGTATGCCACAGAGCTGCGATTTGAACCGTCGTCATTACGTCATGACGTCATGTCGTCATCCGGATTAACCGCGAAGGTTCGCTATCGTTCCCAGGCCGTTCCCGTGATAAAAATAGACGGGAATTGCATCGAATTTGCAACTCCCGTCTGGGGTATCACTCCCGGGCAATCGGTCGTGATCTATTCCGACGATTTAGTCGTTGGCGGCGGAATCATACTGTAAACGTTAGAATGGTCGCTATGCGACGTTAAAGAGTTAAAATGGTTTGCAACGTTAAAATAGTCTGCGACGTTATTTCTCGCTGCATAGTAACGTGCGAAGCACCATCTTAACCATTTAACGTTTCCTAAAATGAAACCATATTAACTGTTTAACGCGTTACTTCCCAAAGTAACGCTTGTAAAGTCCTTCGAAACCTTTACCGTGACGTGCTTCGTCGCGTGCCATCTCATGAACGGTGTCATGAATCGGGTCGAGGTTCAGTTCTTTCGCACGTTTAGCGATATTGAGCTTATCTTCGCATGCACCGGCCTCTGCCATCATACGTTTCTCCAAGTTGGTCTTGGTATCCCAAACAACCTCACCGAGCAACTCAGCAAAACGGGAAGCGTGGTCAGCCTCTTCGTATGCATAACGACGGAAAGCCTCGGCGATCTCCGGATAACCCTCACGGTCAGCTTGACGAGCCATAGCCAGGTATTGACCTACCTCGGTGCACTCACCCATGAAGTGTGCACGCAGACCCTCTGCGATGATCGGGTCCTTCTCATCTTTCGCTACACCTAATACATGCTCGCATACGAAATTGAGTTTGTCGTCGGATGCTACTTTCCATTCTACGATTTGTTTGCATTGCGGACAACGCTCAGGAGCCTCCGCGCCCTCGTGTACGTAACCACAGATCGGGCAAATGAATTTTTTTGTCATAGTGTTAATTTTTTTTAGGGTTAATAAAAAGTTTATCTTTCATTCTTTCACTCTTTCATTCTTTCACTCTTTCATTCTTTCACTCTTTATAAGAATATCTTCTGCACGACGCAGCGCAAAATGGATATCTGCGCAAATATTATGCGGATCCATCTGCTGCTCGATACCGCCCTGCATGAGTTGCTTATGCACGTGATCGTTCACGCCCGAGAGGATGATCGTAATGCCCTCTTTGTGGCTGCGCTGGATGAGCATACTCAGGTTATGCATCGCTGTCGCATCGACGAACGGCACCTTACGCATACGGATGATACGGATCGGGTATTCCTTACCGCTCACATGCGTCATGATATCATCGAATTTATTGGCGATGCCGAAGAAATACGGACCGTCGATCTCATAGACCTCAACACCCTCCGGGATGGTCAGATGCTCGAGGTTCAGATGACTCTCGCTGTCTTCATTCGGGTCGATCTCGTCATGGAACGTACGGATATGGGTAGCTTCGCTCGTACGCATCAGGAAGAGCACCAATGCCAGCAGGATACCTACCTCGATCGCTACCGTGAGGTCAAAGATGACCGTCAGCAGGAACGTGATCACCAGTACCCAGAAATCGCGGTTACGGTGCTTGAAGAGCCCTACGATCGTCTTCCATCCGCTCATCGAGTAAGCCACCATGATCAGTACGGCAGCCAGGCAGGCCATCGGGATCATACCGACTAACTCACCCATGAAAAGGAGCACGAGCAGCAGTACGACCGCGTGTACCACACCTGCGATAGGCGTGCGTCCGCCGTTATTGATATTCGTCATCGTACGTGCGATAGCGCCTGTAGCAGGGATACCGCCGAAGAACGGCACCACCATGTTCGCCACACCTTGCGCGATGAGCTCCGTATTCGAGTTATGCTTGTCGCCGATCACACCGTCCGCTACAATAGCCGACAGCAGGCTCTCTATTGCGCCTAACATCGCGATCGTGAACGCCGCCGGGAAGAGTTTCTGCACCGTTGTGAAGAATGACTCTCCTTCCGCCAACTCCATCGACGGCAGATGAGGCGCAGGGATACCGTGCGGCAAGGCATAGAGGTCGCTGATCGTCTGCAGACTCGCTACGCCCCAACTCTCCGGTGCATAGCGCTTCAGGAGCCATACCGCGAAGGTCGCGATGATGATCGCCGCCAGACTGCCCGGGATGCGCTTCGTGATTTTAGGCATGAAGATACATACCAAGAGCGAGAACATACCGATACCGAATGCCCACCAGTTCACATGCATATGCTGCGCGTAGAAGATCCATTTATCGACGAAGTTTGCCGGCACATTCTCCAGACCCATGCCGAAGAAATCATTCATCTGCGTACTGAAGATCGTCAGTGCGATGCCTGCCGTGAAACCCACGATAACAGGGTAGGGCACGAACTTGATCACATTACCCAGATGCGCCAGACCCATCAGCACCAACAGGATACCCGCCATGATCGTCGCAATAGCCAGACCCGATAGACCGAACTCCTGGATGATGCCGTAGATGATCACAATGAATGCACCTGTCGGTCCGCCTATCTGCACCTTGCTACCACCCAACACCGAGATGATCAACCCCGCGATGATAGCCGTCACCAAACCCTCCGTCGGACCTACACCCGACGAGATACCGAAAGCAATCGCCAACGGGATAGCCACGATACCTACGATGATACCGGCCAGCGCATCCTGACCGAACTGCGCCTTGTTGTAAGAGCGAAGCGTACTGAAGAGCTTGGGACTAAATACGTCTTTTATCGAATATTGCATACATTTCATTTTCGCTGCAAAGGTACAACTTTTTTTTGAATTGTGCAAGCGCTCCCACGATTTTCTCCGATTTTTCTTGCGTATCTCATTTTTTTGTTGTATCTTTGCAGCGGATTTTGGATAACAAACCTAAAACATGGCACTTTTTTGATGTCTCAGGTAGAAAAAAAGGAAATATTACAAGAGATCACTCCTTTGGAGGAGCACGATTTCATGTACGTTGCAGATCGTCATAAGGCAGGATATGATTATCCGCTTCACCGGCATGATTTGTTTGAACTCAATTTTGTGGAGAATGGTGCCGGTTGCGAACGCATAGTAGGGGACTCAGTGGAAACCATAGGAGAGTATGATCTTGTCCTCATCACCTCGCCAAATCTCGAGCATCAATGGTTGCAAGGCGATTGCCATAGCAATGATATTCACGAAGTGACCGTTCAGTTTTCTTTGGATTTTCTGGATAATTGCTTCTTTGACACCAACCCCATGTGTTCTATTAAGAATATGCTGATGCGTGCCCAACGAGGTCTTGCTTTTCCCCTTGCTGCAATCATGACTATCTACCCTCGTGTCATTAAGATATCGAGTATTAAGGAAGGATTCTATGCGGTCATAGAGCTCTTCAATATTCTCTACGAACTATCTAAATTCGATGATGCCCGCGAACTATCTTCCTCCTCTTTCGCGCAAGTAAAACCCAATATGGAGAGCGCGCGCGTAGCACGCGTAAAAGACTATATCTCTGCGCATTATATCGAAGATATACGTCTGGAGCAGATGAGCAAACTTGCGAACATGTCGCCTACTGCTTTCTCGCGTTACTTCAAACTCAGGACGGGCAAGACTCTGGCGGAATATATTGTCGATGTACGACTGGGGCATGCGTCTCGTATGTTGATTGATACCAAAGAGCCGGTGTCGCAAATCTGTTTCTCTTGCGGATTCAACACGCTCACCAATTTCAACCGTCTTTTTAAGAAAAGAAAAGGCTTTTCTCCGACCGAATTTCGTGAAAAATATGCAAAGACAAAGGTAATAGTGTAATATCTGCTAAAAAAGTGTCAGTAAATCTCTGAAAATAGCAGTAATTTTGCAGCGTATTTGGAAAACACGCAATAAAATACGCAACTTTTAAAATACTATACCTATGAAAAAAACATTTACTTTCTTTGTGGCGAAGGGGCTTAATACCACCCCCACAAACCGTTTGCTGTGTAAAGTGGCCATTTTCGTGCTTGTAGCCCTATTTGCTTTGCCGGTGATGGCCGGTACGATTGATGTGCTTGATGATAGTTGGATAGTCGATCATAAAACATCATGGGAAACTTCTTATGATTCCTCAACCAAAACGATTACTTTTAAAGATAGTTGGAAGGGCTATGGCTGGTATTTGGAGAGTTTGAATATACCTACGTCCGAATGGTTATCCATAACTGTGGCATTTCCATCTGCCGCGCCTAAAGGTGTTTTGAAATGCGAATATACAGAAGGAGGAACTAATGAAGAAAATTTTGAAGGAAAGACTTCACAGACATTAAATTTTGCAAGTGGAAAAACTCTAAAACAAATCTATCTACAGTTGGAAAGTTCAGGAACGTTGACTTTGACTTCTGCTGTTGTTACTACTTCTACAACTACTTATACTGTATCAGTAACATCATCGAATGGAACGGTTTCCGGAACGGGTGATTTTGCAGAAAATGAAGAGGTTACGTTAACTGCTACCCCCAATGAGAATTACTTATTCACAGGTTGGTCAACATCTGATGTTGATCTTTCCGGTCATGAGAATGAAAACCCGCTCACCTTTACGATGCCGAACAAAGCTGTTTCTATTACCGCTAATTTCTCTCCATGTTCGGGTCAGACTGTTACAGTTAATGTTAATGATGGAAATATGGGCTCTGCAACAGGTGGGGGTAGTTATTGCGCCGGTGTGCAAGTTGATTTAGAAGCAACACCGAAAAGCGGTTATCGTTTCGTTAATTGGACAGTTACGAGTGGATCGGCTTCTCTTGATAATGTGAATAATGCCTCTACCCACTTCACAATGTCTAATCCCGCTGAGGCAGTTACTGTTCAAGCCAATTTTGAGGTTAATCCGTGTACGAATACGAAGACCGTACAATGTGTAAGTGGTTATGTACCTGTTACGATTCATAATTATGATCATGCAGATCCATATGTTGAGAATAAGCATGAGACTTATGTAGTGACAACTAGCGGTGATAATACATCTGCATATTATTATCCTTTGTCTTTATCTACAACTATAAGCAGTTTTACGTTATCTATACATATGGCGAACTCGCAAAATAACTATGCTTGGTGGAATATTTATAAGAAAACCGCAAATAATAGTGGAGATGTCGAATATGATGGGGCTTATTATAATAAGGTAGGATGGCAACATATGGTTTCCAGTGGTAAGTGGAATTCTAGTGAATTCGATGATGCCATTACATCATTTGCTGATGGACAACAGGGGGTAGGATCTTCTATCCCTGCTGGTGATTATTTGATAGGGTTAAGCGCTAAAAATGATGCTAGATTCTATTATTTTACTCTTACTGCTTCTGAAAATATTTTCTGCCCAAATACTATTACAATGCAGAAGAGTGGTGACGCGTCTGCTGCAGATCCGACATCCAGTCCGGCAAATGCAGCGATGGCAGGAACGGAGGTAACGATTACCGCTGGAGAGGCTTCTGCCAATCATTATTTCAGCGGCTGGACTGTTTCACCCGAGAACGCAGTCACTTTTGATGCTCCAGCAAGTCTTACCACCACTTTCGTAATGCCCGCTGAGGATGTGATAATTACCGCCAACTATGGTGAAGTTGTTTCAAGTATGTTTACATATACAACGAGTGGTTCTGGTTCTATCACCTGCGATACACAAAGTAACTCTAACGTAAACAGCGGTACAACCATCTCCATGACTGCGGTACCAAGCGGCGATTATGTATTTACCGGTTGGACGACAACGGCAGGTTCGTTTAGCGATGCGTCTGCTCTGACTACTACCTTTACAATGCCTGCTGAGGCTGCAGAGGTTACTGCCACCTTCGCACAGGTGGATAACGTGATTATTACCGGTTCTGAAGCTACGGTGATAGAAGAGAATGGTAACGCAACATTGACGGTTACTTCCGTTTCTGATTTCGATGCATTTAACCATAATGTATTGAAGTTTGCCTATAGCAATATGGACGGTAAATATAAAGGACAAAAGGTGGCATTTGACGAAGGCTATAGTTACGCTTCGTCTGCCGGTGCTACAGGTTTTGGCTTCTACTATAAGACGGAGAAAGCAGATGATAATGTAGCATTCTGTTTCGATACCGGAGACGGGCAAGTGAAGTGGGAATTGCAGGCTACCAATAATGTGTGGAAATACTATTATTTCGCTCATGCAAAAGCTGCAAGTTGGAAACATAGCGGTATCTTTATTTATATGAATGGCGATGACACTGGTAACCACGATACCTGGAATGAACAAGCTACTCACACAACCTACAAAAATGGCGGTGCATTCTACATGTCTGAAATCGCAGCGACGTCAATTACCTCGAAACCGGATATAGCGAATTACCGCTATACAAACAACCGTGGTGGGGCAATGCAGGTTAATGAATACGGAACATTGTGCTTGCCGATGGCTGGAACGATTTCCGGCGCTACCCTGTATAGCGTAGCAGGAAAAGAAGAGAGTGACAATACCTACATCGTTCTGGATGAAGAAGAGGGTAACACTATTGTAGCCGGTAAGCCGTATATTACCCAATCGACCGCTACGTCCTATACCGTCACCATGAGCGGTGCGCACAGCGCTGTTCAAGACGGGAACGGTCTCGTAGGAACGTATGAGCTTATTAATCTTACCCCGTATGATGATACTCACCATAACTATTTCCTTTATGCAAACGCCTTCAAGAAGGCAGGTGACAATGTTACGGTGGGAGCCTATCGTGCTTACCTGAACTGGGACGCAGTGAGTGCTGCACCTGCGCAGGCACCGAGTGCACGTCGTATACGCATGGTGATCGAAGGAACGGAGGTTCAAACCGGAATGGAAACGGTGACCGCTATGCCGAAGACGACAAAGGTGCTGATAGACGGTCAACTTTTCATCATTCGCGAAGGCAAGCGTTATACGCTCACAGGCGCGCGTGCTCAATAATAAGGTTTAATTGGATTAAATCGGGAAAAACTATGAAACGTATGTATCAACAACCCTCTATACAAACAACGGAAAACATCTATACCGCGCAAGTATTGTGCGCTTCGGGCGATCCTGTCTCTTCTGACCCTCAGATAGTGGTGGACACGAATGGAACACCGCAAGACGGCGTGCCCGCCTGGTAACGCGCCCCTCGACGAACCATCCCGGATGTGAGATCCGTTCTTACCCTATCATTCCTGCCCTCGTCCAACGGGGCAGGGATGCTTTGTGGTAATATCCCTGCTTTTTTTATCTTTTGTCTGAAAAAGAGAGTATTTGCAAGTATTATTTCATTGATAACGGGTTTCTGAATCTCTTCTTGTTGGGAATGGCTCGTTCGTTAGGAATTGCTATTTCGTCGTAGGCCCCACATTCAAAAATATTCTATTTTCTCACATTTGGAGCTAAAAAAGATCAAAAAAGTGCCAAAGGGTGCAATTACTGCTAAAAAAGTGTCAGTATATTTGGTGAAATAGTAGTAATTTTGCAGCGTATTTGGAAAATACGCAATAAAATACGCAACTTTTAAAACACAATACCTATGAAAAAACATTTATTTCTTATCATTTTAACTTTAGCTGTTTTATCAGTATCCAACGTCTGGGCGGGGGAGCAATATATTTTTCCCGTAACATCAGCTTCAACTGTTAGTGGAGGTACGCTTAATCAAGATGCAACAACTGGTCAGTGGTATGCAACCTTAACCAATGCTGATGATTATGTTGATATTCCTTTTACATGGGATCAAAGTGGCACAGAATGTCTTATTAAAATAGGATATACGACTGCCGTTTCCGGAGGTCAAGTTCGTCTTTGGTTTTACAGAGGAGGTTCTGATTGTGGTAGTTTTGGTGAACATGGAATTGAAATAGCATCTGTTATTACGGAGAAAGATTGTGGAGCGCAATTAACAACGTCCAAAATTGATGGCTGTAAGCCATATGTATTGCGTATCAAACCAGCGGCAAGTAAAACGATGAATGTGTATTACTTGAAGGTTGAAACTAATAATGGCGCTGTTCAATCCACGGCGAATATAACAACCTCTGAACTAAATTTTGTTGCCACTACAACTACCGGTGATCAAATAATTACTAACAGTGATTTTCTCTATAGCCATAAGAAAGAAGATCGAGTAAAGACCCAAAATAAGGAAGGGTATGATCGAACCACTTTTACCAATGGTTATGTCACAGCCGCTTCGCGTAAGCTTTATACCTTTGAAACAGGAACATATAAGTTTACGCTTCAAGTTTTTACGGAAGAGAGTAATACCTATAACAAGCCATATGTTTTCGTCAATAATGTAGTAGCAGGCGGAGGAACTTATTACTTTAATAAAGATGATGCTTCTGCTGGTGGTAAATATAGGGATTGGGAGATTGAAATTGATGTTACTGCAGGTACCTATCCAATAGCTTTCTATTTCCCAAGTGTTAATGAGAAATTATTCTATAGATTAGCATCGGTGGAGAAGAAAGCGGTGTCATGCCCTGGATATACTTTCCACTATGGAACGAATGAGCAGAGCGACTGGACTATAGCATGTTTTGAGAATGGGGCTGAAACAGACGAGAGAGTTATTGAGAACTTCACTATTCCTACGGTTCCTGATTTTTATGTCGGATGGCAAGGAAATCCTCTTGCCAATAATATGACGGTTCGTCAAGCATGGAATACCGATGTTGAAGATTCGGGAAACGGAGTGATGAATGGCGCAATGGTACTGCTTCCTGTACGAGGAACTTCCAAAGTAGGTTGGGCGCAAGGTGCCGTTGGAACGCTTCGTTGTTGGTATGGCTCTACTTCTAAAAACCAGTACGTCGGCTTCCAACCCAACGGCTATGCCATCATGTATGGCGGAAATAATTACGCATTTGAAGAGACTGGAACAGCTAATAAGTTAGAAACAGATGTTGTTACCCTGCCGGCAGTAAGTACGACCTATCAAATGGGTATTGCGACAGCAGATAGTTATGTAACCTGTGCGCACTCTAATGCCGCTGAGGCTATCAGCAATATGGGTGTGACGGTAAAAGATGGAGGAAAGAAGAAGATTTTATTTAATCCGGCAATTGGTGACGGAGATGGCTATGTAACAGATGATGCCAAAATAGCGGTTTATGACGTGACTAATAGTACATGGGATACGGATTTTATGTCTGATGCTGATGGTGATGGCATTTATGAAGGGCATGTAGCCGATAACTGCGAGACCATTATCATCGCCCGATTCAATAAAACAAAGACTTCAACCGGCAATTGGAGCGATAAATATAACCAAACAAATGACTATAGTATTAGTGGAGACTTACAGAAGATATACAAGATAGATAGTTGGTGCTCTGGAGACAATTGCAAGGAAACAATATCTTCCACAACGACCTCTGCTCACCCTGCCACGGGACAAAAAGGTAAATTCCGTATGTGGGATAATAGCGCAGATCAGAATTGGTATGTTCATTGGATTCCTTACTATGTGCTGAGTTATGATGCTAACGGCGGTTCGGGCACAACAGCCGCTACGGAGCGCAACAGCGAGTCTTCGACACTGACCGTCTCCGTTGCTTCCAACGGCTTCACTGCTCCGACAGGACATGAGTTTGCAGGATGGAATACATTAGCAGAAGGAGGTGGAGACTCGTATGCGGCAGGTGCAAGTTATACATTGACAGCTAATGGAACGTTATACGCTCAATGGTCACCATTAAGTTATACAGTTACCCTCAATACTAATGGTGGTACTATCAATGCGGGTGATGTGACAAGCTACACCTACGGCACATGTGCTACATTGCCGACCGATGTGACGAAAACAGGTTATGATTTTGGAGGTTGGTATGACAATAGCGAACTGACAGGCGATCGCGTATATAGTATTGCGAATAATGTTACGGGCAACAAAGAATATTGGGCAAAATGGACGGCTAAGGTATACACCATTACCAATGGCAATCCTTCCAATGGTACGATTACTGTCAATTCAACTGCTATCGAAGGTGAAACAGTCTCTATTTTGGCTACGCCGAGTAGTGGATATGCTTTCAATGAATGGAGTATTTACAAGACAGATGACGCCAGTACAACTATTAGTCCTGCATCCGTAGCAGCCGCTACTTCATTCACGATGCCGGCATATGGGGTGACTGTAACAGCGACGTTTGTAGAAACGACATGTACTAATACATATACTATTGATTGTGGATCTACGGCTGATTACGTTGTACCTACATCCGGTACACGTGTTCCAAGCACACAGAGTAATGAGGCCGGTATTTATACAGATCATTATACCGGATACCATGGGGAAGGTTACTATGATTTCAAAGGAGCTGATTATTCCGAAATTTATTATGCTGTCCATCTGCCTGCTGCTCAATATACATTTGAAGTGTATACTGCTACCAATAAGGATGGTCAATATATAAATGTCTATAGAAGAACAGATGGAGAAAGCGGAGATATATCTTATGGGGGGTATTATTATACAAAAATGATTTCGCAGCCAAATAGTTATAATAACAATAAAGCTTTTGGAGTAGGTCGAACAATTAGTGAACAAAATTTAGCCGAAGGAGATTATATTATCGGTCTATACTCAAATGGAGATTATGCGGCATATGATCAAGTGGTAATAACCGCTAATTCGGATGTCTTCTGCAGGGCATCAACATATGATGTGACAATAACGGGTTCGCCGGCGGCGGGACAGGCATCGGCAACAGGTGCAGGCAGTTATGAAGAAGGCGAAACGGTGACTATCAATGCGACACCTAATCGCGGATATAGTTTCAATACGTGGTCCGCTGATCCGAGTGTATCATTCAGCAGTTCAGCGAGTACGGCAAGCAACTCATTCTCTATGCCGGCATCGGATGTCGCTTTGACGGCAAGTTATAACACGCTGACTTCACGCACCGTGACGGTAAATGATGACGGAAATGGTTCTGGTTCTGCGGATTTGAATCCTGCTTATGTGGGAGAGACGGTCACGCTGACAGCAACTCCGAATACCGGTTACCGTTTCGTCAATTGGATGACGAGTGACGGTGTTTCGTTCGCCAGTTCCACTTCCGCCAGCACGACCTTTACGATGTTGGATAAAAACGTGACGGTACAGGCGAATTTCGCAGAGGTAAATTGTGTGAGTAGCCGTACCTATCAGGTGGAAGATATTATGATTACAACGGCTGATGCCGTTATACATAGTGCAGACGATGATCAAGCAGACCCGACGTATGTTGAAGTGGTGAATAGCACTAATAACTCGAACTCCAATTTCCATTGGTCAGACTACAACGGTTCTGCTGATGGAGGGCAATATGTGGTGAATTTAAAAAGTGCTGGTAGCAATAGTAACCATAATACCGTCTATATGGAGGTTGTTATTCCTGCTGAATCATCTTATGATATCCAAATTCGTGCAGGTAAAGGGAGAGGAAAGAATATTTGGCTAAATGTGTTTTCTACCACATCAACAGGTTATAAGACTGTGACTTATGGTGGAACAACGTATTATATGGTAGCAGATGGAGGAAAGTCTGTCAATAGTTCAAATGATTCATATGCATGGCAAACAACGACATGGGAAAATATCTCTTTGCCAGCAGGTAAATTGATCATTGGCGTATATGCCGGATATGACAACGCTACTTTAGACTGGATAAAGATAACGCGACGAGATGGAATAGGGTCGTTCTGTAAACACACGATAACAGTCAATAATACCTCCGGTGCTTCGTCATCTGCAATTGCAGATAAGAGTAAGGCTTTATCCGGCGAGACAGTTACAGTAACTGCATATGATGCTAGTGATGGTTATCGTTTCACGGGTTGGACGGTGACTTCGGGAAGTGCGACCTTTGCCGATGCTTCGGCTCTGTCCACTACTTTCGTTATGCCGGATGCAGATGTGACGGTACAAGCCAATTATGCGTCTTCCGGTTATGTTGTTAATTATGATGTGGTGGGAAATGGAACGATTAGTTCTGTGGTGGACGGCAGTTCAAATCCCGTCTCCAGCGGAGGTAGAGTGGCGGATGGAACATTATTGACCTTTACGGCGGCACCGGCTGAAGGGTATGCGGTATTGGGTTGGTACACTTGGCTGAACTCGACAGAAACACTGCAAGGCAATACGCAGAACAACAATACATTCACCTATACTGTTACCCAAGATATCACCATCCGCGTGAAGTTTGATACACCTTATACGCTGACCCTGACAAGCAGTCCGGCGGCAGCAAGTGCTACAGTAAGTGGTGGCGGGTCGTATGTGAAAACTACGGTGGTATCTGTTTCTACCAGTACGGAGAACGGCGACTACACTTTTGTACATTGGATGGATGGCGAGAGCGAAGTCAGCACCAATGCGACATTTAATTATGTGATGCCAGAAGCGACTAAGACGCTGAATGCCGTTTATCGTCAGTCGCGTATCAGCAGGCTGTCATGGTCAGGCAACGAGGATTTGGGCAGCGGTATCGAGGTTGCTTCCTCTTGTTTCAGCGGCGGTTGCTTCGATACACAAGTCACCTTCACATTCTTAGGCAGCGGCACGGTGAACTATTATTATAACACCGATCGCAAGACACCGCTCGGAACGATAACAAGCGGAACGGCAATCACGCTCGACGACAACTTGCGCACGCACGGTATATATATAAAGTGTACTTCCGGTTCGGCTACCTTGACAGGAGTGGAGAAAACTACTGTCGGTTCGGTTTATACTATCTGGTCCGGCTCGGTAAATGTGTCTGCGGATTATACAGGTATAGATGAGAATGGCGATGAGGTAACGCTTGAAGCAAATGATGGTAACGACTGGTGGCTGCAACAAGTAGTCTTGGGTCCGGAACATTTCCAAACAGCCGCTGTCGGCGACACGCTACGCGTGACCTATATCGACAAAGCAAATGAGTATGCTAAAGGCGCTATTCAGACGGCTACCAAATATAATGCGATACCGGGAAATATCTACAAAGAATCGGATGGATCACAAGTGACAACGAACACGCATGACTTTGATTTACCAAACAGTGGCTACTATCACATCATTACTGCCGGTTCGTTGGATTCTTTGCAACACAAAGGTATCGTAGTGAAAGGTAAGGGACATACCATTACCCGCATTTCGCTGCATGCTACTTGTAGCAATCTATCCCTGCGTACGACCGCACCGGATATAACGACGAGAAGTGGTGAGGATATCATGGCTACTTCCATTGACTTCGGGGATGGCTTCAATCTCGGCAACTGGGAACAAAAATTGGAGTTGGATGAGTCTTGTTTCACGAATGTAACAGTGGGTAGTATCATTAACCTCTATATGAGTGTGGATGGTGATGCCACTCTCTCCTTCCGTTGCAACGTGCCTTCCATCATCGCGGACGATAAACGTGGCGGAGTCGGCTGCCCAAGTTACGGCGATATTTCTTTTGACCGTACGATAGACGACCTCTACGGCAATACTCCCTCGGTGGTAGGAGAAACGGAAGGATACAAGGTGATGTACTTGAAAGTGGATGCCGATATGATGCGCCGTCTGAAAGAGACAGGTATGATACTATGCGGCAAGGGAACGCTGATCAAGGTCGTTGAAGGCGTTCCGGATACAGTGGTGGTTAACCCGGGAGTGGAAAAGGAAGTGCCTACGGTGGTGAACAATATCGTCATCTATCAAGGCGGACAAGTAACCAATGAGGAGGATATTATGGTGTTAGGTTCCATCACCTATATCCGTCCGGCGAAAGATGATGGTGAAAGCGGCAAATTGTACAATAAGCTGGATCAATGGTACACTTTTGCCTTGCCGTTTACCGTTAGCGATGTAGAGGTATATGACGTGGCCGATGAGAGGTGGTATGACATCAACGCCGTCTATTACTCAAGCGACGAGACGAACCAGACTACCATTAACCCCGATGGCGCAGGACATTATTACCTGCAGTACCTCAAGGCGGAAAACGAGACCGCAATAGGAAAAGCCTTCGCCGCCCGATGGCAGTATATCACCCCGGGACATAGTCTCGCTTGTGTTAGCCAGTGGGTGGAGAATGACGGTACCCGCTACGGTTATCCGAAAAAAGATGAGGCATATATTATCCTCTTTGATAGCGATCAGCCGATAGGTGATTATTTCCAGACGAATACGCAAATCCGCTTCGTCGGTGTCGGACCGCAAACAATCGATGGTGTAGCCAAGAAATGGAAAGTAGAAGCAGATGGTGAGCAGTATTGGATGTATGCCAATAATACGCTGCATAGTTTTACCTTGACCGATGCCTATATTCTCAATGAGGCAGGTACCTATTTCGAACTGCAGTCCGAGCCTACTATCCGACCCTTTGAATGTTATGTACAGGCAACAGAGTCGCTCAAGGCTAAATATGCCGCAATCCCCATGCGTGGATTCCGTATAGATAATACCACTACCGGCGCAGAGAGTATTCAAGGCTCAGCTATCCGCGCAGAGAAAATACTGCGCAATGGTCAACTCATCATTATCCGCAATGGTGTGGAATATGACGCTACAGGAGTTGTGAATCGTTAAACATGTTAAATAAGTGCAACAATGGATAAGCAATTAACTACATCAATCTTGTTGGCTGTCCTCTTGTTCGGATACGCTGTATCGCTGTCCGCTCAGAACTACGGCAAGCCCTACCAACCCTTCCGTCCCTATAAGAGGGGGATGGCGGAAATGGAGCTCGCTACGATGCCTAGGGCTCAGATATCCGGTAATATAGGCGCTACCTCCGCTTATATGCTGACCACCTCTCTGCCGCAGGGGGATATATACGAACCCTTTACTGCCTCAACTCCTTCAGGCGCCACTCCTCGTCGTTCCTCGGGCCCGGGTGGCGGTGGTAAGGACAAAACGGATAATGAGAACCCCGGATTGCAACCTATCGGCGATGGGATAGGCTTCCTCTTGATAATGGGATTGCTATATATGATGCTTAAATATGTTTTAAAACATGTTAAAAATAGCACTTTTTTAACAAAGTGCCATCAAATGATAGAATAGTGCCAAAAGAAACAAAAAAAAAGCGGTACCTTTGCACCGTCAAAACAAACCCATATTGTATTATTAATTAAATTTAAAATCATCATGAAAAAATTATTCTCTTTTGCTCTCGCAGCTTTTGCTGCCGTTAGCATGAATGCAGCCCAATTAGATCTGGGTATTGGTGAACTGACCGACGCAGGTTGGGGTGATTGTACTTACAACGCAGCGACCCACACGCTGACTTTCCCCTCCGCATGGGGTTGCGGCATGGGATGGTGGTTAGAGGCTGCTGACTGGTCCGCTTATGACCGCGTAGTAGTTGAGTTCGAGGCTGCTCCGGCTCAGATCGCGCTGAATGTAGAGTACCTGACTACAGGTACCGACGGTCAGACCTATGTGCAGCATATCGTAGGTGCCGGCTCCAAGAGCGCAGAGATCACGCTTGATCCCGCTCGTAAGAATGGCGTACAGAAGGTTTATCTGCAAGCCGGTGCTCCGTGCTCGCTCGTGCTCAAGGCTGCTTATGCCATCAGCGGAGAGGCTGTAGATCCGCTGGATGGTCTGACAGGCGAGGATGTAGGTGAGATGACCGAGCCGGGCAAGACCTGCTATCTGCCGTTAGCCGTTATCCGCGAATATGCGTATTTCGAGATCCTCGTGGAGAACAAGAACGACCAGGCACAAAGCGGTTGGGGTATCGGTAAAATCGTTGCCGTTAGCGATTGGGATACACCTGCTTTCGAACTGTCATGCAACAATCCCGGAGCGGGCAATGTAAACCGCTTCGTCATCGAGCAGGCAGACATGCTGGAATATGCTAAGAAGAACGGTGTATATCATACCGATGAATACGGTCAGCAAGGTGTACATATCAATGTATATGACGACAAAGCGACTCTCGTTTCTGTGAAGGGATATGGCGAAGGCGGAACCGGCGGTGGTTCTTCTACGGCTACCAAAACCGACCTCGGTACGCCGAACGAGTACGGCTGCGTGGAACTCTTGCTCGATATGATCAATAGTTATGACGAATTCGAAATAGTAGTCAACGTAACGAATGCAGCAGTAGGCGCAAACTGGGGTATCGGTAAGATTGTGCCGATCAATAATTGGAACGGTCCGTTCTTCGAGTACAAGACCGTTAAGGCCGGTGCCGGCGAGCAAACAATCGTCATCACGAAGGCAGATATGCTCGAGTATGCGAAAGTTAACGGCGCATACTACACCGACGAGTATGAGCGTCAAGGTGTAACCATCAATGCATACGATGACAAGGCTGCTTTGGTTAAAGTGGTCGGCGTCAGCATGAGCGGCAGTAGCGCAATCGTCAATACGACTTCCGCTGTCAAGGCAACGAAAGTTATTGAAAACGGACGCGTTTATATCATCCGCGGTAACCAACGTTACACCATCACCGGTGCTATCGCTGAGTAATCTCTACATGCATTTCCATTAGCGGCGGTTATCTCGCCGCCGCTAATCTTTTTTTCTTGATTAGCCTAATCTCTACTACAAATGATGAAAAGATTAATCATTTTATTTCAGTTATGTATCTTCTCCCTGCTGGCTGTAGGTCAGACTATGGAGGTACATGGTCGTGTGCTGGATGGCGCGCAAAAAGGCGAACCGATGATTGGAGCCACCGTCATGGTCAAAGGTACAAATCAAGGGACCGTGACGGATATTGATGGTCTGTTTGTGTTACAGGTTCCTAAGAATGCGGTTCTCGTGATCTCCTCCGTAGGATATAAAACGCAGGAAGTCAAGGTGAACAAGGATCAGTTGACGCTGACGATGGAGGAAGACGCACAAGTGTTGGACGAATTTGTAGTAGTGGGCTATGGTTCGATGCGTAAAGTGGATCTGACCGGATCGGTCGGCTCGATCACCGGCGACAAACTCAAAGAATCCATAGTAACGAACGCGGATCAGATGCTGCAAGGACGTGTCTCCGGTGTTCAGGTTACCCAGAATACCGGAGCTCCCGGCGGCGCTACCAGTATCCGCGTTCGCGGCGCAAGCTCCATCACCGGAGATAACGAACCCCTCTATATCATCGATGGTGTCCCGATGTCCGGATCCGGGGCGGATATAGGTGGATTTGATTGGGCAGGAGGGTCCAACGGTCAAACCAAAGTAAACCCCTTAGCTACCATCTCTCCGCAGGATATCGTCTCGATGGATGTCCTCAAAGATGCCTCTGCATGCGCTATCTATGGTGCTGCCGGCGCTAATGGCGTCGTCATCATCACTACCCGGCGTGGAGAGGCGGGGAAGATGCATGTCAATTATGACGGATATGTCGGATTGCAGACTTTTGTGCGCAAAATCAGCATGATGAACCTGCACGACTATGCCGTTTATCAGAAAGATCTGTATAACCAAGGCTTCAGTACCTATCTCAACCCCGTTTATCAGGATCCTTCTCTGTTAGGACGCGGTACGGATTGGCAGGATGCGGTCGTACGGGATGCCTTGATGCATTCTCATCAGATCTCGCTCACCGGCGGTAACGCCAAAACCCAATTCTCTATCTCCGGAGGATATATGAATCAGGAGGGTACCGTGATTGGCTCTAATTTCGAGCGTTTCTCGGCGCGTGCCAACGTCGATCATGAGTTTGCCAAATGGTTCAAGTTAGGCGGTTCGCTCTCTTACGCACGCACCAATGAGAAGATTATCAATAATGATGGCGAATCCGGTATCTTAATGTCCGCCATCACGATGCAACCCGATATCCCCGTCAAGGATAAATTTGGCAATTGGTCAGGACCCTCTAACTTGAGCGCCTCCGCCAACTATAACCCCGTAGCCATGGCGCAGTTGTTCAATAACCGCCTCCAACGCGACCGTATCATGGGTAGTTTCTACGGACAATTCAATTTTACGGGCTATCTCAATCTCCGAACGGAGTATAGTTTTGATAGCAACACTTCGCTCAACAAGGGATTTATGCCGACCTACCAATTCGGCGTACGAATTAATAATATCAATAAGATCTATCAACGCGAGGAGCATTCCTTCTATTGGATATGGAAGAATTACCTGAATTATAACCAGACGATAGGTAAACATACCATCGGCGCTATGTTAGGTATGGAGATGTCCCGCTCCGCATGGGAGGGTACCGCCTTGCAGAAAAATAATCTCACCAACAATGATATCCAGGTCATGGGCGAGGATGGTACCTATGTCACCAACTCGGGATGGAAGGACGCCAGCACCACCATGTCCGTTTTCGCTCGCGCAAACTATAACTATGATAACCGCTATCTGATCACCGCTACTATTCGTGGCGATGCGTCCTCTAAGTTCGGTCCCGCGCATCGATGGGGCGCGTTCCCTTCGGTCGCCTTGGCATGGCGTATCAGCAATGAGGCTTGGATGAGGGATGTCAAGCAGATTAGCAATCTCAAACTGCGCGTAGGATACGGTCAGGTCGGAAACTCCAATATCGGTACCTATCTCTTCGCGGCGAAGATGCGCGCGTATGCTTCTTTATTCGGTACCAGTTTCCGAATGGCTACGAATGCGAACCCTGACCTTAAATGGGAAGCATCCGAGCAATGGAACATAGGTGTCGATTTCGGTATGTTTAACAGCCGAATCGATCTCTCAGTCGATCTCTATCAGAAACAAACCAAAGACCTTCTTTTGCAACCCTCTGTACCCGCTATCATCGGCGGTAACGGATGGGATGATATAGCTACTCCGATGACCAATATCGGACGAGTACGAAACAGAGGTATCGATATATCACTCAATACAGCCCCTGTACAAACACGCGATTTTCAATGGAATAGCAACCTCGTTATCTCCGTAAACCGCAATATGGTACTCGCTATGGATGCCAATAATACGCCTATCTACGGGAATATTGACTGGTATTCGGAGTTCCAAACAGCTACCGCCATAATGGTCGGACAACCCATGGGCGTGTTTTACGGATTCCAGACTGACGGACTCTTTGAGAACAAAGAGGATATCGAGCATTGGGCGGTTCAGGTGGATGACGGAACAGGGCATAATAAGATTGACCGAAACACCGGCGTCTGGGTAGGAGATATCCGTTTCAAAGACCTCGACGGAGACGGATTTATCACCGATAAGGACCAAACCGTCATCGGTAATCCTAACCCCGATTTTACATTTGGATTTACGAATAATTTCAGTTATAAGAATTGGACCTTGGGCATCGTCCTTAATGGTTCCGTAGGAGGACAGATCCTCAACTACACGCGCGTCAAGACCGAAGGTATGACCTCGATATGGGATAACCAATCGACACGTGTCAATGATCGCGTGCAGTTCGGCTACTACGATGGAGACGATACCAATAAAGATATTTCCAATCTCTATATCCTCAATAATATATCGACGACCTTGCCTCGATGGAATACGACCGATGTCAACCGTAATAACCGTATGTCGGACAGATGGCTCGAGAGCGCATCGTTTATGCGTATCAGTAATATCTCCCTCGGTTATACCTTCCCGGATAGGTGGATGAAAAAGATTCATGTCGCTAAACTGAAACTGTATGCCAATATCCAAAACGTATGGATATTTACCGCCTATAGCGGTTACGATCCTGAGATTGGAGCGTATAATCAGCAAGCCGGCAAACTCAATATCGATACCGGCCGCTATCCCTCACCAAGGGTATATACGTTTGGTCTCAATCTATCCTTATAAATCAACGAATATACAATCTTAGAAACAATGAACCATATGAAACGCAGTAACCGTATCATTCATCTTGTTGTCGTCGCGATCGCCATGGTCATGAGCGCTTGCTCGGATTTCTTGACGGTAGAGCCCGAGGATAGTATCGCTATGGGGGAGTTCTATAAGACCGAAGCCAATATCCGCCAAAATACCGCTACCCTCTATACCATGAAATCCTGGCAAGCTTTTTCCCACCAATTCATGTGGATGGCAGGAGACGAGTTGTCCGGGGACTTGTACTATACCTATGATCAGGAGGGACAGTTTTATTATATGTCCTTTGGTGCCAATAACTCCTTCTTGACTCAGGGCTGGCAGGGCTTATACCGAATCATCAGTTTTGCCAACAATATCATCAATACCATGCCCGACTTAGCGCGTGCCAACGGTATAAGCGAAGAGGCTATCAACCGAGGACTCGCAGAAGCAAGAGGCATTCGTGGTACCGCCTATTGGATCTTAACGGAGTATTGGGGCGATGTGACTATCGTCGAGAATAATGTGGCGATGCAATCCTCTATCTTGCGCCGCAATACCCAGGAGTCCGTCTATCGCTTTATCGTCGATGATCTGACCTTTGCTATGAAGCATCTGCCAAAGGCGGATCAGCAACCCGGTCGATTGACCTATTGGAGCGTAGAGGGTATGTTGGCTAAAGTGTATCTCTCTATGGCTTCCCATCTGGATAATGCCCAATCAGATAGCTATTTCGCCAAAGCAAAGTCTCTGGCGGCTGATGTGATCAATAATAGCGGTTTGTCCCTCTGGCCTAACTATGCTACTTTGTTCGATATAGAAGCCAATAACAATCCCGAGTCGCTCATCGCTATCCAATGTATCGTCGGAGGGTATGGGTACGGCAACGCGCATAATTGTAACTGGAGCCGTACGTCATGCGCCGATCAGGCATGGGGAGACGGCAAAGGTCCTACCGTCAACCTGCAAAAACAATATGACCCTGCAGACTTGCGGCGTCAATGGGTGTATATGAGCGATGGGGACTTCTATCCTAATATCAACAAAGCGGACGGTGGCTATACCTATCATATCGCTGTGGTCGATGAGCAAGGCAATGATCTGGAGTCGGCGAATGAGATGCTGTCGCATTGCAAGAAGTATTGTATCGGTCGAGCTGCAGACTGCAATGGAGGAGTAGGCGATGCACAAGATGCTGCCAATAATATCTATCTTCTTCGCCTCGCGGATGTGTATATGGTGTACGTGGAGGCTTGTATAGGGAGAGGAGAGGCTACTTCCGATGCCTTGGCGCTCGATGTCTATGCACGCATTCGTGCGCGTGCCGGTCTTACCGCCGATGAGGATGGCGCTATCACCTACGACGAACTGATACATGAGCGCCGGTGCGAGTTCGCTTTTGAAGGGATTAATTTCTTTGATATCAAACGCATGTTCTATCGTAATCAGGAGAAAGCCCTGGCATACCTCAACGGCATGAACCGTGAGCAGGGATATTATAACTCTGACCCCTCCAAAAAGACTGTTAGAGAGGGATATACGCTCGATCTCACAAGAGCGCTCATCACCGTCAGCGCCTCGCAGATGTATCTTCCTATTCCCGGCTCTGAGTTAACCGCCATGCCCTCCCTGGCGGAACCGGCTGTAGATTATTATGCTAAATAACTTGATCAATATGAAAACCACTGTTTATGTACTCCCCTTAGCGATGTGGATAGTCGTTTTGGGTATAGTTACGGGACTCTCTTCCTGCTCCGAGGAATATATACGTGATCACGGAAACGGTAAACCGGCTGTGATTGATTATGTACGTCTTTGTGATCCGGCGAAAGCCGATTCTGCTATCTATGAGGCAGAGATGCTATCTACCATAGCTATTGTGGGAACGAATCTGCAATCGGTTAACTCCATCTTTTTCGGTAAGACCGAAGCAGCGCTCAACTCCTCCCTCGTCAGCCCTCGGGCAATCATCGTTACGGTGCCTTTCTCACTGGAGATGTCGGATAATATGCGGCTCGTGACGGTGGATAATAAAATCACCGATTATTCCTTCCGTACCTATATCCCTGCTCCCGTCTTACGCAGCATGGTGTGCGAATATGTGGAGGATGGTGATACGGCGGTGCTCAAAGGAGATTATTTCTATGAGCCCCTGCAGCTCGTCATGGCGGACGAAAAGGCGGTGGAGATTGTCAGCTGCTCCGCAACCGAGATCGCCTTCATCGTACCCGACGGTGCCGTAGAGGGACCGCTGACCGTAACGACATCCTATGGTAGCACGTCTTCTGACTTCTATTTCCGAGACAAACGGGGATTGATAACGGATTTTCGTACCCATGAGTGGGGAAACTCCTATCTCAAAGGAGCCGTTTCGGATGTGGATGGCGTAGATGGTAACTATCTGCTTTTAGCCGCTCCGGCGGTAGGCGCGTGGGTCTGGAATAATGACCTGTCCGGTTGTTATTGGGCTAAAGACGGGCGAGGTATAGAGCCTATCGCGCAAGGCATGGCGGATACGCTCGCACTGAAATTTGAGGTGAATATCATCCAATGGAGTGATGTGCCGATGCTGTTTTGGTTTAAGACATCCGACCAGGAGTTCTCCGTCGATGACAATAACGCCCAATATCACTGGAAACCATGGTTGAACGAAGACGGTACGGTATCTAATGCCGCTACCGGAGGATGGACTACCGTCTCTCTCCCTCTCGCGGATTTTAATACGAATAAGGAAGAAACCAGCTCTGAGAGAATACTGGGCGAGATGTCGCAATATACCGATTTCAATATGATGATCTTTGGTGCGCAAACGGATGCAAGCAAGAAATATCCGGTAGAAATAAGGATTGACAATCCGCGTATCGTTCCCTATCATGTGCATTCTAAATAACTTATAACGATGAACTACTTTAAAAGACATATTTTTTTCCTTCTGATCACCCTCTTTGCCTACTCACTCTCCGCTCAGACATGGCAGGCAGAATCTGCTTCCTATAGCGGCACCTTGAATGATGGAGTGGTATGGTTCTATACCGATGATGCCAACGGCTATGTACTTTTTAATATTTCCGCTTCAGCCGTTTCGTCCGTGACGGTGTATGTCGGGGTGCAATCGCCGTATGGGAACAAAGTGATGGCATGGCAGGTCTGCGGCCAATCGGGAACGACCCAACTGACGCAGCAAAACGGTACATATGAGGTGTGTTTGGGGACTTTTACTTTTTCCGCCGGCGTTAATACGATACGTTTAGCGCCTGACTGGACATGGTTTGGTATCGATTATATCCGTCTCACGGGGCTGAACGGCGGATCATCCGGAGGTGGCTCTACTACCCAGATGGGGGGCTTTAAAGTAAGCGGAAACCAACTCCTGGACGGATATGGTCAGCCTTTCCGTATGATGGGTGCTAACTTGGCATACGCTTGGTTTAAAGGCTATGGTTATGACCGCCAGATGCAGGCGATGAAACGCGCGGGGGCGAATGCAGTACGTGTAGCCCTGTCGGATGGGACGCAGTACACCAAAGACACTTATTCTACCATCCAGGGCATGATCGCACAAGCGGAAGCGCTGCAGATGATCCTCGTGCTTGAAATACATGACCATACCGGATCGGATGAGTCCTCTGCTTTGCAAACGGCTGCTGCCTATTGGAGGGAGATGGCGAATGCTTTGAAGGGACATGAGCATTCGGTGATTATCAATATCGCCAACGAATGGAAGGGAACGTGGAAACAGTATTCCGCCTACGCTTCTGCGTACTCTACCGCCATTCAAACCATCCGGAATGCCGGCTTGACCCATTGTCTGATGGTGGATGCTGCGGGCTGGGGGCAGGAAGTAGCCAGCCTCACCAACCAGGCGCAGAATATTCTGAATGCTGATCCGCAAAAAAATGTCATCTTCTCTATTCATATGTACGAGGTGGCAGGCGCTCCGGGACGTGTGCGGACTAATATCGACAATGTCCTGAGTCATGGCGTCGCGCTTTGTATAGGAGAGTTCGCATGGGCGCACAAGGGGGAAGATGTAGATGAAGATGAGATCATTTCCTACACCCGTCAGAAAGGAGTCGGATGGCTCGCTTGGTCCTGGTGGGGAAACGGCGGAGGATTGAACTATATCGATCTCGTTACCAACCAATATGACGAGAACTCTGCCACTACGCAAACAACTGGCAATATGAGTTGTAATTGGGGACAGAAAGTAATGAACGCATGGGCTGCTGATGCACAGGTATGCTCCGTGTATCTGGATCCTCCGGTTTTGTCGTCAGATGTTCCTCCGGTCGGGGAAAAACCTGCGGATAACAACTATTATGACATGCTGGGCCGACCTGTTGCCAAACCGCAACCCGGAGCTATCTATATACATGCCGGACAAAAAATAGTAATCGCAAATTAATCCTGTAGATCTATGAATACTTTGTATCACAAATCACATCATGTGTCGCTTTGGCTGCTGACGCTGCTTTTATTGGGATTCGGTTTCTCCGCATGTGAGAAAAAGGAATTGCCTGATTTCCACATGGTACGCCAAACATTGGCGGAAGGAGAGGTCGTGGACTCCATGATAAGCACGATCATGTTTACTTATTCGCAGCCTATTCTTCTGCTGGATTCGACGCGTATCACGCTGGATGGCGTGTCAATTTTGCCATGGGTAAAAGGCGCTCAGCTGCATATTGAGGTTTCCGGTCTGCGCGGAGAATCGCAATATACGCTCTGTATCAATAAGGGGGCAATTGCCGATATCAACGGACAGCAATTACCGGATATGAAACTGGTGTTTAATACCTTGGGAGAACGCGAACTAACTCTGCAGTTAGCTACTCAGAAGGCTTTGGGAACGGCTGCATTACCCGCCCTTAAGGTATATAAGTTCCTGCGGGAAAATTACGGTATCAAAACCCTTTCTGCTACGATGGCAAATGTGTCCTTTAATACCAACGAAGCGCAATGGGTGTATAAACATACCGGACATTGGCCCGCCATGAACTGTGTCGATTTTATCCACATGGGCGAACCCTATGCCAACTATTCGGATATGACGCAAATGATAGATTGGTGGGATAATAATGGAATCGTATTGGCATGCTGGCATTGGCGTGTACCCGTAGCACAAGGAAGCGAAGCAAAAGATTTTTATGCCAAAAACAATACCTTCAATCCCGCTAATGCCGTTATCCCCGGAACGTGGGAGAATCAGTTTATCGAAACCGATATCGAGAACCTTGTTGTCATTCTCAAGCAATTTCAAAGTGCAGGTATCCCCGTCATCTGGCGTCCTTTCCATGAAGCAGCCGGTGGTTGGTTCTGGTGGGGAACAGGAGGCGGAGAAACCTATGTGAAATTATGGAGATGGATGTTCAATAAACTCGTAGTGGAGCATCGTATCAATAACCTCATTTGGGTATGGACAACGGAGACTAACGATGATTCATGGTATCCAGGCGAGGATTACGTGGATATCATCGGTCGTGATATGTATAACCAATCTTCATCAACAGCTATGGCTTCGGAGTTCTCCGCGGCGCAACGGAGATTCCCTAATAAGATAATCACCCTCTCCGAATGCGGATCTGTGGCTACCATCAATAATCAATGGCAAGCAGGTGCCCGATGGAGTTGGTTCATGCCGTGGTATGACGCAGGTAGAACGAGATCGGTGGTTAGCAATGAGTTTAATGGTACTAATCATGAGCATGCCAATATTACGTGGTGGAATGCCGCTTTTGGCAACCGATATGTGCTGACGCGGGATGATCTGCCGGATTGGTAATAACTTGAATGAGATATGATAGTAGCATTCTTTTTGGTTCTGGTAATGTGTTTGTCCGCTTGTCATCACGCCGATACACCGGCGTATAAGGATTCGACCCTTACTCCCGCTCAGCGAGCCGAGGATTTGTTGAGTCGCATGACCCTCGAGGAGAAGGTCGGACAAATGAATCAGTTTGTCGGATTGGAGCATATACGCCTCAATTCCTCGGTCATGACCGAAGATGAACTCTATCGTAATACCGCAAGTGGCTATTACCCGGGCTACTCCATCAGCAATGTTGAAGAGATGATTCGCGAGGGTAAAGTAGGATCTTTTCTGCATGTACTCACCATGGAGGAAGCCAATCATCTGCAGCAACTATGTCTGGAGAGTCGGTTGGGCATCCCATGCCTCATAGGTATAGATGCTATTCATGGGAATGCGAAATGCTATGGCAATACGGTGTATCCTACTCATATCGGTTTAGCATGCTCGTTTGATACCGCATTGGCTTATACCATCGCTCGCCAAACCGCACAGGAGATGCGCGCCATGAATATGTATTGGACCTTTGATCCGAATGTAGAGGTGGCGCGTGACCCCAGATGGGGGCGAGTAGGAGAGACGTTCGGAGAGGATCCTTATCTTGTATCTTTAATGGGTGTCCAAACAACCCGAGGACTCCAAGAGGGAGGCGTGCTGGCATGTGTCAAACATTTTATCGCCGGCTCGCAGTCCCAGAACGGAACAAATGGCGCACCGGCGGATCTGAGCGAACGAACGCTGCGGCAGGTATTCTTCCCGCCTTTTGAAGCTAACGTAAGAGCCTCTGTAGCTACGCTCATGCCCTCACATAACGAACTCAATGGTATCCCTTGTCATAGCAATTATGATCTTATTGAGAATACTGCACGTCGTGATTGGGGTTTTAAGGGATTGGTTATCAGCGATTGGATGGACATAGAGCATCTCCATGATCTGCATTTTACCGCAGTGGATAATAAAGATGCTTTCCGGCAAGCTATCTTGGCTGGCATAGATGTACATATGCATGGTCCCGAATGGAATGAAGCCGTTTGCCAACTCGTACGCGAAGGCGCTATCTCGGAGCAACGTATTGATCAGAGTGTGCGTCGCATCCTCGAAACCAAATTCCGGTTAGGCATATTCGAGCATCCTTTCAGTCGTGCGGAAATACGTGATAGTATTTGTTTCTGCCCCGAGCATCAGCAAACGGCTTTGCAAGCCGCTCAACAATCTATCGTTCTCCTCAAAAACGAAAACCTGTTACCTATTCACCCGGAGCAATACCATCGGATTATGATTACCGGTATCAATGCCGATGATGAGAATATTATGGGTGATTGGTCTGAGCCTCAGCCGGAGGAAAATCTATGGACGGTGGTCAGGGGATTGCATACCGTATTACCGCAGGCGGATATACACTTCGTTGATCAGGGTTGGGATCCGCAACACATGAGCCCTACTCAGGTAGCTCGCGCAGAAGCGGAAGCTCAGAAAGCCGATCTCAATATTATCGTGGCCGGAGAGTATATGATGCGCAAACGATGGATGGAACGTACCGGAGGAGAAGATACGGATCGCAGCAATATAGACCTCGTAGGACTCCAAAATCAACTCATTGAGAGAGTCGCTGCTTCCGGCAAACCTACGATCCTCATTCTTATTTCCGGACGTCCTTTGGGAGTTACCTATGCGGCGGAGCATTTGCCGGCTATTATTCAGGCCTGGGAACCGGGACAGTTCGGCGGCTTGGCGATAGCCCAAATCATAGTGGGCAAAGTCAATCCTTCCGCTAAATTAGCGGTTACCATCCCGCGCCATGTGGGACAAGTGGGCATGTATTATAATCATCTGCCCTCGATGTACTTCCATCCGTATGCCGCAGGTGAATCAAGCGCTCCCCTTTGGCCCTTTGGCTATGGATTGAGTTACAGCACCTTCCGCTATAGTAACTTGAAGGTGAGTGATACGCTCCCCATCCGTGTGTCGGCGCAAATTACCAATACCTCTCAACGAGATGGCGTGGAGATAGCGCAATTGTACATACGCGACCGGTATAGTGCCATCACGCGCCCTGTCAAAGAACTCAAAGGATTTAAACGCGTTGCTCTGACAGCCGGAGAGACGAAACAGATTGAGTTCGTCCTTACCCGGCAGGATTTGCAATATATAGGTCCTGAGATGAAGCCGGTCTTTGAACCCGGAGAGTTTGAGATAATGGTAGGTGCAAGCAGCAGAGATGAAGATTTACTGAAACAAACAATCAATATTGACAAATAGTATTTATCACCATGAAACGCATTTTTACACTTTTGGCAACATGTTGGGTCATGCAAAAAGCCATGGCGGCATTTATTCCGGCAGGCACCATGCTGTACCTGGATGCCTCCAAGGCATGGACCAATGAAACAAGCATCACGGCCAGGTTCTCATCCGATGGTATGTCCGCGCAGGAGGTGGCGATGACACGCACCGCTGGCGAACAGCATATATGGCAAGTGTCGGCACCGACTCCGGGACCGTGGACCGTCGTTACATTCCAATCGATATCAGGTTATCAGACAGCGGAACTGATTTGGGGAGGTTACCAGAGTCTGTATGTTGTCACATGCGATGCCTGCGGATCGGGACAAAAAGCGGCCGGCGAATGGCGGTATTTCACACCGCTGCCGGAGCAGAACCCCGGTCAGTTAGGAATCGATTATACGGATAGTATAGTGTGTTCCGACCTGGCTGACTCCACGATCACGCTTAGCGTCGGTACCACCCAGGATTATTTGTATTCCCAGTGGTTCGCCTTTACCGCATCTGCATGGACGCGTATCGAGGGTACGCCCGAGAGGATGATCGCATCCCTGCCGGCAGACACCGCGCAGGATATATGGTTCCTCTTCACCGGGTTGCTCGTGAAAAAAGACGGAGTGGGAGTTGTCAATGGCGATTTTGAGCAAGGCAATACGGGTTTTTATACCGATTATTCCTATCGTACTCCTGTGGACGATCATACGCTCTATGACGAGGGGGCCTATACCATCACCAATGATGTGCGTCAGGTACATACCTCAGCCCCTTCTCCTGCCTGCTCTCATGATCATACCACCGGTTCGGGCATGATGATGGCGGTGAACGGCGGTTCGGATGTCAATAAGACGGTTTGGCAACAGACCGTCATGGGACTTAACCCGCAGACCAGTTATGTCTTCTCCGCCTGGGTGATGAACTGGGATCAGGAGAATAGCAATATGGCGAAACTGGAGTTCAGCATCAATGGCCAGTTGCAAGGCGGACGGGTTTCTCCCCAAGGCGGATACGGGCATTGGACACAGGTCTATGCCGTATGGAATAGCGGCACTTCGGACCAGGCAAACATACGGCTTGTCAATTTCCAGGATGCGTCTTACGGCAATGATTTTGCGGTCGATGATATCTCTTTATCCGAACTTGTGACAGAGAACCGCTTGTTCCATTTCAGCTTCAAATCATGCGATCCCCCCTTGCCAGAATGCACCAATGACCTCGTATATCGCAAATGGAATGACGTCCTCTTCTGCGATAATCATGATAGTACCTTGGTTAGTTGGCAGTGGTACTTGGACAGTGTGGCGATAGAGGGCGCTACGAAGCAATTCCTGTATATGCCGGATGGTATGGCTCCCGGAGAGTATTATGTCATAGCACGATGCGTCGATGGGCAACTGAAAGTGTCTTGTCCGATCACTTTCGAAGAGGCACCCCGTAGTGCCGTCTCTTCCCCTAAGATCCCATCGCATGTCGCTAAAAAAGAACCTATTCGCATTCAAATGAATGGACGTTCTGCTGAACTCAATATATACGATATGATGGGGCGAAGACGCTTGCTGACCTATACCCGTGGAGAGGATATCGAACTTCCTCATTATCTTGATAACGGGATGTATATCATCCTCTTACAAATGGGTAACGAATCAGTGGCTCAACGAATCAGAGTTTGGTAATTATAACGATGAAGAATATGAAACGAATCTTTGCTTATATTATTCTTTCTGTACTGAGTGTGACGGTTGTCTGTGCTGCGCCCTCTAAACGCTTGACTAAGCGGTATAATGGTGCACGTATGGAGGTAGTGCTGCAGGACTTGGCTAAAGCCACAGGATATAAACTCAATATCGCGCCTGAAGTGAACGTGGACGTGCCGGTATATGCGAATTTTAAGGAAGCTTCGCCTAAACAGGTCCTCTCTAAAATCCTGGATTCGAATATCCAGTATACGATTAAGAAACGTGTCGTTACAATATCTCCCAAAACGGTATCGGATACTACGTATGTCGTGCAGGCATCTACTCCTTCCGATATTGCCAATAACGACACGGCAACTGTTACGACATGGCTTGATACGGTTTATACCATTCGTTGCCATTATGAGCAACAGCCTTTGACCTCTGTTCCTGTCCGCGAAGAACCGAATAATGACTTCTCGCTCAAAGGACACCATCTCCAATCATGGCTCGGTCTGGGCTATGGCTCCATGGGATATAAGTTACGCAATGCCGATAATAGTTTAGCCGGAGCAGAGGTGGGTTTTGCGGCAGGTAAAGTGCAACTTAATTATGCTTGGTATTTTACCGAAAACTGGGCGCTTGCTGCCGGTGTTGGATGTAGTAATTATACCTCCACCGGTACGCTCAATACCTCCAAGCAATGGACAGGTATCACCGATACTGACGGTGAGAACTACACCCATATCGCCCAAACTCATGATTGGAGGGAAAGGCAGACGACCCTGATGATAGATATTCCTGTTATGATTCAGATGCAATATCCTCTTGTGCCCAAATGGAATATCTATGCCGGATTAGGTGCCAAAATAGGCTTACCAATTGCCAATCGATGGAGCCTGAATGGCGGGCAGGTGGAGCATAAGGGATACTACCCGCAATGGAACCTGCTGCTTGAAGGCGTGGACCAACATGATTTCTATACCGAAGAAGCCGCTTCTTTTGGAACCTCAGCGCATGCCCTTTCATTACGGATGCCCGCGGCGGCCGTAATGGCGGAAATCGGTTTTACGCGTGTTATTAACCCGCAGATAGAGCTGATAACGGCTCTCTTCTTCGACTATACCGTCCATTCTATCCGTCCCTCCAATAGCGTATCAGATGGGGATATAGGATGGCAACGTACTGACCAGACAGACGCACTCGCATATAGAAATCATACCTTCATGCCCCCTTATAACGGCATAATTATGTCGGAGTATGTAACCGCCGTCCGACCATGGGCTATCGGTATCAAAGTAGGCATAAGTTGGCATCCTAAAGCGAAAACAAAACCCGCTCCTCCGCAATTTGAGAATGTGATGAGATGTGACACCTCATTCCGCTTGGACGAGCGGGTGGAATATGTCCGCAAGTATCAACCTGCGGTCGTGCAACAAATCGTCAAACTGATGGAAAAGGCGGTTATATGGTTTGACCTCAATTCAATAGAACCTAAATTAGAGCCGGCGGATATACTGATTAAGATAGCCGGCATTTTGAATCAAAATCCGAATCAGAAGATACTCGTATACGGACATGCCAGCAAAGAAGGAAATGAGCGCTACAACCAACGGCTATCTGACCAACGTGCCTCCGTGATAACAAAAATGCTGATAGATCTGGGTGTTAATCCAAACCAAATTACGCAAAAAGGATTTGCCGCTACTATTTCCTATCAGGAAGGCGAACACGCTATTTCGCTCGATAGACGCGTGGAAATCATACCCGTATGGCATGAATAGTGGAAAGAGTAAATATCGTTTGTTGATTATTATCTCTTTGATAGTAATTGGGAATATCCCTTCTTCCGCTCAGATGAGTTCTATTTTGGAGATCGCAGCAGGAGGAGGGTGGAGTACCTTGGGCTATAAGCTATCCTCTCCTATTTCAACGCTCGATGTCGCTCATAAAGGATCATGGGCTTTCGTGGCGCATGGCGAATATATACTGATGTTTAACAACTATATAGGTTTAGGCATGGGGCTGGATCTTTCTCATTTGGGAGATAGAACCTCTATTAACGGACAAATGCAATGGAATGATGTCATAGATACCGACGGAGAAGGCTATAACCACCATCTCACTATCTCTCAATGGCATGATAATCAGGATGTTTGGTATCTCCAACCAGGGGTCTTCGTCCATGCCTCCGTTCCGGTTAGTACGAATTGGACCATCATCCTTGCTGCCGGTGGTAGATATGGGTTCCCAATCTCTAACCGCCTGAGTTATAACGGCACAACATGCCATAAAGGACTTTATCCGCAGTGGGGGTTAACTTTGTCCGAGATGGAGAACCACGGGTTCTATACCGCAACAGCCTCTATGCAAACGACCGATTGGAAAGCCAATAGAATGATTGACCTCGTCTTACGGGCAGGAGTACAATACCATATCGGCAAATATACAGCCTTGGTGGTGCGGGCATGGGTGGCTTGCGGAGTAACAGATGCATTACGAATCACATCCTCCAACCAAGCCTTGGGGTTCGCAAACGATAAGCCGGGAATGGAAAAAATACATTATTTTATGAATGACTATACCTCCGTGTTGGCTACCAATCTGGTGACAGATCCACATTCAAAACCCATTGCTGCCGGATTGGAAATAGGTGTACGATGGATATTCCCTCATCCGTCGAAGCGAACGAATATATGCCGATGTTTAGATGTATATAGATAGTGCGATGAATAACGTAATCTGTCTTATGAAACGAGTAGTTCAAATACTTTTGGTGATGGTCGGTCTTCTGGCGAGCACACAGTTGCATGCCATAGAGCTGCTTCCTACTTTCGGTGATATAGACCATATCCATCTCCCGGCGCTCATGGTGCAGCATGCCGATGGAGACCAGAGTCTGCAACTACGGGCGCAGGACACGACGTATATTGACAACTCACAATACCAAGAAATGGTGATCGCCACCAAAGATATGGTGCAGCCGTTCTATGTAACGATCCATGTGCGCCAATGGAAGAACGTGGATATCACCGAGACATGGTACGAGATCTCGCACGCCGAGAAGAAACCCGTTCGCCTGCAACGTTTCGACAGCGGTTATCTGCCTATTGAGGGTGATGACCCACACCTGCTACATCTGCATGGTAACTGGGCAGCGGAAGGAGTGCCGACAGTGGAACGTCTGACACGTGGCGTGAAGACGATTCGTAACTCGGATGGTGCACGCAATGCGCACCTCGATGCACCGGAAGTGATGATATCGCTGGACGGCATACCGCAAGAAAACTACGGTCGCGTGTTTGGTGCGGCGCTCTGCTGGAGCGGAAACTTCGAGATACGTGTGGCGGCTACTGATGAAAAAGGATTCCATTTCTATGCCGGTATAGACCCTATGGCTTCCGAGTATATCTTAGAGCCTAAGAAGGTGTTCGCTACGCCGCATTTGGCTTATACCTATTCGACGGAAGGTATGGGTGGCATCTCGCGTACATTCCATCGTTGGGCACGGACCTGCGGGATGATGCACGATGGTAACACGGTGCGGGATATATTGCTCAACTCATGGGAAGGCATCTATTTCGACATCACCGAGGAGAAGATACTCGCCATGATGAATGATATTGCTGCTTTCGGAGGCGAGTTATTTGTGATGGATGATGGTTGGTTCGGTGGTAAGTACCAACGTAACTCCGATAATGCTGCTCTCGGCGACTGGGTTGTCGATACGCGTAAACTGCCGAACGGACTCAAAGCCCTTACAGATGCAGCTCGTGACCGCCATATCAAGTTCGGTATATGGATCGAACCCGAATCAACCAACACGCTCTCGGAACTCTATGAGAAGCATCCCGACTGGGTGCTCCAAGAACGCGGACGCGAACTCAAACTCGGGCGCGGAGGTACGCAACTCGTGCTCGACATGACCAACCCCAAGGTGCAGGATTTTGTCCTCTCCATCGTCGATAATCTGCTCACCAAACACCCCGAGATAGCTTATATCAAATGGGACGCGAACGCTTCGATCCAGAACTACGGTTCGCCGTATCTGCAGTCTCTAAACACTAAACACTCAACACTAAACTCTAACCTCTACGTGGACTATCATCTGGGGTTGGTCAAGACCCTCGAACGTATCCGCACCAAGTACCCGAACGTCACTATCCAAAACTGCGCATCGGGTGGCGGACGGGCAAACTATGGGTTGATGCCCTATTTCGATGAGTTCTGGGTGAGTGACAACAACGATGCCCTCCAGCGTGTTTATATCCAATGGGGCACATCCTACTTCTTTCCCTCCAATGCCATGGCGCAGCACATAGGCGGTTCGCCGTACCTCATGACCGGACGCACGACACCGATCAAGTTCCGTTGCGATGTAGCGATGAGTGGACGGCTCGGTATGGAGTTGCAGCCTGCACATATGTCTGACGAGGAACGCACCCAGTGTACTGTCGCTTTCAGGGACTACAAAGCCCTTCGCGAACTGATCCAACTCGGTAACCTCTACCGTCTCGTATCACCATACAATGACAAATGTCAAATGTCAAATGTCAAATTGCCGGAAACGCAGAGCATTGCGGCATTGATGTATGTGAATGATGCGAAAGACCACGCCGTTCTCTTTGCGTATGGGTTATCATCTTTCATGAAACAGGCATCACGCCGTATCCGTCTGGCAGGACTCGATCCGAACCGTACCTATACGCTCCATGAGAGAAACATCCGCGTGGTGTATAACCATAGCAAAGGAGCTTGGGACGAAGGTCAACCATGCGACCTTGACGGCAAATCCTTCACCGGAGAATATCTCATGTCCGTCGGACTGGACATACCCCTCTCCACGGAATATAATATAGATTACCCATCCCGCATCTTTGAATTGAAATGAGACCCTTATTTTCCTTCGTACATAAATCGTACATCGTACTTCTGTCCCTCGTCCTTCTCGCGGCTTGCCGCCCTGCAAAGGAAGATACTGCTGCACAACTACTGCTGCAGCGTTTGGATTCATTGCAGAAGCAAGGCTGCATGTTCGGTCATCAGGATGACCCCATGTATGGCGTTCACTGGCAATACGAAGCCGGACGAAGCGATGTGTTGGAGTCGTGCGGCGATTATCCTGCTGTCATGGGCTTTGACCTTGGAGGCATAGAGATTGAAGCCTCCAGGAACCTCGATTCTGTGCCTTTTGACCGCATACGTACCGAGATACAGGAGCATCACCGTCGCGGGGGCATAGTGACGCTCAGCTGGCATCCGCGTAATCCTATTACTTCGGATGAGACTATCGGTGCTCCGTGGCCGGCCGGTACATCCTGGGATGTCTCATCCGGGGCGGTCGCTTCACTGTTGCCCGGAGGCGTGGAGCATCAGCGGAAGTTGGTGTGGCTCTCCCGCGTCCGCGATTTCTTGGCATCGCTCACGGACGATCAAGGAAAACCCATACCGCTTATCTTCCGCCCTTGGCATGAGAACAACGGTTCGTGGTTCTGGTGGGGAGAAGGGCATTGTACACCCGAGCAATACCGTGCCCTATGGAATATGACGCAGGATTATATCAACGCCGATCTGGCTTCTTCCATCGTGTGGGCTTATTCGCCTAATCTGGACGGCTCGCTTACGGAAGAGAAGTTCCTCGTTCGTTATCCCGGGGATGACCGTGTGGATATGATTGGGCTCGATGCCTACCAATGGGGCACGGAAGAAGACTACGTCAACCAAGCCGGTGCGGACCTTAATTACCTCTGTGCCTTTGGTGCAGCGCATAACAAACTCGTAGCCCTCACCGAATGTGGCAGGCGGTCCATGCCGGATCCGACATGGTGGAATAAAGTGTTTCTTCCATTGATCAAATCCTACCCGTTATCTTATGCATTAGTATGGCGGAATGGAGATGAACAAGAGCATTTCGGACCCGTTCCAGGCACCTCGAATGCTGCTTGGTTCAAGATCGTTTACAATAGTCCTCGCATATTATTCCTCAATGACATAGCCCCATCCCCTTTTGTAAGACAACAAGGAGGAGCATTTAAACTGAACGGAAAAGAATACACCTATGTCGGAACGAATCTGTGGTATGGAGCCATTCTTGCTTCGCAAGGACAAGGTGGAGATAGAGAACGACTAATAGCGGAATTAGATACATTGCAAGCACTCGGAGTTACGAATCTTCGCATCTTGGTCGGGAGCGATGGTGACCGCGGAGTGCTAACGAAAGTAGAACCTACGCTTCAAATAGCACCGGGCGTGTATAACGACACAATTCTCGATGGGTTAGACTGGTTGTTATGCCAAATGGGGAAACGAGATATGAAGGCAGTGCTATATCTCAATAATTCATGGGAGTGGTCCGGCGGTTACGGGTTTTATCTGGAGCATGCCGGTTATGGTCCCACTCCGCGACCTGAAGAGGCTGGATATGAGACCTATATGCGCCATGTGGCGCAATTCGCGACTTCCGATTCGGCGCAATATCTATTCTATGATTATGTCCGGTTTATCGTATCGCGTACTAATCGGTATTCGAAGATACCATATACAGAGGACCCGACTATCATGGCATGGCAGATAGGAAACGAGCCGCGTGCTTTTGGAGAAAAGCCAAAAGAACCCTTTGCATGCTGGCTGAGAAAGACCTCGGCTCTTATCCGATCAATAGATAAGAACCATCTTATCTCTATTGGAAGTGAAGGAATTTGGGGATGCGAAATGGATTCTGCTCTCTATGACCGGATATCGGCAGATCCCAATATAGATTATTTGACGGTGCATATATGGCCCTATAACTGGGGGTGGGTGCGTATGCCCTCTTTACAAACCGATGTGCAAGATGCAATCCGAAATACGGATACGTATCTGCGCGCTCACAACGCTATCGCTGCCAGGATTCATAAACCCATCGTCATAGAAGAATTTGGTTTCCCTCGTGACAATATGAGCTATACTCCCGGAAGCCCTACTATCGCGCGTGATAGTTATTACCGGCATATATTCGATTTGGTAAAGCGCGAACCGACTATCGCCGGGTGCAATTTCTGGGCATGGGGAGGAAGTGCAAAGGCGAACCATAATCAATGGAGAGTCGGAGATGACTATACCGGAGATCCTGCGCAAGAACCACAGGGGCTGAATTCCGTTTTTGTGTCGGATACAACAACGCTTGCCGTCATTCATGATTACACGAATACGAATATGCCAAATAATCGTTTCGTATGGAGTGGGGAACTGGAGTTTGCTCAGCAATGGACTATTTGGAAACAATTACCGGCAGAACTTTTTGAACATGCCGAGATTGGGCAAATATTGCAAATCAGATATAATCAGCTCAGCGCCGGAGCCCAATTGAAACTCAGTAAAAGTAATTGGGATATTATGCCTGACACGGAGATCAGAAATATCAATGGTCTCTATGAGGAATATACGATTACTCCTCCCATGCTGTCCGAATTGCAGTCAGGAGGACTGATTATATCCGGTACTTCATTCCTTCTAACCGGTGTACAACTCATAAACCCCTCCAACCTCTCTTCGTTGGCATTTACCCTTCCTGTGCGAGATAATTGGGTGTATGACGAGAATCCGGTATTCACTATTTATTTTGAAAATCCATCGGATGAACGAAAAGAAGCGGATATAGACATATATATCAAGACCGACCAAATGCAACCCGTAACGACGATACATCAACACGCTCATATTGCGCCTCGGTCATCACAAGATGTAGAGGTAAAAACGAAATATGATTTAATTCCGGGTTTCTATAATGCTACCTGTATCATTAATGATGAGATGGCGCGTAATTTTGTCTTCGCTGTTCACCCTACCGATATTGTCTCCCTTCCCGATAAACAAGCCGACTTCGAGGATTTTTGGACTGCTGCCAAATCTCAACTAAAGTCCATAGATATGCGCCCCGTCTTGACGGAGATACCAACCAAATCTACTGCTGCTCGCAAAGTTTATCTCGTCGAGTTTTACTCTATCCCGGACGGTTTAAGTGGAGAACCGGTACTGATTCGAGGATATTATTGTGAACCGCAAGATGGGAAAAAACATCCGGTCATAATCCATTATGCAGGATACGACTCAGGCTATCGCCCCGGAGGACACGATGTCAAACCCTATTGCCCATCCGGAGATGCAGAACCTCAGTATGCGGAGTTTTATCTGGCTACCCGTGGACAATATATCAATAATCGCGCCGCAGACGAGCGGGAACCGGATGGTAAAGGAGATTTTAACAATACCTATGGGGATTGGTTCGCTTTTCATTTTGGCGACAAAGACTCGTACTACTATCGTGGCGCTTTCATGGATTGTGTACAGGCGGTACGATTCATGGCTACACGACCTACAAGCGATATGAATAATCTCTTCGCCGAGGGGCATAGTCAGGGAGGTGCCTTTACGTATGCTGCGGCAGCGCTGAGCGACTATCCGTTCCGTGCTATCGCACCGGCTATCGCTTTTATGGGCGATTATCCCGATTACTTCAAGATAGCTCATTGGCCGGCAAATGTAGCCAAAGAGAATCAACAATCCATGACCGATGAACAACTATATAACTTCCTCTCTTACTTTGATACCAAAAACCTGGCTACTATGATTCCATCTGCGACCTTGGCTTGCCTTGGCCTGCAAGATGATGTCTGTCCGCCACATACGAATATCGCACCCTATAATAATTTGAGGACGAAGGATAAAAGGTTGGTCATCAATCCGGAATTAAAACATCAGGCTGCTCATACTTGGTATGACGAGATGATGCAGTTTTTCCAATCCCATATAGTCCATGATCGATAATATTAAAAACACAAACATATGAGTTATTTAGAAAAACTTAGTGCACTCCGTTCTGCACACGAAGCGCTACTGACGCGCAAAAACGAACCTATAGAGGGCGGAAATGGTATTTATACCAAATACCGTTACCCGATTCTTACCGCGGAGCACACGCCGCTCGAATGGCGGTATGACTTTAACAAAGAGTCCAACCCTTATCTGATGCAGCGCATCATGATGAACGGTGTGTTCAACGCCGGAGCAATCCTTTTTGAAGGCAAATATACAGTAGTCGCCCGTGTGGAGGGTGCTGATCGCAAGTCCTTCTTTGCGGTAGCGCAGTCTGATAACGGCATCGATAACTGGCGTTTCTGGCCAGAACCAATCACCATGCCCGATGGCGATAATGCCCCTGCGACGAATGTCTATGACATGAGGATCACGCAGCATGAGGACGGATGGATATATGGTATCTTCTGCGTCGAACGCCATGACGATACCAAGCCTTTTGACCCCTCTGCCGCTACCGCTGCAGCCGGTATTGCCCGCACCAAAGACCTCGTTCATTGGGAGCGACTTAAAGATCTTTCCTCCCTCTGCCAGCAACGTAACGTCGTCCTCCATCCGGAGTTCGTGGATGGGCAGTATGCGCTCTACACCCGTCCGCAGGATGGCTTTATCGAGACCGGTAAAGGCGGTGGTATAGGGTGGACGCTCACACCCGACATCACGCACGCCGAGGTGCGTAACGAGCGTATCATCTTCGGTCGTAACTACCACACCGTCTATGAGGTCAAGAACGGCGAAGGACCCGCTCCTATCAAGACCGCTAAGGGTTGGCTGCATCTCGCCCACGGTGTACGGGCTACTGCGGACGGTCTGCGGTACGTGCTCTATCTGTACATGACCGCCCTCGATGACCCTACACGCATCATCGCTAAACCCGGCGGATGGTTCCTCATTCCGGAAGGAGCAGAATATATCGGTGATGTGATGAATGTCGCTTTCTCCAACGGTTGGATAGCGGACCCGGACGGTCGTGTGTTCATCTACTATGCTTCGGCGGACACCCGGCTCCATGTAGCCACCACCACCATCGACCAACTGCTCGACTACTGTCTCCATACCCCGGAAGACGGTCTCACCACCGGTGCTTCCGTCGAGACCATCAAAGCCCTCATCGCAAAAAATGCCTCAATGTCTAAATAAATGACCAAATGGTAAATGATAAAATGGTAAATATCAAGTGGCTCCGCCACGTAGGCTACGGTTTCGGCGACATGTCCTCGTCGATGTTCTGGAAGGTGTTCTCGTATTACCTGCCGTTCTTTTACAGCAATATCTTCGGGCTGTCGCTCAAAGATGCAGGTATCATCTTGCTCGTCACCCGTATCTGGGATGCCGTATCCGACCCGATGATGGGTATCCTCGCGGATCGAACGAACACACGCTGGGGTAAGTACCGTCCGTATTTGCTCTTTGTGGCACCGCTGTTCAGTATAGCCGGTATCTTGCTCTTTACCACTCCGGACTGGGGCTATTCCGCTAAACTCGTTTGGGCATATGTCACCTACATCCTTATGATGACCATCTATACGGGAATCAATGTGCCTTACGGTGCTATGTTAGGGGTGATGACCGATGATAGCCAAGAGAAAACGGTTTATTCGTCCTTCCGTATGTTCTTTGCCTACGGAGGTTCGTTCCTGGCACTCTTCTTATGGGAGCCGCTCTGTAATGCGCTCGGTGGCTACGACAATCCGCAAGGTTGGTTCTGGGCAATGGTCGTCATAGCTTCCGCATGCTTCCTCCTCTTCCTCTGCTGTTTCTCGCTGACTAAGGAGGAACTCAAAACGGTCAGCACAGTTTCCATTGGTGCGGATTTCAAATCGTTGTTATCTAACAAACCCTGGTGGCTGCTTATTGGCGCGGCGCTCTGTTTCAATCTTTTCTGTACTGTTCGTGGGGCTTCTGTGGCTTATTATTTCGCCGACATCATTCCTGCCCAGACACGTTTGACGATAGGAGGATGGTCATTCCTCTTCTACGCGGGATTATTCCTTGCTGTGGGAGAAGTAAGCAACATGATAGGTGTCGCTACATGCGTACCTCTGGCAGCTAAGTTTGGTAAGAAAACAACCTTCATTGCCGTCAATGTCGGGCTGTGTATCCTGTCTATCCTGTTCTTCTTTATTCCCGTAACCCATACCGGTATGTGGCTCATGCTTATCGCACAAGTGCTGATCTCGCTGCTCACCGGTATCATGTCACCGCTGGTGTGGTCGATGTACGCCGATGTGTCGGACTACGCGGAACAACGATATAAAACCGCATCCACCGGACTCATCTTCTCCTCTTCATCTATGGCGCAGAAGTTCGGTGGTGCTATCGGTGGCTCGGCTGCTCTATGGCTCCTTGCTGCCTGCGGGTATATCAGCAATCAGCCGTCAGCTGTCAGCCTTCAGCCTGACTCCGCACTCCTGTGCCTCCGCTACCTTATGTCCTTCATCCCGGCGGCTGTCAGTCTGCTGGCAATTCTTATCGTTTCCTTCTATCCGCTGACTACGGCGAAGATGGCGCAAATAGATGAACAACTCAAATTTCAACGACAACATGCTCAGTAAACAAGCAGCACGAGAAGTGCTCGAACATACTATTCTCCATTTTTGGCAGACCCGTATGGTGGACAACGAGCGGGGCGGTTTCTATGGTCGTATTGACGGACACAACACGCTCCATCCTGATGCTCCCAAAGGGGCGGTACTCAATGCACGCATCCTATGGACGTTCGCTGCGGCTGCACGTGTGCTCAATAACACAGCCTACCGCATCCTGGCAGCTCGAGCCTATGACTACCTCATGCAGCGGTTCATCGACCGCGAGCACGGAGGTGTCTATTGGTCGCTCCATGCCGATGGGACACCGCTCGACACCAAGAAGCAAACCTATGCTATCGCATTTGCAATCTACGGTCTCGCCGAATATGTGCGTCTGACCAATAACCAAGAGGCACTCGATGCCGCTATCCGTCTCTTCGAAGACATTGAAGCACATGCTTTCGATGCTGTGAACGTAGGCTATATAGAAGCCCTTACGCGCGATTGGCAACCTATCGCCGACATGCGACTTTCCGAGAGTGATGAGAACGGTTCGCGCACGATGAATACTCATCTCCATGTGCTCGAAGCGTACACCAATCTCTACCGCGTGTACAAAGACCCACGCGTAGCGCGCCAACTGCGTGTACTTATCGACATCTTCGTCAACCGACTATATAACCCCTCCAACGGACACCTCGATCTCTTCTTTGATGACCAATGGCAGGGACGTCGTGACAAGACCAGCCCGGGACATGAAATCGAAGCCGCATGGCTGTTGCATGAGGCACTGGAGGTATTAGGAGACCCCATCTTGCTGCAAGAGACACTTCCTGTTTGCCAACAACTGGCGCAAGCAGCAGAAAATGGTATTCTTAAAGAGTCCCAGTGGTGGTGCTATGCCGAAGCGGTGGTCGGATATATAGACCAATGGAAACTGAATCAGAAGACTCTTCCTGTAGAAGCTGCTATAAACCTTGAGATGGCTGAGGCTGCCTGGGAGTTTATTCAATCCCATCTTATCGACCGCGAACATGGGGAGTGGTACTGGGCAATCCTCCCAGATGGTATACCCGACACGTCCAACGACAAAGCCGGCTTCTGGAAATGCCCCTATCATAACTCCCGCATGTGCCTTGAGATAATAGAACGTCTAAAATAATCTCGAAAATCGTCAATAAAATGAAACCTTACAAGTTCCAACCCTACCTCCGCACCATGATCTGGGGAGGTTACCAAATAGCCCCGTTCAAGGGCATCTTTACCGCCCAACCCAATATCGGTGAGTCCTGGGAAATTAGTTCCGTCTCAGGTCATGAGTCCGTGGCTGTCGAACGCGGCATCATCGGTGATGTAGACCTTGGTCTGAATCTTACTCAACTCATCGACAAGTACAAAGGTCTGCTCGTCGGTGACCGCGTCTATAAGAAGTTCGGAAACAAGTTCCCGCTCCTCGTCAAGTTCATCGACTCCCGCCAGGACCTCTCCGTCCAAGTCCATCCCGATGACAAACTCGCGCAGAAACGCCATGGCTGTATGGGTAAAACAGAGATGTGGTATGTCCTCAAAGCCGATGTCGGCTCCAAGATCTACTCCGGTCTCAACCGCTCTATAACACCCGAAGAGTACGAACAACTCGCTACGGCACCGGCTGTCAACGGGCATTCACCCATGCAGGATGTCATCGCCACCCACGAGGCGCACCAGGGAGACCTCTATTTCCTGCCTGCCGGACGACTCCATGCCATCGGAGCCGGTAACTTCCTCGTCGAGATTCAAGAGTCCTCGGATATCACCTACCGTGTCTATGACTTCGGTCGCGTCGATGCTGCCGGCAAACCACGCGAACTCCATATCGAGCAAGCCAAGGAAGCTATCGACTATCAGGTTTGGCCCGAGTATCGTACCTCGTATGACTCTACCAAACCCAATTCCGAACTCATTCACTGTCCGTACTTCACCGTCAACCGCGTTGTCGTACAGGTGGCCGCAGAAGTCGATCTACATACCGACTCCTTCGTCGTAGTAGTATGCCTCTGGGGAGAAGCGAACATCAACGGCATCCGCGTCAAACAAGGAGAAACACTCCTCGTTCCCGCATCCGAAAACGTCCTCTATATATTCGGTAATGCCACCTTCCTGACAGCTACGATGTAACTTTTGTTTAATAAAATGCTCCTTAGGCTCACTGATCACAGTGAGCCTATTTTATGTATAATAACCAATCAAAAAATCAACCATTATGACCAAGTATCAATTTGGAATGCCTACCGGTTTATTTTGATATACACAAGACCTTGGTCGCGAAAAATGCATTTTTTTATTCGATTTCGCGACCGAGGTAGAGCAACCGCCCACGATTTTGTGGTCGCTCAGGTCGAAAAAAAACGATCTCTTAGAGCAAATATTTTGCACTTTCTTACAAAAAAGATATTTTTTAAGCCAAAATACTTGCATATTCCAATTTCTTGTTGTATCTTTGCAGCGGATTTTAAAGAAATATCGGAAGTAGCACTTCGGATTTTTATGAAATATCAGGAGTGGAACTTTGGATTTTTATTGCAAAACATATAATATGATTAATCGTATTTGTCAGTTAAACAACGAGTTAGGTGGAAGCGTATTCCTGTTCGGTGCGCGTCAGACAGGCAAAAGTACGTTCCTTGAGGCGCAGTTTCCTGATGCCGTGTATATCGACTTGTTGGATGCCAAGTTGCGACGTCGTTTTAGCGCAAAGCCTGAATTGCTGTATGAGATGCTGCAAGATAAGCCGGAAGGCAGTATTGTGGTGATAGATGAGATACCATTCGTGCCGGAGTTATTGAATGAGGTACATCGTCTTATCCAGAAGAAAGGATTGCGGTTTGTGTTATGCGGAAGTAGTGCACGCAAGCTCAAACGAAAGGGGCATAATACCTTAGGTGGGAGAGCTCTTCCATGTTATTTCTATCCTTTTGTCAGTGCCGAGATAGCTGACTTGGATTTGGACAAGGCCTTGTTGTATGGGCTATTGCCGCCTCATTATTTGGCTAAGAAGCCGGAACGACTTTTGGACGGATATATTGACGTCTATCTGCGCGAAGAGATCAAAGAGGAGTCGCTGGTGCGCAATTTAGACGCTTTCGAGCGATTTATGGAAGTGGCGGCCACCTGCGACGGAGACATCGTGAACTACGAAAAAATCGCCAATGATTGTCAAGTCTCAGCCAAGACAGTGAAGGAATACTTTTCTATTTTAGCAGATACATTAATCGGCTACACTATTCCTGCCTATACGAAGGTCGTAAAACGCAAGGTGGTACAAGCACCGAAGTTCTATTACTTCGACGTGGGAGTCTATAACCATCTGCTAAACCGTACATCTTTGGCTCCCGGTACATCGGAGTATGGGCATTGTTTCGAGCATTTTGTCATACAGGAATTGGTGGCGTATATCGGCTATACACATAATCGCAAGAAACTTACTTATTGGCATACTTATAACGGAAAAGAAGTAGATGCCGTTATTGGAGATGCTGAAATCGGTATCGAGATCAAATCAACCGAAGAGGTGCAAAGCAAGCATATGAGTAATTTTAAAGAGTATGGTGAAGAGTTTCCGAGTAGTCGTTGTATCGTCGTGTCCCGCGATCCAATCACGCGTCGCGTAGGTAACATCGAAGTGATTTATCTTTTTGATTTCCTCAAAATGCTTTGGAGTGGCGAATTATTTTAAACTCTAATTCGATGACACGTACAATCTGAATGCCCAAAAAACGCATATGGTGTTGCTATCGAAAAAGTAGACACTTGAGGTAGAAAAAATATCATACACTTGTATATATGGAAAAAAAGTATTAACTTTGCGCCGAATTTTGTGCGCAAATAATTAAACACAATACATTTATGATTAAAAAACAACTCTATTTCTTGTTGACAGCGGTGCTGATGACCTATTTCTCCAGCATGGCTTGGGCTGAGGCAAATGTGGCTAAAGTAACCACGTCCGGCAGTGATGTTTACTACACGGATTTTGTTACTGCGCTTGCTGCTTGGGAGAACAACAGCACACTAACATTGTTGGCAGACGTGACACACAATGCTATCATAGATTTGACCAGTGGCACGCGAACCATTGACCTCAACGGTCACGGTATCCGTCACACAGGTACACAAGGTATCTTCTGTGTGGTGAACGGTGCGACTCTGACATTGGAGGACAGCGATCCTACCACCACGCATAAGTTCTCTGTGGATGAAAACGGTTTTGCTACCTTGGATGAAGAGAACGGTACGGTTACTATCCATGGTGGTTACCTCACTGGCGGTATAGGAAGCAACACCTATACAAGAACTGCTTCTTACCATGACGGCGGAGCACTCTTTATCTATAACGGCTCTACGGTAACAATGAACGGCGGTACGCTGATCGGTAACGGCGAAGCAGCTAACGACCGGACCGGCGGTGCGGTGTTTATCGCTCGTAACGGCCATTTCATTATGAACGGCGGTATGATTACCCGAAACAGAGCCAAGTACGGCGGAGGTATCTCTCTTTATGGAGGACGACTAACAGCCGATATAGCGGAACAGGCACCCTCTACGCTAGAGATTCACGGCGGTGAGATTTCTTATAACTACGCGACAGGCAATTCCGGTGGTGTACATACGAATGCCTACTCCTGTGCGGAGACCGTTACTATCACCGGTGGTTCGATTATCAACAACCATGTGCCTATCGGTGCGAACGCAGGAGGTATGTTTGTGGAGCACACCAATACAACCGTTTATCTGTCCGGCAATCCGGTTATCAAGGATAACTTAAGCGGAACGGTGCAGCGGAATATCCAACTGCATAGCACCTATGTCCTGCATATCAATGGCGAACTGACCAACACGGAGCCGATCGGGATCACCAAAAGTGTTGGTGCAGGCATATTCACTTCAGGTCTTTCCGGCAACGGCGATGCAACGCATTTCAGTAGCGACATTGCTTTGTACTCTGTTGCGCTGCATAGTAACGGTGAAGCAAAACTATGTTCGCCTGCTTCTTGTACTGCTCCGACGGCTATAGACGGACTGATCTACACGGGCGTTGCACAAGCTTTGGTGAATGCCGGTTCGGCAACAGGCGGAACGATGATGTATTCGCTCGATAACAGCGCATGGGATGCAGCTATCCCGACAGCGAAGAACGCCGGTAACTATACCGTATATTTTAAAGTCATCGGTGATGCCACCCACGCGGACTATACGCCGGCAGACAACACGGTGGCGGTTTCTATTGCCAAAGCTCCGCTGACGATTACCGCGAGTGAGAAGTGGATTGACTACGGTGATCCGCTGGAGTTTATGGGAGCTTCCTATTCCGGCTTTGTGAATGGAGAGGGACCCGGTTACGTGCAACCTGCAGTGCAGTTCTCAAGCAACTATACGCAGGGCGATAATGCCGGTACCTATACCATCACGCCGTACGGTGCCGGAGCAGCGAACTATGAGATCTCATACGTGGATGGCACGCTGCACGTAAATAAAGTGTATGCTGTGATTACCACCATTCCGACGGCAATCGACGGACTTGTCTTTACCGGTAGCGCACAAACGCTGATCCATGCCGGTGAGGCTACAGGCGGCGAGATGCGGTACTCGCTCAATAACTTCACCTGGAGTACGGATCTGCCGACCGGTACTGATGCCGATACCTATACCGTATATTACAAGGTAGTAGGTGATGTTAACCATTATAGCATCTCATCGGCTTCGCTTAGTGTCACGATCGCGGCTCCGACTGCTATCATCGGTGACCCGAATAATATTACCGAGGTTAATGCTTTTCTGACGTACTACGACGGACAGAACGTGCCGAGCCTGATCATCGATCGTCCGGTGCTGAATAATATGTACAACACCCTCTGTCTGCCGTTCGACATGGACGCTGATCAGATCGCAGCCAGCTCGCTCAACGGCGTGGAGATATATGAGTTTACAGATGCATTGGTTGTCAATGATGAACTCTTCCTCTACACCAGCGAACAGAAACATGAGATCGTGGCAGGTCGTCCGTATCTCGTGAAGTACAGTGCTGCTTCGCAACTCAATAACCTCAACTTTGTTAATGTGGTAGTCGATAACGCAGATCTTGAGGCAGAGAAAGTGGTCATCAACGGAGTGACCTTCAAGGGCGTGTTCGCTCCTTATTGGATGGACGCACAGAGTGATCTCAACTTGCATGGCGGTTATCTCTTCCTCGGACAGAACAACACGCTCTACTGGCCGAATGTCAGCAATTATGTCAAACCCTTCCG
>CADCBB010000009.1 GCA_902799555.1 uncultured Bacteroidales bacterium
GATTCTCGAATTTCTCTACAGCCTCCTTTGTCTGCGGCTCAGACAAAACGGGAGTCAATACGAAGGCTGTTTCATAATGATTTACCATTGTAGTAAACTTTAAATTTTTAATAATTTGTTAATAATAATTTTCTAGTTCCCTATTCTCCTAGTTTCCTATTTTCCTGGTATCCTAGTCTCCTAGTTCCCTAGTCTCTCTGCGCACTCCGCGACAAAAAGCCTGCAAAATTACAACTTTTTTCTGACATGACCAAATTTTTCGCCTAAAAACTTTGTTTTTTCTCCATTTTTCTTCTTTTTGCTCTTTATATTTTGCATTTCTTATCTCGCCATGAAGGCTCGAACAATTTTTTCAGTCGCATTTTTGCGGCCGTTCATGGCTCTGGTTCTGCTCGCGGGGCTAATTCCCCGCGCTTTTCCGTTGCGCAGCCTCCCACCTTCGTTTGTTTCCAGAGATTTTATCCTGGGTTATAGACGTTTGTTCCTTACAGGCGAATATCATTCGCCGCTTTCCATGCTGGCTCGGGGATAGGCGTTTTACCCCTTCGTCCCCTGCGCGAAACGACACTTTCGCGAAAAATTGCAAAAAAAATTGCATATATAAAAAATTATTTGTAATTTTGCAGCGCAAAATATTCAAATTATGAAAATTATCTTTAGTATGAGTTCACGCTCCTTTTTATGGGTTGGCTTAATCATATCACTTGTTAGTTGTGCATCTAATTCAAACAAAGTCGTGTCCGAAGCACAGACAGATTCCATACAAACAACCGTTATTCACTTGACGGATTTGCCTGCAACGAATGATGTCCTGCGGAAAAATACAGCACAAGATTATTTTGAATACTTGGATTTTTTTGATGAACGTTTAGTGGTGATTTCCACGCTTAAAGACAGCCTTACCTACGCTTCCCATCCGTTTCTTACCAGTGCTCGTTTGGCCTACGCACAACACCGGCCACTCGTCATATCTCCGGATATTGTCTGGCTGGTGATTGAACGAGGCTTTGCCACGCATATAGACATCCATGCGGAAGAACTTCGAAGTAAGTTTGTGCCCTTTGAGGGAAAGAAGGAACTGGAGATATATGCTGAACCTGGACTGATGAATAAATCTGCAGAAGAATGGGAACCTCTTTTCGCGCAGTTTAGCGAACAGATCGCAGTATGGACTGGTTCGGAATTAGTGCAAACGCTAAAATCAGACTTCTCTACCTCTACTCCAACATCAATCACGGCATCGGAAATCATGATCATGTCTGCAATGCAGCATTATTTTGATTATAATGTTACTTCTATCTGTGGTATTCCAGACATTTATCTGGAAGGAACAGCACAAGACTGGAATCATCTTATAGAAAAAGCCAACGCGCTTCGACAATATAACCTCGATTGGTGGATAGACGAACTGGAACCGGTTCTCAAAAAGATAGCTGCCGCAGCGAACGGAGAATGCGATATTGTCTTCTGGCAATCCATCATCCGCAAGAAAGATATTCCTGTAGAAGGACAGGAGATGTGCGGATATAGACCTCCTCATGAGCAAATTGACGGATGGATTGTAAAATTCTATCCCTATACCCGATATTCAAGGCGGACACTTGATTTTCTATATGATACCGATATTTCGAAATTGCCGCACGAAGAAAGTGCTGCTCCGCTCAAATATACTGACATCGACAATACGGTTTACAATCTTGACATTCACGCAGGACTTGTTGGCATAGAGGAAGATACCACCACTCGTGCCTTGCGTCCGGTAATAGCGTGGTGGGTTACTGAACAGCTCACACAGCGGGAACGCTATAAGTAACCTTGGGGGATTTATCCCGATTCGCTTGTTTATATACCGCCACGCCTTCCCGCGTAGCGGTTTTTCTTTCTTCGTATTTCAGGCGATTGTCATTCGCTTCCCACCTTCGTTTGTTTCCTGAAGTAATCGTGCCCTTGTGGCTAAGAAATTTCATTCTGGGTCTTTGACTTCGTCTCTTACAGGCGAATAAAATTCGCCGCTTCTTAATATACCCCTCTTCCCGCCCGCTCGGTCTCAATGCGGGTGTAGCCCATGCGGCGAGTAAAGATTCTTCTTTTCCGCCGACTATTAGTCGGCATCAAAAAAATGACAACTTCTCCACCTGGTTTCCAGCAGGTTTCAATGGATGCTCAATGGATGCTGAAAGGGTGCTCAATGGTTGCATGTCCCAACCTGAGCACCCTCTCATAACTCTTTTGTTCCGATCTCTATTCTACCGCTCGCCCCTCTTTCAGCGCCAAACTTACATGATGCCGCACGAAATCGCAAAGTCTTCCTTGAATCGGCTTATTATATTTCCGCGCCTTCCGCTTTGCCTCGTCATACATGGCCTGCCATATAGCCCGCCGTTCAGGGTCATGTAAGATCGCCTTACTCTCAGCAATATAGTTCCCAAAACTCTTGCAAGTCGGATGAGCGGCTTTCTTTTTCTTAGTCTTCTTACTCAATTCCGGCTTCAAGCACACCGCTGCCTCTTCACTATTCCCGGGAATATGTCGCGCATAATGCCTGCCGTCTATATGCCCCTTAAAATCGTCTATCAATCCTGACCACTTAACTTTCATAGTCCTTATAATTTTTTTGCAAAGATACAAAAAGATCCTGACATATGCAAATTTTTATCTCCCATTTTGTACAAAAAACTTCATTTTTCTTCCATTTACTTGCATATCTCATTTTTTTGTTGTAATTTTGCACTCGCAAAATCTGAATACTGATAACTGAAAACTGAATACTAATAAATCATACCATGCGTAAAACAATTATTCTTATGCTTTCGTTAGCATTAGTCGCTTGTACAGCCAAGCAACCGAAAATGGAGGACGAGTGCCTCTATAGTCCCTCAAAAACCCAATTTGCATTCTGGTCCAATGTAGCCGAACAGATGGAGATCCATCTCTATGACGCCGCGGACGCCGCCGAGTACGAGACCGTTGCCCTCAAAAAAGGTGAGAACGACTTCTGGACGGCTTCTGTCAAAGGCAACCTTGCCGGTAAGTACTACACCGTACGTTCTTTCCAAAATGGCGAATGGGCTCCTGAAGCACCGGGTATCTTTGCCAAAGCCGTTTCTATCAATGGTCAGCGTGCCGCGATCATCGATTTCGCAGCCACCAACCCTGAAGGCTGGGACAAAGACGTTCGTCCTGCCATGACCGATCCGACCGATATCGTCGTCTATGAGACCCATCTCCGTGACTTCACCATGTCGCCCAACTCCGGCATAGAGCACAAAGGCAAATTTCTCGGCCTCACCGAAGAAGCACCGCTCAATTATCTGAAGGAACTCGGTATCACCCACCTCCAGATCCTGCCGATGTTTGACTACGGATCCATTGACGAGACAAACCTGGCTCAAAACCGCTATAACTGGGGCTACGATCCGGTCAACTACAATGCTCCCGAAGGCGGCTATTCTACCAACCCGTTTGACCCTGCTTGCCGTATTCGCGAAGCGAAGATGATGGTTCAAGCCCTGCATAAAGCCGGCATCCGCGTTGTCATGGATGTCGTTTATAACCATACCTACGATGTTATGGGCTGCGCTCTTGGTCGTGTCGTACCGCAGTATTTCTACCGCCTCAACGAGGATGGTACCTATGCCAACGGTTCTGGTTGCGGCAACGAGACCGCTTCAGATCACGAAATGTACCGCCGCTTCATGGTAGAGTCCGTTTGTTACTGGGCACGCGAGTACCACATCGACGGTTTCCGTTTTGACCTTATGGGCATCCATGACCAAGAGACCATGCGTCAGATCCGTGCCGCACTCGACGAGATTGATCCGACGATCCTCACCTACGGTGAAGGCTGGGCAGCCATGTCTCCGGCCTATCCGTACGAAGAACTCGCCATGAAACAGTGGACCTATAAGATGCCGCGCGTAGGCGCGTTCAGCGATGATATCCGTAATGCCCTCATCGGTAGCCCCTTTGACCATGACCCGGGTTTTGCTTCCGGCAATCCTGCAGGTGTCAAGGACGTTATGCGTGGCCTGATCGCTTGTCCGGAATGGTCCGGCGAACCGATGCAACACGTAAGCTATATCACTTGCCATGACAACTACTGCCTCCGTGATCGTATCGAAGTGTCCACAAAAGGAGTATCCGAAGAAACCCGCCTGCGCATGAATAAACTCGCCCAAACAGCCGTCCTCGTTTCGCAAGGCATGTCTTTCCTCTACGGCGGCGAAGAACTATACCGTACCAAACAGGGCATTGATAATAGTTACCAAAGTCCCGATTCAATCAATATCATTCCTTGGGAGAATCTCGAGAAATATGTCGATCTGCACGAATACTACAAGCAGATGATCGCCATCCGTCGTGCCCACAAGGGCTTCCGTCTTGGTAGCGCTGAGGCTGTAGAAGAGCACGTAGAATTCCTCGATGCCGACAACGACCAAGTCATCGTTTATCGCATCAAGGACCTCGAAGGCATTGACACCGCGAAGTCCCTACTTGTCTTCCTCAATGGAAGCGCTGAAGAAGCGACGGTAACGATGCCGGAAGCGGAAGGTAACTATGTACTGTTGGCTTATGACGGTCACGCGAACGCAGAAGGACTCGATTTCGCACCCTATGACAAAATCGATGTCGCTCCCTATTCAGCAACAATTATCGCAGAAAACTAAGAAATAGCTTGCAATCGATTCTGCATCTCGAGCATTTCATCTCGTAGGAAAGCGGCGGTCTCAAAGTCCGTCGCTTTTGCTGCGGCGAGCATCTGTTTGCGCTTCTCGTCAATGGCCTTCTCCAGTTGTTTGGCATCCATTTTCTGCCATGCAGCGCCTTTCCAACTCTCCTTAATAGTCGCTTCTAGACGTTTCTTCTCTTCCTCCGGATCCTTATACAATCCTGCAAGCGCTGAAGTGTTGATCTCTTTCTTGATCGGCGTAGGCGTAATGCCGTGCTCCTCGTTGTACTTCATCTGAATTGCTCGGCGTCGATTCGTCTCATTGATCGTCGCCTGCATCGCCGGCGTGATCTTGTCGCCGTACAGCACGGCTTTACCGTGAATATGTCGTGCCGCACGACCAACCGTTTGTGTCAAGCTTCGCTGGTCGCGCAAGAAGCCTGTCTTATCGGCATCCAAGATCGCAACCAGACTTACTTCCGGCAAATCCAGACCCTCTCGCAGCAGGTTCACACCCACTAACACATCGTACTCACCTTTCCGCAGATCCTCCATGATCTTCACACGCTCGATGGTGTCTATATCCGAATGGATATAAGCCGACTTAATCCGATATTTCCGCAAATACTCATCCAATTCCTCCGCCATCCGTTTGGTCAGCGTTGTTACGAGGCACCGCTCATTTCGATGAATCCTAAACTTGATCTCGTCCATCAAGTCATCTACCTGATTCTTCGTCGGACGCACCTCAATCTCCGGATCCAACAAGCCTGTCGGACGAATCAGCTGATCGATCACAATACCTTCGCTTCGCTCCAACTCATACTCGTCCGGTGTCGCAGATACATAGATCGTCTGACCCGTTTTCTGTTCGAACTCATCGAACTTAAGCGGCCTGTTATCTCGTGCAGCAGGCAAACGGAAACCGTAGGTAACGAGATTATCCTTACGTGCCTTATCGCCTCCGTACATACCGCGTATCTGCGGCACAGTGACGTGACTCTCGTCAATAACCAGCAACATATCTTTCGGGAAATAATCGAGCAGACAATAGGGTGGTGTACCTGCTTCGCGTCCGTCGAAATACCTACTGTAGTTCTCTACACCCGTGCAGTAACCCAACTCATCCAGCATCTCGAGATCGTACTTCACCCGCTCTTCGATACGCTTAGCGTATAGTTCTTCGCCTAAATCAATGAAATACTCGATCTGTTTGTCCAAATCGGCCTTGATCTGTTCCTTTGCAGCTGCAATCCGTTCGGCACTCGTCAGGAAAATGGTCGCCGGACTCAGGTTATAATGATCAAACTCTTCGATGACCTGCCCGCTTATCGGATCAACGGTCAGAATTGCGTCTATCTCATTCCCGAAAAACTCAATGCGAACCAAATAATCTGCATAAGCCAGCGCAATATCGATCGTATCGCCCTTCACCCTAAATCGTCCACGCGCCAACTCCACATCATTACGTACGTACTGCGCGCCTACGAGTTGTTTGAGCAATGTGTCCATCGGCATGACCTCGCCTCGCTTCAACTCTACCACATTGGCCGTAAAGTCCTGCGGAGAACCTAAACCATAGATACAACTGACCGAACTGACAATAATCACATCCTTTCGTCCGCTCAGCAAAGCAGCCACGGCACTCAATCGCAACCGATCGATCTCTTCGTTGATGCTCAAATCCTTGTCAATATATGTGTCCGTACTCGGGATATAGGCTTCAGGCTGGTAGTAATCGTAGTAACTCACGAAATACTCCACCGCATTATGCGGAAAGAAGGCCTTCATCTCCGAATACAACTGCGCCGCCAGCGTCTTGTTATGACTCATGATTAGGGTAGGGCGGTTCAACTGCTGGATCACATTCGCCACTGTAAACGTCTTTCCGCTTCCGGTCACACCCAACAACACCTGCGCTTGAGCGCCGGCTTTCACACCTTCTACCAATGCCTTTATCGCTTCCGGCTGGTCTCCTGTCGGTTTATATGGACTCTCTAATTGAAACAAAATTCAAAATCACGGGATAATATATATTTATATATATTATAAGGAGGGGTGGGATACGATATTACCCTTACTTACCCTCGACTTGCCTCTGATAAAACAAAAGGGGAACCTTTCGGAACCCCTGTTTGTTTGAGCTTTTTACTTAACGCGGCGCTCTTGGATGCGGGCTTTCTTACCCGTACGCTCACGCAGGTAGTACAGTTTCGCACGACGTACTTTACCGTACTTGTTCACTGTAATGCTCTCAATGAAGGGGCTGTCCATCGGGAAGATACGCTCTACACCAACGTTGCCACTCATCTTACGAACAGTGAAGCGTTTCTTGTCACCGCTACCGTGAATGCAGATTACATCACCGCGGAACTCCTGAACACGCTCTTTGTTACCTTCTTTGATACGGTATCCTACCGTAATCTGGTCACCTGCCTTGAATGCAGGGAATTCTTTCTTCTCACCGGCAAAAGCTTGCTCGGCTACTTTCAGCAAATCCATTTCTTATATGCTTTATTATGGATTAGTAATAAACATATCGGGCATATACTACTATTCGAGTTGGTTCCGTAACCGATAACTGGTAACCCGTAACCCCTCTAATGCAATCGCCAGAGGCGCGATATGTGTGCTTTTTATGCGAAAAAAGCGTGCAAAATTACTGCTTTTTTTTGATATAGCCAAATTTTTCAATGAAAAAAATCGTTTTTGTATCAAAATAAGAAATTTTTCATTAGAAAAAATGATTTTTTAGTCAATTTTTAACGCTTGACCGGTGATACTATACGCTTTTCCGCCACGCATAATGTATATTTGTCCGTTATGCAGTACTTTCTTGCATTCAATCTCCGGCTCAATAGTAAACCAACCTGTAGTAATTCCTCCTTCTCCGGGATCATCTCCTTCCGGATCTTGCTCCTCGGGTTTATCGGTAGTGACCACAATAGTGCCATCTGCGGTAGTGCGCACGTACAAGTAACCATCTGAGGTTACTCGGTTCTTCCATGAGGCAATCGTAGCACTATCTATCGTCCAGGTTTCACCTCCACGAGCTGTCGGCTTATAGAGCACACAACGTTTTTTCGTAGCATTGGTACTCCAACGAAGCGTAAACTCGCAGGTATCTGCGATGAAGAGGTTTTGAATATCACTTGCATTCTTATTGACGCAACTCATTTGCAGCGGATAACCCTCAATATCTTCATAGAAAATACGCAGAATTTGCGTTTTTCCGGTTGCTCTGCTTTCTCCTGGGCGCAAGCGAAGGGATGATCCTACGCATGAAGTAGTGGAGAGGTCATAGGGAGTGAATTTGAACTCCTCTCGAGAGCAATCAAAGTGCATAAAGAGTAAAGCACCAGACGCATTTGCACGGATGGCGTTCATTTCAGCTTTTGACCAGTCGAGCACACGACGTACGCTGTCCTGCAGGTCAAACTTGAATGTATCAATAGGTTCCTCTTCCGGTGAAGCATACAACATCATCTTCACAACCTTACGCGTATCGGCTATCCATTCTACTGATGTCCAATCCGTAGGGAAACAATAGAACGCCGTGTCCACTACTGATATGGTCTGCGTGTTATCATAACGAAGCAGTGTCGCACCCTTCAAGTCTGGCATCAACGGTCGCACAAACAGCCTTCCTTCTTCTGGACATACTACGCGTGAATACATGAAACCTGCACTATCTTGGGCGTGTTGTGCTGCGTTGGTCAGCATACTCTTGGATAAATGGATCTCTCCGTTTGCAGGAAGATCATAGTAATCCCATGCATGTTGCACATCAGCTTTGAATTCACATTCTTCGCCTGTCCACATGCGTGCCTCTTGCGTGCCTTCCCAATAAAGTGCTACACTATCCGCTTCGGCTAGCCAATCTTTATAAGGAATGATGTACGAGGTAAGCGTATCATACGCCAACACATGTGTACTATCTACCAAACGCAGCCAACGCGCATCTTTGAAACAAGCCTGACTACTGGTGTCCTGTTCCATTAATGCAGCACCCGCACAGGGTATCACTACCTTTACGTACGCTTGTACATTATAGTCCACGCCGATTAATTGCAATCGGTTGCGATATGACTTACCTAACTTGAGATGGTGTACATAATGCCCGTTCTCAAAGGTCGTCTCGCAGCCTAATGCCATAGGTACCGTTATACCATACTTAACTGTATCTTGCACCAAGTCCCGAACGTTCGGATCATCATATACGCCCGGCGTACAAGTCAGATCTGCCCATACCTGAGGCGGCTCGCTACAAGTTGGATCCAGAGACGTAATATATACGTCCATCGGCAGGTCAAAAGTCCATGCGGAGTAGTAATACGTTCCTGCCGACTCAATCGTGTCCTCGTAATGCGTACCTACCGGTTGCACCAAATGACAGAACGATTGAGCCTCTACGCACGTGTACGCGAGCGCGTTCAATAATATAAATAATATATATTTTCGCATAGTTTTTCTCATAATAGTAACTGCACCCGTTGGAGTGCAGTTACTATCACTTGATGTCCAAAACAACTATTTATTAGGGGATTGAAGATCCACCCGGGACATTGTTGTTAGGATCCGGATTGCTTGTTGCAGGACTTACCGTCTGCATTACCATACCACTTGCGAATGCAACAACTTCAGTTGCGGGTACATTATAGTTCTTTTTCATATCGCAATATGTTTGTTGATTATACATGTTTATTAAAGTTGTGCACCGAGTACGTCGTACTTCACGCCATTCTTGATGATAACAACCTTGCCATTCTCAATGCGCTTGTTAGCACCTTGGATTGCTGCGCTGTTCTCGATGCCGGTAACGACGTTGTTGCGACCAACGACTTGGAAGCGCTCGCTTACCGTGTTCGGCTCAGCGGTGAAGGTGTATGTATTCTCAGCAGTCATCTCAACGATGTTGCCGTTTACGAGATCCTTGAGGTATAAAGTCTTACCATTCAACCATGCAAAGCTGAGTGTGTACTCGGTAGCCTCGTTGGTTTGGAGTGTAAGAATCGTACCAATCAAGTTGCTATTCGCTACCTGACCAAGACCATCCTCAGCGTAGAGAGCGAGACCATTACCCATCATCTTGTGTACGTTCGATCCGGCTTTCTCAACCATGAATACGTGATCAGCTCCGTTACCACCGCGAACAACTACTGCTACGTTGGCTACATCTTGGCTTGCAGCGCGTTTTGCAGGAGCAGCAGCGGCTTTGCGAGCGGTCCACAAATCGTTGTAACTGAGAGTAATCGATTTTGCATCGGTTGTGTAAAGGAAGAATCCTTGCATCGGAGCTACAACCTTGAACTCATCTGTTACATAAGCCTTGTTCTCGGCAGTAATTAATGCATATTGGTTGTCCAAGAATGGAACACCATTCACATCTTGCGGAGTAGCAATATATTTGTGTACTGCAACCTCTTTATCTTCGCTACCACCTAATTGGCTGTAGATGTCTGCTACGTCGATAGCGTCGAACCAAGAGTTACCGAATGCATGCCAACCTTCGCCCGGCATAACCAATGTCTGGTTCTTGTTCGCAGCCAACTGACCCTTGAAATCAACTGCTACATCAGTAGCACTTGTGGGACAAGTTGAGTTACCGGACGGGATATATACGTTGTAACCTACGAATGACTTGCGGAAGTTATCGGTTGCTCTCCAACCATCTGTGTAAATCCAGTTTGCGTAATAGATAGTCTTGTCGCTATTAATACCAGATTCACGGTTGTCAATCGGAAGAGCAATGAAATCATGCAGTTCGGGCAATTGCGCACCGATTGCCTCTTGTTTACCAAATTCAATAGACTTCTTAGCGGTAATAAACGGTGCATTGTTGCTTGAGCATGCCGGATCAATCATCAAGATACCACCTTCTTTAACAACAATCTGATCCACAGCCGCAGAACCTTTGACACCTTCTTTACCGATAAGCAGTTTACCACCATTCTCAATGGTAATTTTACCGCCTGCGAGGGTAATCCCCAGAACCTCAAGTTTTGTGTTGACAGTGAGGTTAGCCTCGATACGAGCTGCTTTGTCTGCACTCGGAGTTTGGCTCCATTTGTCAATATCCAAATCTGTATCGTGATAGAATTTCACGTTGTCAACGATTTCAGCCTCTACAGAGATAGCCTTATTAGTTTTTACGCGTACGTATACTACGTCACCTGCGCTCTTGAAGAGCGAGTAGCTGAGGGTTTTCGTTGTGCTTGCAGAAGAACCGGTATAGCTTTGTGTCGGCTCGCCGATAGCACATACAGCAGCGATGTCAACCGTCAGGTCCGCTGTCTCTGCGTTTGCAGTTGTCATTCTCAACTCGATGTCAGCCTGAGCTGCTTTTGCAGCGGTTACGTCAACTGCGTACCACTTTGTGGTGTTCGCTGCCTGATTCTTAACTACAGACGAACCTGCTGCGGGAATAACCAAGCCAATAGCTTCTTCCGGAACGCAAGGATCTTCCTCGGTGCATACATCGGTCAGTTTGAAGGAGATATTGCTGTTTCCGCCCAGAACCAATGCATGTGCAAAGTCTTCTGATTGCATGTTGGACAACAAGGTCTTATCCAATTTCTTGGAAATCGTTTGACCTGCTTTAATCGTATAAGTGCGATTTACTGCGCTAAACACATCACCGTTAGCATTCTTAACTACCTTGCCGGTAATCTCAGCATCGGTAGCACCGTTATTGGTAATAACTACTTCTACTGCATAATACTTTGCATTCTCTCCGGTAACAGAAGGAATTAATGTTGCGTAATCAGCTTTGTAAACACTGGAATCGGTAAGGTTGTAAACAACGTCCTTCGCTACTACTTGAGCGTCACCAGTCTTGAAGAGCGGCTTCTCCGGATATACAGGAGCTACTTGCTCTGCCCATACATGCAATCTCTGATCTGCTTTGAGACGGAGATAAATCGTGCCCGGCATCATGTCCAACATAGCCGGATCCAATACTTTAACTACAGGTGCACCTGCAGCTACATCTTTCGTTTGCTCTTGGATATTGGTAGCCGGACAATCGGTAGCCAAACCGCCATAAACGGTAGTAGCAGCCGAACCCAAGTTCTGTGCATACAGTTTGAGAGTATAACCCTCCGGCACCTTGTTTCCCCAATCAATCTTTAACCAAGTCTCTGTGTTCTTTGCTATCTCGTTACCTGCAGCCGGAGTGTTCAGACCAAAACCTGTCCAATCGAAATCAACCGGAACGAAGGAAACAGAGTTAGACTCTACTGCCTGTACATCTACGTTGACAGCCTCTTTTGCTTGAGCCTCTTCTTCCGTAACCGTAACGTCTGTTACCAAATACAGATACACCTCGTTGATACCCATACGAACAAACATACCGGCACCGAAAGTCATCGACTTTTGACCATGATCCGCCATTTTGAAATGACGGGAAGTCTCGTTGTCACCAATGTAAGCGGTACAGTTGATGTCCACTTCGGTATCCAACGGGTTCACAATGGTAATGTTGATGTCGGTCTTACCATCATCGGTCTTACCGTTTGCGTTGAACGGACCTGCGGGGGTCATGTCTTTCTTTAAATTTACCACATACCATTTACCTACACCGGCTTCCGAAGATACATAGATACCGGATTGCCAGTCATAAGGAATGGCCTGAGCCTTTGTCTTTCCGGTTTCGCCTGCAGCGAACATAGAAACGCTCAGCAAAGTAGCGAAGAGAAATAGAAAAAATCTTTTCATACTTTTTGATTGTTTATTAATAATTGAGTTAGTTGTTTTCGTGCCAAGTATGTATAATACATACAAAATCGCGGCAAAGATACAACTTTTTTTTGAATTACGCAAATTTTTTTGTGATTTTTTCGTATTTTTTTTGTTATTTGAAATAATTTTAGTACCTTTGCAGCGTGGAATAGTCTGCGCGTATGAAAAAAGTGCTCTACATATTAGGTGTTTTGCTGGTCGGCTTGATGCTGGTCGGTGGCATGCTGGTTGCGACACTCTCAAGCGATAAAGTGGAGACGGCTGCCGTGCAGTTGGCAACCGCTGAGCTGTCGCGCGCGTTGGGTACGAATGCCCACGTGGGCGCAGTAGAATATCGTTTCCCCGCGCGCCTGACCATACGCGATATCTATCTGGCTGATCAACAGGGTGATACCTTGGCCTATGTCGGCGAGCTCTATGCCCATTTCAGCCCTATGGCGCTATCTCATCGTGAGATACATTTTTCGCATGTGCACCTTCAGAATGTAGTAGGGGATATCCATCGTCTGCCGGATAGCACGTGGAATTATCAGTTCCTCGTCGATGCTTTCCGCCAGGAGGAGCGTCCGCACGATCCTATGCGTAGCCTCATCGCGGTCAAGGATGTTCAGTTGGACTCTATCCGCCTTCGTTACGAAGACTATACCGCCTTCTTGCCCCATGCAGAGATGGACCTGCATCAATTGAGCGAAGAGGTCCTCGATGCAGAGATAAGCGAGTTGGCCCTCCAAATCACAAATCAAACATCGCCTTTCATCGTCGAAGACCTGAAAGCGCACGTCATCCTTAATGACACCCTTCTTTCCCTGCCTACGCTTGCGGCGCAGCTGCCGAACTCGAAGGTGGATATGAGCGGTATAGAGGTGCATTTCCCGGCCGGAGACACGCTTTATCTCAGCCGTTCGGCTCATGATATAACCTTCGCGCTCGGTTTCAACGAGGCCAAAATCGTACCGGCAGATCTGGCTCTGTTTGTGCCGCAACTCAAGGGCCTCAAGCGTCCTGTGTCCTTGCGGGCGAACCTGGATGGAACGCTTGATTCACTGGCGTTTACGAACCTGGAGGTGCGATATAACAACAAGACGGTGCTGGAGGGAGATGTCTATGCATTGGGTCTGCCGGACCTGGCTAATCCGTATCTAAAGGCGAACCTGAAGGATCTGCATACCAATGCGGCACAACTGCAGGACCTGCTGTCCCAGTTGCAAGGCAAGCCGGTGCGTCTGCCGCAGACCATTCATCGTCTGGGCGATATCCATTATCGCGGCTTGGCGCAGGGCCAGTTGCACGATCTCACGCTCCACGGTGCTTTCCGTACGGCTATTGGAACGATTTCTACCGATGGTACGTTCCGTTCGGACACAGCCTTCCGCCAGATCGCTTACGATGCCCGCGTCGTGGGGCGCAACATTCGCTTGGGGCGCTTACTCAATGCACCGCAGCTGACCACAGTCACGTTTGATGTGGCGACCAAAGGGCAGTTTGAGGAGGGAATGTTCTCCGGTGACGTCAAAGCCCATGTGCGCCAATTCACCTATAATGACTACACCTACGCGGACCTGCAGATCGACGGTCGCTATGACCCCTATCGCTATCAGGGTAGTTTCTCTATCGATGATCCGCATCTGAATTTGGCGTTCGATGGTGTGGTTAATTTCCATGAGCAGAATCCGGAGATCAATTTCAACCTCCTCTGCCGTCATTTTGACACCGCGCCGATCAGTACCAAACTCAGCTCCAAACCATCCATGCAGACCTCGTTTACGCTGATGGTGGATATGAATGGCTCGCGGCCGGACGACATGTCCGGTTATATGGTGCTGGATTCGCTGGTCCTCATGACGCCGCTTGATTCGACGATGATGAAGCAGATGAGCCTCTTCGTCGAAGCGGACCAAAAGAACAATAAGTCCATATCCCTGCAGTCGGATTACTTGGCTGCTCAACTGGATGGTACCTTCCGTTATGCCGATATAGCGCCGGCTTTCCAAGCGCTGATGCATAGTTATCTGCCTTCGGCCGTTTTGGCGCCTAAGCAGGCATGGCAGCCGGTGTCGTTCACCTTCAAGGCCGATGGTTCGCAGTTAGCGGCTCTTCAGCGCCTTTTTGCTGCGCCGGTTCAATTGTCGGATAACCCCTCTATGCGTATTCATGTCGATCTGTCGCCGCAGAAGCAGAAAAACGAGCCGTTTGATTTTACTTTCTACGCGCCGGGTATTCAGGTCGGTAAGGCTCCGTTAAGGGACCTGCGCCTGACGTTAGGAACGCCGAAAGATGAGTTGACGATGAACCTGGATGTCTCGGCTGCGAATATGAGTACTTCGCTCGCTACGAGGGCTTTCCGCGATACGATCCTGACCCATATCAATTTTGCTTCTTCGGTGCTCAAACCCGAAGAAGAACCGGATGAGTCGATGACCAACCGAGAGAGAATAAAGATACTCGTCACCGAACAGCGTGCCGGTGAATATGGAGGCGACCTGCAGTTCGTGACCCATTTTGACCGCTATAAGAATAAATCGCTGGTAGATATGCATTTTATGCCGGGTACGGTCACGCTCCGCGACTCCCTCTATACGCTTGGCGAGAGTAGGTTAACGTACTGCGAAGCGGATACAGTGCTTATGGTGGATCATTTCCTCTTCGAAGGTGCCGGACAGCATATCTATGCGAACGGTATCGGTTCGCGCCATGCGACGGACACGCTGGCGGTAGATCTGCAGAAGCTGGATGCCTCTTATGTGGTGCCTTTCCTGCTGCCTGAAAAGATGATTATGTTCAATGGTCTGCTTACCGGTCGTGCAGCCGTCTCGTCGCTCTTTAGCAAGCCTATCGTCGATTCGCAGATACATGTTGACTCCATGGGGCTCAATAACTGCCTCTTCGGCGATGCCGAGGTCGATCTCCATATCAAGGACTCCCTTGCCTTCCATGCCGATGTCTATAGAGGATCCAATCACCAATCCCCCATGGTCGCTTTGGACGGTTCGGCCCAATTCGGCGGTAGAAACGATTGGAAGCTGGATATGGCGGTCGATTCCGTGCCCTTGGATTTTATTAATCACTGGACCTCAGTCGTGCTCAATGATGTTGATGGCTATGGTTCGGGACATGTGGTAGTAGGGGGATGGAAAGAATTTACCTATGTGCTCCTTCGTGCTCAAGCGAAGAATGCGCATCTGACGCTTCCTTGGACAGGAGCCCGTTATACCATTCCGTCGGATACCATTGTCATGGATACCACGGCTATCCTCTTCCCGAATGTGCACCTCACCGATGCGAAGGGCAATCCGGTGCAGGTACGCGGCGCGGTATACCATCAGATGTTCTCCGAGTATGTGCTTGACATTCATGTCGATGCGGTAGATGCGCTTGTCTTTGATAAGAACAAGTCCGGAGAGATGTTCCGTGGCGAGGTCTATGCAACAGGTCATGTCGATGTCACAGGCCATGAGTCGGAAATCATCGTGGTAGCAGACGCACGTTCGTCCAAGAACAGCCGTTTCCGTCTCTCGCTGGATACCTCTTCTTCGGCGTACGAGTCGTCCTTCGTCCATTTCCTGGCAGCAGGCGATTCCGTCATTCATATCGAGACCGATGATACGATCCATCATACCATCGAAACCTTGCGTCCTTCGCGTTGTATCCTTAAACTGAATATGGATATCACGCCGCTACTGCTGTTCCAACTGGTGCTTGGCGAACGGAACGGCGATATGATACAGGGTAGGGGAATTGGTGCGCTCAGCCTTACCTATGATACCTATTCCGGCGATGTATCCCTCTTAGGCACGTACGATATCCAGCAGGGCATGATGAGCTATACCGTCGGAAATGTGATCCGTAAGGAGTTTACCGTAGGCGAAGGATCCAAGATCGTCTTCTCCGGCAATCCAAAAGATCCCCAACTTGACGTCACGGCCAAGTATAAGGTCACGGCTAACTTGAAAGACCTCTTTGGTAATGAGACGGAGAATATCGGTACTTCGCGGTCGAATATACCGGTTTACACCTGCTTGCATATGACCGGTACACTTAGAAGCCCGATCCTCTCGTTCGCATTGGAATTCCCGACATCGGACCAGAATATCCAGCAGCAGGTACAGCAGATTATTAATACCGACGAGATGCTGATGCGTCAGGTGATTTACCTGCTTGTCTTCGGTCGTTTCTTTACGCCCGATTATATGTCGAACTCGCAGTATGCGACGCTCAACTCGACCTATTCGCTGCTCTCGTCCACGGTTACCAGCCAGATTAACGCTTGGCTGTCCAAGCTGACGAATATCCTGACTCTCGGCGTGGCGATCCGTGCCGATGGAGAAGGGGATAACTCGAGTCAGGAGTACGAGGCGCAGTTCCAACTGCAACCGGTAGATCGGCTTGTTATCAACGGCAATGTGGGCTATCGGTATAACGATATATCGAACCAACCTTTCTTTGGCGATCTGGATGTCGAAGTACTGCTAACCGAGGATGGTCAACTCCGCCTCAAAGGTTATACCCACACAGTGGATAAATACTCTCTCCGCCAAGCCTCTACCATCCAAGGAGTCGGCTTCGTCTGGAAGATAGATTTCTAATAGACAATAAAAAAATAGCGCCGCAATTCGCGACGCTATTTTTTTTATCAGTGCTTCTCCGGCTTCGGACCACGACGCTCAGGACGCGGACCTCTGTCGAGACGTGCACCATCACGGTCTTCACGACGCGGACGCTCACGTTTCTCCGGCTCTACATAGCCTTCGGGTTTCTTCTTCAGCGCTTTAGCGCTCAAACGGAACTTACCGGTCTTCGGATCGATCTCCAGCAGTTTGATGCGGATATGATCGCCTTCTTTGATGCCGGTCTCTTCCATCGTCTCGTAGCGTTTCCAGTCGATCTCGCTGATATGCAGCAGACCTTCCTTACCCGGCATAAATTCTACGAAGCAACCGTACGGCATGAGGCTCTTAACTACCGAGTCATACTCCTCGCCTACTTCCGGCAGAGCGACGATAGCTTTGATCTTTGCGATTGCTGCCTGCATCTGCTCGCCGTTGTTGGAAGCAACCTCTACCTTACCGCCCTTCTCGTCTTCGTCAATCGAGATGACAGCGCCGGTCTCAGCCTGGATACCTTGGATGATCTTACCGCCCGGGCCTATTACAGCACCGATCATATCTTTCGGGATATAGAAGGATACAATACGCGGAGCGTGCGGCTTGAGGTCTGCACGCGGAGCCGGCATGCACTCCAGGATCTTACCGAGGATGTACATACGTGCCTCGTGAGCCTGTGCCAATGCGTTCTCCAGGATCTCGTAACTCAGACCATCTACCTTGATATCCATCTGACAAGCGGTCAGACCATCTTTGGTACCGGTCGTCTTGAAGTCCATATCACCGAGGTGATCTTCGTCGCCGAGGATATCACTCAGGATGGCGTAGTTCTTACCTTGGTTCTCCGAGATAAGTCCCATAGCGATACCGGAAACCGGTTTCTTCATCGGAACACCTGCGTCCATCAATGCCAGCGTACCGGCACAAACGGTTGCCATAGAGCTCGAACCGTTGGACTCGAGGATATCAGAAACCACGCGTACGGTGTACGGGAAATCTTCCGGAATCATGTTCTTCAACGCACGGCAAGCGAGGTTACCGTGACCGATCTCACGACGACCTACACCGCGAGCGGCTTTGGCCTCACCGGTCGAGAACGGCGGGAAGTTATAATGCAGCAGGAATTTGTCTGTACCTTGGATCAAAGCCTCATCTACGATCTTCTCATCGCGACTTGTACCGAGCGTTACGGTACTCAAGCTCTGCGTTTCGCCGCGGGTGAAGATACTACTTCCGTGAGGGCCGGGCAGGTAACCTACCTCGCACCAGATCGGACGAATCTCCGTGGTCTTACGGCCATCCAGACGCTTACCCTCATCGAGCACAGCGCGGCGCATAGCCTCTTTCTCTACATCGTGATAGTAACGGTCAACGAGTGCAGCGATTTCGTCGATATCTACGCCGAGTGCCTCTGCGCGTTGAGCCATATATTCAGCTTTTTCAGCCTTGAAATCATCGCAGATCTGAGTAAACATCGCTTCGCGGTGATGTTTGTCGGTATCTGCTGAAGTAGCTTGTGCATAAGCACGAGCATAACTGAAATCGTGAACAGCCTGCTTCAACTCCTCATCGTTCACCTCATGGCAGTACTCACGCTTCGTCTCCTTGCCGTAAGCCTTCATCATCTCGTCGATAGCCAGACACTGCGGTTTGATAGCCTCGTGTGCAGCTTTGATAGCCTCAAGCATCACTGCTTCCGGCACTTCTTTCATCTCGCCTTCTACCATCATAATGTTGTCGTACGTAGCGGCAACCATCAACTCCAGGTCAGCATGTTCGCATTGCTCGAAGGTCGGGTTAATCACCATCTTACCATCTACGCGTGCTACACGTACTTCGCTCACCGGACCCTCGAACGGGATATCCGAGCAAGCCAAAGCCGCACCTGCAGCCAAACCGGCAATGCTCTCCGGCATGTCGATGCCGTCAGCCGAATACATGGTAACGTTTACAAACGTCTCTGCGTGATAGTTAGAAGGGAAGAGGGGGCGAAGGGCGCGGTCAATCAGACGTGCAATCAGGATCTCATAATCCGAAGCTTTGCCTTCGCGGCGGGTGAAGCCACCCGGGAAGCGTCCTGCGGACGCAAATTTCTCTTTGTACTCAACAGTGAGGGGCATAAAATCCGTTCCCGGCACTGCATCTTTGGCGGAGCAGACAGTGGCTAAGATCATCGTGTTGCCAAGCGTTGCCATTACGGCGCCATCTGCTTGTTTGGCCAACTTGCCTGTCTCCAGTTTGATTACTCGTCCATCGGGGAGAGCAATCTCTTTTGTAACAATATTCATCTTTTTTTCGTCAATTTGGACGCCGTTTGCGTCCGGTGGTTTATAGTGTTGATTTGTATAGACCTCAAAAAATCGTGCAAATTTACTACAAAAAATTGAAATGACCAAATTTTTTCACCATATTCCGCAAAATATTGAATTTTTTGATATTAATGAAGAAAAAATATGGACATTTACATAATTTTTTATTTCCATAACCAGGGTAAATGCTTGTAATTGAGCAAAGCAACATCTCTTGTGACATTCTCAAAATCACCTGTATAAACCACAGCTCTATGGGCTATCGGTGTTTTAATCCACTCTGGTAATTTGCGTAAGGTGTCATCGAAAGAAGGCATATATGTCATCGCAGACTTGACTTCAATAGCATAAAGCTGCCCTTCCTCTTTAATGAGTATATCTACCTCATTTTGATTGCTATCTCGATAGAAGAATACATTTCCTTCTTTGCCGCGATTAGTGCGATGTTTAAGACACTCCATAACAATCATATTCTCAAAAATCGCACCACGCATTTTATCATATTCCAATTGACGTGGCGATTCGATATCTAAGAGATAACAAGCTAATCCCGGATCGTTGAAATAGAGTTTGGGAGTCTTTACCAATCGCTTGGATATATTCTCGTAGTACGGAGGCAATAAAGTAATCAAGTATGATGCTTGTAATACGGATAGCCAATGATTAATTGTCTTTCCATCTACACCAACTTCGGCGCCTATCTCTGTGGCATTAAAGAGAGAACCAATCCGAGCCGCACATAATTTCATGAATTTCAAGAATTGCATTTGATCGCGGATCTTCAACAAGTCACGTACATCTTTTTCCAGATAAGTCTTTACGTAACTCGGATAGAACAAATGTGCCACATTCTTTCCGGCGCAAATAGCTGGATATAAGCCATCAAATAATTGCTGATTGGTATTTTTCTCTGTATTTCCTGCTTCCTCTAATGACATAGGAAGTAACTCATATACACCTGCACGGCCTGGCAATGACTCTGTCAAACCCTTTATCAATTCCAAATTGCTACTTCCGGTAAGAAGGAATCGCTTTTCAGGATGGTTATCGACAATGCCTTGGATATAATCCAAAAGTACAGGAACTTTTTGTACTTCGTCAATAAACATTCCCTCTGGGTGTTGATTTAGAAAAGCAACCGGGTCTTGCTCGGCGAATGTACGCACATGTAAATCCTTCATACTATATTGTGGATATTCCGGAAATAGATGTTTGAGCAAGGTGGATTTTCCGGACTGACGGGGACCGGTAACTGACAATACTGAGAAATACTGAACTGCTTCCTTCAGCAGTGCCTCCATTTTACGGGGAAGATACATGTCTGCATTAGCCATAATACTTCAATCTAAAATTCGCTGCAAAGGTACAACTTTTTTCTGAAATATGCAAGCGTTTATAGAATTTTTTATGCAATCTCGGAGTTTAATTCCGAAATTACATAGTTTTTTTTGAATCATTTTGGGCGTGTGAAACAAAAAAAAACGGAGCGCCAAACGCTCCATTGATCATTCTATATAATCTGAATTATTCAAATTAAATAATTCTTTTTGAATAATCATTTACGTGGTTATATTTCAAATCCTCGTCCGTACTTCTTTTGTATCCACAGCATTAAGAAATAATCGTTAACTTGATAGTACTTTTGACCGGCTTGATTGATATATTCTGCTACCCAACCATCGGCCTTTAATTTACGGACTGCTGACTGAACAGAACTGGCAGAGCCCAAACGATACTTACCTACAAATGCTGCACTTGTTATTTGCATAGCTTTGCCGCTCCGAGCGATAGCATAGAGGACTTCTTTCTGAGAGGATCCGACGGACATTAAATGCGTGCGATAACTAAAGTCATTCTCTTCAATGATTTCATCAATCGCCTGTCGAATCGTGTCTATTGTACACCATTCTTTTTTTCCCGTTAAAGAGAAGGCGATATTCAGCGTTTTCTGCATGGCAAACGTATTGCCGTCAAACAAGTCATATACGCGATCTACATCTTCCGGCGCAATATGCTTGTCATATTCCTCAAAGTGCATTGTTGCAAAGGCGTTGTATTTGCTTCGTTCAATTTGCTCCAATGTGATTGTTGCGGCGCTATTATAAAATGGACGATTGTAATCTTGAAACATCTGACCTAATAAATGCCGGTCGGAGCCCGCAAAAACAAATTTGCAGTTTCGCATCTTCTGAATATGCGTCCGTAGAATAGCTTCTACATTCTTTTCCGGATAGTCTGCTATTCGCTGAAACTCATCAATTGCTACAATACATGGTTTGTCTGCTTGCTCCAAAAAACGAAATACCTCTTCTATGGTATAAATTGCATTTTCTATATGGCCGATAGACAGACTTAATTTCGGAAATCCGGTCATGGGATCGATCGTATATTCGGTATGCAATGATTGTACTGTTTGTGCAAATTGTTTCATCAACTTATCGCCCAACGAAGCAGTAGCCTCAAACACGGCTTTTCCGAACTCATAGGTAAATTCTTGCAAATTACCCGTTTGTAATATATCCACAAAGATGGTATAGTACTTTCCTTTGATGGCAGGTTGCTCAAAACAATGCTCAATCAATTTGCTTTTCCCGATACGACGCGGCGCATGGAGCACAACGTTCTGCCCATTAGTCAAATAGCGAACCAATCGCTCGGTCTCTTTCTCGCGATCACAAAAATAGGGATCTGGAATAGTTCCAAGGACTATAAAAGGATTTGTCACTTTTTCCATAGTTTTCAAATTTTGCTGCAAAGGTACAACAATTTTTTGAATTATGCAAATTTAATTATTCAAAATGTATAATTTGTTTTAAATAAAATAAAAAACGGAGCGCAAAACGCTCCATTTCTATCATTCTCTAATTCTCTAACTCGTTAACTCTTTCATTCGTTAACTCCTTAGAACACCGGTGTCCTTGTCGGATTCTTCGGACGCCAAGTAGGTAAGAAGTTTGGCTCGATATTACTGTTAGATGGCTGAATCATCACAAATGTATCCGAACCAATGTTGTCGATGCCAATTTCCGGCTTTATGTATGTACGTTTTTCCATAATCGTGATATTCTATTAAACATTTGCTACATAGTCCAACTCATTGCGCTTAATCAGCAACGGATAGCGCTCAGGGTGACGTAGAGACTCAACTTCCAAATCTACTTGTAACTTTGGCCATTCAATAGCATTGTTACCGCTCATTCGAACATCCAATACTTCATTGATGGTTGCGTCTCTCATCCACGGCACACGATTGTACGATAGAAAATAATCCTGTCCTTGAACAGAGATCATTATCCCGCGATCGTTAATCATCAATACGTCCGCCAATGTGGAGTTGATATTGTTTCTTAAAGTACTCTGCATAAAGTTCTACTATGCTTTGGATTTTATTAATCTCGTGTTGGCTAAAGTCCCCTTTGTAGGCTACTTCCACTTTGGGCTCTAACCAAATCTTCGCCTCTTTATCTTCCTTTATAATATGAATATGCATTCGTTCTTCCTCGTTGGAGTATATTTTAAATGCGTATCCTTTCTCTTTCAGGAATATTGGACTCATAGCAAATTTTCTTTTCGGCTGCAAAGTTACTACAAAATAATCAAATATGCAAATAATTAGGGCAAAAATTTTAAATTGCTAGCATTTTTATAAGTTTTGAACTAATTAGGTGCTGTTTGCAGAATACTGCGAACGTAATTTCGAGGTGAGGCGGTTTTGCACCGCCCCGGTGCCCTCGAAGTTACATATTACGCAAATTTTTGTAGTACTTTTTCGCCATTTTCTATTATTTTACCATTTTTCCGTTCACATCATACATCTGTCCGCCGCGGAGGATATATACATGCTCATCGATGATCACTTTCTGTACACCAGCTTTCGCATCGATCTGGTCAATACCGGTTACAACACTCTGAGCTTTCGCGCGGAGCAGTAAGCCGTAACCGTTATTCTTACCCTTGTTCAGATCAACGGTGTACTCGCTTTCGCTGATATTCCAGATGATAGCGCCTTCATAGGTCAGATATACATCTGCATCTGTTACAGCTTCTGTCTGCAGTGTGTACACACCTGCTATCGGAGCGTAGAGTTGCAGCGTGTAAACAGCCTGGTCATTAACCATTGGAGCATCTTCTGCAGCCAACTTCAAGCCTCCATAGTTCATCGTGTAGATCAACGGAGTGGTCGGGTTAGAAGTAGCGAACATACGTTGCATATCTCGGCCGATCTGATACGTGCTTGTTGCATCTTCGTCAGCGGAGATGTACATATGGTCCGTACCTCTCTCACCGCTCATCGTTACCATGATCGGCTCTGCAATCTTAGCTTGCGTACGAGCAGGTGCGTAAACCTGATCAACAGTTGCCTGAGCCGCATTGAAGCCCATCGTACCATCAGCCGAAGCTTGGATGAAGAATGCGCTACCAACCGTCAGGTTAATCTTCGAGAGCAGATATGCATCGTATCTGTAGTCCTTAGCGTTAAGTACAAGTACATAACGTCCGGTAGATTGACCTTCCGGTGTGGTTTCTGCGATATTGGTGTTGTTGATTGACGAGTAGCACAGACGCATGTTGCCAAGTCCATTCCAACCTGCGTCAGAGGATGTTCCGGAACCGGTTGCAGCATGCTGGCTGAATTCGACCGTCGGATCTGCATCGAACGTGTAGTCACCTGCTTTCTTGAAGCGGTACGTTTGGATGTCACCGTTGACGGTCATGGAGTAGGTATGACCCGGAGTCATAATACTGCGGAACTTCTTCCAGCCGTACTCACCATTCTTACGAAGTTCACCGTGGTAGTCCTCGATAGCATAGTCCACTTCATTGGTCAGCTGTTCCCATTGGTTGTTTCTCCAACCGTAAACGCCGCTGGTTGCACTTACCGGGAACGGAACGGAGAAGTTATGCCACTGAGCTTCTGCCTTTGCTGCACCGCCTTCATCCGTAATATCTACGCCTAATGTGAAGTCGAAGTAAGCATCGCCATCTACATGTAAGTTCTCAGCGTTCATCACCTGACCGGACTTGCCGTGCGTACCACCGATATAGAAGTCTTGCACATCCAATTGTTTGTTCTCAGCAATTTGAACCTTACCACCGTTTTCGACGGTCAAGTTATCAAGAGTAGCATCTACATTAATAGTCAGCGTCTTTCCGTCTGGAACAATCACAGCATCTGTCAGCGTTACAGTCGATACATTCATATCCGTCGTAATCTTCTTTACCCATTTGTAAAGAGCGACATTTGTACTTGTATTGTAACAAGAGAAACGTTCTTGTCCGGATGTGGAATTATATTTCAAATACTTCTCGGTTCCTGCCGATTGAATAGTAGCAGTAGCATCTGCTGCAATTGTAATAATCCAAGATCCGTTCTTAACAATAGCATTCTGTGTTGCAAGATAATTATTGCTTCCAAATTGAGGATCGTACAAATATCCCTTAACACTCGTGTTCATGTCGTAGAGGCAGAATTGTCCTTCGCCATAACCATTTTGAACATAAAGTTTAGCTACATCATCAGAAGGATTACTAATCTTATTGTCTTCTTTCGTGATAGCAGTTTGTGTACGCCAGCATTTGTTTCCGTCAATATGCTGCAAACCTAATGCATAACCTTCATTCTTAGCAGCAATAATCACAACATCACCGGTATGGATTTGGTTCTCATTTGTTACTAAGATCCATTCTCCATTAGAGAGGTCTTCCGCTACAATAGCATCATTGTCCGGTTCCGGAGTAATAATCAACCATTGAGCCACATAAACGCTATCTGCAGCAGGAGTTCCCATTACAAAGTCTGTCGTACTTGCATCGTACACTGCCCCTGTAGATTCATTTCTCCAACCTATAAATTGTGTTCCTTCTTCAGCCGCAGGAGCTGCAATGAGATCATAACTCTCGCCTTGGTGTTTGTTAGCAATTGTTTGAACCGTTGTTTCTCCGTTCTTGAAGATAACATCTGCTTTACTTACTTCAATCCATTGAGCGGTTAGCGTAATGTCGTTTTGAACATTGCTAATTGTAGCATCAGCGGCGTACGTATTCACACCATCAGACCAGCCGTCAAATGTGAAGTATTGCTTCGTCGGCTCACTTCCGTCCATGGTATAACTGCTACCCTTTGTAACTGTTTGTTCCGAGAAGTTGCCTTCACCGCCATTCAAGTCAAACTCAATCGCGAACAACTCTGCCGGATACGTTGTGAAGAGGCCTTCAGATGTTTGATAAGTGACTGCAATACTGGAGAAGCGTACTTGTTTGGTTGCTGTAAATACTACGGAAGTAGCACTACCTTCCCAAACTTCACCAGTTAAACTTACGTTATTCACGGTGAAGTTTGTTGCCTTGTAACTGCTTAACGAAACAAACTCTACTTTCTTAACCGTAGTGCCATTTCCATTAACAGTCAATGTCGCATTTGCATATACGCGAACATGATTTGATTCCCCACTTCCGCTGCTTGCTGTGAATTTAATCGGCTTGCCTTCTTCGATTGTGACATTAGAATAGCTATTAAATCCGGAATTCTTGCTTGCTGTTTTCTCAACAATATTCGAGCGGGTATAAACAGCATACAACTCTTTATCTGCTGTAATAGCATATGCACCTGCGTTGATAGTTGTCGGAACTTCTGCCGTTTCATTGATCAACTCTGTCTCTGACCAACCTACGAAACTCCATCCGCCATCTTGCAGCGTCTGCGACAACGTAGCCTCAGGCAGCGTAATGCCAGAGCCGATAGAAGATTCTTGAATAGTTTCCGAAGTTACACTTCCGTTTCCGGCGTGCAGAGTTGCTGTATAGCGTTTCTTACCAATACCGGTAACAGTCAATGTCTGACTTGCTACGCCACTAGTGAACGTAATCGTCGCACTCTTATCACCTTCTGCTATCGGAGCGAAGCGGATAGTCAGTGTTTGACCATCTTCCGAGCCGATTACATCATTATCCAATTCCGTTTCAACCGTAAAGACATTATCTCCCTCAATGGAATATGTTGCGTTGGCGACAAGATAACTACCCTTCAAATTAACCGTCAAATCTTTTGTCAAATTCGGCTCCACATTATCAAATGCGAGAGGATTAGTTGCCGTCAGCGTCAGTACCGGCGTCGGAGGTGTTACAGTTACCGCACAAGTAGCCGTGAACTCTCCGTCTTCCGTCTTCACTTGTACTACACCGCTACCAACAGCCTTACCTGTTACTTTACCGTTAGCATCTACCTCCACATATGCACTTCCTTCAGTTACCGACCAAGCTACATTTTTGTTAGAAGCGTCGTTCGGTTTTACAGTAGCAACCAGTGCCTCCGATTGACCTTCTTCTAAACTCAATTCAGTTTTGTTCAGTTCTACGCCCGTAGCAGCAACCGTCACAACGATGTCTATAGTTGTCGTCTGCGCACACTTATAATCGTTGCTTACTGCCTGACGAGCCTGTACCGTATAAGTACCTGCTACAACTGCACTAAACTTATTCTGATTGTCAATCGAAGCAGCATTTGCATTATTAGAAATAACACTATATGTTACCGTATTACCGTTGCCACCCGTCGTAGCCAGCTGTGCTTTCTCGGACGCGTCAATAGCTGTCGGTACAGAACTTGCAAATGCCAATTCCGTTTCCGGCTCTATACAAATAACCGTCTTGCGGTAAATCTGCGGGAGAAGCATTGATGCTGAGAGGTCACTGCTATAAGTCGTGAATCGATTATTAGTTACATTGTGAAGGATTCTATTTCCTGCCGTATTGCTATTGCTGATTGTTGCTGCATGAGTGGTTTCATCTATGGAAATTGCCCAATTGAAAGCGTTATTGTCCCATGCCAATTTCTTTACTGCCGTCTCCTTCAAATATTGTGTGCCATTCGATAATGTCCAGTAATTTCCACTCTTTCCTAACGTAAATTGTTGTGCATCATCACTCAATTCTGTGATTTCTGATTTGTCTTCGGAGAATGTAGCAACCTCCTCACCAAAGTAATTTGCGCTATTAGATGTGGTAATAGTACTATTTGTTGTCTTTCCTTGAGTGTTGCTTGCTATAACGATGATATCACCATCATTCAAATCGTTAGTACTCTCTACCAACTCCCAAAGTGTCGAACCAGGACCAACTATCTTATATGTAGCACTTGCTACTTCACTCAGCGTCGTGTTTTCTGCAATAGCAACCGCCTTAATGGTCATGTTCGTTGCTACGCTGATAGCCTCTGTATATTTCGTGCTTCCTGTGGTCGGAGTCTCGCCATCAGTTGTGTAGTAAATATCTGCGCCTTCCGTTTCGCAAGAGAGTTCAACGCTCTTAGTCTCCGTATAACGACCAGCCTCTACAGAGAATGTCGGAGTAGCGCATTGCGGCAGATTAATCGTGTATTCTGCACTCTTAACCGTACTATTCACATAATTCTCTTTAACTGCAACTGCTTTCAATGTCAACGTGTGATCTACGCGAACAGCCGAAGAATAAGTCAGTTTTGTATCACTCGTTGCAGGGTTAGAACCATCGGTCGTGTAATAGATAGTTGCGCCTTCTGTAGCTGTTTCAATAGTAACATTTTTAACTACAGTATATTCGCCTTCTTCTGCATTAAACGTCGGCGTTTCGCATACTGGTAGTACGGTATTGCAATCCGTCGCATAATTGGTACGAACAGTTGCGTCCTCTTTATAGTTAATCTTAACCGATTTAACATAGACAGAGTTAGTAGTACATGTAACAGTAATCTTTACGGCACCAGTAGCATCGTCAGTACTTTGCGGAGCTGTAAACGTAGTTGTTCTATCGGTAGTTCCTCCAGATACTGTAACATTATTATCTGTTACATAATTTGTTAAACCTACTTGTATAGCAATTGAGCCTGCACTACTACTGGCATTTGTACTATAAGTGATAACTACAGAACTTACTTCTCCATAAGAAGCCTTAGTTGTTGCATTTGCGCCACTTGCATTTTTAGTTACTTGTATTCCACGTCCGGTTTGCATTTGGCTTCCAGCCTGTCCAGAAGTCCATAAATCGTCATTTGTACCATCTTCACCTTCGCCCCAGGCACTAGTATTAAATGTTGAAGTTACAGATGCATCATTTGATCCAGGCGTTTCATTTGCAAATACTGCATAATACGTTGCGCCGCCTACAGGCATCGTCAGCGTGTTAGCATATTCGAACAAATCGCTCGGGGCATCTGTTGCGTCCGTATAATGCTGCGTCTCAGTCCAGCCTACAAACACCTTGCTGTTATCGCAATCCGAAGCAGTTGGAACAGGAGCTGCGGTCAAAGCCGTTCCTGCAATTGCAGTCTGACTTTGAGGATTCTCTCCGCCATTAACTACCCAACGCACCGTATAGAGTTGATCCCAGATAGCATACAAATCAATATCCTCTGTACCGGTATAGGCTGCACCTGCTGCCAAAGTTACTGCGCCCGAACCATCAGCCGCATTATTCCAATGCTTGAACTGATACCCCTCACGCGAGAACGTATTAGCCGCTTTAGCATTATACTCTTCTCCATATGTAAAGTTTTCCTCTACCTCATCTGCTGTCGGACCGTTAGGCTTGTATGTGACGGTGATGGTATTAGGTGACCACTGCGCATAAAGCGTTGCTGCGCCTGTTACAGTATAAGAAGCACCTTTTTCAAGTAAAGCTCCTTCGTTGTTCACTTTCCAACCTGACAAACTGAAACCTGCTTTTGTAAAACCGCTGCTTGGCAGTGTGGTTGCTTCGCCATCAGTAACATTGACTGCTTCTATAGAACCAGTTCCGCCATTTGCATCAAATGAAACCGTATAGACATTCTTCAATGTTGTAAACGATGCAGACGCACCTGCAGGGCTCTTTTCGCCACAAGCATTGTAAGCAATCACCTTAACTACATAAGTCGTATTCGCTGAAAGACCGGTGATGGCTTTGCTGGTTGCATTTACGTTCTCATATTCTACAGCCTTTGTCTCACCGTTGAATATCTGTACGGTGTATTTCGCAGCATCAGCAACTGCCGTCCAATTAGCGGTAGCTGTGGTCTGTGCAATAGAAGAAGTTTCTCCTACCGTCGGAGTAATGGCTGCAAAATCAGGACAAATAGTGAAGCCTTCGCCATTAGTCGCTGCACTCTCTCCGCAATCGTTCACCGACTTAACCGACCAAGTATATTCGCCTACTGCTAACGGATTAACAGTATATGTTGTATTGGCAATGTCAGAAACCACTACCGGATCTGAACCTGCTTTCGTATAAGTCAATGTATATTTAGTTGCGCCAGAACCTGCTGTCCAAGAGAATACCGTCTTTCCGCGAGTTCCACCATCGTGTAAGGAGGTGCTCAATCCGCTCGGTACAGCAGGCAGAGCACACATAGTTGCCTCTACTAGTATTTCTTGCGCTGGCATATCGAATACAAATGACGTACTCGATGAACTTGTGTAAGTAAAGCTGTTGGTAATATCATTGAGGTCACTATCATATACTGTCCATTTAGTTACTAATCCACCTACTGCTGAAAGTGTAACTGATTCTCCTACGGGAATAAATGCCAAATCTTTATTAGCAGAGATTCTTAAGTCTCCTGTTGCCGGATCTAAACTAAGCGGGTAACCCGGAGTAGGCTGAGTGGAATAAATTGCACTTCCGCCTGTCGGAGTTCTTCTATAGATAGCATATAAGTTGGTACCACTATATTCCTCCGCTCCTCCAGCAAAATAAGTTCCGCTTGCATAAGCCTGGCTATTAGTATTCGAAGCAAAGAGGTCTTTACTCCAGTTACCGTCAAACGTCCAACCTGCAACATCTGCCGCCGTAGTCGGCAGAGCATTTGTCCCAGATTCAAAGTCACCTACCTTTGTCGCTCCGTTAGCGCCGTTGTACAAAGAAACGATTACAACTCGAGAAAGAGAAATGAGTTGACTATTTGAACTAAATTCATAGAGGCTTTCTTTCGAATAATACGTTATTGAACCATAAACAACAACTACATCACCTACTTGGATATCGTCAGCGGAAGTAAAGTTATTTCCGCTAGTTGATTTACCTTTATATACCCGGAATTGGTCTGAAGTGGTCTCGCCATCTACAGAAATGTCATATGTAATCCATCCTGGCAAACTATTGCCAACTACATTGCTTACTTTACCAGTAACATAAACATTGGACGTACCAGTGTTCGCATCAATCGCATTCCGTGCATCAGCAACGGTATACGGATCTGCTGATGTACCAGCGTGCACTACCGGATAAATCTTATACTCAGCTGAAGCAACGGAAGAATTATCTAATCCGCTTTTTGTAGCAATTGCCTTAATAGTCTGCGTGCTGGAAACACTAATGACTCCTGTATATTCCGTTTTTGTATTATCCGGCGCAGAACCATCGGTTGTATAGTAGATAGTAGCACCCTTTGTTTCTGTAGAAATCGTCACACTCTGCGTACTCGTATACGTTCCTGCTGCCGGACTAAATGTTGGCGCAACACAACCGGTCGGTTGTGGTGTACCACCTATACCAGTGATTTCTAAGTCGTCAAAATATACTGCATAATTTGTAGCTGTGTTAGTGATTTTAATACGTAAATTTGATGCCGCAGGTAACGATGTCGCTTCTGTCTTGCTTTGCCATGTTGTTTTGCAACTATTATTTGAACTCAAATTTGTATAATTTGTACCATCTGTAGAATATGCTACAGTAAATTTTGCACTTGTACTACCGCCCTTATAATTGTAGCTCAAGGAAATATTTGTATATCCAGTAGTATTAATATCCGAAATGATCAATTCTTTGATAGATGCACTAGACATGTATACATATCCAGAGCCAGAACTTCCAGACAAACCGCAAACATTGCCAGATGTTGATCCTACCTTGGCACTACCACTATAAGTAATTCCAGCAGCAGACCAGCCGGAAAAAGACGATACATTTGTGTTAGAAGACGGAGATCCAAACGTTTCCGAATAAATAGTAACAGGATCTGTTCCCCACATTTGTCCGATGCCGAAAGTGAAAATGAGCACTAAAACGGAGAGGAGTTTTAGCATAGTGGACCGACGGTGAGCCGACGGTGAACCGACTGTCAAGGCTAACGTCCTACCAACGTCAAGCCTTTCAAGAGATAATAAGTGTTTCATATATAAATGTATTTAAATTGTTTTTGCAACATATTATAAATCATTAAATATCATAACATTATGAGAAAACTCAAACTATTTTCAATGCTCTTACTCCTACTTATAGGAGCCGGGCAAGTGTGGGGAGCGGAAGAAATCTACAAAACGGCTCTGTTTGGTAGTAGTTATAACTCTCAAGGTATTTCTAGTTATTCCAACTCATGGTATAGCACAAATGACGGATTTCGAGTTAATATCGAAAATGCCAATAATAGCAATAATGCGTGGACTTACATCAAGATGGGTTCAAAGAGCGCAGCTTCTACTGGAACAATTACGACAAATGCAGCCATTGATAAAGCCGTAACAAAAGTGGTGTTGACAATAGATGCAATAACTACTAATAGTATTAATAGCATCACTTTAAAGACTTCATTCAATGGGTCTTCATGGACAAATGCAGGTACTTTTGATAAAAGTACTGGTGCAAAAATAGTAACCCTTTCAGCGCCTGCAGCATCTCTTTATTACAAAATAGAAGTCGATTGCAAAAAGGATAAAAACGGATTAATATCTATCAGCCGCGTGGATTATTATCAAAACACTGGAGGTGGGTCAGGAAATCCGACCGTTTTTCGCAGACCATTCAAAAAAAACTTTCAATCAGGACTTTTATATAATATTTATAAAAATTAATGTAAAAAAATTATGGATTTTAATATTTTAATATTAATAATTGAAATTTTGCAATTATTAATAGCTGTTTTAGCCTTATTCAAAAAATAAGGCTAAAACTAATTGTATTCTCGATTCCCCTTTAGTTTAAGTGTTTCATAATGTCAATGTTCGTCTCCATCTTGTTTTAGTGCTGATGGATAGCACTATTTCTTATCCCATTCGGGAACGATTACTTCAAAATCACGGGATAATATATATAATATATTATAGGTGTTGGTATGATACGATATAACCCTTACTTGCCCTTTACTTACCCCTTACATTATTTCTTTGGATCATTTTTGACCATTTTGGACGAACACAACAAAAAACGGCAACTCCGTTTATAATGGAATTACCGTTTGTGGTGAAAGATAGTTAGACTTGTTGGAGTAACTTCATAAAGTCATCCAGATTGATTACATCTATCGGTGGAAAATTAATTCCTTTCAGTACATCGTAATGGTGGTCGTTGGTGACAATGTATCTAGCATTGGCAGCAATAGCACAATCCACAAACTTGTTGTCATCAGGATCTTGAGTTATCAAACCAAAGTTATAATACGGTGTAATCAACTCAACAAAGCTGCTGTTGATAATAGTCTTTATGATAGTCTCTGCGGTGTCGTAATCAACAAAACGCTGTAAAATCTCCAAGTACTCAGAGATAATTTCATTGGATACGCATAGTGTGTTACGACCATCTTCCATAGATTCCCAAACAGCGTGATAGCGACTGCGTGGAGAAACGCTTTGGATGAGACCGTTGGTATCAAGAACAATGCGCATAATCAGTTGAGTTGATGTAAATCCATTTGATTGATTTCATCCAGACGCGCCTGATCTAGAGTCCCGTTATCCCACAACTCGTTCAAACGACCTTTCATCTTTTTAGAGTAGTAACTGTATAAAACCTCCTTTAATTCAATTAACCCCTGTTCTGCTTTATCTACAGAAAACATTCTTAATAGTTGAATCTGCATAGGGTTAAAAGCCGGACTTTGTTGCAATGCTGCTTCCATAGTAATTTTCCTTTCCGTTTTACCTTTGACGCTGCAAAGGTACAACAAAAATCTGACATATGCAAGTTTTTTAGCAAGTATTTGCCAAATTTCTGCATTTTTCGGTAATTCCATTATGTCAATGTTCATCTCCATCCTGTTTTTAGTGCTGATGGATAGCACCACTATATTTCATTCCTTTTCAGGTATCTCCTTAAAGTCGTTCGGCTGCAGTGCAGGTGTTGGGCGATTGAGCGCTGCGATTTGCCGGCTGCTAAGGCTTTGCGGATGTATTCCTCTTTGCCGTAGAGCGGATGGAGTTCCGGTCGGTTCTTGCTTCCTTTCGGTCGGCCTATATGCTTGCCCTCTGCTTTCAGTCGCGCCAAGGCTTCCCGTGTCCGCTGGCTGATCAGGTTACGCTCTATCTCCGCGCTCAGCCCAAAGGCAAATGCCAACACCTTACTCTGTATATCATCGCCCAGCCGGTAGCCGTCCTTGATCGTCCATACTTTACATCCGCGGCGCATGCAGTAACTCAAGATCTCCATGATCATGTAGAGGTTTCTGCCCAAGCGACTTAACTCGCTGCAAATAATCAAATCCCCGCTCCCTACATGTTTTACCAACTTCCCCAAACGACGCTTCGTGTAGGATTTGGTTCCGGATACCGTCTCTTCTATCCACCCGTCTATCTCTATCCCCTCTTGTGCGCAGAAGCGGTTGATCTCAAATCGCTGGTTCTCCACCGTCTGCTTGTCACTACTTACGCGGATATAGCCATATGTCATTATTTTTGGATCATTTTTGGCTCTTTTGGACTAACCTCTAAAAATTTGCTCTGAGAATTTTGAGAATTTTGAGAATTCTTAGCCGCAAGGGCAACGATTATTTCTCAATTTTCTCAATTTTCTCACTTTTCTCACTTTTCTCATGTGATTTTTGCATTGAGATTTTGAGACTTTTGAGACACTTTCATCTAATCCGTTTAATTCGTGTACTTTCCAATTGTCTCAATTGTCTCAACTGTCTCATGTTTTTTCAGTCTTTTTTGGATCATTTTGGGCTTTTTGGACTAACAATCCGCTTCAAAACGTTAGTGATTCCTTAGATATTGCTTAATCATTCCTTATTCATTCTCGGTCCTATCTGCCTCTATTCTTGGATGGATCATTGTGTCAATTCTTCCTATTAATTCTTTTCTCTCTCTCTTTAAATCCGTCCAATCTGTCCCATCTGTGGAAGCTTTTTCGGATCATTTTGGGCCCTTTTGGACTAATACGACAAGAAAAAAGTTTCCAATCCATCGGACCAGAAACTTGTAGAGTATAAAAGAATAGAATTTTATTGCAAACCTTGCGTCAGCGTTTTTATGCCACGACGGGTATCCCACCAATCAACAATAACTATGAAGTCATTCTCTATGTAATATATACATTTGGTCAGTTCTGAGATAACATAACTGCGATATTCTTTCCGCATTCCTTCCAATAAAGGTTCAACTTTTCCTATTTGAGGATTCTCCAAAACTGTCTTTTTCCACTCCTCAATAGCTTCCACATAATCTGCATGCGCGGCAAAACCAAACGAGAACAATATATAGTCCTCGATAGCTTGGCGGCGAACATAAGCTCTATCAGACCAAATGATCCGCATTAGGCTAATTGGCGATTACGTTGTTCTAACATCCAATTAACTTGCTCGTCAGTATAATACTGACCACGCTCTACCTGACGAGTGCCTTCTTCTACGCTTGCTCGCAACTCTTCTACGGAATAAAGGTATTGCTCCATAACTATCAAATTTAGTTGTTAAACCTTTGCGACTGCAAAGGTACTGCTTTTTTTTGATATATGCAAGATTTTTGGCAAAAAAGTGCATAATTGGAGCATTTTTATACTCTACAACTTGTCAATGTTCATCTCCATCCTGTTTTTTAGTGCTGATGGATTGCACTATATTTCATTCTTTTGCAAGAATCTTCTCAACGTATTTCGGCTGCAGTGCAGATGTCGGGCGATTGAGCGCTGCGATTTGCCGGCTGCTAAGGCTTTGCGGATGTATTCCTTTTTGCCGTAGAGCGGATGGACTTCCGGTCGGTTCTTGCTTCCTTTCGGTCGCCCTATATGCTTGCCCTCTGCTTTCAGTCGCGCCAAGGCTTCCCGTGTCCGCTGGCTGATCAGGTTCCGCTCTATCTCCGCGCTCAGCCCAAAAGCAAATGCCAATACCTTACTCTGTATATCATCCCCCAAGCGGTAGCCGTCCTTGATCGTCCATACTTTACATCCGCGGCGCATGCAGTAACTCAAGATCTCCATGATCATGTAGAGGTTTCTACCCAAGCGACTTAACTCGCTGCAAATAATCAAATCCCCGCTCCCCACATGTTTTACCAACTTCCCCAAACGACGCTTCGTGTAGGATTTTGTACCCGATACCGTCTCTTCTATCCACCCGTCTATCTCTATCCCCTCTTGTGCGCAGAAGCGGTTGATCTCAAATCGCTGGTTCTCCACTGTCTGCTTGTCACTACTTACGCGGATATAGCCATATGTCATTCTTTCAATAATTCATCTCTCACTTTTTTGTGCCGTGAGTAGCACTTTGCCATATTGTTTGTTATTTTAAATTATTTTCTCTCTTCTGTGGGTATCACAATTTGTGATGCCCTATGTAAATCAGCCTTATATATCTTTGTGGTCACAAATTGTGACTTCAAGTTTGCAATGTATTGATTTTGAGATCAAAATTTTTGATTTCAAGTTTCGGCCTTAATGCTTTTGGCAATAAATGCTTTTAATTCTTCCTCGGAAGGCAACTTTATATGGTATTTCTGCACAAAAATGTTCGGATCCAATCCTCCTGTCGCATATTTAACAACTGTCTCATTGTAATCCGTGCATAATAGCAATCCGATAGGAGGATTGTCATCCGCGACCATTACTTCGTGTTTGTAGTAATTCAAATACATATTAAGTTGCGACGCATATACATGACTGAATTTATCAACCTTTAGTTCTACCAAGAAATGACATTTTAGAACCCTATGATAGAACACTAAATCAATCTTAAAGTAGTCTCCGTCAATCAATATTCTCTTTTGCCTTTTTTCAAAGCAGAAACCATTTCCCAATTCCAGCAGCATGTTTTGCAACTTGTCCAAAATAGCTGTTTCTAAATCCGTCTCGTCAGTCTTCTCATTCTGCTCTAAATCTAAGAACTCAAGCGCCACAGGATTATGTAGTACATCTTTCGGGGCTAGAGCGTTTGTCGTCTGATTAACTAACTTAGACAACCCCTCTTTATCTTTGGACAAACCGCTCCGCTCATAATATAAGGTAGATATCTGACGATCTAGTTCTGTTATTGTCCAACAGCCTTTAATCGTCTCTATCTCATAGAATGCCCTTTTTATAGGATCTTCTATCTTTGATAACTCAATTAAATGCGTAGTCGGAATGCGATAGAATAGTCTATCTGCAGGAACCAACCACTCTTGCTTTGCCAATTCGGCGGTCGTCAACCGCCGAATTATGGCGTTCTCGGATTCGGCGGTCGCTAACCGCCGAATTGCGGTATCGTTAGATTCGGCGGATGACGTCCGCCGAATTTCTTCCGGTAAAGCAATCGTAGCGTAAGATTGTGCGCCTACATAATTTAATACCTCTTTACCCAACTGCGGATAAACTAGATACAAGCGTCTAAACTCACGGAAACGACGTTCTGTCAAGCCTTTTGTTTGCAATCTTTCTTCCAGACGCTTGAGTAATTTTGCTCCATATTGCGCCCTATCTTCTCCATTCTGCTCAAACTCCACTATATAACAACCCATCAGCCAATTGCGAGCAGTCAAAGACAAGTTTACAGCATGTGCAGCCTGCTCTTGTAACGCAGCCTGAATGCCTTCAATATTTTTAGTTAATAACTCAAATGTCATATCCTTTCTTCCTTTCAATCTTTCCTCTATTACTTGGTCCTTTTACAATTATCTCCGCGTGCGGAGACTTTTCAAATTGTGTACGCTGCGTACAGAATCTTGTTCTCTCCATCCTGTTTTTAGTGCTGATGGCTGGCACTATTTCTTATCCCATTCGGGAACGATTACTTCAAAATCACGGGATAATATATTATATATATTATAGGTGTTGGTATGATACGATATAACCCTTACTTGCCCTTTACTTACTCCTTACATTATTTCTTTGGATCATTTTGGGCCTTTTAGACGAACCTAAATCTTAAAAAGACCAAAATCAAAAAAAGAAACAAAACCCTATAGTGGTCCTGTTTCTAAAGTGCGCTATATCCCTACCACAGTCGTGAGACCGGTGGTAAAATACTGATATAGAGTTGTTTGTTTCATCATAAAGTAGTGTCTTAACCGTTGGTACTTATGGTGATCGTCAAAATCGAGCGCAAAGGTACGAAAAATTTTTGATATACGCAAGCCTTTTTGAAGATTTTTTTATTTTGTCAAATAGACCTGCTAAATTTGTACGAATTATCTAGTAATCGATGCCAATTAGAGGGTGGCGCGCAGCAGAAAATGCAGGTCCGTTTTGGTCCGTAAATCGCTATAGACTGTCTCGCTAACTCGCAGATATAGAGCGAGTTGTTTGATGATCTGCCATCGGAGGCAGAAATACGCTCTGCCGCCTAAACCGTAGGTGGCAGGAATGGAAAAGGCATAGAGCACATCGTGCTCATAGAGATAGATGCGATTCTCCCATTTGCGGGCATCGAAGGCTTGGAGTCTGAGTCTCAGACTCAAGGGTGTATGGTGTACGGTGTATGGTGTAAAATCATAGGCGATATCTTGCGCCAAACTAACGCCGTAACTTTCCACATAATTCGCGTCTGCGGTAGTGCGTAAGGACCAGCCGCCGCGAGACCATTCGAATAGTGCGCGGACGGAATAAGTGTCTTGTGCCCCTTTGCGTTTGGCACGCAAACGGAACACAAAGTTGAAAGTTGAAAGTTGAGAGTTGAAAGGAGATTGTAGATTTGAATGGTACTTTGTTTCAAACAGCGCGTCATAGCCGATGGTAGCAGTGTCATTGCCAAGGCCGTACTTATAACCGCTGAAGTAAAAGACATCGCCATAACCGCTAAAACGCCAGTTTTTTAGTCTTGTGATATCAAATCCCAAATATCCGCCGTTTTCATCGCCCATACGCGAACTCTCCGAGAAAGCATAGCCGTACTCATTGTCAAACCAAGGGGAGTAATAGCGGTAAAGCGCGATCAGGTTGACGCCATCAGCCGGATAGAACCGGCTGCCGACGATCGTTCCAAAGCCCCATTCTTGGTTTTGCGACGTGGCTACTTCGCCGAAGAGGTCGAACCAGCCGTAGTTATACCGCACACTCGTGCCCAGCACCGCTTGGCGGTACCCGCGGAAATAATGGCGGTTGTACTTGGCATTGCGGTAGGGATGAATGCTATCCGAATAGATGTGCTCCATGCCGGTGAGTTGGACTTCTAACTTCTTGTGCCTCAATGTGATATTGGCTCCTACGGCGTGGTGCCAAGTCGTATCTTTGTATTTGTTTAGCGAATAGAGTGCGCTGACATCCAGGCGCGTCTGCTTGCCCCATTCCCAGCGAAAAGTGCCTCCGGCGCCATGCAGACCTGCGCCATCCGCCGACGAGTAGTACCGCAAACCGTTCTTCTGCTGACCCGCTGAGGCTATGTACATCGATTTGCCGGAATGGAAGACCGGCGCGATGACCAAGCCTTGACCGAACGAAGCCTGATAGTTGCCGCCGACGATTGTGTGCACGTGTGGCGCGATGTCCGTGAGTTGCATATAAACGCCATACTGCAGGTCTTCCGCCTTACCGCCTACCGGCCGACGAAGTTGTCCGCCGAAAAGGACCTTGCGTTTATAGTCAAAGCGGTACCGGAGTTGGGCATAAACAGGGTCCGTTCCTTCGAACGATTCGATGTTCCGCGCGTCCACGCGTGAAATGATCTCGTGCTTGGCTTGGGTGAACACCTCGCGCGCATACATATTATTATGTTCGGGCGTACGCGCACTCACGCGCACGAAAGGAACCAGGTTGCGAATCTCGTAGTCCGCCAGGCTCGGAATAAGGCGCAACTCATACACGCTCTCAAACGGATGTTTGTCGGCGTAGGCCAGAATGTCGTCTATCTGTCGCGGGGATAGAAAATAGAGTTGCTGCAGCTCCTCGTCACTCGTGTTATTGAGGTCGATCGGGTTCGCATTCAAGGCATAGAGATCGCTCTGTAACTGCTCATAATCAACCTCTCCTAACTCTGTCGCGGCATTGAAAATATCCATGATGACTTCGTCTAAGTTGAAAGTTGAAAGTTGAAAGTTGAAAGGCTCTTCCGCTGGTACTTTCAGCGCAAGAATCATTAGCACAATAATCAAAATTCTTCCTTTCACAGCGCAAAAGTACAAAAACTTTTGCATATATGCAATTTTTTTACTATCTTTGCAGCGGAATTTGTCCAAAATGTCCCAAAATGGACCAAAAACGGATATATCATATTGTAGAGTGGGTAGTGGCGCTTGCGGCACTCGGCTATCTGATTTATCGGATGGCGATTTACGAGGATTATGCGACGCTGTGGGCGACGATTGCAGGCATGTCTGGGCTGCAGATAGCGGCTTTGTTGCTTTGCGTGGCGCTGATGCCGGTGAATATGAGTCTGGAAGCCTGGCGGTGGAGGACGCTTCTCCCGATGTCCTGGCGCGAGGCCCATCAGCAGGTCTATTATAGCAAATTAGCCGGACTTATCACTCCCTGGCGGCTTGGCGAGTACCCGGCGCGCGCCCTCTTGCGCAACGAATGGCCGCATACACTCTCGATGGGAGCGGTCGGATCGGCTACCATGACGGTAGCCATCATCGCTGCAGGAATGACAGCGATGATATTGGAGATTGGAAATTGGAGATTGGAAATTGTTTTTTATCTTTTGGTGGCTTTGTTACTGATTCTGGCGCTTGTTTTTGCACCGCGACTCTTGCGCCGCTGGGCTGAGGTGTCGCATAAGCTGATAGCGATTAGTGTAGGGCAGAGTCTCGTGCGGCTCGCTTGTTGGTGCGGGCAACTAGCCCTCGTGCTATACGCACTCGGCGCAATTTACAATTTACAATTTACAATTTACAATTTGCCCGTCTATTATCTATTTGTGACGATCACGCCGAATGTGCCGATTGCGGAAGTAGGCGTGCGTGGCGCATGGGCAATCACGCTCTTCGGATCGATGAACGCCGCTCTCGCAGGAGTGCTCTTATGGGGTATAAACACCCTCCTTCCATGTCTAATTTTGCCTTTTTTACGAAAAAAGGAAAAATAATTTGCATATATGCAGAATTTTTTGTAAATTTGCAGCGATTTTCGTTATAACGTTATAACGTAATGACGACATGACGACGAACACTAACTAATACGCAATATCATGAACATCAATTTTCAAATTCATTATCGTGCCGAGTATGGGCAATCTCTGTGCGTGATTGAGACGCAAGAGTCGATCTTGGGATGGACCGAACGCGATCCGCTTGTGCTTAACTGCCAAGGAACCGATTTCTGGCAGGTGAACGTACCTGTTAGCGATTTCGCCGGCAGTATTCAGTACAAATACGCCATCCGCGTAGGGGAAGGTCAGTACATCTACGAGGCCGGTGAACCGCGTACATTGGTTCTCAAGACAGCGGATAAGAACCTTGTCGTTCGTGACGCATGGCAAGCCAGCACCTATGAGGATTCGTTCTATACGACGGTATTCTTGAAATCGCTCTTCGCACGTCATAATCCGGCGAAAGCAAAGGCGCCGAAGGGGAACATCCGTTTCTCGATCGACCTGCCGCAGATTCTGCCGAGCCAAGGTGTAGCTATCATCGGTAACTGCGCAGAATTGGGCGATTGGAATCCCGACAACAAACTCGTCATGAACGACGCTGATTTCCCGCTCTGGCGTGCCGACATCAACGTGAAGGGGCAGGATGTCGTAGAATATAAATACGTGGTGTATGACCTCAAGACCGGTGCGGTGATCGATACCGAATGGGGTGAGAACCGCCAGATTTGGGGCATCGGTAAGGGTCAGGTGATCTATCAGAACGACCGTGCTTTCCGTCGTACGCAACCGCGTTGGAAGGGTGCCGGTGTGGCTGTTCCGGTCTTCTCGCTCCGTAGTGCCGAAGGTTTCGGTATCGGTGAGTTCCAGGACCTCAAGAAGATGGCCGATTGGGCTGCTTCGACCGGTCAACGGATGATTCAGACCCTGCCGATCAACGATACTACACTGAGACACAATAACTTAGATAGCTATCCGTACAACGCTGTTTCCGTCTTCGCCCTCCATCCGATCTACATCAATATCGAGAAGATGGGGCGTCTGACGCCGGCGCAGAAGAAGAAATACGAGGCGCAGAAGGCAGAACTCAATGCCCTCACGTTCGCTGACTATCAGAACGTTTATGACGCGAAGATGGTATTCTTCAAGGCCCTCTACAAGCAAGACAAAGAGGCCCTCTTCAGTTCGGCTGAATACAAGGCATTTGAGAAGAAAAATAAAGAATGGCTCGAGCCATACGCCGCTTTCCTGGCAAAGCGTGACGGTCAACCGAAGGATTTCTATAAGTTCCTCCAGTTCCATGCGGACAAGCAACTCGCTGACGCAGTCGCTTATGCGCACTCGATCGGCGTAGCGATGAAGGGTGATATACCTATCGGCATCAGCCCTGACTCCGTTGATGCAGCCGTTTATCCGAACCTCTTCAACCTGGATGCCAGCGCCGGTGCTCCGCCCGATGATTTCTCAATCAGTGGTCAGAACTGGGGCTTCCCGACCTATAACTGGGATGAGATGGCCAAGGATAACTTCGGTTGGTGGCAGCGCCGTTTCCAGAAGATGCAGGACTATTTCGATGCATACCGTGTAGATCATATCCTCGGTTTCTTCCGTATCTGGCAAATGCGCAAACAGGATGTATGGGGACTCTGCGGACATTTCGTTCCGGCACTGCCGTATAGTTACGACGACCTATGCGCACAAGGTGTTTGCCTCGATTGGGACCGTATGACCAAGCCCTATATCCGCTCGAACTTCTTGGGCGACGTCCTTGGTTTTGATACGGAATGGGCAAAACAGAACGCACTTAATACCAATGATGGCTATGTATATTGGTTCAAGCCGGAGTTTGACACCCAGGTGAAGGTACAAGAATGGGCTGATCGTCTGCTGGGCGATGAGAAACAACTCAAGGCCAGCGGCCTGAGCGAGGCAGCGGTGCATAACATCTGCAACGGCCTGATCTACTTGCATTGCGAAGTGCTGATGGTGGAAGACCAGAAGCGTCCGGGATGGTTGCATCCGCGTATCTCCATCTATCAGAGTCACTCGTTCAACGAGCTCTACAGCGATCAGAAAGAGGTACTGATGCGTATCTATAACGAGTATTTCTTCCGTCGTCATACCCAGTTCTGGCGTGACTCCGCGATGCGTAAGTTACCGACCCTGATCCATTCGACCCATATGCTCTGCTGCGGTGAGGACCTGGGAATGGTGCCGGCTTGTGTGCCTGATGTAATGCACGAGTTGCAGATCCTGAGTCTGGAAATCCAACGTATGCCGAAAGATCCGACGGTTAAGTTTGCGCACCCCGCTGATGCTCCGTATCAGAGTGTTTGCACGACCGGTACGCACGATATGAATCCGCTGCGCGCTTGGTGGGAAGAGGATCGCGCCGTTACACAACGTTTCTACAACGAACAGATGGGTTGGTGGGGCGATGCGCCGCAAGAGATGAGTCCGGAGATTGCCGAGTTCATTATCAATCAGCATATGTACAGTCCTGCTATGTGGACGATCCTCCCGCTGCAGGATTGGCTCGCTATCGACGGAGACGTGCGCATCAAAGACCAGTTCGCAGACCGTATCAACGTACCGGCTAACCCGCGCCATTTCTGGAACTACAGAATGCACTTGAGTCTGGAAGACTTGATGAAATGCGATAAGCTGAACGCGAAGATCAAGAAACTGACATCCGTTCGCTGATCTTTCGGACAGACCTAAAAAAGCGAGGTTCGCGCCTCGCTTTTTTAGTGTCTCTCAACTTTCAACTAAATAGACAGCGTCTGGAGAGCCTCCCACGAGTCTTCCTTGATATCTTTCTTCTGGTGGATCGCCTTGGTGAGCGGAACGAGCACGATGTCGTCGTTCTGAATACCGACCATGACGTTACGCTGACCGTCTAGTAGCGCCTGAACGGCAGCCACACCCATACGGGAAGCGAGGATACGGTCATATGCCGAAGGACTGCCGCCACGTTGGAGGTGTCCGAGAACGGTCACACGGGTGGAGTACTCCGGATGCGCTTTCTCGATGATCTCCGCTACGGTCTTGGCACCACCTTCCACTGCGTGCTCTTGAACGAGTACGATGGACGAGTTCTTCGATTTGCGGCGACCACTACCGATAGCTTCTTCTATCTGCTCAGGAACCGGTGCGCGCTCCGGGATGATAGCTGCCTCACAGCCACCTGCTATAGCAGCGTTCAGCGTCAGGAAGCCTGCATCGCGACCCATCACCTCTACAAGGAACACACGCTCGTGAGACGTAGCGGTGTCACGCAGTTTGTCGATACACTCGGTGATAGTGCTCAGCGAGGTGTCATAACCGATCGTCGCATCGGTTCCCCAAAGGTCATTGTCAATCGTGCCCGGCAGACCGATAATAGGTATATCGTACTCCTGCGAGAAGAGTCTTCCGCCGGTGAATGTACCGTCGCCGCCGATGACGATCAGCGCATCGATCTCCTCACGTTGCAGCGTCTCGTACGCTTTCTGACGACCTTCCGGAGTTTTGAACTCGGGGCAACGTGCCGATTTGATGATCGTACCGCCACGTTGGATAATACCGGAAACGTCTTGGGTGGTAAACTCTTTCACTTCGCCGTCTATCAAACCTTTGTAGCCGCGATAGATAGCCTTGACGCGAATGCCTTGAAAGATGGCTGCGCGTGTCACAGCGCGAAGAGCGGCATTCATTCCCGGCGAGTCACCTCCTGAGGTGAGGACGCCAACTGTTTTGATGTTGTTAGAATCCATAATTGTATTTACTATTTGGTCATTTACGATGTACTATTTATTGGGTCTTTTCGATCTCTTCTTTCACTTTCTCCATCAGCCATAAGGGAGTGCTCGTTGCGCCGCAGATACCGATTCTGAGACCGGCTTCGCTGTTAGACCACTTCGTTGTTAGATTATTCAGCTCGTCTGCCGATGAGACGAACAGCGTATTGGGGTTCGCCTCCAAGCAATGCTGATAGAGCACTTTCGCATTGGAGGACTTGGAGCCGCCAACGAAGATCACCAAGTCATTAGACCGTGCAAACGCCTGTAACTCTTTTACGCGATTCGCCACACTTCGGCAAATCGTGTCGTGGTACTCAAAGGAACATGACGACATGACGTCATGACGTAATGACGAAATCTTTTCGACCAATTCCTGAAATCCCTCAACGCTCTTGGTGGTCTGCGAGAAGAGGTAAATTGGTCTGCTGAAATCCAGCCGATCGAGTTGTTCGGCGGACTCAATGACGATGGCGGTGTTATTGGTCTGACCTTGGAGACCGATGACCTCGGCATGTCCGGGTTTGCCGTAGATGACTATCTGCGGCGGTACGGATTCGTCGTTGCGATGCGACTCATAGCACGCCCGGATTCGATCTTGGAGTTTTTTGACCACAGGACAGGTGGCATCGATGATCTCGATGCCGCGTTGCTTAGCAATCCAGTAAGTAGAAGGCGGTTCGCCATGTGCCCTTAAGAGTACCCGCGAATGAGCGGGTAGGGTACGAAGATCATCGTAATCGATGGTAGCCAGGCCTTTGAGTTCGAGCCGCGCGACTTCCTGACCATTATGCACGATATCGCCTAAGCAATAAAGCGAACCTTTCTCGAGTTCGCTCTCTGCTGCTTGGATAGCACGCGTCACGCCAAAACAGAATCCACTATTTGAATCGATCGAAATAATCATAGATGACTTGCATCTGTTCTTCGCGCGTCATATTCGAGTTATCCACTACGATCGCATCTTCCGCTTGACGCAACGGACTCTCTGCGCGGTGGGTGTCTCTATAATCGCGGTCATTGACATCGGCCAAAACGGCTGCAAAATCAGGCTTCTCACCTTTCTCTACCAGTTCGTCATAACGGCGCTGTGCCCTTACTTCGGGACTTGCCGTGAGGAAGAGCTTGAGTTCAGCCTTCGGGAAAACGACCGTTCCGATATCGCGGCCGTCCATAACGATGCCCTTCGCTTCGCCCATCTTCTGTTGCTGCGCTACCAGGAATGCACGTACTTCTTTGATGGCGGAAATCTGACTTGCTCTGTTGCCGACTTCCAAGGTGCGGATATGACCTTCTACATCTTCGCCGTTCAGCGTCACATGTTGAGCGCCGTCTACCAGCACAAAACCTACCTCTATCTGCGGCAGGGCCGCGATGATAGCCGCCTCGTCTGTCAAGCCGTTTCGCAAGGTGAACAACGCGATCGCGCGGTACATCGCGCCGGTATCTACATAGGTATAACCAGCATACTTGGCCAGCGCCTTTGCGATCGTCGATTTACCGCAAGACGAATAGCCGTCTATCGCAACAATAATCTTACTCATTTTAGCATCGAATTTATATCTAATGTAATTCCCGCCTGGTACGAGAAATTGGATTTGGTCATCTGGCTGAGTGCAAAAGCGATCCGCACTTGTTTGATTCGTACCCCTGCGCCTAAGGAGAAACCGGCTAATGAACGCTGATCAATCAGGTTCAACTCGGCGCGGCGACGATGGTTGTAACTGAGAGCGATATAGAACCGTTCGCTCTTGGGCACGACCTCTATACTCCAGATCGTATGGCGGAAAAGCATGTCGTACCATTTGACGTCGTGCGGTATATAATCGCCGGTCGTGGGACTCTTGTCCAGACTCGTCCATTCGTAATTCAGATACCAGGTCTGCATGTTATGGATCTGCATATGGAAGCGCAGCGGTGCGTGCTTCACGCGATAGGTGAGACCCAACTGCAGGTTCAGCGGCAGCATCTCATGGTTCGAACCGCCTTCATCCGAGTAAAAGCCTTTGAGTTGCCAGCCTATGTTAGCCAGCACAAGACCCATTTGGAAGGTAGAGTCTTTGGTTTGGAAATGGGCGCCTACGTCTGCGCCGATCGCAAAGGATGAGTAGGCCTCGTAGATGCTATAGACCGGCTTTAAGGTAACACCTATTTTCCAACACGGGTGTAACTGGCGCGCGTACATGACGTCCACTAATATATCCCGCGCACCGAAACTGCCGCCGGTCAGATTGCCGTCCTTGTCGGCATACTGCATTGTACCGTAATCGAGATAATGAAGGCCTACCGCGAAATAGTTATGCTCCTTGAAATTATGTCCGTAGAGGGCAGAACCGAACATGGTGCCGGGCAGGTAATACGAATAATTGAGCTGGAGCACCATATGGCTGTTCGCATGGAGCAGGGCAGGGTTGCACATACCCATCGAGATATCTCCGTCGCTGAGGCTGACGTTCGATCCGCCCAGCGCATTGATACGCGACGAAACCGGCAGACTCATAAAAGAGAACACCGACCGACCTGCGTTCGACACTTGCGCCGAACAAATTGAAAATTGAAAATTGAAAATTGAAAGGAAAAGAATTCCCAACACCCAGTTCTTATGTCCCTTGTAGCCTTTCACTTTTCACCTTTCATTTTACGAAGTCCATACTTCCGCATTTTAAAATCGACTGCAAAGGTACAACAAAAATTGCATATATGCAAGTTTTTGCGCATTTTTTCTTGTGTATATCATTTTTTTTTTGTACCTTTGCACCCGCAAAGGTTTTTGACAAACACAAATAATTTAAATAATATCAAAAACAAACAATTTTTATGTGGTTAAAAGACTCTTCTATCGGCCGTAAGTTCGTTATGAGCTTGACAGGCCTGGCGTTGGTGCTTTTCCTCTTGTTCCATGGCTGTATGAACTTGGCTGTGGTTTTCTCGGAGGAGGCCTACAACATGATTTGTCATTTGCTGGGAGCTAACTGGTATGCCCTCATCGGTACCCTTGGTCTGGCTTTCCTGGTATTGGTGCATTTCTGCTACGCGCTCTATCTGACCATCCAGAACCGTGCGGCTCGTGGTAACGACCGTTATGCGGTGACGGGTAAGAAAGAAGGCGTGGAATGGGAATCGGAGAACATGCTCGTGCTGGGCTTCTGCGTACTCGGTTTCCTCTGCTTGCACCTCTACAATTTCTGGTTTAAGATGCAGTTCGCTGAGGTGACAGGCATCGAGACCGGTATGTTTGACCCGCAGAACGGCGCAGCGTACGTGAAGGCCCTCTTCACCGAGCCCGTTTGGGGACAAGTGTACTGCGTGCTCTACCTCATTTGGCTCTGCGCCCTCTGGTTCCACCTGAACCACGGTGTTTGGTCCGCGCTGCACACACTCGGTTGGAACAACCTCGTTTGGATGAAACGTATCAAAGTGATCGGTTGCATCGTAGCTACCCTAGCTGTTCTGCCGTTCGCAATCGTAGTTTTGTATTACTTCGGCATGGGTCTTGCTATGCTTTAAAAATGTGAACAACTATGGCAAAGAAAGATGAGATAATTGAAGCGGCAAAATCGACCGCTAAGAGAGTTGCAAAGAAAGCTATTGAAGTAGCTGAGGCTGCATTGGATGCTGCCGCTCAGGCAACAGAACAAGTGCAAGCTGCCGCTGCTGAGGCTTATGCAGAGGCTACTACGCCGATCATTACGCCGAAGGACGCTAAGATTCCTGAAGGTCCGCTGGAGCTCAAATGGACGAACTATAAGAACCATCAGAAACTCGTTAACCCTGCTAACAAACGTCGTCTCGACGTGATTGTTGTAGGTACGGGTCTGGCCGGTGCTTCTGCTGCTGCTTCGTTGGCTGAGATGGGATTCAACGTGTTGAACTTCTGTATCCAGGACAGTCCGCGTCGTGCGCACTCGATCGCTGCACAGGGTGGTATCAACGCAGCGAAGAACTACCAGAATGACGGTGACTCGGTTTATCGTCTCTACTATGATACGATCAAGGGCGGTGACTACCGTGCTCGTGAGGCGAACGTTTATCGTCTCGCTGAGGTAAGTAACAATATCATCGACCAGTGTGTGGCACAAGGTGTTCCTTTCGCACGTGAATACGGAGGCTTGCTCGACAACCGTTCGTTCGGTGGTGCACAGGTTAGTCGTACCTTCTATGCGAAGGGTCAGACAGGTCAGCAGTTGTTGCTCGGTGCTTACAGCGCTCTCAGCCGCCAGATCGGTAAGGGCAAAGTGAAGATGTACACGCGTTATGAGATGCTGGATATCGTGCTCGTTGCTGACGAGAACGGTGAGAAGCGTGCACGTGGTATCATCGCACGTAACCTTGTTACCGGCCGCATTGAGCGTTTCTTCGCTCACGCAGTAGTTGTAGGTTCCGGTGGTTACGGAAATACTTTCTTCTTGAGTACCAACGCTATGGCAAGTAACGGTTCTGCTGCTATGCAGATGTATCGTCACGGTGCTTTGTTTGCTAACCCCTGCTACGCGCAGATCCACCCGACCTGTATTCCGAAGCACGGTGACTTCCAATCCAAACTGACCCTGATGTCGGAGTCTCTCCGTAACGACGGTCGTATCTGGGTTCCGAAGAAACTGGAAGATGCAAAACGTCTCCAGGCTGGCGAAATCAAAGGTCGTGACATCCCCGAAGAAGATCGTGATTACTATCTCGAGCGTCGTTATCCGGCCTTCGGTAACCTCGTTCCGCGTGACGTAGCTTCGCGTGCTGCTAAAGAGCGTTGCGATAAGGGTTATGGTGTGAACAATACCGGTCTCGCTGTGTTCCTGGACTTCAGCGATGCTATTCAGCGTTTGGGCAAGGACGTAGTTGCACAGAAATACGGAAACCTGTTCCAGATGTACGAGAAGATCGTGGACGAGAACCCGTATGAAAACCCGATGATGATCTTCCCGGCTATCCACTACACGATGGGTGGTATCTGGGTGGACTACGAGCTCCAGACGACTGTCAAAGGTCTGTTCTGTATCGGTGAGGCGAACTTCTCCGACCACGGTGCGAACCGTCTCGGTGCATCCGCGTTGATGCAAGGTCTGGCTGACGGTTACTTCGTACTTCCGTACACAATCCAGAACTACCTCTCCGACCAGATCGGCGTACCGCGTATGAGTACCGACCTGCCCGAATTCGCTGAGGCTGAGAAAGCCGTTCAAGACAAGATCGACCGCCTCATGGCTATCCAAGGAAAGCGTTCGGTTGACTCGATCCATAAAGAACTCGGTCTCATCATGTGGGACTTCGTTGGTATGGGTCGTACCGCTGAGGGCCTCAAGGAAGGAATCAAGAAGATCGATGCCATCAAGAAAGAGTTCTGGACGAACGTTTATATCCCGGGTGAGGCGAACAGCCTGAACAACGAGCTGGAGAAAGCCCTCCGTCTGGCTGATTTCATCGAGATCGGTCGTCTGATGGCAGTTGACGCTCTCCATCGTGAGGAGTCTTGCGGTGGTCACTTCCGCGAGGAATACCAGACGCCGGAAGGTGAGGCACTTCGTCAGGATGACAAGTTCGCTTACGTAGGCTGCTGGAAATATATGGGTGAGGATGCTGAACCGCAACTCATCAAGGAGCCGCTTGACTATGAGTTCACAGAACGTAAAACACGTAACTACAAAAACTAAGCATTATGGATCAGTATATTGATATCAAAGTACGGGTATGGCGTCAAGCCGGCCCGAAGGCGCAAGGCCATTTCGAGACATATGATCTCAAGCACGTCTTCCAAGGTGCTTCGTTCTTGGAGATGATTGATATTCTCAACGAACAACTCGTTGCAGAGCACAAAGACCCCGTTACCTACGATCACGATTGCCGCGAAGGTATCTGCGGTATGTGCTCTATGTACGTCAACGGTCACCCGCACGGACCTGACAGCGCCATCACGACCTGCCAGCTCCACATGCGTAAGTTCAAAGATGGTGAGACGATCACTGTTGAGCCTTGGCGTAGTCGTGCGTTCCCTGTAATCAAAGACTTGATGGTGGACCGCGGTGCGTACGATAAGATCATGCAGGCAGGTGGTTTCGTTTCCGTCAACACCGGTGGTGTACCTGACGCGAACTCAATACCCATCCCCAAGCCCGTTGCTGACGAGGCCATGGACGCTGCGAGCTGTATCGGTTGCGGCGCTTGTGCTGCCGCTTGTAAGAATGGTTCGGCAATGTTGTTCGTAGCTGCTAAGGTAAGTCAGCTGGCTCTGCTCCCGCAAGGTAAGATTGAGGCGGCTGCACGTGCGAAAGCGATGGTGGCTAAGATGGACGAACTCGGTTTCGGTAACTGTACCAACACCGGTGCATGTGCCGCTGAGTGCCCGAAGAGCGTAAGCCTCGCGAATATCGCAAGACTGAACCGTGAGTTCTTGTGCGCAAAGTTTAAAGATTAAGTTTCTCTTGACACTGCCGGATATACATCAACGTGGCTTCACGTATCCAGCAGTAGTCCCATTCAGACGCGTGGAAGATTTCTTCCGCGCGTTTGAAGTATGTTAAGGCTTCTTTTTTGTTTCCGAAAGGTTTAGGAGCATAAAAAAGACAAGTACCGTAATAACTCAGCACGATTGGATCTTCGGGTGCGAGCCGCGTTGCCTCTTTGGCTAAGGACATGGCTTTGATCGGATGGACGGATTCTTTGAGCCTTAGTTCATAGACGTACACGGCAGAGAGATACATCTTGTAGTGTCCGATAGGCAGGCTATCCCGTTGGGCTTCCACATGTTCTTTAAAGCGCTTGACGTAGGGCTTAGCGGCCTCTTTATCATTGGCTACAATATAGCCGCAGAAACCGTACTCGTAGGACAAATCCACCGTGGTATCTATGTAGGCTTGCCAAACGGTCATGTCTTCGTTCAGGTACGCATCAAATAAGTCTCTATCGGACTGAGCCGATAGAGACATACTGATGCATAAAGCGACGATTACTTGCCGCGCTCGAGTAATAAAGTGCGTGTAGGTTGATCGCATACTTCGCTTGGACCGTAGTATTGAACCGGACCCGGATAGATGTAACTGGTAACGGGATCTGCCCACTCCTCACGATGAGCCTCCAGATACTTGAACGGCTTGCCGTTGAGATCAACCAGTGCTTTCTGGATAACGGGTTTCATCTTACCGTTACGTTTCTCCATATTCATCATCATCGTGATAGGTACACCACCTGCGATCCATGCCTCTGCGGGCTTGGTGAGGTTACGAACGAGCGACATGTAACCGGTCTTACCGGCTGCAATGAGGTGGGTAGCGGTAACACCGATCGAGTAGCAGTAGTCCGCATCGAAATTGGACGGGATAGCGCAACGACCTTCGTAACCGAAGAAGTGGTTGAGGGCAGAGAACTTACCCTTGTACTCGCCGTTGGCTTTGAGAACAGCCAGGCGTTTGCCTACCATCTCAATGAGCAGTTTCTCGGTTTCAATCTGAGATACCATCACGTTTCCGTGCGGGTCGCGGTCGAGGGTGAGCTGACGTGCAATACCCTTCGGCAGCGAACGGTAGAGTTCGCACGAAGTCGGAGTCAGTTTGGACTTCACATATTCGCGTTTGGCATCATCGCCGTCCAAGCCGGTGAACTCCTCGTTGTTAGCGAGCATGTCGTTCAACTCTTGGATCAGAACACGCATAGCCGGGATGAACTCGATCAGACCTTCCGGAATGAGGATCGTACCGAAGTTAAGACCTGCGTTAGCACGAGCAACGATCACCTTCACGATGTCTTCAACGATATCGTTGAGGGTCATCTTCTTTGCCTCTACTTCCTCAGAGATAAGACAGATATTCGGCTGAGCCTCCAATGCGCACTCGAGCGCGATATGGCTTGCACTACGACCCATCAAACGGATGAAGTGCCAGTATTTCTTAGCAGAGTTAGCATCGCGTTGGATGTTACCGATCAACTCGCTATATACCTTACAAGCGGTGTCAAAACCGAAGGAGGTCTCGATCATCTCGTTTTTGAGGTCACCGTCAATGGTCTTCGGACAACCGATCACTTGGATGCCGCATTGTTTTTGCAGGTAGTACTCAGCCAGAACGCATGCATTCGTGTTCGAGTCGTCACCACCGATGATAACTACAGCCTTGATACCGAGTTGTTTGCAAACCTCGATACCGTTGTCAAACTGCCAAGTCTCTTCGAGTTTGGTACGACCGGAACCGATGATGTCGAATCCACCGGTGTTACGGTACTCGTCGATGATGTCACCGGTGAGCTCTTGATACTTACCGTCAATCAGACCGCTCGGACCTCCGAGGAAACCGTACAGTTTATTGTTCGGGTTCAGCGCTTTGAGACCGTCATACAGACCGGAGATGACATTGTGACCGCCGGGAGCTTGACCACCCGACAGGATAACGCCTACGTTGAACGGTTCGTCACAGTGGTTCTTACCTGTCGTCGGTTCCATAGTGATAACCGGCAGACCGTAGGTGTTCGGGAACAAAGCCTGAATGTCCTCTTGATCTGCTACCGAATGTGTTTTCTCGCCTTCTACGAGGCGTACAGCGCCCTGCAATGCTACCGGCATCTTCGGCTGATAGCCCTGACGCGCAATTTGTAATGGGGATTTTTGCATAAGATTAGTATTTTTATTTTAACGATTTAACGAATTAATGGGTTAACGTTTTCACTTAAACCAATTTTGCCTGCAAAATTACTGCTTTTTTTTGACATATGCAAGAGCCGCGGCTTTTTTGTTGCTTTTTTGCGTCATTTAGCATGTGCTGAGCGTGTTATTAGCATGTAATTAGCAGTCATTCCCGTTCGCATGTCGTTCGCATTACGTTACCATCTCGTTACCATTACGGACGTGTACGTACGGTTTTGGGTGTGTCGGAGAGGCGTTTGAATCGGTTTCCGGGTCAGTTTAGGGTACGTAATAGGTCCGAGAATGGTTAACGAATGACTAAGAATGACTAACGATTTGATCGGGAAAATGGGTGCACCTATAAAAAAAAGACATGACCGTATCAATACGGTCAAAACGGTCAATACAAAAAATGATGTGAGACAGTTGAGACAGTTGGGATTTCCATGAGTAGCGATTCATCTAAAAAAGAGCAAATTAGACAAAAGTGTCTCAAGTGTCTCAAGAATCTCAATGCAAATTTTTATAGAGGGCAAACTTGGACATGCACGAGGAAGAGCGGGATTCAATCCTTATCATATGCGGAGATATACTCGCGGTCAACACAACTGTTCCATAGAAAATAATTCCGCATGGTATATAACCTCCCTAACGCACGGTCATATTGATCTTGTAAGTCATTGGCCTGCTGGCGCGTGAGCGCTTTGTCCTCTTTGGACATGGCTGCACGCGCTTTATTGAAGGCTTTCAGCTCACTCCGCAATCGGGATACCTCTTTGCGCTGTTCGTCCATCTGCTCTCTGGTAAATTCTTCGTCTGTCATGATTCGGGGTAATGGATGTGTTGGTGTATTTCTTTCTCAGTTAACTTTTGTCCGTTCAGGTGCCAGCCGTCTCTATCATGGATGATAGTGTCGGCATCTTTCGTCCATTTCGAACCGCGCATGAAGAGATGGTATTTCGTCCATCTCTGCTCGGACATAAAGTTGTCAAACCGTTCGTGTGCGGCTTTGATGCGGGCTTGCTCCTGACGATAAGCCTCCTTCTCGGCTTTGGTAAAATGCTGTTTCATACTCATTTAGCAGAATCCTGTTTTGTGCGTGCATACACTATAATATAGTAAAAATTTCTGAAAATTCAACCAAGACCTCATTTTTTTACAAAATGAAAATGATAAGTGCTTTGGACGCAAGTGAAAGTTTCTGCGGCGAAGTCTATGGATTGGACTTCGGAGGTCATGTAACTGCCTTTCGGAGATTGAACCCATACATGATAGCCGACTTTGATGCCCGGCGTGTAGCCGCACTTCGTGTCTCCGACTTTCATATATTCATTCCCGCCTTCGATAAGACGAATCACCACTTCTCCTTTTAGAGCGTCCTTAAGTTCTTTTCCGAAGGTCGCCTCAAAATTCTCCAAGTTTTCAAATGGTTCGTACATAGTATTCTTAATGGATGTTACATCAGATACAGGACAACACTTTTCCAATCGGGGAAGCGATTGGAGCCCATTTGAATCCAATGGTCTCCGAACAGCTCTGCCCCGTGATTTGGGCGGTCATCAATCAGATACCCACCCGGTCGGATAAGCAGATTCTTATGATGACAAAGAATCAAACGCTTATAGAAAAATTGGGAAATATGCAAGAAAAAACAAAAAAATCGTCCTTTGGGGGCGATTTTTTTGACTGTTGGCTGTTGGCTGTTAACTGTTAGCTATTAGCTATTAGCTGTAGGCTGTCCATGCAAGGTCTGTCGGTAGTCCTACATAATCAATACCCAGCCTTTGGGTTATTTCACCTCTTGACCGTGCAAGGTGAATTTCTTGTCACCGCGGAGAATATATACCTTGTTATCAATGATAACTTTTTGAACCGGATCATGGCCATAAACATCTTCGAGGCCTTCTGTTGAAGTAAACAATGCTGTGTATTCAGCATCACCTGTGACAATGATTGTTCTCGGGTTCTCAGTGACACCATCACTCCATTGGTTAAAGGCGTATCCATCTGCTGGAATTGCTTCGAGTTCGACTTCTGTACCATAAGCATAGACTCCAATACCCACAACTTCACCATTGATAGTATTAGATGTAATAGAATACATATTCACCTCGCTATTGAATGTGGCGCGGTATGTGGCATCACCTGTAACAACCACTACTTCCGGATCCCAGCCTGCGAAAGTATAGGTGTACTCCGCGGTATTCTGTTTAACCGGATCTGCATGGGTCGGTACAATACCGTACTCAACCGTCGTTTGATCAATCAGCGAACCATCCTCATTCTGCCAAGTAATCGTGTAACTATTCTTGGTAGCGTTGAAAGTCGCACGGTAAGTCGCATCACCCGTTACAGCAACTAAGTTAGGAGTCCAACCTGCGAAAGTGTAGGTGTACTCCGCGGTATTCTGTTTAACCGGATCTGCATGGGTTGGTACAATACCGTACTCTACTGTTGTTTGGTCGATCAGCGAACCATCCTCGTTCTGCCAAGTAATCGTATAACTGTTCTTGGTAGCGTTGAAAGTCGCACGGTAAGTCGCATCACCTGTTACAGCAACTACTGCCGGATCCCAGCCTGCAAAAGTATAGGTATACTCCGCGGTATTTTGTTTAACCGGATCTGCATGGGTCGGTACTACACCGTACTCAACCGTTGTTTGGTCGATCAGCGAACCATCCTCGTTCTGCCAAGTAATCGTGTAACTATTCTTGGTAGCGTTGAACGTAGCTTTGTATGTAGCGTCACCCGTTACAGCAACTACTTCCGGAGTCCAACCTGCGAAAGTGTAGGAGAACTCGGCGGTATTCTGTTTTACCGGATCGGCATGAGTTGGAACAAGGCCGTACTCTACCGTTGTTTGGTCGATCAGCGAACCATCCTCGTTCTGCCAAGTAATCGTGTAACTATTCTTGGTAGCGTTGAAAGTTGCGGTGTATGTCGCATCACCTGTTACAGCAACTACAGTCGGTGTCCAACCTGCGAAAGTGTAGGTGTACTCCGCGGTATTCTGTTTAACCGGATCAGCATGAGTCGGTACAATGCCGTACTCAACCGTTGTTTGGTCAATCAAACTACCGAATTCATTCACTGTTCTTGGTAGCGTTGAAGGTCGCACGGTAAGTCGCATCACCTGTAACAGCAACTACTGCCGGATTCCAGCCTGCAAAAGTATAGGTATACTCCGCGGTACTCTCTTTTGTTGGATTTGCGTGAGTTGGAACAACGCCGTACTCAACCGTTGTTTGGTCAATCAAACTACCGAATTCATTCTGCCATGTGATAGTATAACTGTTCTTGGTAGCGTTGAAGGTCGCACGATAAGTTGCATTACCTGTTACTGCAACAACTGCCGGATCCCAGCCTGCAAAAGTATAGGTGTACTCTGCGGAATTTTGTTTAACCGGATCAGCATGGGTCGGAATATTGCCGTACTCTACAGTCGTTTGGTCAATTAGCGAACCATCTTCGTTCAGCCAAGTAATCGTGTAACTATTCTTGGTAGCGTTGAAAGTTGCGGTGTATGTCGCATCACCTGTTATAGCAACTACAGTCGGTGTCCAACCTGCGAAAGTATAAGTGTACTCGGCGGTATTCTGTTTAACAGGATCAGCATGAGTCGGTACAATGCCGTACTCAACCGTTGTTTGATCAATCAGCGAGCCATCTTCGTTCTGCCAAGTGATCGTATAACTATTCTTTGTAGCGTTGAAGGTCGCACGGTAAGTCGCATCACCTGTAACAGCAACTACTGCCGGATTCCAGCCTGCAAAAGTATAGGTGTACTCCGCGGTATTCTGTTTAACCGGATCAGCATGAGTCGGTACAATGCCGTACTCAACCGTTGTTTGGTCAATCAAACTACCGAATTCATTCAGCGTTGAAGGTTGCACGGTATGTTGCATCTCCAGTTACGGCGACTACTGCCGGAGTCCAATCTGCAAAGGTGTAAGTATATTCTGCTGTCGCTTCTTTTGTCGGCTCAGCCGGTGCAACCGGGGTTTGACCATATTGATAGACATTACTGCTAATCTCATTTCCGTCTTCATTCAAAAATTTAACCGTATAGGACCTGATTGTAGATGTATAAGTTGCGGTGTATGTTGCGTTTTGCGTAACTTCAACAATAATAGGAAACCAACCATTGAATGAATAGTCGTACTGAGCGGTTGAAACTTTTGTCGGATTAGCTGGAGCAATCGGCATTACACTATATTCAATACTATCGCGTTTTAATTCCGTACCATCATCGTTCCTGAAAATAATGAGATATTTGTTTTTAGTAACATTGAAGGTTGCACGGTATGTAGCATTTCCTGTAACAGCCACTACTTCCGGAGTCCAACCTGCGAAAGTATAGGTGTACTCGGCGGTATTCTGTTTAACCGGATCGGCGTGGGTCGGTACTACACCATACTCTACCGCTGTTTGGTCGATCAGCGAACCATCCTCATTCTGCCAAATGATCGTGTAACTATTCTTTATGGCGTTGAAGGTTGCACGATAAGTCTGATCTCCTTGAACTTGAGTAACCGTTTTATCCCATCCTGCAAAGGTGTATGTATATTCTGCCGTCGCTTCTTTTGTCGGATTAGCCGGCGCAACCGGGGTTTGACCATATTGATAGACATTACTGCTAATCTCACTTCCGTCTTCATTCAAGAATTTGACCGTATAGGATCTGATTGTAGAAGTATAAGTTGCGGTATATGTTATATCTGCATGGACAGGGCTAATTGAAGGAGTCCAGCCTTTGAAAGTATATGTATATTGAGAAGTAGAGGCTTTCGTGGGAGTTTTTCCGTTGTATGTCGGAGTAGTACCCTCCGGAACCTCTGTATCCGTTTCCAGGGTTGTGCCATCATAATTCTTCCATGTTATAGTATATGTGTTTACCTTATCATATTCTAACACCGGATAACCATAATTCACATTGCCAAGATCCATATAAAAAGTGGCTGCTCCATCTTGGTTTAGTATAACCGGGAAGGATGCTGATTTCATTTCTGCAGCAGTTTTTACAGTAGCTCCACTTACACCTGTACCTTCGTTACCAGTTCGATAATAGCAATTTGATATACTACTTCCTGGTGCAATAGCATATTTGTAACTGCTATTTCTCTGAAGTTTGCCAGCAAAATAACTGTTCTTTATTATACTAGCTCCATCTGTGCAGATTCCTGCTATCGCATAACTGCCGGAATTTTGATTAGTTGATTCATCGATAGGCTTTATATAACTAATACAATAGGATGAATAAATTTTGGGACTAGTACCGGTTTCAGCCACCAAGCCTGCAACTATGTATCCGTTCTCGTAAATGATATCTCCGCGATGACTACAACCAGTTATAGTTCCTCCCCCGGTAGACTCTCCAACCAATCCACCAATAATTGTATGATATCCATGTCCTGAAAAATATATATCTTTGCTATTAGAACATAGAGTCAATATTATTCCTGCATTTAGTCCCCCTGCTAATCCTATTAACCCACCAATCTTAATTTGTAGTCCTTGAGCATTATTTGTCACAACTGTGGACGAATATACTCCACTTGAATGCACATTATTCATCTCTAAGCGTCCTTTAACGTAACCTACTGCACCTCCAATACATACATTAGAAGGTCTGTCAGTAGAAGCAAGATATGTTGCAGCATTAGAAATGCGCTTTGTGTTATAAGAATTGGTTATGTATGCCTTTGCCGTTTTTGTTCCGCTTGCAGTTCCCACTAATCCTCCTCCATAATAACTACCGCATCCATAAATAACATTGTTAGTGCACTTGTCCATTGTAGCACTTTCCATATACCCAACGATTCCTCCAAAAGACGTACATGCCCAATATACACCAATACTATCCGAGTGGGCGTTAACCTCGCAGTTTTGAATAGTTCCATTTACCATATAACCACATATACCTCCAACATAATAATCATAATTCAATGATTGGTATTTCTTTATTTTTAATCTAATGTTTTGTATTGTAGCATTATTCGTATAGCCAAATAAACCTACGTACGGCACATTAGACACTCCTTTCAGGATAATGTTTTGTATAATTTTATTACTTCCATCGTACACGCCGGAAAAATAATTAGTTTCTGTTCCTCTTGCACTCCATGTTTTCCCGTTCATGTCAAAATCCTCCGTCTGCTTGAAATAGACTCCTTGATAATTGGAAACACCACCATGCACCAAATCAAGCAAATATGCAAGTTGTTGCGGAGTTTCAATTAGATACGGATTGGATTGGGTACCTGCTCCCTGCGTCCAAGCCTCTGTCGTACCATCCCATGTTACAACTGCAAATGCATTGCATATACTCAGCAATGCTGCAACAATAAATAAAAGTTTCTTTTTCATAATGAATAATGTTTTTAATTGTGGTTGTTTTTTATTATTGATACAAACATATACAGCCTATTATCAAAGATAGTATGCTTATCAAAAGTGAAAGTATGCCAAGTATCACAGCAACTTTAAATTGGCAGCGAATGGTTGCGTCATAATTGTTCCATAGATAACGAAATCTATTGGTTGGACAGATAATAATTTTATCATATTCTTTAATTCCCAACTGGTTCATGCTTCTATTGCCTAACATGGCATGATTTCCATCTAATCCATAGGTAGATGATGCTACTACTCTGCGATAGATTCGTTTGCATTTGTTTGAAGCATTTTTGACGCAAACAATTCCTTCAATCGTAACAGGAGTTTTTCCACCTTTGGTGTCAATATATGAAGAAACCTCTCTACTATGTAGAGCGACAAAATTCTCATAATCATTTTGGTGCTTATTCATAAACTCCGGTGTTACACCAAACACTTGGTAAGTTTTGTTTAACATAGATTAAATCGTTTAATTATTGCCTACTCTTTATTGGATTTTTGGCATACTCCATTTATATTAATGTTGCATGCACGCACAAAAAAGTACTACTTCTGTTGTATCTTCACAGAGGCTCTCGCATTGCCCGAATCGTAAATACAGCAAAAGTAGTACACCAAACGTGTACTAACATCCGCCAATTATATACGATTCCTGTGAAACTTGCGAGATTTCTGTGAATCTAATTGGTGTGTTAGATTATTCAAATATGTAATCCGTGTCCGCTGACACGGGGCGTCTTTCATAAAGACGCTGCAAAGATACAACAAAAGTTTGAATTACACAAATAATTCTGCATTTTTTGTATTTTTTGCAACATATCGCACGTTTGGTGTACCACCACGCGATTTGCGTGTGCAAAGGTACAATAAAAAAGCGAAAGGCGCAAAGGTTTGACCCATTACGCCCTAATTAGCCCTAAATTTCGAATTTACTCCGTTTTATTTGCGTTTGAGTAGATCATCGGATAATCTTCGCAGATACTTCGCAAGCGATTGTGGTCGCGAATTAAATGCGAGAGATAGAGTTCTTGCAATGAATCTTCATATTGAGGATATGCGTCTGTTAAATGTTTATGCTCCTTCAATAATTCATTTGCATAGCCTGAAAGTTTGTAAATAGCGGCATTCATCGTTTTTTCCGGCATGTGTGACAGTGAATCGGCATATGTGCGGTACAATGTGCTATACTGCTGTTCTGCCCTACTCTTTACATCCAGCCAAACGGAGTCAACAGCAGGTTCTATCGGAACAACAAGTACCATCGTGTCGGTCTGTATTTCTGATATTTGCGCCGTTTCCTTCGGGCTTGGCAAGAATACTATGACAAATGCCACAATAGCAGCTATCGCGAGAATCCAAGGCATCAACCATCTCATCCGCCAATAACGATGAAGTGCCGAGCGGACTTGGCGGACAGAAGTGTAGCGGCTTCTATCCGATGCAAGGCAACGACGGATAATTGGTTTGACGGAATGCGGGAAAAGGAGCGAGAGGATTTTGCCTAACGCATAGATATCCCTCTCGGGAAGCAAGACATCTGTCGGCAGTTGTTCCTCTGTACTGATAGACGGAGACGTACCGATATTCTTGGCGATATAAGCCTCGTTGTCCGCAAAGCCGAAATCAATCAGCCGGACATGATTACCGGAGTCAGTAATGAGGATGTTGCTTGGCTTTAGATCACAGTGAACTATCTGGCGCTCATGAAGGAAAATCAATGCCTCCATTAGTTCGTCTGCTACGCGGAGACGCTCAGTAGAAGAAGGATTTTCCGCTACAAATTTGTCCAATGAACGGCCGTGTACATACTCCATTAGGATAGCACGTCCTAACTGCGGGTCATCCACCATGGATATTGTCTGAACCACATAGATTGAATCCAGACGATGCATGATCTCAAACTCACGTTCCAACAGGAGTTGGTTGCGGGTTCGTTCGCCTTCGGTAGGTTTGGCGGCTTTCAAAACCACCCATTTGCCGCCCATTTGCGCACGGTACACCATGTTGTGCCCGGAGTCGGACAACAGCTCATAATCCGTGAGGTGCTCCACACCTAATTCTTGCGAACTAAGCGGACGAATAGGACCCGATGTGAACGAATTTGTATCCATTGACGGTGCAAAAGTACAAAAAAATTTGTGTATATGCAAATAATTTTATAATTTTGCACAATTTTTGAGAAATGGACACTTCTTTTCAAACAAATAGTATCGCCATCTGCCAACTGAAAAAGGCAGTTGAAGCGCGTTTCGGACATGTTCCAGCAACACCAGCCGACTTCGGAGAGTTGAGTATTGCCGTATTTAGGATCACCGGCGAACGCATCAGTCCGGACACCCTCAGCCGTATTTGGGGTTACAAGAAAGGCTATTCTTCCATTCGGCAAAGCACGGTGCGTGTGTTGGAACAATACGCAAAAGCGAACGAAGAATCGGACTTCATTCATACCGCCGCTATTCATGCTGATGAATGTCAAAAGGGCGACCGCGTGCGTATTGCGTGGCTACCGAACCGCGTTTGCACGCTCTCCTATTTGGGCGACTACCGCTGGCGCGTGGAGGAAGCCGTCAACAGCAAACTGCATGCCGGCGACACGTTCTCCTGCCGCACGATGGCGCAAGATCAAGCGTTGATAGTGGATCATTTGCATACGAGAGATGCTGACTACGAAGGCTATGCCATCGGTGGTAAGAACGGCCTCACATTAGTAGCCAAGATATGAGAAAAAGCAAAAGGCGCAAAGGATTGAGCCTTTGCGCCTAATTGGAAATTCAAAATTCGGCAGACAGATTGATCCTATTTACCATTTTTATCTGCCTCGATGAGGGCGAGGAGTTGAGAGACGGCTTCTTCCTGCGGAATGTTTTTGAGGACGCACTCTTTGCCTTTATAGAGACTGATCCGGTCGCGACCTGCGCCTACATAGCCGTAATCGGCATCTGCCATCTCGCCCGGACCGTTGACGATACATCCCATGACGGCGATTTTTAGACCCGTGAGGTGCGCCGTAGCTTTTTTGACCTCGGCTACGGTTTTCTGAAGGTCGAACATCGTTCGTCCGCAGCCCGGACAGGAGATATACTCCGTTTTATAAATACGCACGCGCGCGGCCTGGAGGATATCCTTGCTCAGGAAATTGAGTTTGGTTTCCGAGAAATTGGGATTGACGAGCGTCAGTTCCGTGGCTTTATAATCCCAAAGGAGTCGTCCGCACTCGGCTGCAGCCTGCAAGCAGAATAGGTTCCAGTCCTCTTCCAAGGACGAATAGCGGATCTCGGCATTGCCGCCGATATTATCCAGCACTTCGGCTACCACCGAACCATCATAACGGATCGAGCCTTCGTCAGCGAAATAGTTCACCAATTCTTGCGCAACAGGTATCTCGTTCTCCGGCGCTTCGCTGAGGCTGACGCGAATGGTATCGCCTATGCCGTCAGCTAACAGCGCGCCTATACCTACAGCCGATTTGATACGCCCGTCTTCACCTTCGCCGGCTTCGGTTACACCCAAGTGCAACGGGAACGCCATGTGCTCGTGTTTCATTGTCTTGACGAGCAGACGTACGGTCTCGACCATGACGCGCGTGTTGGAAGCTTTGACGGAGATGACGATATCGTGGAAATCATGTTCGACGGCAATGCGCAGAAACTCCATGACAGACTCTACCATTCCTTCCGGTGTATCGCCGTATTTATCCATCATTCGTTCGCTAAGTGAACCATGATTGACACCAATACGGATAGCCGTCTCGTGTTCGCGGCAGATGTCAAGTAGGTGCACAAAACGCTCTTCTTGTTTGGAAAAGTCTTTGCTGAAATTGCCCGGGTTGATACGCACGGCTTCCACCACTTCGGCAGCTGCAAAAGCCACTTCCGAGTTGAAATGTACGTCTGCTACCAAGGGTACAGCGGTCAGCACTTGTGCGTGGATCTCTTTGAGCGATTCCACTTCGCGCAGACCCTGCGTCGTGAAACGTAACAGTTCTGTACCAGCCTCGATACAACGGCGAGCCTGATCGACAGAAGCGTCAATGTCATTCGTATTCGTGTTCGCCATTGTCTGCACACGAATAGGGTAGTCTGAACCTAAAAAAATGTTCCCGACTTGCACATTTATGGTCTTTCTTCGCTTATTTTCTAATTTTATTTGCATAAAAATGCATTTTTAAATGTGTAAAATTTCTTTTTTTGTAACCAAAAACGATTTATTTTACATTTTTCTTTAAAAAAATTTGGTCATGTCAAAAAATTGTAGTACCTTTGCACCCGCTTTTGAAAAAAGGTGTTGAATCAGTAGCTCAGCAGGTAGAGCACATCCCTTTTAAGGATGGGGTCCTGGGTTCGAGCCCCAGCTGGTTCACAGGAAAGAGAGTTTCGGCTCTCTTTTTTGTTTGTCTTTTCATTCTTTCAATTCGCGCGTTACAATTTTGCTTGCAAAATTACTGCTTTTTTTTGACATGTGCAAATAATTTGAATAGAATATGAAAATAAAATGCATCCATTCCATTCCCGCGACCACATCGAGACCACATCGTGACCTGTATGAAAGGTGTGAAGTTAATTTTACTTTGGCACGGAGTTTGTAATACTCTTTCTGCAAATTTTAATTTACAACACTATGAAACAGATATTTAGATTTTTAGGCGTCGTGCTGCTCATCGCAGCCGTCAGTGCCGGAACAACACTTACCGTGCTGAAATACGGCACAACCAATTCTCAAATTTCAAATCTCAAATCCCAATTAGTTTCCGATTCATCAGGGCTCCCTACCGCCTACAGCCGTTTTGCTTCGTTGCCGCAGGCAGGAGAGACGGATTTTACACAAGCTGCCGAACTGTCCGTCAATGCGGTAGTCCATGTCAAGACGACCTACCGCAATCAAATGTCGTCACAGCAGATGGACCTCTTTGAGTACTTTTTCGGCCGTCCGGGGCAGCAACGCGAGATGCCGGCACAACAGGCTTCCGGTTCAGGCGTCATCATCTCCGAGGACGGTTATATCGTCACTAACAACCATGTCATCGACCGTGCGGACCAGATTCAGGTTGTGCTCAACGACAAACGCGAATACACTGCGACGCTTGTTGGCACCGACCCGAACACGGACATTGCGCTGCTGAAGATAGACGAGACAGGGCTGCCGGTGATCCTCATGGGTAACTCCGACGACCTGCGTGTCGGCGAATGGGTGCTCGCGGTAGGCAATCCGTTCAACCTAACTTCGACCGTCACAGCGGGTATCGTGTCCGCCAAGGCGCGTAACATCAATATCCTCAACGCGGAGATGAAGATTGAGTCGTTCATCCAGACCGACGCAGCCGTCAATCCAGGCAACTCCGGCGGTGCGCTGGTTAACACGCGCGGCGAGTTGGTGGGTATCAACACCGCTATCGCTTCGCAGACAGGTTCGTATTCGGGCTACAGTTTTGCAGTGCCGACAAGTATCGTGCAGAAAGTGGTGAGCGACATCCGCCAGTACGGTGTCGTACAGCGTGCTATCCTCGGCGTGCAGATGCGCGAGATCACGTCCGAACTGAAGCAAGAGAAAAACCTGACGACCCTCCAAGGGGCGTACGTGGAACGCGTAGTGCCGGACGGCGCGGCAGAGAAAGCAGGCATCAAGAGCGGCGATGTGATCACGCGTGTTGACGATGCGGCTGTCAAGACCGGCACCGACTTGCAGGAACATATAGGTCGTCACCGTCCGGGCGATGTGGTCTCCGTGACACTCCTGCGCGACGGCAAAACCATGACTGTTCAGGCAACGCTCACCAACCGCGAAGGCGGTACGGGTGTTATCTCTGCCGAGGACAAGGCGTCCGTCTTGGGGGCTACGTTCTCCGAACTGACCGATGCGCAGAAAGAGCGCCTGGGTATCAACTATGGCTTGCAGATCAAGTCGCTCAAGGCAGGCAAATTGAAGAGCGCCGGTGTTCCCTCGGACTTCATCATCCTCAAGGTCAATAACCGCTCCGTACGCACCGAAGAAGACCTTGACGACATCGTCCGTCGTGCCAACTCCGCCTCCGAACGCGACCGCGTCCTCTTCATCACCGGCTGCACTCCCCAAGGTCGCGTCCGCTACTACGCCGTCAATCTGGCAGAGTAAAAGATGCTTTTTCTTTCAGAGAAAGTTATTACATCACAATGTTGACAATTCTACCGGGAACGACGATGATCTTCTTCGGGGTGTTGCCGGCGAGATATTTGGCTGTGTCTTCGTGGGCGAGGACAAGTTTCTCCACTTCTTCCTTCGGTGTGTCTTTCGGGCACTCGAGCGTGAAACGCACCTTGCCGTTGAACTGCACAGGATATTTCTGGGTATCTTCTACGAGGTAAGCCTCATTGCACTCCGGCCATTCGGCGTTCACTACAAACGACTCGTTGCCGCAACGGTGCCACATCTCTTCCGCGATATGCGGTGCGTAGGGTGCCAGAAGGATTGCAAATTGCTCCAGGATAGCGCGTTTGTTGCACTTGAGGGTTGTCAATTCGTTCTGTGCGATCATGAAGGCCGGGATGGACGTGTTGAACGAGAAGTTCTCGATATCCCAGGTAATCTTCTTGATAAGCTTATGTAGCGAACGCAGTTCGTCTTTGGTCGGTTCTACGTCTTCGATATTCTCGTAGAGGTTCCACAAGCGTTTGAGGAAACGGTGCACACCGTCGATGCCGTTCGTGTCCCAAGGTTTGGACATCTCCAACGGGCCCAAGAACATTTCGTACAGACGGAGCGTGTCGGCGCCAAACTTTGCGATGACGTCATCGGGGTTCACTACGTTGAACATCGATTTGGACATCTTCTCTACCGCCCAGCCGCAGATATATTGCTTCGGTCCGGCGGTGTAACCGGTCAGTTCAGACGAGGTGCCATCCGCAAAGACGAACTCCGCATTCTTGAACTCCGGCATCCAGTTACGGAAGGCATGGATATCGAGTACGTCGTTATCGACAATGTTGACATTGACGTGGATCGGCTGCACTTTATCTTTGTATTCCGGGTTCTCGATGAGGTTGTACGAGATATAGAGGTTACCCGTTGCGCCTTCACCGATATAACGATAGACGAAGTTCGAACGGCCTTGGATCATACCCTGGTTGATCAATTTCTTGAACGGTTCATCCTCGCATACATAGCCTAAGTCATAGAGGAATTTATTCCAGAAACGACTGTAGATGAGGTGTCCCGTTGCATGTTCCGACCCGCCGAGATAGAGATCCACCTGACGCCAGTACTCGTTGGCTTGTTTGCCGACGAGGGCTTGGTCATTATGCGGATCCATGTAACGGAGGTAGTACGCAGAACTGCCGGCAAAGCCGGGCATGGTGCAAAGCTCCAACGGATGACCATCGTACTCCCAGTTCTTCGCATTGCCAAGAGGCGGACGACCGTCTGAGGTGGGCTTAAAGTCCGAAACCTCGGGTAATTGCAGCGGCAGCGCCTCTTCCGGCAAGGTGTACGGCATGCCGTCTATATAGTAAACCGGGAAGGGTTCGCCCCAGTAACGCTGACGACTGAATATCGCGTCACGGAGACGATAGTTCACTTTCACACGACCTATGCCTGTATTGGTGATATATTCCTTCATGGCTTGGATGGCCTCTTTGACCTCCATGCCGTTGAGGAAACCGGAATTGATCATCTTGCCTTCCTTGGCATCGAACGACTCTTCGCTGACGTCAGCCCCTTCGATTAGCGGGATGATCGGCAAGTTAAAATGTTTGGCGAAAGCATAGTCGCGACTGTCGTGTGCCGGCACCGCCATGATGGCACCGGTACCGTAACCGGCCAGCACATAATCGGAGATATAAATAGGGATCTCGCCTTGCGTAAGCGGGTTGATGGCGTACGAACCGGTGAACACACCTGTTACGCGGCGGTCCGCTATACGTTCACGCTCCGTACGATGTTTCACCCAGGCGAGGTATTCCTCTACTTCCGCTTTATGTTCTTCGGTCACTACACGCTGTACGTACTCGCTCTCCGGCGCTAACACCATAAAGGTGACGCCGAAGATTGTATCGGCACGCGTTGTGAAGATCGTGAAGGGTTCGTCCTGACCCTTGATGCTGAACTGCATCTCGGCGCCTTCGGAACGACCGATCCAGTTACGTTGCGTCTCCTTGAGCGAATCCGTCCAATCGATACGATCTAAGCCCTCTAACAAGCGACCGGCATAGGCGCTCACGCGCAAGCACCATTGGCGCATCACGCGTTGCTCTACCGGATAGCCGCCACGAACGGAGAGTCCTTCGGACACCTCGTCGTTGGCCAGCACTGTACCTAATTGCGGACACCAGTTAACTTTGGTGTCAGCGAGGTACGCGATGCGGTAGTTCATTAGCCGCTCCTGTTGCTCGCGTTCGGAGAGCGTCGCCCATTTTGGGTCATTGGCTTCCCACTCGGCAATGAGTTTGGAGATAGGTTGCGCCTTTTGGGTCTTGGGGTCGAAGTACGAATTGAACATCTGTACGAACGCCCACTGTGTCCATTTATAGAACGCAGGATCGCAGGTACGTACCTCACGCTTCCAATCGTAACAGAAACCGATTTTCTTGAGTTGCTCAATATAACGCGCGATGTTCTTGTAGGTCGTCTCCTCAGGATGGGTACCGGTCTGAATAGCATATTGCTCTGCCGGCAGACCATACGAGTCAAAACCCATCGGGTGCAGTACGTTAAAGCCTTTCAGACGTTTGTAACGGCTGTAGATATCCGAGGCGATGTAACCCAGCGGGTGACCCACATGCAGGCCTGCTCCCGAAGGGTAGGGAAACATATCGAGCACGTAGTAATGGGGCTTGTCGGACTCATTGGAGACGGTATAGACGCCTTCCTTGTCCCATGCCGCTTGCCATTTTTGCTCTATGTCACTAAAATTGTATTCCATTAATTATAAGAGTTTTTTTACTTGCTCATAAACATTCTGTGCGGTGAAGCCGAGTTTCTCATCCAGCACCTTGTACGGTGCAGAGAAGCCAAAACTGTCGAGTCCCCAGATAGCACCGTTCTCGCCTACCAGGCTCTCGAGCGTGCAAGGCAGACCGGCAGTCATACCGAAACGCTTGATGCCCTTCGGCAGTACCTCGTCTTGGTATGCTTTATCTTGCAGACGGAAGAGGCCTTCGGACGGTACGCTCACGATCTGCAGACGGATACCTTCTGCGCGCAGCAGTTCCGCGCCGGCGAGGAGGGTAGATACCTCACTACCGGAAGCGAGCAGTACCACTTGCGGGTTCTCGTCCTTCGATACGATATAGGCACCCTTGCGGAAGCCTTCGAGATTGACGTTGGGTACCGGCGCTATGTCCTGACGGCTCAAGATGAGGGCGGTCGGAGTCTCGGTGTTCTCGATAGCGGCACGCCAAGCGAGGGTGGTCTCTTCGGCATCGGCAGGGCGGAGTACCAGCATCGAGGGTTTGCCATGATGGTTATGGAGTTTCTCCATTAGACGGATCTGTGCTTCTTGCTCTACCGGTTCATGGGTCGGACCGTCTTCGCCTACACGGAAAGCGTCATGACTCCAGATGAACTTAACCGGCAACTCCATGAGGGCCGCCATACGTACAGCCGGTTTCATGTAGTCGCTGAAGACGAAGAACGTACCGCACGCAGGAATAATTCCGCCATGCAGCGCCATACCGATCATCACACAAGCCATGGTGAGTTCGCTCACACCGGCCTGCAGGAATTGACCGCTGAAATCACCTTTCTTGAGGGCATGGGTCTTCTTGAGGAAGCCGTCGGTCTTGTCGGAGTTAGAGAGGTCCGCCGAGCTAACAATCATGTTACCAACGTGCTCAGCCAGGAAACTCAGCACCTTACCGCTGGCGTTACGGGTAGCGTCACCGGGTTTCTGCTCAATGAGGCTCCAGTCGATGCAAGGTACTTCTCCGGCCATGAAGGTCTCGTATTCGTTCGCTGCCAGCGGGTTTGCTTGTGCCCACTCGTGGTAAGCGACGTAGCGTTTGTTGCATATCTCACGCAGTTCGGCTGCACGGTCGTCGTATAGTTTCTTCACCTCCGGGAAGATGACAAACGGATTCGTCGGATCGCCACCAAGGTGTTCGATAGTCTTCTCGAACGAAGCGCCGGCTTTGGAGAGCGGCGCACCGTGGGTTGAACACTTGCCTTCCCAATTAGCTCCTTCTGCCGTCACGCAGCCCTTACCCATGGTCGTATGACCGATGATGATGGACGGTTGACCTTTGTGCGCTTTGGCTTTGATAATGGCTTCACGAATCGCATCGGGATCATTGCCCGGTATCTCTTGTACGTACCAGCCCCATGCCGCATATTTGGCTGCCACATCTTCCGAGGTCACTTCGCCGCAACCTGTGGAGAGTTGGATCGTGTTGGAGTCATAGAACATTACTAAATTGTCCAAACCCAGGTGTCCTGCCAAACGGCCTGCGCCTTGAGAGATCTCTTCCTGTACACCACCGTCGGAGATGAAGGCATAGATCGTCGGGTTGTGGATCTCGCCGTAACGGGCATTGAACCACTTGGCTGCAATCGCGGCACCAACAGCAAAGGTATGACCTTGCCCGAGGGGACCGGAGGTGTTCTCGATCATGCGCTCTATCTCGCGCTCCGGGTGTCCGGGCGTTACCGAACCCCATTGACGAAGGTTCTGCAGGTCTTCGAGGGTGAACTTACCTGCCAGGCATAACTGTCCGTAAAGCATCGGCGCCATATGGCCCGGGTCCAGGAAGAAACGGTCACGCGCTTCCCAGCCTGCATTGTCCGGATCGTACTCCAGAAACTCCGAGAAGAGTACATTGATAAAGTCTGCACCACCCATGGCTCCGCCCGGGTGACCACTCTTCGCTTTCTCTACTGCTGCGGCTGCCAGGATACGAATGTTATCCGCCGCACGATTCATTAATTGTGTTGTGTTCATAGTAATATATTATTAATTTCAAATTTCAAATTTATGATTTTAAATTTTCCAGCCCAGATAATAGTTCACTCCCCATCCGAGGTTGTCCCGCATGCCGAAACCCGGGATATAGATCGGTCGCACGCTCTGTCCGGAGTTGTCGCGGGTGAAGAGCAATTTGAGTCGTCCCATCCATCCCATGTAAAAGCCTTTGGCTATATTGACCTGACATCCTACTGCGAGCTCTCCCCAGCAATCGGTCTCGCCTTTGGTCTGCACGGCTGTACCGATACGAACGCCGACCAGCAAGGCATGCGGACTATCCGGATGTTTCTTAAGCGGATTGATGTCGCATCCGATTCGTGCAAAACCGCCGGGGGTGGCATAACCCAACTCGAGGGTGGGATAGAACCGGTGCGCCAGTTGTACGTTCGCCGCAATCTCGTAGTGCTGCATCTGCCAGTTATTCAAGCCTGGCGTCAGTACCGGCGAGAGGATGTCGATCTTTACCTGCGTACCGCCGTACACCGGTATTGAGTCCTCTGCGTAGGCAGGAACAAAGAGCCAAGCGCAAAGAGCAAGGACCAATATGTTACATAAGCGATTTCGCTTCATTCTTCAATTCCTCAAGGGCTTTCTCTGTGGGTGTGGTGCCGTTGCTGGCATAGGCGGTCAAGAGGGCCGTGACATAGGTCTGCGCCGTGGCATCTTTGGGCAGTTGGGCTGTGATGGCGATGAGGAAGGCTCCCATCTGGTCACGGGCATTGATGATGAGGTCCCATACCTCGTCGCTCACGTAGACCTGCTGACTCTGGTTATGGTCAAACTCCGCCCGCAGGGTTTGGAGCAGGTACTGCTGCATCTGGCCTACGGTCCAGGTCGTCATGGCCTCCGGATAGGCTTTCTGCATCTCCATGATCATATGCTCGGGTTTCGTACGCTCGAGTAATAAGGTAAGGCGCTCGTAAGCGCGCAGGCGGATGGGCGAGATGCTCTTCTGGCTCTCGCGTTTGAGCTCCCACTGACGTTTCTTCTCTTCGTTACGGAACTGCGAGTACTGAATCAGCCAGAAGCCAAAGATCAGCACGATGATCGTCAGGATTATTGCAATAATGGTAGTAGTCATAAGACGCGATTCAATTTTGCGTGCAAAATTACAAAAAAAAAATGACATACACAATAGTGTATGCCACTTTTTTGAAAATTTCCCTCAAATTAGCGAATCATGTCGTCTCCGAAGAACGGTTGCAGTGCCTTCGGGATACGGATACCTTCTTCGCATTGGTTGTTCTCAAGCAGCGCAGCCACAATACGCGGGAGGGCAAGCGCCGATCCGTTGAGCGTGTGGCAGAGCACCACTTTTTTGTCCTCGGCACGACGGTAACGACATTTGAGGCGGTTAGCCTGGTAGGTGTCGAAATTGGACGTGGAGGAAACCTCGAGCCAACGATGCTGTGCCTCGCTATAGACCTCGAAATCATAGCAGAGCGCAGCCGTGAAGCTCATATCGCCGCCGGAGAGGCGGAGGATACGATAGGGCAGCTCGAGTTTCTGCAACAGACCCTCTACGTGCTCCAGCATCTCTTTGTGGGAAGCGTCCGAATGTTCGGGCGTGTCGATGCGTACGATCTCGATCTTCGAGAACTCATGCAGACGATTCAGTCCGCGTACATCCTTGCCGTAACTACCTGCCTCGCGACGGAAACACTCCGTGTAGGCGCAGTTCTTGATCGGCAGCTGTGCCTCGTCGATGATGACGTCGCGATAGAGGTTCGTCACAGGTACCTCAGCGGTCGGGATGAGATAGAGGTCGTCCACTTCGCAGTGGTACATCTGACCTTCCTTATCCGGCAGCTGGCCTGTGCCGTAACCCGACGCAGCGTTGACAACGGTCGGCGGCATAATCTCCGTGTATCCGGCTTTGTTGGCTTCCGTAAGGAAGAAATTGATGAGGGCACGTTGGAGGCGTGCGCCTTGGCCGATATAAACAGGAAAGCCTGCACCCGAGATCTTGACACCCAGGTCGAAGTCGATGAGGTTGTATTTCTTCGCCAGATCCCAGTGCGGAAGCTTCGCTTCGTCGTTATTCACCTCGCCGACCCAGGTACCTACGGTGTCGCCACCGTGGTGCGGTACGTTGGATTTAACGACCAAGTTATCCTCTGCGCAAGATCCTTCCGGCACAATGTCGTACGGCACGTTCGGGATCGTGAGCAGCAGCTTGGTCTGCGCCTCTTCGGCTTCGGACATCTGCCGGTCAAACTCCGCGATCTGTGCTTTGAGGGCACCTGTCTGCGCTTTGGCCTCTTCGGCCTCTGCACGCTGACCTTTGGCCATGAGCATACCGATCGACTTGCTGATCTGGTTCATCTGCGCCGCTGCGGCATCTTTCTGCTGCTGTGCGGACTTGCGAATACCATCAAGACGAAGCACTTCGTCGATTGCCTCTTGGGCGCCTGAGAAGTGCTTCTTGTTGAGTCCGGCAATGACTTTCGCCTTATCGTCGTAAATCTGTTTAAGAGTTAACATACTTACGCTTCTGCCGGTTGAATGGATACGTACGATTTGTTGTCGCGTTTCTTGCGGAATACTACGATTCCGTCGCAGAGAGCGAAGAGTGTGTGGTCGCTACCCATACCCATGTTTTCACCCGGGTTGTGCACGGTACCACGTTGACGTACGATGATGTTACCTGCCTTTGCGAATTGACCACCAAAGATCTTCACGCCAAGACGTTTGCTTTCTGATTCACGGCCGTTCTTAGAACTACCGACACCTTTCTTGTCAAGTCCTGACGGTGACCGTTGAGTTTGCGGAAACCTTTGCGACGTTTCTTGTGGAAAACAAGAATCTTCTCGCCGCGGCACTCATTGTTGAGTACTTCGCAAACCACTTTTGCACCCTTTACATAAGGAGCACCAACTTTTACTTTACCCTCGTTGTCCAGGAGCAGCACGTTCTCAAACTCAACGGTTGCGCCTGCTTCGAGCTCGTTCATACGATTGATGAACAATTTCTTGCCAGCCTCTACTTTAAATTGCTGGCCTTTCATTTCTACAATTGCGTACATTGAAATACGTTTGTTAAATGTTAGGGCGGTGCGGCGGTCGTTATACGAAACGACACTTACTCGAGCCTATTCCGCAAAAAAGCGTGCAAAATTACTACATTTTTCTGACATGACCAAATTTTCGGGCAACTTTTTTTCAAAAAAAATGCAATTTGCTATCTATGATGCCAATAAATACAGAAAAATCGCCCGAATTGAGCGATTTTTCCTTTAAGGGGAGCGGAGGCTTAGTTGCCGTGCTCCTGGTCGTACTCTGCGCCGCAGCGCCTACTTTCATTACTGCCATTTCTTTTTTCCTTTCTTAAAAATTGTTGGTTAATTGATAATTGTTAATTGTAAAAATGTTCTAAATCACCATCGGGTGTAAGTACTGGTTAAGTAAGGGGCAAGTACTATGCATTACCTACCCAAGAATGTTCCATTTCACCGGAGGAAGTTGGAGATCATAATGATGTGTGTTTTTTTTAATTCGACTGCAAAGATAATAGTAAAACCTACTTTAGTGTTCCATCAGGAGTGAAAAATTTTTCGCAAAAATCATATTTTCTTCGTTTTTGTGCCTGGAAGTCCAAAATGAAGAAATACGGATTGCGATTGGGGTATTTGCCGTGTGCCCGCAACCATGTGATGATGGCGAAATGTTTCTCCGGATGGGCCTCCCATGCTTGCCTGGCCGATGTTTTGCGGTTCGCGAAATGGATATCGCCGCCTATTAGGGTTCGTCCCTTTCAGTCCTTAGGGGGGGATTATAGGGGGGAACTACAGATACATGGACTTAACAATGATAATTTTATTTTTTCTTTGGTTACTTTCTTTTTAGCCCATCAGTGCGATGGAGAAGCCATACTTGATGGACTCGGAATCGGGGTGTGCTTTCTCGAGTTTCTCTGCCGCACGCTTGAGGTCCGCGCGGGCCTCTTTGACATTGTCCTGGAGATTCTCGTAGTAACTGTGAAGCTGCTTGTAGAAGTCCAGATTAGCATCTTGGATCTGCGTGTTCTTCTCGCACCGCTTTTTCCACCTGCGGGCGTAATGCCTTGATGGTTGCTTCACTCTCGTTAGCACTCAGCACTGCTGCGAACATCCGGTCAATGACCTCATACTCTTTGCCATTCTTTTTGCTTGTTTGTAAGATTCTTTTTTTGCGCCGACTATTAGTCGGCATTGTCTTCGTCCGTTAGTCCGGCATCATATGCCGGTTTCAAAACAAGCAAAAAGGCGGTGCCCTCGCCACCATACAAACGCACAAAAAAAAGAGACGGCTCACGATGTTCGTGAACCGCCTCTTGCGATACGGATAGCCTAATGGCTATGATTTACCACTGGATATCGGTGTCACCACCGCCGATAGGCATTTGGTCGCCTGCTGCGGGAGCAGGACTGCCAGCCAATACCATAGATTCCAATGCTATGCGTGCAACAAGCACTTCGGGTTGAATATAAGTCTTTGTCATAGTTGTGTCCTCCTTATTTTACGTTTTGACCCGCAGCATTGTATCGTACACCATTGCGGATAATGATTAATTGTCCGTTCTCGATAACCTTTGTACTTTGTACATTGTCACCTTGTACATTCTCCATTCCTGTAGCCTGATCGAAGATGAACGGCATACGACGCGGAGCTTGGTTCGAACCGCTATATACTACATATGCCTTGTGCGCATTGAGGTTAGCAGCGGTATAGTGATAGAATCCAACCACACCATCGGTACCTGCCAATACGTAGCAGTTAGCCGGAGTAGCAATCTGGGTATCGGAACCTTGCAGGTCGTTGGTCGCGGTGAAGGTAACAGCGTCTGCATCGCTCGGGGTAAGAGTGAACGAACTTACGGTCGATTTGAGGATTACCGCATTGTCTGCCGGAATCACCTCACCTGCCTCTGCAATCTTCGTCAGCAAGAGGTTAGCACCGCTCAGGTCTGCTACGTATGCCTCTACGCCTGCGGGCAATTCGTACTTAAAGTTGCTGTCATAGAACGTGCTGTAATAAACGCTTGCATCCTGCGGATCTGCGTACGGTGTGATCGGATCAGTTACCGGTTGCGGAGTCGGAGCAACTGCTGCAAACTCAGCCATGAAAGCTACTTCATTGTTCATGTCGAAGGTCAGCGGGTTATCAACGGTGGAGAGAGCGATTCCGCAATCGGTAAAATCGCAACCAACACTTCCTGCTTTCCAGCCGGTGAACTCGTAGCCCTCGTTCGGGGTAGCTTGGAGTGTTACCTCTGCGCCCTCCGGAACGTCGTATGTGCCGTCACCGTTATCAACGATTCCGCTGCCGAGCAGGTTAGTAACGGCTACCGATCCCTTCGTCGGATCTGCTACGAGTTGCAGGGTGTAGGCAGTTACCAAAACCGGTTCTGCACCGATAAGGCGTAACTCGCAAAGCTGCATTACATCAGCGCCCTGATTTGCAAACACTTCAAAGCGGAAGTATTGGTACGTACCCGACTGATCCACAAAGAACTTGTAGTCTTTGAAACTTTGATTTTTCATAGTGACATCATTGGTCACAGTAGCGATCGTGGTCCATGCGTCATTGGCATCGAGTTTCGCTTTGAGGACCCAGTTTTTCGGGTTACGTCCGTGCTCACTGCCAGTGTCATTACCGGTAGTCAGAATGTAACCGGTTAAACTAAGGGCTGCATCTGCCTCAAAATCTATCCACCAGCAAGCATCACCGGTCTCGCCCGTCGGAACGCTCTTATAACTATTGTCGGCACACCATTTTGTCCAATCAGCGGAAGTGAACTTGTTATCTACCAGATTGGCATGACCTTCATTGTTAAATCCGCCTGAACCGGCCGTTGCCGTGAAGCCTGCGAAAATGTCTCCTTCCGGAACCGGCTTTAAAGCAATCGTAGCCTCGATGGTTACGTCATAAGCAGGCATCGTGAAGCTATATGCACCGGTCTCGGGATTGAGCGTTGATGGGGCTTCTTCCGTCGTATTGTACGTAGCCGAGAACGCCGTGATCTCGTATTCCTCATCCGGAGTAACGGTAACGGTTGCGCCTTCTACAGCAGAAGTTTTACTCAGCGTTACTTTATTGGCATTGGCTGTGCCTGCTTCCAGCGCTACGGTGTAGGTTGGTAGGGGATCTCCGATGGTGAACTTGAGAGTAACTCCCTGACCGTTACCCATAATTTCGCCACTGAACGATACGTTGGAGGCATTGCCGGTCCAGGTCCTGTGTTCATAATCGCCCGACCAACCTTCGCCTGATATATTCACTTCCATTGCATTTACTTCAATCTTGGTGAAGCTGCCGAGTGTGGTACTAAAAGAACCGTCTCCCATTCCTGCCATGATGTTGCCTTGCCCACCGTCTATGAAGCCAGCCGAAACGGTTACGCCGTCTTTAGTGAAAGACATGTCCCAATCGGGGAAGTCGTTTTGGGTGATGGTCACATAGGTGGTTGTTGCCCAACTAAGCCCTACGCTTGCCGCGAGGGCAAGAAGAAATGTAAAAATCTTTTTTCTCATAAATTTTGATTTTTAGTTAATAAATATGGTTAATTAGTTTGTTGCACACCAAATTTCGGACAAAGGTACACAAATAAAAGCACGTACGCAATACGCACGTGCAGATATTTACGAGTTGCCCCCTATATGGGCGAAAAATTTACGAATTGCCCCCTATAGGGTGTTCTCTTGCTGTAATAAAAATGGTATCACACCTATGTATGTTATTCCTTCTTCGTCCGTCCAAGGCAGGGCATTTCCATCCAAGATAACGATTTTACGGAAGGAGTCTTTCGTATGGCGAAGCGAGAAGGTCTCTTGATCTCTTTTCGCCTCGGTGTCTATATTAAGCGCAGACTGGATATAGATTTTCTGTGAACCATTGTTAATGATAAAATCAATCTCATACTGGCTCTGTTGGCGTTTGCCATTTACCATTTGTTCCACTTCTACTACTCCTACATCCACACGATAACCGCGCCGAATCAACTCATTGTATATCATATTCTCCATGAGATGCGAACGTTCTTGTTGTCGGAAGTTAAGCCGCGCATTACGCAGACCAAGATCCATAGCGTAGTACTTCTTGATATTTTCAAAATAGCGCTTGCCTTTCACGTCATAGCGTTCTGCCTCTGAAATCAGATATGCGTCTTCTAAGTAAGACAGGTAGCCTTTGATCGTTTTATCCGTGGTATTCTGCCCCATGACGGATTTGATGGTATTGGCAAATTTATATGGATTCGATAGAGAGCCTACCGCTGAATAGACAGCATCGGTTAATGAATCAATAATAACATCATCCTTTAATTTATAACGCTCTACGATATCCTTCATATAGACGTTCTTATGCAGATTCGCAAGGTAATTGCGTCTCTCTTGCTCGTTGGGTTCCAAGACAGCCAAAGGCATTCCACCATAAGTGAGATATTGTCCAAGCGCGGCGTATGAATCCATTCCCGAGAAGGTGTAGAACTCTGCAAACGACAAAGGATAGACTCTAATCTCACTACCACGGTCACGGAAGTTGGTGACGATATCGGTGGATAGCATCTTGGAGTTGCTACCGGTCACATACACATCCATATTGGGTTGCGCACGTAGATCATTTAAGATATCATAGAAAGTAGTATAGAGCAAATCTCTGTCCTCCTCCGGCACAAGCGCTTCGTCTATATCGGTGTTCTTGACTTTGTAACATAATTGTATTTCATCAATAAAGACATAATACTTCCGCTGCTTGTCTTGGCATCGTTCCATGATATAGTCATACAACGTATTAGGATTACGGTAGGCGATATTACTCTTTGGTTCCAGGTCAATCTCGACAAAGCTATCTTCTTGTGCTCCTTTTTGCAGCAAGTATTGCTTATACAGATGAGATAACAGATACGATTTCCCACAGCGACGTATGCCGGTGATAATCTTCACTTTGCCATTCCAACTCTTGGAATAAAGCCGTTCTACATAATCATTTCGTTGTATGTCCATAATCTACTAAACTACGAATACTGTCGCAATTACGACGATTTTCGGATTAAAACCACTGCAAAGGTACAGCTTTTTTTTGATATACGCAAGTGTTTTTACAAAAAAACGCACCCGAAGATGCGTTTTTGCGATTTTTTACGAATAGCCCCCTCTACTGCGCCATTCGGACGGTGTCATTCCCGTTATCTCCACAAAGGTACGCGAGAAATTGCGTCTGTACGAAAAGCCGCATTGCTTGGAGACTTCTTCTATTGTCATCTCCGGCTGCTCGGTCATGAGGCGCTTGGCTTCCTCGATACGCAGGTCGTTGACCCATTGATAGAACGAACAACCATATTGGGCATTGATAAGTTGGCTTAGATAAGTGCGGTTAAGCGGCAAGACCTGACGCAAGTCCATTAACTGAAAATCGGGATTGAGATAAGGTTTCTCCTTAGCGAGCCATTCCTCTAACTTGGCACGATAGGCGGAATTAGAAGGATTCGATTCTTCCTTCTCTTCCTCCACCGCCGTACTATGCAAGCGCTCCCATGGGTCGGGACGGAAAAGCACCTGCTCGGTGGTATAACCAAGGACGAACATGAGGTACCACTGTTGGGTGAAGGCACGCGCCGGGTCGTCACTCACGCACAGATAATAGAATACCAATCCGGCCAGAATGATCATCACCATATACCGCACGATCCACTGCGCATCTATATCGTCTAAGGTGGAGAAGTTTTCCTCGCACCATTGGCGGTACCGGCGAATATTCTGAAAAACAACAACCATCAACCCCATAGGATACAAGGCGATGAGGACACGCAAGTCAACGGGAAGAAGATAATCAATCACTCCAAGCACCACCAGCGGCAATAAGAACAACGCATCGCGTCCCCAGTTGAACTTCCCAGGATGAATAGAGATACTAGGGTAAATAAGCAACATCCACGCAAACACACAGGCTGCCAGCATCGAACCGCTCTCCATGATTTCATTGCCCACCTGAAAAGGATTGGAAGCGGATTTAAACAATGCCACCATCACCAATTCCCAGCCTCCCCATAGGATCAGGATGATTGCCCATACCTTACGGATGCGGTTGTTCTCCAGATGCTTGAGGCACAACGTAGCACCGAAGAAACAAACCACCGCAAAAGCAAAACTGAGGGCGGGATTGAGGAAACTATCAAAGAACTCCTCCGGAATAAGCCGCGAGAGGAATGTGCTTGGGATGAGCACCGCCAGCAGCACTAACCCAAAGATCAGTTCGGATTTGTAATAGTCCCATATCTTCTTAAGTGCAACATTTTTGCTATGGGGGGGGTAAAATTGAACATTCTATTTTTCATTTTTTCGTGTTTCAAACCTTTGCGGCTGCAAAGGTACATATATATTGGTGTTTGTTTTATCAGCGTTATACATTGGATGTATGCTTTTTGTAAATGATTAATCCTCCAATGGTGCCAAGTATTGCTAACAGACCATTTATTGTTAAGTAACTTAATTCAATAATTTTATTTGTGTTTCCATACGGATTCATTTGGGAACATATATAATGGCATATGATATATAGTAAGAACATTAAAAATCCTATTAAAGCAATGTCTCTATTTCTTATTCTCTCGATTGCAGATTGTTTCTCCCCTTTTTAGTCTTGACTTTCGGGTTATTATGAACGGAAAGATTAAGAATACACAAGACGATAGAGTAAAGAATAATATGAGAATCATTGTTTCTTCTTGATTCATATTACTCAGTAAGATCTTAATTTGTTCTTTAGCGGGATATTTCATAGATAGCGATTTGAAAATCTCATCTCCATATTGTATATTCCTTCCGGTTGGATCAAAATATAACCAGGCATTATGATTTTTGCCGGTGCATACAAGCGTTAGTATGTTCTCGCCATCCTTTCCATGATATGTGTTTTGTGTAATTCTTGCTCCATGTTTTACTTGTCGATCTCCATCTTTGTAATATTGATCTAAACAAAACAAATCCTCACAAGAAGGTTGGGCACTATACATATCTTTAGGCAATGTGATTTGTTCTAGATAGGTGTTATTCGTTGTGTCTACCCATAGAGTATGATTGATATCCTGTGCCGCTAATAGATAGTTCATGTGAGGGTGCTCAAATTCGAAGTCGCATGGAATCATTTCGTTTCTTTTTGTTAAAGAATCTATGACTGATTGCTTGACGAGAGAAGTGTAATTCTGTGTAATAGGAGCGCATTCATTACTTATTTCGTCTAAGTGACAAGCGGATTTCTCAATGAAAAGATAGGAGTCGAGAGATTGTCTTTCATAAACCATAGTGCCTTGCGTTGCTCTATCATAGATAAAGATAAATCCGGCACTTTCTCCTATATAGTCAATATTTTGTGTTCTGGTGTCAATGATCTCTCCATTGCGTTGCATGACAACACATGTGTTATTGCCATTTTCTTTAACATCTTTAGCGGTGAAATACATACCCAAACAGAGGGATACAAATAATGATATAAAGAAGGATAAGCAAACTAGTACATGTCTATATTTATAGTTGAGTTCAATCATTTTTTTCTCCGTGCGAGTGAAGTGATGGGGAGCGACGTCTTTTCGAAATCTTGCACCGGCATACATTTTTTCAAAAAGCGGATGTTTGCTCCAGTCATAGTCCTGTTCTCTAAAGTGATTATAGTTTCCAAGGAAGAAATACAAAATCGCAGCGTATGCCAATAAAACGCAAAAGATGATGTTTTGACTTGAGGAATATTTGCTAATGATATCGCTTAACGGGCCAAGTGTACTCAATCCCACGCCAAGAGGTAATAAAAAAGCTATAAAATTATAGTGCGCTACGATACTATATTTTGCATGTGTCGAAGTACGCTGTCCAAAATAGAAATAAAATCTATGCGACAATACTCTATCTTGGTCGGATATTTTCTTTAACCACTTCCGAGGATCAAGCATCATTTTAGAAAATGGGTCAATAAATAAAAAATGATATGCAATCAAGGCGGCAATAGAAACTAATAAAGGGATTGCGTATTGATGTAAATTTTCTACGCATGAGAGTAAAATCTCGGAAATAGACATATACGACACAATCCTTATATTGAATTGTGAGTAGTAAGCAGAGTCAATCAATAGACTCATAAATACCAAAATCGCATAGAATATCGTTGCTAACTCTGCTACTTTAATAGCTGTGCTATTCTTGCTTATACCTTGATTATTATTTTCCATGTTTCCTTATTTCTTATTTCTATTTCTCCTCTCCATGTTCCTCTTTGTGTTCCTTGAGGTGCTTGAAGCAGATGTTGACGCCAAGGATGACGATGGTGCCAAGGATGGCCTCGGCGAACATACCTGTGCCGCAGAGACAGCCCACGGCTGCGGCGCACCAGACGGTGGCGGCGGTTGTAAGACCCTTCACCGTGTCGCCGTTCTTGAAGATGATACCGGCGCCTAAGAAACCGATACCGGATACGACCTGCGCGATGATTCGGCTGTTATCGCCGCCGAAGATAGAAGGGGACATCAGCACATAGAGCGCACTGCCGATCGCGATGAGGGAGATCGTACGCGTACCGACGACCTTACCGTGCAACTCACGCTCTGCGCCTAACACATAGCCTAAACCCGTGGCCAGCACAATCTTCGTGATGACCATTAACCAATCGGTCTGTATAAAGGAATTGATAATACCCATAGCTTAGAATAGTTTTATTTGAGTTCGGTTATAATCATAACTGCAATTTTGCCCGCAAAATTACTGCTTTTTTTTGACATGCGCAAGCACGCGCGCATTTTTCCATAAATTTTTTATCTTATTTTCTTGCGTATATGAGAAAAAAGTTGTATCTTTGCAGCGGAATTATAAATTTGGGTCATTATGGAGAATATCATGTATGAAGAGACGACCATCGTGGATGAGCAGCAGAAAGAAGTGGTGCGGGAATTGATGCGCGATGTGTATGTCTGGATGACAGGCGGTTTGGCGCTGACAGGTGCGGTAGCATGGGTGGTAGCGAACACGCCGGCCTTGTTGCAGCTGATCTTTGGCAATCAGTTGATTTTCTGGGGTTTGTTGATTGCAGAGATCGCGTTGGTGATGGTGCTGAGTATGCGAATCGAGAAGATGCGTTTTGTGACTGCGGCGCTGATGTTTGTGGTGTACAGCGCATTGAACGGTCTGACGCTCAGTTCGATCTTCCTGCTCTATGAGTTGGGCAGTATAGGGGAGATCTTCTTTGTGACGGCAGGCTCTTTTGCGGTGCTGGCGTTTGTGGGTACCGTGACGAAGCGCGATCTGAGTAGGTTAGGGACCTTCCTGATCATCGCTTTGGCGGGTCTGATCATCGCTTCGGTGGTAGGTCTTATCATGGGTCGTCCGGAGTCGATTTGGATGTCGGCCATCGGCGTGATGATCTTCGCGGGCCTGACGGTGTATGATGCGCAGCAGATCCGGACGTTGATGCTGAATCAGGAGACGGTGAACGAAGGGAATATGAAGATTGCGTTGATGGGTGCGCTGTCGCTTTATCTGGATTTCATCAACCTGCTGCTTCGTCTGCTGAGTCTGTTCGGGAAACGCAAATAAACATTTATGACATCGTTTTGAGGCGAAAACACTAAAAAATGCATTATTTTTGCAAAAAGTTGCTGAATTATTTGTATAATTCAAAAAAAAGCAGTACTTTTGCAGCGTGAAATGAATGAGGGGACCCGAAAAGGTCTCCTCACTTTTATAAGAATATGGATAAACAACAACTACAAAACTGGATTGAGGAGTACCTGCAGGGTACCGATTATGAGTTGATCACGCTGAATGTGTCGGCGGGGAATGATATATTGGTGGAGGTGGATCGCCTTGCCGGCGTGGATGTGGATTTCTGCGCGGAGTTGAACCGCTATCTGGTGGAGAAGCTCGATACCGTAGAGCCGGACTATTCGCTGGAAGTAGGGAGTGTGAGCCTGACCGATCCGTTCAAGACCAAGATGCAGTACGAGAAGAACCTCGGCCATGATGTGGAGGTGCTTGTGGAGGGAAAGAAACTTCGCGGTCAACTCGTGAGTGTGGATGAAGAGACGTTCAGTGTCGATGTGGAGGAGAAAGTTGCGGTAGAGGGTAAGAAGCGCAAGCAGACGCAGATCGTGACGCATACATGGCGGTACGATGAACCGAAGTACGTGAAGTACGATCTCAAATTTTGAGATTTCAAATTTAAGATTTCAAATTTAATATTACATAGCAAAAATGGCAAACAAACAAGAAACAGTCAACCTGGTTGACATTTTCAAAGACTTTAAGGAAAACAAAAGTATCGACAAACGTACGTTGATCACGGTGCTGGAGGAGTCGTTCAAGACGGTTATTCTGAAGATGTACGGTCCTTCCGCTGACTATACGATCATCGTGAACCCTGATAAGGGCGATTTGGAGATTTACCGCAACCGTCTGGTGATGGAAGATGGCGACGTAGCGAATCCCGACACGCAGATCGCGCTGAGCGATGCATTGCTGCTGGATGATGAGGCAGAGGTCGGTGAAGAGGTAACGGATAAGGTAGAGTTGGCTTCTTTCGGTCGCCGTATGATCCTCAATCTCCGTCAGACGCTGGCATCGAAGATCCTCGAATTGCAGAAGGAGGCGCTCTATGAGCATTATAAAGATATGCGTGGCCAGATCGTGACGGGTGAGTTGTACCAGGTATGGAAGAAAGAGATCCTGCTGCTGGACGAAGAAGGGAACGAGCTCTACTTGCCGAAGCAGAACCAGATCCCGACGGACTTCTACCGCAAGGGGGATATGGTACGTGCCGTAGTGATCCAGGTGGAGAATAATAACTCGAATCCGAAGATTGTGTTGAGTCGTACCGCTCCGCTCTTCCTGCAGCGCTTATTCGAGCAGGAGATCCCGGAGGTCAAGGAAGGTCTGATCGCGATCAAGAACATCGCCCGTATCCCGGGTGAGCGTGCGAAAGTAGCCGTTGAGACCTTCGACGACCGTATCGATCCGGTAGGTGCTTGTGTCGGTGTGAAGGGTGCGCGTATCCACGGTATCGTTCGTGAGTTGCGCAATGAGAACATCGACGTGATCAACTATACCTCGAATGTGAACCTGTATATCCAGCGTGCATTGGCTCCGGCGAAGATCTCCAGCATGGAAATCGACGAGGAGAACAAGAAAGCACGTGTTTACCTGAAGCCGGAAGAGGTGAGCCTCGCGATCGGTAAGGGTGGCTACAACGTCAAGTTGGCAGGTATGCTGACCGGTTATGAGATCGACGTCTATCGCGAGATCGACGAAGAGGATGCAGACGATATCTATCTCGAGGAGTTCAATGACGAGATCGATACTTGGGTCATCGATGCATTCAAGGCAGCCGGTTATGACACAGCCAAAGAGGTGCTGAGAGCAAACAAGGAAGACTTGCTTTCTCGTACCGACCTGGAGGAAGAGACGATCGATGACGTCATCCGTATCCTCAAGACGGAGTTTGAAAACGACTAAAGCGATGAAATCGCGTTAAATTGTTAAAATGGTTTCACATTGTGAAACGTTAAATGGTTAAAATGGTTTTTCTACGAAAAACGTTAGAAACGCTACCCATTAACGTCGAAGACCATTTTAACGTACAAGTACCATCTTAACTGTTTAACGTGCCAAAGGCACCAAACTAACAACTATTATGGCAATAAAGTTAATTAAAGCATGTAAAGAACTGAATATCGGTATGGCTACTCTCACCGCATGGTGCGAGAAGAACGGTCATGCGATAGAGTCGGATCCGAACGTACGTATCGACGACGACCTCTACCTGCTGCTCGCCAAGGAGTTCAACAAGGACATGGCGGAGAAGATAGAGGCGGATCGTCAGGCGGCGGCCCGTCAAGAGCGCGAAGAGGCGGAGCGTGCGGCCCAGGCGGCAGCTAAGGCAGCAGCAGAGAAAGCGGCAGCCGAAGAGGCAGCGCGTCGTGAGGCAGCGCGTAAGGCGGAAGAGGAAGCGCAGGCGGCAGCTAAGGCGGCGGCAGAGAAAGCGGCAGCCGAAGAAGCAGCGCGTCGTGAAGCAGCCCGTAAGGCCGAAGAAGAGGCGGAGCGTGCGGCACAGGCGGCAGCTAAGGCAGCAGCAGAGCAAGCGAAACCGCAAATCTTCACGCTGGGTAAACCCGAAGTGACCGACGGCCCGAAAGTGGTAGGTAAGATCGACCTCGATTCGATCGATACCTCGACCCGTCCGGCTAAGAAGACCAAGGAGCAGAAACGTAAGGAGCGTGAGGAGCGTCAGGCGGCACAGCAGGCTGCGCAACAGGCAGCACAACAGGCGGCAGCCGAGCGCCGCAAACGTGAGCGTATCAAGGGATCTAAAGTGGACCCGAACGATAAACGGAATCAGACAGGTAAGCCCAAAGGAAAGAAGAACCAGCCTCGTGAGGCTTCGCAGGAAGAGGTGGATCGCGCGCTGAAGGAGACGCTGACCCGTCTCTCGCAGAAGAAAGGTCAATCCAACACCTCTAAATATAAACGCGAGCGTCGTGAGCAGGAGCGCGAGAAGCATGAACTTGAGATGATGGAGGCACAGGAGCAATCCAAAGTGCTGAAATTGACAGAGTTCGTGACCGCGAATGACCTGGCTGTGATGATGAACGTGCCGGTGAATAAGATCATCGGTACCTGTATGAGTCTTGGCTTATTCGTTTCGATCAACCAGCGCCTCGATGCCGAGACGATCAATCTCGTGGCTGAGGAGTTCGGTTTCCAGACGGAGTATGTAGCGGCGCATGTGGTAGAAGAGATCAATGCGGACGAGGTGATCAACGACGAAGATGTCGAGTCCCGCTGCCCGATCGTCACCGTTATGGGTCACGTTGACCACGGTAAGACCTCTCTCCTTGACCACATCCGTAATGCGAACGTGATCGCCGGTGAGGCAGGTGGTATCACCCAGCATATCGGTGCGTACAATGTGAAGCTCAAGAACGGACAGCATATTACTTTCCTCGACACCCCGGGTCACGCGGCCTTCACCGCCATGCGTGCGCGTGGTGCGAAAGTGACGGATATCGCGATCATCATCATCGCGGCGGACGATGCCGTCATGCCGCAGACGATCGAGGCAATCAACCATGCCCAGGCGGCAGGCGTACCGATGGTATTCGCTATCAATAAAGTGGATAAACCCGGAGCGAACCCCGATAAGATCCGTGAGCAGCTCTCGAATATGAACATCCTTGTCGAAGACTGGGGTGGTAAATACCAATGCCAGGAGATCTCCGCGAAAAAAGGAACAGGCGTGTATGAGCTGCTGGAGAAAGTGCTGCTGGAGGCAGAGTTACTCGACCTCAAGGCCAACCCCAAACGTCGTGCGAAGGGTTCGGTCATCGAGTCTTCGTTGGACAAGGGACGCGGCTATGTGGCTACGCTGCTCGTACAGGACGGAACGCTTCATATGGGCGATATCGTGCTGGCCGGTACGTTCCACGGTCGTATCAAAGCGATGTTCAATGAGCGTGGTCAGAAGATCACGGAGGTTAAGCCCGGTGAACCCTGTTCGATCTTGGGTCTGAACGGTGCACCGCAGGCCGGTGATGAGTTCAACGTACTGCCGACGGAGCAGGAGGCGCGTGAGATAGCGAACAAACGTGAGCAACTGCAACGCGAGCAGTCCATCCGCACCAAGAAACACGTCGGTCTCGAGGAGATCGGTCGTCGTCTGGCTATCGGTGACTTCAAGGAGCTCAACATCATCGTCAAAGCCGATGTGGACGGTTCTGTCGAGGCTATTAAAGACTCGCTCATCAAACTTTCCACGGAGAATATTCAGGTCAATGTCATCCACGGAGCTGTCGGTGCTATCTCCGATAGCGATGTGATGCTGGCTGCGGCTTCGGATGCAATCATCGTCGGCTTTAACGTACGTCCTACCGGTACGGCGCGTCGTATGGCAGAGACCGAAGAGGTCGATATCCGTATCTACTCGATCATCTACGATGCGATCAACGAGGTGAAGGACGCTATGGCCGGTATGTTGGCTCCGGAGGTGAAGGAAGAAGTAACGGCTACCCTCGAGGTGCTGCAGACCTTCCATATCTCGAAAGTGGGTACGATCGCCGGATGTATCGTGCGAGAGGGTAAGATCAAGCGCGGTAACAAAGTACGCGTCATCCGTGACGGCATCGTGATCAAGACCGCCGAACTGGCATCCCTCAAGCATGTCAAGGATGATATCAAAGAGGCCGGTGTGAATACCGAGTGCGGTTTGAGTCTCAAGGCTTATGACGACCTGCAGGCAGGCGATATCCTCGAGTCCTTCGAAGAGATCGAAGTAGCGAAGAGCCTTTGATAGTGAATAATGAATAATTAATAATGAATATCCTGATGAAAAAATTATCATTATTAGTCCTTGCGGCTATCAGTTTGACAAGCTGCTGGACGTCGATCTTCACGGTAGCACCGACCGTAGAGCCGGTAGCGCCGCCGAAGACCGTTTATACGACTACGGTCACGACGCCGACGCCGAAGACTACGACGGTCACTACCGTCACGGTAACGAACTACAACTCCGATCCGTGCTTCTATCTCGACCTCAATGCCGTGGCTGCGGCTTTTGCCGAGAGCCATTCGGTACGTGAGTTCGAAGAGATCCTCAACTCGAGCCGATACATGATCAATAACTTGGATCTAAATCGCGACGGTTGGATCGACTATCTGCGTGTGATTGAGACCTCGCGCGGGTATTATCACACCTTGTTGTTACAGGCCTGTCTGGCGCCGAGCGTGTTCCAGGATGTAGCAACGTTGATCGCGGAGCGTCGGGCAGACGCGTTGTATGTAGAGGTAGTGGGTGACCGCTATCTGTACGGCTACAACTATATCGTTCGTCCGGTGTTCATCAAGCGTCCGCCGCTGTATGACAGTTATGGTCATCCGCGTTATACCGCTTGGGTGTCGCCGTACTACTACGGTTATTTCCCGAGTTACTACACCCAACCGAAGCCGATCTATTTGAACCACTACCAGGCGTATGTGAATACGTACATGGCCAACCATCATTACTGCCATCACTGCGACTATCCGAACACTGTTTTCTATAGCGGTTATACGGACATGACGCAGCAGCATCGTCGTAATGACTACGGTGCAGCGCATCCGGATCAGTCGTTTGAGCAACGCGTGACGCGTACTGCTTCGGCTACGAATGGTGTGTCTGTTCGTAATGCAGGTCAGCTGCGTAACTCGGTAGCTAAGTCATCCGAGAGCACGAAGACCACGACCACTACGTCCGGTACGAGCAGTTCTACCAGATCGACAAGTACGTCCGCTTCGTCCACTACCTCCGGTTCGGCACGTTCGACGAATACGGCGACAACCACGAAGAAAGTGACACCGACCAATCAACCGAACACGACAACGATCAATACACGTGTTAATACAAACGGAACGACCCGCACTACCGTGAGAACCACGGATAGTACAGGTCGTACCAGCACTTCAACACGTTCGACGAGTACTGCGCCGGCTCGTTCTTCGAGTACGCAGACACGCTCGACGGGTTCTTCGACTAGATCCTCTCAAGACACGAAGAGCGAATCCAGCCCTCGTTCGAGCCAACGCGGACGTTAGACCACTCACCAAGCGTCTCACGGATGGTCACTTTCGTGCCCTCGTGGATGGTGAAGAGGTCCGTCCCGGAACGGTCCGGAGACGATTTCGCATTAACGATACCCTGTGTGATGATAGCTTCATTGCGCAGGGTATCTCTTTGATGGAGCGAACCGGCGTTGAGCCCTGCGATAAGGGAGAAGAGAAGGGCTATCCAAGCGGTATGGAAAGCCGTCTTGCGGATCCATGTCTCACGACCCAAGAGGAAGAGCAGCAAACCAATTAAAGCAAGGATGAACAGACTGATGGACAGCACCCACCAGGTGTGCTCACTCAGGCAATTCCGTACGGCGCGGGTCCAGGCCAGCAGGAAAAAGTCCTGTTCCGCAATGTTATCCGTGATGCGGCTCTGGGCAAAAACCAGATTGTATTTGGCATCCTTGTAGTTCGGCTTCAAACGCAAGGCACGTTCGTAGTTGAGGATCGCTTGTGCCAATTCTCCTTGTTTATAGCGCGCGTTACCTAAGTTGTAATAGAGCACCGCATCGGGTTGCTCGTCGATCAAGGACTGATACAGCGTGGCTGCCTCTTCGTACTTACCCTCCGCATAGGCTGTATTCGCGATATCGAAATCGCTCTGCGCAAAGGTCAAATGACAAATGACCAATAATAAATTACAAATTATAAAGCGTCTCATATTTTCTGGTCTTCTAAGTTATTAATCAAATTGGTAGTCGCGGTGTAAAGGTCGTCCATCGTATGGTCGGTGGTCGGTGCATAGCGGGCGAACTCTGCCGTAGAGAGTACATCCATGACCTCTTTGATTAGCGCCTCTGATACGCCTTTCTGACGGAGGATAGAAGCGATATTCTCCTTATTCAGGTCGGCTGTCGGGATGGACAAACGATCACTGAGATAGGTCCAGGCCGCACTTTCTATCGCCGCATAGAAGGTATTCGAATCATTTGCCTTAAGAGCGGCTGAGGCTGCTTTGAGACGTTTCTGCGCGACTTTGTTTGCCCGCTTGTATTTCATTCGCGTCAAGTCGGATGCTTCCTGAATCTGCTTGCGCAGCACAATCAGCAACACGATCGCAATAATCAGCGGAATGACATACCACAACCAGATTAGGTTGTAATTTGTGATTTGTGATTTTTGATTTGTGGTTTTCGGCGCTTTCGTATCTATATAGCGTATGTCGCTGCCTAACTGCTTGATGTCCTCTTTTTGCGTGTAGCTGACTACTGAAGGCTGATCGCTGATAGCCGACGACTCGCCTGCTCCGCGCTTCACACGGATCGTGTATTCCGGCGTGGAGAGGGTCTTGTATGCTTTGCTATCGATATCGAAATAGCTGAAGTTGACCGCAGGGATGGTATACTCGCCTGCGCTACGCGGAATGGCGAGGTACTCGATCGATTTGGTGCCGCTGACACCGGAGGTGGTGGTCTTGAAATTATTGGTCACCTTCGGATCATAGGGCTCGAATCCTTCCGGCCAGTCGATAGCCGGCGTCTTGAGCAGTTTCATATTGCCCGAACCCGAGATATCGAGTTTGATCGTCACCGCTTCGTTGGCCTGGATCTCTGTCTGCGAGATAGAGGGCGTTAAGGTGAAATGACCTACACCTCCGCTGAAGCCTGCAGGTTTGCCGGTGGGTAGGGGCGATACATGAATCGTAACTCCCGGGGCGGTGAGCATCTTGGTGACATTGGTGTACGAACCGAAGAAATCATCGAAGATAGACCGCGCCCTCTGCTGTACCTGCACACGCAGCACGGCTTCGAAATTCGCCGGGTCGATCTTGATGTCGCCTGAATGCTGCGGATAGAGGATGGTGCGGTAAAGCACCGCCGTCTGATAGTTACGGCCGTTGTAATGCTCCAATTCCGTCTGTATCTCCCCTTGCTCGAGATCCTGCTTGAGGAAGCCGGTGAACTCCGGAAGTTTGGTATTATTGGTCAGCTGGGCCACATCCACGTTTGCAAAATAAAGCTTGTACGTGATCATCAAGGCCTCCTGCTCATGCACGCGGGTCTTGGAAGCAATCGTACGCACGAAGAGGTTCTCGGAAGAAGCGGCCTGAGAGGAAGCACTCTGAGTACTCTGATTATTCTGATTATTCCGAGTACTCTGAGTCGGTTGCTGCGTCTGTTGGGGCTGATCTGCCGGCAGCACCTGGATACGTACGCCGTTGGACTGAATATTCTCGCCATCTACTTTGACGGTCGCAGGGCCGATGGTGAACGTACCCTCTTTGGTCGCCATGAGCGTGTAGGTGTAGGTCTGCTCGAAGGACGAGGAGCGTTTACCGTTGACGAAGGACGTACTGCTGCTGGTACTCGTGTAAGGACCGGACAGCACATCGAAATCCGTGAACTCGGGTGCACGCAGGTCACGACTCCGTTGATTGACGGTGTACGACAGTTGGAACGGCCGACCGGCGATCACTTGTTTCGGGGCATTCGCCCTAAAAACGACCTCATCGGCAAGCGCACTCAATGCGATGCCGATAAAGCCCAATACTATCAATAATTTATGTTTCATACTACCACTCCTTCTCAACTCTGCGTTTTTTACCCTGCTGACGCTGCATCTTCTCTTGCGTATCCTGTTCGTCTTGTTCCAGGGCCTGCAAGATCTGCTCCGCTGTCTCTTTATCCATTTGGTCTTCGTTCTGCTGTTGTTGCTGCTGTTGTTGCTGTTGGTCCTGCTGATCCTGTTGTTGTTCCTGTTGCTGCTGTTGGTCCTGTTGCTGTTGTTGCTGCTGATCCTGGTTCTGGTTTAGGTTCTGTTGCTGTTGTTGCTGTTGTTGCATCATCTCCATGGCCTTGACTAAATTATATCGCGTGTCATTATCTTTCGGATTCGCGCGCAAGGACTCCATATAGGCCTGCACGGCTTTGTCGTACTGTTGCTGCGCGAAGTTGCAATTACCGATGTTATGCATCGCTTTGGAGTACCGCGTCTTGTCTTCTTTCTTGTCCAGCATCTTGGCCGCGGTCTCAAATTCCGTCTGCGCGTCCGCGTACTTGTCTTGTTTGAAGAGGGCGTCCCCTAGGTTATAATGCGCCTCGTAGCTGTCTTTATTGGTCTCCAAGGCACGACGGTAGTCCACTTCCGCTTCGGTGAAGTTCTGTCCTCTATATTCGTGATTACCTTTGCGCACATCGCTTGCCTCTTTCTGCGCGAAAGTGCTAAGGCTGCAAAGGATCAATGTCGTCATGACGACATGACGTCGTGTCGATTCGCCAAAGATATCAAGTTTGGTGATGGCTTTGTTCTTACGGTTGAAGATAAAGAAATCGATGACGAGTAGCAGGAGTGCGATGAGCGCAAAGCTCTGGAATTGCTCGTTGTAGTCCGTGAAGACCTGGGTCTCGATTTCTTGCGTACCGAGTTTGTCGAGTTCTTTCTGGATGGCTTTGGTGGCGGTGTTCGTGTTGTCGCAACGCACGTATATACCTCCGCCTGCTTGCGCGATCTCGCGGCACATGTCTTCGTTCAGCTTCGAAACGACCACGTTCCCTTGCCGATCTTTGATGAAGTTATTCGTGCCCGGCATCGGGATGGGCGAACCTTCGGGTTTACCGATACCGACCACGAGAACCTGTATGCCTTCTTCCTTGGCGCGCTTGGCTACCGCTACGGCATCGTCTTCGTGGTTCTCACCATCGGTGATGAGGATGATGGCACGGCTCGCGTCGCTCTTCTCTCCGAAACAACGGATCGAGGTATTCAAGGCTGCACCGATGGCGGTACCTTGGGTCTTGATGAGGTTCGGCTGGATGGAATTGAGGAACATCTTCGCCGATACATAGTCACAGGTGATCGGCAGTTGGATGAACGCGTCACCGGCAAAGACGACGAGTCCGACCTTGTCGTTCACCATGTTATCCATCAGCTTGGACAGCATCTGTTTGGCGCGGTCCAGACGGTTCGGCGCCACGTCCTCCGCCATCATCGAGTTGGAGATATCGAGGGCTATGATGGCTTCGATACCTTGCCGTTTCTCCGTGCGCTCGGATTGACCGAACTGCGGACGGGCCGCGGCGATGATGAGTAAGGCCAGCGCTACCAGCACGATGCTGAACTTAACGGTCGGACGTACCCTGCTGGCATTCGGCATCAAGGCTTCCATGAGCTCAGGGTCGCCAAACTCTTCCAACTGACGGCGTTTACGGCGCGTATAGGCCCAGTAGGCTGCTACAAAAACAGGAATCGTCCCAAGCAGCCACAATATTTCTATATTTGCAAATCGAAACATAAAGTCATTTACGATTTAGTCATTTACCATTTACGATTTAGATTCCTACGACGTAGTAGCCGGCGGTAGTGTAAAAATTACGCAACCAAGGGATGGACCTCAAAATCGGTGCCACACGGCATTTATGCAGGTGGAACTTCACCTCGTAATTCGGTTGTATAAACCACAAGGTCTTACAGAGCGTGCGGTACTGCTCTTTACGCAAGATCCGCTCAAAGCGCTCGATGGAGATACCCGTCTCTTTGATCTCTAATAAAGACTCGATCGTGTTCTCGTTCTCGCCTGCCTTGCGCATCAACCATGCGTATGTTTTCGCAGGAAGCAGATGGATGTACGGCATCTTGGATAGTTTGCTTACACATATCTGCTGATGGCCGCCGAAAGGCATATGCCATGCGGGAAAACCGAAGAAGACCACACCGCCCGGCGCCAGAAAACGCTTGAGGAATCCCATGAACTTTTCTTGGTTATGAATATGCTCGATCACGTCGCGCAGGATGATGAGGTCATACGGCTGCGGGGTGATATTATAGATATCCTCTGCAATCAGCGTCAAGCGATCCAGATGAGGATGATCCGCCATGAACACGCGTGCATTTTCGATCTGTCCTTTGTTCAGGTCTATACCCGTGCAGGAATAGCCGCGGTCCAGGAAAGGCTTTAAGTTACCTCCTTCTCCGCAACCTATCTCCAGGACCCGGAGGCCTTCACGCATCGGGAACACCTGCTCGATATAGGGGATCACATATTTTTCGGTGGTCTGAACTTGCTCGTTGAAGTAGAGCAGTCTGTTTTTATGACGTTCTTGCATAGCTTAATTACTGATGGTTCGAATTATAAAATAACGTATGATCACTTCGAGGAGCAGGCAGATGAGGGCCGCGTATAAGAACGGGGCGAAGTTCTCTGTATGCTTGCTGTACTCGCGTACCCGCAGTTTGGTCTTCTCGAGTTGGTCGATCTGCTCGTAGATGCGCTTGAGGCTACCGTTGTCGGTGGCGCGGAAGTACTGTCCGCCGGTGATGGAAGCGATGTTACGCAGCGTACCTTCGTCGAACTCGGAATCCATCGTGACGTACTGCATGCCTACCGGTGTCTTCACCGGCACGCGGGTCTGACCGTAACTGCCTACGCCGACGGTATAGACACGGATGCCGAAGGTCTTGGCGATCTCGGCAGCGGTCTGCGGGTCGATATCTCCGCGGTTATTGGATCCGTCGGTGAGCAGGATGACCACTTTCGATTTGGTCTGGCTGTCTTTCATGCGGTTCACCGCATTGGCCAGGCCTAAGCCGATAGCCGTACCGTCTTCGATCATACCGTACTCGACGGACTTGAAGAGGTTAACGAGCACCGCATGGTCGGTGGTCAGCGGGCATTGCGTGAAACTCTCACCGGCGAAGACCACGAGACCGATCTGGTCGTTGGGACGCGCGATGACGAAGTCTGATGCTACCTGCTTAGCCGCCTCCAGACGGTTAGGCTTGAGATCCTCCGCCAGCATCGTACCCGATATATCCAACGCCATCATGATGTCGATACCTTCGGTCGATTCCGATGACCAGCGGTTCGTTAGTTGCGGACGTGCCAGGGCGATGCTCAGGAGCGTCACGACCGCTACACGCAACGCAAACGGCACGTGGAGCAACCAGATGCGCCAACTCTTCGGCTGGGCAGCCAAGGTCGTCGTGTCCGAAATCTGCACGCTCGCGTCGCTCTTCCATAACTCATACGCGTACCACGCGATGATAGGAATAAGGAGCAGCAGTAAAAATAAATATCCGGGATTAGCAAAAGTCATACTAATTGACGATTTTACGATTGACGATTTTACGATTGACGATTTTACGATTTATTGGACGATTGACTGATTGATTGGTTCATTTGGCAATTTGGTCTCATTGACAAAATCGTACGCTGTGGTCAGCGCCATCTCGTTCTCATCCGGCGTCGTGGTCCATTTGGCGAACTTGACGAGATCGGCGAGTTGGAGCATCTTACTGAGTTTAGCGAACAACTCTTTGTCGATCAGCGGCTTCATCGCGCGGAGCGTCTCATCGGAGGTCTTCTCCGTACTCTGCACGTCAAAACGGCGACCGATATATTCGCGCACTACATCCGTCAGTTCGGTATGGTACTCTTTGGTCTTACCGTCCTTCCAGATCTTCGCCTCTTTGATGGCGTCGAGTTTCTCCAACGCCACCTCATCGGCAGGACGTAGCAACTCCGGTTCGATGGGCTCTTCTTCCTGTTTGCGGTACGTGTCGTACTTGCGCCAGAGGCGGAAAGCCAGGTCGATCAAGAGGAACAAGCCCAGCACGATCAGGATCCAACGGATGATGCCCCACCAATAGATCGGAGCACGTTCGATATCTTTGATATCGGTGATGGCATTGGAGCTGTCCACCTCGAAGGGTTGAATGACGTTGAGCGCCATCGGATCGGTCCAGAACGTATCTTCTCCGCGCGTTACATAAAGCGGCTCGATGGCGAAGAGGCTGTCTTTGAAGGAGGTCAGCATCAGGTCCTGCTGCATCTGAATGCGGCCGTCGGGTAGGGTAGTCGTATCGATCTTGCCCTGCTCGACTATCTCGATGCCGTCTTGCAGCTGATCGCCGAAGACAGGCATCGTCACCTGCTCGGTCGCGTCATGCGTCACGCTCAGGTGCATCGCCGTCTGGTCGCCCAGCATCAGCATCGTCGAGTCAATGCTCGCGGAAACTACTATCGCTAATAATAAATTGATCATTGTTTGAATAAACGCATTAATGCTTTGACGTAATCTTCGTCCGTGCGAACAGACACATTATTCATTCCGGTCTTCGTATAGACGTTCTCCAATGCTTCTTGTTGGTCGCGCCAAGCCTTGGCATAGGCGGCTCGCACGCTCTCCAGCGAGGTATCAGCCCATACGCGGGCTCCTGTCTCGGGGTCACGCAACTTGACGAGCCCGACATTCGGCATCTCGGCATCGCGACGATCATAGATCTGAATGGCACTCAGGTCATGCTTGCGACTCGCGATGACGATAGGCGGTACCTCGCCTTTTTTCTCGGATGTCGCGCTGAACGTGCCGTCCATCATATCCGAGATCAGGAAGGCGGTACAACGTCTCTTCTGCGCATTGGTCAGGTACTGCAGCGCCGCGTTGATATTCGTGCCGGTATGCTCGGGCTCGAAGGTCAGCAGCTCGCGGATGATATGCAGCACATGGCTCTTACCTTTCTTGGGCGGGATGAATTTCTCCACTTGGTCGCTAAAGAAGATCACACCGACCTTGTCGTTGTTCTCGATCGTGGAGAAAGCGAGAGTGGCGGCTACTTCGGCCATCGTGTCACGTTTCATCTGGCTCACCGTACCAAAATTACGGCTACCGCTGACATCGATGAGCAACATCACCGTTAACTCGCGTTCCTCTTCATAGACCTTGATGTACGGCCGGTTCATACGCGCTGTGACGTTCCAGTCGATGGACCGTACGTCATCGCCAGGCTGGTACTCACGCACCTCGCTGAACGCCATACCACGCCCCTTGAACTGGCTGTGGTACTCGCCCGCGAAGATGTTGCGACTCAAGCCATGCGTCTTGATCTCGATCTTCCTTACCCGTTGTAATAACTCTTCACTTGTCATAAAATCTAAGTGCTTCGCACGTTAAATGGTTAAAATGGTGCTACGCACGTTAAATGGTTAAGATGGTGTCTTCGACACGTTCATTTTCTTGCTGCATAGTAACGTCACGCAGTGACCATTTTAACTGTTTAACGTCACGCAGTGACCATCTTAACGCTTTAACGCGATGAAGTCGCCTTAAGGAACTTGAACTGTGTTCAATACTTCCGTAATGATATCCTCCGTCGTGATATTATTGGCTTCAGCCTCGTAGGTCAGACCAATACGATGACGCAGCACGTCGTAACATACGGCACGTACATCTTCCGGCGTGACGTAGCCTCTCCTATGTATAAACGCGTACGCGCGCGCAGCTTTGGCGAGATTGATCGAAGCACGCGGACTACCGCCGAAGGCGATCATCTGCTTGAGGTCCTTGAGACCGTACTCTTCGGGGTTGCGGGTAGCAAAGACGATATCAACGATGTATTTCTCGATCTTCTCGTCCAGGTACACTTCCTCTACGATCTTACGCGCTTTGATGATATCGGCGGTACTCAAGATCGGCAGCACCGTCTTCTTCTCGGAAGCGATGTTCTGACGAATGATGGCCTGCTCTTCTTCTTTCTTCGGATAGCCGATGACCACTTTCAGCATGAAACGGTCGGTTTGCGCCTCGGGCAGGGGGTAGGTACCTTCTTGCTCAATCGGGTTCTGGGTAGCGAGTACCAGGAACGGATCATCGAGCTTGAAAGTCTGCTCACCGATCGTCACTTGGCGTTCCTGCATGGCTTCGAGCAATGCGCTTTGCACTTTCGCCGGCGCACGGTTGATCTCATCTGCCAACACAAAATTAGCGAAGATAGGACCACGTTTGATCTTAAACTCTTCGCTCTTCTGGGAATAGATCTGCGTACCGAGTACGTCGGCAGGCAACAGATCCGGGGTGAATTGAATACGACTGAAATTAGCTTTGATGAGGTCGCTTAAGGTCTTGATAGCGAGGGTTTTTGCCAAACCCGGCACGCCTTCCAACAATATGTGCCCGTCGCTCAACAGACCAATAAGCAAACTCTCTACCAGGTGCTTCCACGCGCTCTTGAAGTTCACGAATATCCACTGGATTTTGCATAGTATAATGTAATTATAAATTTCGCTATACCATCCTATGCAAAAATCGTGCCATAAGTAATAAAAACAGAAAAATCGCCCGAAATGAGCGATTTTTTCTATCTTGTATTCTGACGCGTGAGAAACTTATAAGGATAATGCGCGAGCATCAGGCGATGTACTCATATACGGGAATACGATACTCCTGTAACTCCTCGCTTTGCACGCGCTTGAATTCGTACAAACGATTACCTCTTTTTGTAGTAGGTTCTTTTGTGCTAATTAACGTTCCCATACCCAATAGATTTTAAATTCGCTGCAAAGGTACAACAAAAAAATGACATATGCAAGCATATGCCATTCTTTTGGCGATTTTTTTTCG
>CADCBB010000010.1 GCA_902799555.1 uncultured Bacteroidales bacterium
GCTTCATAGCCTACCTCCTTTTTAGTTGCCGTGCTCTTGGTCGTAGGCTTGACCTTCGACCATCCAATACCAGGCCTTGAGGGTCTTCTTACCTCCGGCAAGATCCTTCTGCGCCATGAACGCCGCCTCATCCTCGGTGACGCGCATCAGATCAGCCTTGCGGGTCTTGATCGCAGCTGCGACAGCAGTGAAGCGAGCGCGAACTGCGAGCTCCTTGCTGGTCGGCTGGGAGGAGCGGGAGACGGCACTCAGACCTCGGATGTACAGACGTGAGCAGTCGGGGCTCGTGGTGGGTGCTACACGGTGGGTAGCGAGAACCATCTTCTGGTCCGCTGCGTGCGGCGATTTCTTGTTGATCTTCGTGAGCGCACCGCTCACCGTTTTGATTGCATCAGCATATTCTACTTTTGCCATTTCGCTGCTGACCATGTTTCACCTCCGGTCAGCGTAGAGGGGTTAAGGGTTAGGTTTAATGGTTTAATTTTGTTTTACATCGGTATCAGACCCGAAAATGGATCGAGAATGGACCGATGATGGATCGATAATGGAAGGTAAATCCGTGCATTTTTTGTCTGCCCGACGGACATATTGTTTGCCATTTCGGGTGTAGAAGATGCAGTTACCCATTTTGCCGGAGATAGATGCTATCCCGAGGCCTTTTAAAAATCTGACTTGAGCCATATTGTGTAAAGTGAAATCCGGTGCAAAGATACATACAAAACCTACTTTAGTGTTCCATCGGGAGTGAAAAATTTTTCACAAAAATCAAATTTTCTTCGTTTTTGTGCCTCTCGGTAGAAGCAAACAAAGATGTAATGAAACCGTTTGGGCTTTAGCTGATGCTTCTCTTCTACCTGTTTTCTCGCTTCCCGCGCAGACAAACCTTTGTCCCGGGCAAGGAAATAGTCATCTACCACAGCTTGATTTCTTACTTCAATCTCATGCCTTTTCTTCGACATGCGGAAGTCGTTCGGATCTCGTACCAAGTACGGTACGTCATATAAAGGATAAGACATAATGTGTAATGTTTAATGTTTGATGTAGATTGTTTTTTGTTTCTCAGGGAGGAATACGCGCCGCCAACCGTCCCGTTCTTCGGTCGTGCCGAATTTGGTGTAGTAGTCGTTGAAGGAAAGAGTCTGCGGCTTGGGCGGCTGACTAAACCGTCGAATGGCAAACAAAGGATTATAATCGACAAAGAGAGATTCTTTCTTTCTATCTCGTATCGTGCGGTAGATAGACCGTTGTTGTTCGAGCGTAAACGTCTCCCATAGTCGCAGACATTGATTCCTTACCGGTTCGTATTCTTTCTTTGGTTCTAATAACTCCCAGAGGTATTCAAAGGATGTCATAGAAAGAAAGAATTTTTTCTTTTAATTTTCTTTGTTACTTTCTTTTATCGCTTTCTTTTTAAGCACTTTAAAGGTATAGCTGATGCTATCCGGTACACGCTTCGGGTGCTGCAAGCGCCACGACTTGAGCAGACCCTTCATCTCGCTTGTCAGCGCCGAGACGGAAGCCTTCAAGCCTTTCTGCTCCTCTGCTTTCGCACGCCATTGAGCGGCAATAGCATCGTTGTACTGCGCCTTCTTCTCGGCGAAGTCGAAGGTCTCATCTACCTGCAACTGGTAGAACTTACCCTTGTGCTCAAACTCGCTACCGACAACACCTTGCTCAGCCATCAGTTTTTGCGCTAACTCCACCGCGTCCGGCTTGATCTCTGCCATGCGTTCTTTGCAAGCGTCGATGAGTTCCGACAGTGCCCGACTCTCCTCGATAGCATCAACATGGTTCAATACTGCGTCATTTGCGTTAATAAACGCTTGTGTGAATTCTATAGTTTTCATAATTTTTTCTTCTTTTGCGCGGGATTTAATCCCGCAGTTAATACTTTGTTTATTGTCGCCGGATTGTATCCGGCATTGTAGTTTTTCTTCGTCAATTAGCCCGACATCTGATGTCGGTTTACATCTCCATGTGATGCGTCATCTCGTATTCCATCTGCTCGTTAGGATCACCCACCGTGAACTTAGGTCCAACCAGCAGTTGGAGCAGTTCCTTTCTGGACAATCTTGCGTACGATGATTGGGAATGTTCCGCCTTATACGCGGCCATGCGCTCAAAGTATTCCAATAGGACTGCCTGCGCGAACATCGTCGGGTCAATCTTCTTGTGACGCAACTTGCGTAAGAAGCCGCCGTCACGATGATTGAGCCATGCAGGAACGATACGGAGGTTACGGACAGCAGCATCGAACTTGTTGCCGTCAATGTGATCTACTTGCCATCCTTTGGGGATACCGCCAATCCACGCACGCGCTACTATCACATGAATAGTGATCGTCGTGTTACCGCGCCATATAAGCGGGTACTGCGAGTGGCGGTTGGGTCTGCGCACGATAGGTGTGCAGCCGCACGGATGTTGTTGGGTCCAATTGCCGTTGGCATCTTTCCGGAAGATCTGCCCGGTTTCAAACGTGGCCCATAGTTGGGATGCAGCATCGTACGCGACGAGTGTGCCATCCGGTAGGCTATCCACAGTCGGAACAAACTCCGGATTCGGATAGCTCAGATAATTTTTCTTTGCCATAACTTTAATGTTTTTTTTAGGCGTTATTAAAGTCATGACAGCGCTGTCCGCCGGTGCGAGTTTAACGCGGTACCATTCTCGCTATCCGGCGTTTGACGGTGCAAAATTACTGCTTTTCCGGGATATGAACAAACTTTCGTCTTTATTTGTAAAATGCTCAAAATCAGCACTTTCTAAATTGTAAAGACCAAGTATTAAACCACAATGAAAACAATCTAAACCGAAATGACTTTTCGATTTAGAAAACCATTTAAAACTAAATTGCTTAACCCTAAAACTAAATCAGAAAACTAAATCCAAATCGCTTTTACGATTTAGAAACCAGCCATCAGGGCACAAAAAAAATGCAAGAATTTAGAATTTTCTTGCACTTTTTTCATCTCAAACCACCGTTCAAGCGATTTTCTCCCATTTTTCGACCAATTTCACATAGTCCACATCGCGCTTTGTGAGTTCGTTTTTCTGTTGATTGACTGCTGGATTTTTCGGCACAGAAAGTTGCCCACCGGCATCCTGATATGTCTTCGTGAAATACGCCACAAATCCCTTATCCTCATGCGGCTTGCACCACAGCATCAGACATGCGATATATTTGGCAGGCAGCGTCTTGCGCGTATAATCTTCCGGCAGATACGCATCGAAGTTCTGTATAATAGCCCGCACACGCCTGATATATTCACGGTCGTACCCATCGAATAACCACAACTCTTGCGCAGTGAACTCACCTCTCCGCGCTTCCTCGACAATCTCTTTGGAAGCCAGTGCGGTTGTAGCCGCCTCGGTCAAGTTGTGGAAACCCCGCTTTGCAAACTGTTTTTCATCTTTGGATTCATTCCGCATCTTGATAGCAGGGTTATTCTCCGCCAAGAAATCCCGCGATTCGAGATTGATGGCATTGAGCATATCCTTGATTTTGGCGCGATGCTCGTCCTTGAAGATGTGGTAGCGCTCCAAACACTCATCCGGATTTTGACGTATCCGCTCTTCTTCCTCCAAGATATCCTCGCACAAATCAAAACTCTTGCCCATATAGTCCATGAACCGCTTCATGGCTTCGTATAACTCCCGCACTTCCGGTGTGAACTCATCAATATCGAATAGCGGTAGCGTATAATCCTGCCCGCCCATAGTCGAATGCGAGTACAGATCCATGGTCTGGTTCTCAGCATGTGCCGCTCGTCGTGCAGCTTTGTTCTGAGGCGCGAACTGCCGATATATCTCTACCATCTTGGACGTACCTGAATGCATCTTGCGTAGCAGCGTCATCGCGCTGGAAAAATACTGATTGTTTCGTGTCGCAAACTTCTCATTGAACGTCTTGCCAAACTCCTCCAACACCAGATATTCCTCTTCCAGTTTATCAGTAATCTCATTCAGTTCATTGCGCATATGCACAATCTTTCCCTTGCCCAATGGCTTACCCATTAACGCAGCCAAGAAACGGTCTTGATTAAAACCGTCCACCAAACCCGCCACATATTGCAGGTTCTCCAGTGTCTCTATTTGGCTCCAATAATAAGGCATGTGGTATTTTAAACGGAAGGAGTAATGATTACGCGCCATGAACCGTCCTTCGTGTTTCGCTCTACATAGTTTTTCTCGGTCAGTTGCCCAACCAACTTACGTACGGCTGTCAGGCTGATACCTAACTCATCCCGCATATCCTCTTGCGTCAATGCCGGTCGCGTCTGCATCATCCGAAGAATCTTCGCGTAGTTCGGTGTGCGGAACTCAATCATTTCTCCGTCATACCACCATACATTCTCATCCTTGTGCGTCACAAACAGGTAGTCATGATATATCTCGTTGGCAACTATCCCTTGGAAATACTGCACAAACGGCGCAATATCATTGATAGTGGCATGCGCACCGTCACTCGGCACTTTGCCCACAATCAGATCTGCCTGATGCAACGCTTCTAAATAGTCCTGTTTCTTGCGGCTGCGAACCACAATCATCGGCAGTCCGTGGCGCGACAGGATGAAGTTCACCATCAGGCGTGCAATACGACCGTTACCGTCCTCAAACGGGTGAATACGGATGTATCGATAATGAAACAACGCCGCCAACTCAATCGGAGACAACCGACCGGCTTCCTCCTCGGAGTTGTACCAAGTAACGAGGTCTGCCATTAACGCAGCTGTCTCTTCCGGAGCAGCGTACTCAAAGCGGTCGCCATAACGAGTGATAACGCTATTCGGACGCGTTTTATATTGTCCCGCATGGATCGTGTAACTGGTCTGCACACCGTTGGGCAACTCGCGATAAACCGTATAATCCTCGCGCAGAAGCGTTTGATGCAACGTGCGGATAAAGTTCTGCGTCAACGGCATATCCTTTATCTTTGCCTCCTCAGTCATCATCTTCAATCCTACATTGCTGGCGGTCATCTCCTGCACATCACGAACGGTCGCTTCACCTACAACCTTTCCGAACAAAAGCAATATCTCCGTCTGACCATAGGTCAGAGTGTTTCCCTCGATATGGTTGCTGTTGTAGTTGTAGTCGATAGTAAACCGACGACTCAGACGCTCTCGATCTTTATCAGAAATCGGTTGGATGCCTTGCCAAGCTTGCAACGCCTTCTTTACGCTAACCTGTTTCATATATCTTAATTATTTTTGCTTAAATGGTTATTGTTGTGTAACCTTTTAATTTATTTTCAAAATGCCAATTCATCAACACTTTATTCTGTAAGGTTACTTTCGTGTAACCCAAAACGGCTGCAAAGATACTGCTTTTTTCTGATATATACAAGTTTTTCTTTCATTTTATTCGTTTTTAGCATCATTTTTTGCAATTTTATACATAATTATGCAAAATTTATGCGAAAATCCACATTTTTATAGAAACAATGCAAATAAATTTGCATATCTCAGAATTTTTTTGTACCTTTGCAGTCGATTTCGAAATAAGTAGAAATTTATACCATGGAAAACGTTAAAATTATCGAGATTAAGAAGAGTGTCTTCGAGAATAACGACCGTGCGGCGGATGAATTGCGCGGGGAGTTGAAGACCAAGGGCGTGTTTCTGCTCAATCTGATGTCTTCGCCCGGAAGCGGCAAGACGACTACCCTCATTCAGACCATCAATCGTCTTAAAGACAAAATCCGTATTGCCGTCATGGAAGCGGATATCGACAGCGATGTCGATGCGATCAAGATTAAGGAAGCCACCGGCGTGGAGTCCATTCAGTTGCATACCGGCGGTATGTGCCATCTGGACGCGGAGATGACCGAACAGGGTCTGAATAACGTGTCTATGGAGCAAGCGGACTTAGTCATTCTGGAGAACGTGGGCAATCTCGTGTGCCCTGCGGAGTTTGACACCGGTGCCGTGAAGAACGCGATGATTCTCTCCGTGCCGGAAGGACATGACAAACCGCTCAAGTATCCGTTGATGTTCTCCATCTGCGATGTGGTGGTAATCAATAAGATAGATGTACTGCCGTATTTCGATTTCGATATGGAGAAATGCAAGGAGTACATCCATATGCGTAACCCGAAAGCGACCGTCATACCTATCTGCGCCAAAACAGGAGAAGGCGTGGAAGTTTTTGCCGAATGGCTGCTTAATGAGGTTTCCGAGTGGAAACGTTAAATTGTTAAGCTGTTAAATTGTTAAATCGTTAAATCGTTATATCATGCCACAAATGTCAGACAAGTTTGTCCCAAAACACAAAGGGGACAAGAACCCTAATCCGAAATTGTTGAAGTTCGTTCGCCATGTCACGGACCGTATTCCCGGAAAGATCAAGATGACCACAGACGCCCCGGAGTATTGGGGACTCGCGTGTATCTTCGAGGATGAGATGGATGCAGTAACCCGTGAGGCGTCGCTGGATCTGCTGCTGGACATGCTGCCCGGTAATTTCTTTAAGGTACGCAAGCATCACACGTACGCGCAGTTGCACGGGATGAACGCCGAGAAGCACTATACACCGGACGACAAGAGTTTTGACGAATTATTAGATAAACTCGCCTATTTCGGCATGCTGGAATACGATTACGGAGATCATTATACCAACGGTCAGGGACCGGATGAAGGTACGACCTTCAACCGCGAGGATCGTATCTACTGGGTGCCGATGTTTGTGCCGGGAAGTGCCGAATATACGAACATGAACACCGAGCTGATGGATCGTCATCCGGAGTTAGCGATGTTCTTCGAGCGAATGACATTCCTGCCCTTGGAGAAGATTACGCCGATGGTGCCGATGGGTGGAAGCGGTATCGGTATGCACGTCATTCCGGTGGAAAAAGCCATCTCGATGGAAAATCAGAGTGTCGATATCGAGCACATCAGTTACTGGCTTAAGAAATACGAGGGACATATCGGCGTCGGCATCTGCTCTTGTCGTTACGGCCGCAAGAAATTGGATGAAGGTTGTGCGGACGATTACCGCGACTGGTGTATCGGTGTGGGCGATATGGCGGATTATCTGCGTGAGACAGGCCGCGGACACGACATCACTTACGACGAGGCGATGGCGATTCTAAAGAAAGCCGAAGACCACGGTTTTGTACACCAGGTGACCAATATTGACGGCGAGGGCAAGATCTTTGCGATTTGTAATTGTAACGTGAAGATTTGTAACGCACTTCGTACATCGCAACTCTTCAATACACCTAATATGTCTCGTAGCGCGTACGTAGCGGAAGTGGATCCTAAGAACTGCGTGGCGTGCGGTCGATGTGTGGAGTATTGTCCGGCAGGAGCGGTTAAGTTGGGTCAGAAACTATGTACCAAACATGGTCCGCAGACCTACCCGAAACAGGAGTTGCCTGACGCAACCCATTGGGGCGAAGATAAATGGTCGGAAGATTACCGCGACAAGAACCGGATCAACTGCTACCCGACGGGAACGGCGCCGTGTAAGACCGCATGTCCGGCACATATCGCCGTACAGGGCTATCTGAAAAAAGCGGCAGAAGGCAAATACACCGAGGCGTTGGAACTGATCAAACGCGAGAACCCGTTCCCGGCAGTATGCGGACGAATCTGTAACCGCCGTTGTGAGGACGCTTGTACACGCGGTACAATTGACCGCGCGGTAGCGATCGACGCCGTGAAGAAATTCATCGCTGAGAAAGACCTGCATGCCGAGACGCGTTTTGTGCCGGAAGTCAATATCTGCTCGAACGTCCAAGAGCGTTGGGAGGAGAAGATCGCCATCATCGGCGGCGGACCTGCGGGTCTGAGTTGTGCGTATTATTTAGCGACGATGGGTTACAAGCCCACTGTGTTCGAACGCAATGCAGAACCCGGTGGAATGCTGCGTTACGGCATCCCGTCGTACAAACTGGACAAGGCGGTTATTGATGCCGAGATAGATATCATGCGTGAGATAGGTGTGGAGATAAAGACCGGCGTAGAGGTCGGCAAAGATATCACTATTGCCGAACTTCGCGAGCAGGGTTATAAAGGATTCTACGTAGCTATCGGTTGCCAGGGAGGTCGTTTGCCGGGTATTCCGGGAGAGGATTTGGAGGGCACAATGACCGCGATTGATTTCCTGCATGAAGCAAATTGCGGCTCGTCAATCGTAAATCGTCAAATCGTAAATAAAAAAGTCGTTGTTGTCGGCGGCGGAAACGTAGCTATCGATGCAGCGCGTGTGGCAAAACGCAGCGGCGCAAGCGAAGTGACGATGCTGTCGCTGGAGACCGAAGATATCATGCCCGCATCGCTTGAAGAACGCATGGAAGCGCGTGAGGATGGAGTAGTACTCAACCCGGGATGGGGACCGATGGAAGTAATAGCCTCACCCCAGCCCTCCCCTAAAGGGAAGGGAGTCTCCCAAGTAGCAGGAATAAAGTTCAAACGTTGCGTTTCGGTATTTGATGACCAGCATCGTTTTGCGCCGAAGTTCGATGAGAACGAGACGATTACGCTGGAGGCGGACTTGGTGATTTTTGCTATCGGTCAGACGGTAGTGCTCAAAGATCTGCTCAAAGATACGAAAGTGGAGTTCTTCCGCGGCGTCTATCCGGTAGCGGACAAACTGACGTACCAGACTGCCGAACCCGATATCTTCGTGGGCGGCGATGTGTTCACCGGTCCTAAGTTCGCGATTGACGCTATCGCGGCAGGCAAAGAGGCGGCAGAGAGTTTGCATCGCTTCGTGCAACATGGCCACATGACTATCGGTCGCAACCGCCGTGATTTCATTGAACTGAATAAGCAGGATATCCTTGTGGAGCAATACGATAACAGCAGCCGTCAAGACCCGGGAGTCATTCCGACGAAGACGAAATTCGAGGAATACCACGGCACTTTGACCGAAGAGCAGGTGAAGAAAGAAACTGCCCGCTGCCTCAGTTGCGGCGCATCAGTAGTGGATGAGAACCGCTGTATAGGCTGCGGTATTTGTACCACCAAGTGCGCGTTCGACGCCATTCACCTGCATCGCGAGCACCCGGAAGCCAGCGTCATGCGCACTTCCGAGAACAAGTTTGATGGCATTTTGCCGTATATGCTCAAAAGAGGCGGAAAGATATTGATTTCGGGGCTAAGCAAGAAAAATTGATGCACGAGTTAGGAATCGTATTCTATATTATAAGAGATGTCAAGAAAGCAGCGCAAGAACATGGCGTTGAGCATGTCTCGGCGGTGGTGATGAACATCGGCGAGGTGTCCACCATTGTACCGGAATACCTGACTGATTGTTGGCGTTGGGCGGCAGATAAAGAAGAGTTGCTGCGGGGCTGCGAATTGAAGATCGAACCGATACCGGCGGTGACGCATTGCGACGGTTGCGGCAAGGAGTACCCGACCGTGGCGCACGGCAAGATCTGTCCGCATTGCGGCAGCGAGAAGACTTGGCTCCTCCGCGGGAATGAAGTGGAGATTAAGGAGTTGATAATTGAAAATTGATAATTGAAAATTGATAATTTTATGGCTTGTTTTATTGTACCCTTAGTACAAGCGGTGGCAACAACGGCATACCGCAAACGTATGGAGAAAACGCAGGTTGAACCTGCACAAAGTAACTACCATGCACTCAGCAAGCATCTACCGGCTCTGGAGAAAATGCTTTGGGGCGGTTCATTGATGCTGATAGTGGATCATATCCTCAACGGCGAGGTGACATGGATGTACCCGTTCTTTACCGCCTTGGAAACTGAAGGCGGCGGTTTGGTGATGCTCAAAGAGATGCTGACCGTGGGTGTACCGATGTCGGTAATCGTCACCGTTGCATGGGCTATATGGGCTTATACCAAGGAGCGCCAAACAGTTAACGCATAGAAAGACCGCAAAATGCGATCCTTAAAATCAATAATAACCAATAATTAAAACACAAAAGCTTATGTTTTTTGAAGTGTATGGGGCAAATGCCCTTGCTCAATGGGGAATGCTATTAGTTGTCCTCGTGGGCTTAATCCTTTTCAATGAGTTTGCTCGCCGTACGAAACTCGGCGGTGCTATCACGTTCTTCGCTATTCCGCTGGCACTGACGATTTATTTCATTGCCATCGCAGTGGGTGCCCGTATGGGTGCTGAGTGGGCGCTGACGAACCAGACTCATCTGTACATGAACGGTTGGTTCCACTATGCTAAGCTGTATGCTGCGCTGACCGGATGTATTGGTTTCATGATGATCAAGTACGAATGGGGTATTGGCGCCAAACGCTGGTTCAAACCGTTCCCGTTCATCATCGTAGCTATTAATATTCTGATTGCCGTGGCCTCGGATTTCGAGTCCGCTATCATGGGTTGGAACAAATGGTGGCTGTCAAGCGAAGGTGTATGGTTGTATGGCGGTTGGCATAACGTATTCAACGGTCTTGCCGGTCTGTTCAACATCTTCTGTATGACCGCGTGGTGGAATGTGTATCCGTCCAAGGACAAGAAAGATATGATTTGGGCGGACATGACGTGGGTGTATATCCTCGTTTATGACATCTGGAACTTCGCGTACACGTACAACTGCTTGCCGACACACAGCTGGTATTGCGGTATTGCGTTATTGCTCGCTCCGACAGTAGCTGCTCTCCTTTGGAACCGTGGCGGTTGGATCCAGAACCGTGCTAACACTCTGGCTATCTGGTGTATGTTTGCACAGGTATTCCCGCTCTTCCAAGAGGTCTTCAAAGACGGTTTCCACAAGTTCAGCTGGGTTGTTCTGCCGACGCAGTATGTCAACGGCTTTGACACCATCACCGCTCTCTATGCAGAGGCTGGCGGCGAGGCTGCAGCAACCGGTACTACTATTGAGGCAGTAGGTGCTACGGCTGCTAATCCGACAGCTATGCTGGTAATCTCCGCTTTGGCGCTCATTACGAACATCGTTGCCTTCGGTTATATCATGTATCAGGCTAAGAAACGCCGTATCAACCCGTATAAGGAGGATGTGTTCGTAGATCAGAAGTACTACAAAGACGCGATGGCTCGTGCCGTGGTCAACAGCTAATAGACGGAAAGACACCGTTAAGTAGCTGAAAGCGAAAGAAAAATCGTCCTTCGGGGCGATTTTTTTTCCTTTATTTGCATATCTCGAAAAAAAGTAGTACCTTTGCACTCGTAAATAAAAAATACGCAAATGAAAAAGTTATTCATGATTTTGGCGGCGGTGATGATGACCGCAGGTGTGATGGAGGCAAAGACCATCGTAGTTTATTTCTCGGCAACGGGAACGACCAAAGCGGCTGCGGAGCAGATTGCCAAGGAGCAGAAGGCGGATCTCTGGGAGATTGTGCCTGCGGAGAAATACACGGCAGCCGATCTGGACTGGCGTAACAAGCAATCGCGTTCGTCGATTGAGATGGCAGACCCGGAAGCTCGTCCGGCAATCAAACAATGCACTAATATCCAGCCGTACGACGTCATTTATGTGGGTTATCCCATCTGGTGGGGTGTCTGCCCGAGGATCATCAACTCTTGGATAGATAATAATATTCCGCAGTTGGAAGGCAAGAAACTCATTCCGTTCGCTACCTCCGGCAGCAGCACGATTGAGCAATCGGTGGAATACCTGCGCAAGACCTATCCGACGCTGAAATGGGAGGACGGTAAGTTGATGAACAAATAAGTTTATTTATTCTCAGCAAAATACTTCCACAAGGGTGCGGCGTGCAGGGCTTGAATGATCTCGCCGTCCTGCAACATTTCCAGCACTTGAGCCGGCTCCATAATATCCACATGGATATCTTCGGTTGGCTCTTGGTGTTGCTCGCGCACTTTCTCCACGCCGGTAGCCAGGAAGGTATAAGATAAGTTATTATGGTTTGTCGGATTCGGCGAAAGGGTCATGAATAACTTCCATTCGCCGCCTTCATAGCCTGTCTCTTCGCTTAACTCCCGTTTGGCAGCCTGAAGGGGTGTCTCTCCCGGATCAACTACACCGGCTACGAGCTCGTAATGGGTCTCGCCGAGGGCATGGCGGTACTGATCTTCCATGACCATCTTACCGTCCTTGGTGATGGCGATGACGTTGATCCAGTCGGGAAACTCCATGACGTACCATGTCGGTATCTGCTTGCCGCTTGGCATTTCCACACACTCCTGCCGTACGGACAGCCACGGTCCGAGACGCAGGATATTCTCGCTTTTGATGACCTTCCACGGCCTGTTTTTCAGTTTCGGATACATATCGCCTGCAAAATTACAAAAATTCCCCCATATACGCAAATTTAAAAAGAAAAAATGCTGTTTTTCCTTGCATATGTCAGAAATTTTGTGTATCTTTGCACGCAAAAAGGAAATACTATGAGAAAAATTTTTTGCTTTTTCGCAGCCATGCTGCTGTGCCTGCCGATGATGCAGGGTGCTATCAAAGTGCACACGATCGGAGACTCCACGATGGCGGAGTACGACGAGAGTACGACGGATAAGCGAGGCTGGGGTATGTACCTCGGTTCGTTCTTCGATCCGGCGTTTGTGACAGTCAATAACAAAGGCAAGTCCGGTGCCGACACCCGTGCTTTCTACACCGGTGCGGCGTATTGGCCTGCGCTCAAGAGCCAGATGCATGCCGGCGATTACCTGCTGATCCAGTTCGCGCATAATGATGAGGGAACCGTGACCTATGGTATGGATAACCTCGAGTACGCGGCGTATTGCCAGGAGCATGGTCTTCCTGCGCCGACCGATGCACGCGGTACGAACCCGCAGACAACTTATCGCGATATGCTGCGTGCGTTCATCGATGAGGCACGGGAAATGGGTGTGACACCGGTGCTGGTAGGACCGATCTGTCGGGCGTATTTCCAGGGAAATGATATCAAGCGCAACGGTAAGCATGACCTGGGCGATAAGTTCAGCAAGATCGAGAACGGTGTGCTGTACGAGAACCAAAGCCTGCCGGCCGGAGACTCAACGATGAGTTACGTGAAGGCGATGAAGGTCGTAGCCGCCGAGAAGAACGTGCCGTTCATCGATATGACCGAAGCGACGCGTCAGATCTATCTCTCCTACGGCGAGACGCAATGTCTGAACCTGCTTTTCTGTACCGGCGATAAGACGCACACGAATGCGATGGGCGGTAACCTGATCGCACGTGCCGCGGCCGATTCGTTGAAGAGCGCCGGTATCTTAGCGGAGTATATCTCTATCCCGACGGATATCGCGGCCACACCGAATGCGATCGAGATAGGGGAGACCTATACCGGCGTGGCGCAGAACAAGGAGTTTCTGTTGACCGGTTATGGCTTGGAGCCGAAGAGCGGCACAGTCACCTTGACCGCTACGGCGAACCTGCAGATATCGCTCGATAAAGCGAGCTATGCTTCTACAGCGAATGCAGCCTATAGCGGCGGTTCGATGTTCCAGAAGGTCTATGTGCGGGCGAACTACACGGAAGGCGGTGAGCAACGCGACACGATCTATGCAGTTTCCGGCGAACATACCATCGCTGTTCCGGTGAGCGCCAATGCGCTCTCGTTGGACGGCGGTGCAGCTGTGAGTGCAACTTGGGCAATCGATGCCAAACCGGTAGCCGATGCCGTAGTAGAAGGTCCGATCAGTGCAGCCTTTACGATGAGTAACATGATGGCGGCAGACACTAAGTCTGACTTCACGGACGGCGATGAGACAGGTGTGACGATGGTGCGTTTCCATAACTCCGATGCTACCGGTGCGAAGGTCGCTTGGCCGGCTAATGAGATAGACGAGAACGCCAGCCGTTACCTCGATTTTGCCATCACGGCTCCTGAAGCGATGGACGTGCGTATTACCGGTATCACGATGGACATTGCCGCGCATAGCACTTCGACCATGTGCTACCATATCAACACCGGTTTTGGCGACGGCTTTACCGACGTGCAGACGATCGATGAGAAAGTGAACATGCCGAACTTGTCGATTACGCATTTGGCCTTGACTCCGACGCTGACCATTCCTGCAGGCGAGACGCTGCATATGCGTATCCTTCCGTGGCATAACTTAGGCGAAGCCAAGAGTGGTAAATATATCTGCGTGAAGAATGTTGTCATCTCCGGTATGGCTTTTGAACCGACGGAAGGACTGGAGAGTGTTCAGCATTCAGTTTTCAGTATTCAGAAGATCGTCCGCAACGGTCAACTGCTCATCATCCGGGACGGAAAGATCTATAACGCACAAGGACAGATCTTGGGCAACGAATGATGCTTTCGCCGTTTGTCTTACCGCCGAGTGCTGACGCGCAGGAGGCTGCGCGGAAGGTGATAGAGAGGGTGCATGCGTATATGCGTGTGCACCCTGAATCGGAACTGCACCGATGCGGGAAGATGTTTGGGGTGCTGATTTATAATGGTGAATTGATTAATGGTGAAAATGGTGTAAATTATCTCGCGGCCTTTTCGGCTAAACTCGACGGTTCGTACGACCACGAGGGTTTTGTGCCACCGGTATATGCCATGACGGACGAACCGATCGGAACGAGTAAAGAAGAATCCAGACGCTTGCAAAAACTCCTATTCGCGAACTATAACTTCGTGAATGGAAAGGGAGAAACGAAGAATCTCTTGGAGATATTCAAGGACGAAAAGGTCGTTAGCCCGGACGATTGGTTTAATAAATCACAAATCACAAATCACAAATCACAAATCCTGCCCCCATCTGGGGCAGGTGAGTGTTGTGCGCCGAAACTGCTGCAGTACGCCCTCACGCATGGGATAACGCCGTTGGCGCTGGCAGAGTTCTGGGTAGGGGCGCCGTCGCGCACCGAGATTCGGCAGGAAGGCGCTTTCTATGCGCCTTGTTCGGGCAAATGCGTACCGATCTTGCGGCATATGCTGGAAGGATTGGAAATTGAAGATTGGAGATTGAAGATTGAAGATTTTCAAAAACCCGAGATCTTGTTTGAAGACGATTATCTGATGGTGGTCAATAAACCCGCCGGTCTTCTCTCTGTACCTGGAAAGAACGATGAACCTTCGGTGGAGGATTATTTCAAATTTAAAATTTCAAATTGCAAATTTATTAAGGCCGTGCATCGGTTGGATCAGGACACGAGTGGACTACTGGTCTTGGCAAAGACACCGGAGGTCTATAAGACCCTGCAGAGTTATTTCCAAAGGCGCGATATACTCAAGCGCTACGAGGCGGTGCTTCGTCCGAATGATGACGCTTTGCTTAATGGTGCGAATGATGCAAATGATGGAATGATTGATTTGCCTCTTTTGCCGAATCCGTATGATCGGCCGCGACAGATGGTGGATCGGGAACATGGCAAGGTAGCGATCACGCGCTATACGATACGAGAGATAAGAGCCGACGGAACGATGCTCGTGGATTTCTATCCGCTGACGGGAAGAACGCATCAGTTACGGGTGCATGCGGCGCATCCGGAAGGGCTCAATGCGCCAATTGTGGGGGACAGACTTTATAATGGTGACGCTTCGCTTAATGGTGGATTGCTTAATGGTGAAGGTCGGCTGATGCTACATGCCGCAGAAATAAAATTTATGCACCCCGTGACTTCTCACGAGATGCATTTCTGCTTACCTTTTACGCAAGGATAAGCCAAAGGGCGATCGTGTGGGACAAGGACCCGAGTATGATGAAGACATGCCAGATGGCATGGTAGAACGCGTGCTCTTCGTCCTTACTAAAGAAATACGCACCGATGGTATAGAAAACCCCTTCGGCGATGACCCACCAGAAAGCGGTATGCGGCATGTTCTGCCACATCGGCCAGATGACCAGTAACGCCGCCCAGCCCATCATCAGGTAAAGCGTCAGGGACAGATGGGGATGCTTGCCCAGTGCGATGATCTTACCTACCACACCGGCTATCACGCATGTCCAGAGGAAGATGAACAGACTCCAACCCATCCATCCGCCGACTACCGTGAGGCAGATAGGCGAGTACGAACCCGCGATCATGACGTAGATCGAGATATGATCGAAGATACGGATACGGGCTTTCGCTTTAGGGGCTACAACCACATGATAGAGGGTGGAGGAGAGGTACATTAGGAGCGAGCCTAAAAGGAATAGGCTCGTTCCTACTATTTGAAATTTGTAATTTGTGATTTGGGATTGGTACGCCCTTTCCATCAGCGGCCAGGCGATAGCGAGAGTCGCAAGGGCAGGGAGGAGTGCTGTCCAGGTGTTGGCTTTCTCCTCTGCCGGAAGGGCGGTCCAATAAGTCTTACATCTACTCATCAAAAATTATACTTTGTCATGAGTTGGAGACGATGGTTGGTTACCCAATGCAGATCATTCTGCGCCAAACCATGTGTGTCGAGTCCTTTGCCGTATTGCACGGATGTGATCTCGTACTCCAAGCCAACTTGGAACTTACCTACCGTATAAAGGAGGGTTGGCGTAAGACGCCACATCTCCCGCATCGTATTGGGGCGCGGGGTGTAGAGCGAACCAACCAAGGTGTCTTTCGTTCCGAAATTATGGATGTAACCGGCAAAGAGAATTCCTTGTAACTTCTGCGGATGCTTGTCTTCTTGTGCACCTACCTTACCGCCGTACACGATGCTGATCCACGACGAGCTGTTGCGAGTCGGAGTATATTCCCACGAACCGTCTGCGTTTATTTTCTTAACGCCGTAACCGCCGTTGAGATTCATATGCTCGCCTGCTTCGGCAAAGATCGTTTTGGCTTTGATGGAGAACTCGCCCTTTTTGTATTGCAGGTAGAGGAACGGCGAAGCGGTCGTGAGGCGGTCTTTGACTTTGACATCTACCGACGTTATGCCGTCTTTCGCGAGCACTGACCCCTTATGACGCGGACAAATGCTCAACACATCCGCTCCGACACGAAGCAGGAAATCGCTTGTGTGGAAATTCAGACCCAGGTACGCTTCCGGTGTCTTGGAGTAGGCGATGTATTCAGCCGATTGTCCGTCGGGACCGGTTGAGTTATATTGCATCTGCCAGATGAGTGCACCGGTCAAGGTGAAATACTTACCCAGACGAGCGTCCATCTTGACCTGCGGCGTACGGCTGAACGGACCGAACGGTGCGCCGGAGTTAAGGGCAATGACGTCGCAGAGGTCGGCTGCCATCGGGTGCCAAGCCTGACCAAGCAACAGGTCCACGCGGGCAAAGTCCTTACCCATCTTCAGGCTGTCCCATCCGAGGGTGACATAAGCCTGACGGAGACGGAACTGCGCCGTACCGGACACAGCGTGCGTTTGCTTTACATCACCGGGTTTATTGGTAAGACCGGCATAGAAGTCCGCTTCAATCTTACCACTGAACTCGGTGTTACGCCATTTATAACCGACGATATTGAGTCCGACGCGGGTGGTGAGGGATAAAAAACGGAAGGAACTTATCGCATTCAGATCTTCGCGGGCCACACCGGAGGTAGCCGCTTCGGCTTCCGTCTGATTCCAACTATTGTCCTTCGGCATGTAGAAATAGAGGTCACCCGTTCCGGCGATACACTCGCGGCTATCGTAGGTGAAATAGTTACGGATGAATCCGTAGGGTTTGAAATGTTGCTTGAGGTGGCTCTTGACCTCTGCTTTCTTGGCCTCTTTGTTTGCCTCTTGGGCATAGGCAGGCGCGAAAGCGATAAGCAGGGCAACAAGTACCAAAATTGATTTTTTCATCAAGCGTATCAAGTTTTATAAAAACAATAATATCATCAGTTGTCCCGTGAGTACACGGAGGAACATGGTCACAGGATAGACGGTAGAGTAGGCGACCGCTGCCCGGTCGTTATTCGCCGATTGGCCTGTCGCATAGGCGAGAGCGGGCGGGTCAGTCGTTGAACCGGCAATCAGTCCCATCAGCGTGAAATAATCCAACTTGAGCCATTTACGGCTGATGAAACCGATGATGAGTAGCGGTAACAGCGTGATGATCACACCATAACCGATCCATACATATCCGCCTCCGATGAGGGTAGGGATGAAGGTCTTTCCTGCGCCAAAACCCACCGCCGCCAAGAAGAGCGCGATACCGATCTCGCGGATCATAAGGTTCGCGGAGGTCGTGGTATAGGTGACCAGATGCCATTTGGTACCGAAAGCTCCCATGAGGATCGCCACGATGAGCGTTCCGCCTGCCAGACCCAGTTTGAAGGGTTGACCGAGACCGGGCAACATGATCGGCAGCGAACCGAGTGTCACACCGAGCACGATACCGAAGAAGAGCGAGGCAAGGTTCGGCGCATCCAGTTTCTTGGAGGAGTTACCGAAGGCTTTGGCGATCTTATCCACCGCTTCGGCTTCGCCGACGACGGTCAGACGATCACCCATCTGCAGGCGCAGGTCCGGCGTAGCCAGCAGTTCAATACCGGCACGACGAACACGCGAGATAGTGATGTTGAACGCTTCACGCACCTTCAGATCCGCGATACGTTTGCCGTTGATCTTGGGTTTGGTGACGATGATATGGTGGCTGACGAGGTGGATATTCTTCTCTTTCTCTTCCCATGCCACTTCGGTCTTGGGACCCAATAGAAGGAGCGTCTTTTCATTCTTGAGATCGCCTACGAACCGCACTTTATCGCCCACATGCAAGATCGTATCGGCATCCGGCATTTTTTCGGCACCGGTACTGTCGATGAGTCGTGTGACAATGACATTCACATGCGTGAGTAACTTAAGGTCTCGTACACGGATGCCGTCCACTTGCGGGTTCGTCAGCGTGAGGTCGATATGCTCAATCTTTTGCTCTTCGCCTCGTTCGGATTGCAGCCTTTCTTCCTCCTGTTCGGGTTTGATCCGGAAGATCCACCGCAGTAAAAGGAGTGAGAAGATGATACCTATCACACCTAAAGGATATGCCATCGCATAGCCGGAGGCGATATCGGGGTTCTCCATGCCGGTGACGTCAAAGAAAGTCTGCTGCGCCGCACCGAGACCCGGTGTGTTGGTGACAGCACCGAAGAGCACACCGGTCATGGTCGCGATATCTACACCGCTGACCACATGGATGACATAGGCCGTGATACAGCTGAGCAACACGATGCTGGCCGCCAGGATATTGAGCCGGATGCCGCCTTGTCCAAAGGACGAGAAGAAACCCGGACCGACCTGTAAGCCGATCGAATAGACAAAGAGAATGAGTCCGAAATCCTTGGCGAAGGACTCTACCAGCGGATGCAACGTCATGCCGAAATGGCTGGCTGCAATCGCGCAGAAGAGGATCCACGTGATACCGATGGTGATGCCTTTGACCTTTAGTTTAGACCCTAGGAAAATACCTATAGCAACGACAAGCGCCAGCACAAAAACGGAGTGTGCGACGCTTGTCCCGAAAAACAAATTACTTAACCAATCCATTTAGAACGGGAATAACATGATTACTGTATAAGCCAGTGCGATACCGACGAGACCGATGATAAGGCCTACTTTCGCCATGTCGTTGGTCTTGATAAGACCGGTCGAGCAAGCGATGGCATTCGGCGGCGTCGAGATCGGCAGCAACATAGCGAACGAGGTGGAAGCGGCTACGCAGACGAGCAAGGTCGTTACGCCACCGAAGGCACCTAACTGCTCGCTCATTGCGGTACCTACCACCGCTAAAATCGGTATAAGTAAGTTCGCGGCGGAAGAGTGAGAGATAAAGTTGGATATTAACCATCCTAACAGACCGGAAATAACCAACACGGCAATAACTGACCAACTTCCGAATGGGATAGATTCCACCAACGCTGCCGCCAAACCGGTCTTATTGAGGGCAGTACCGATAGCAAAACCACCGGCAACCATCCATAGTACGTGCCAGTCGATCTTCGAAAAATCATCGCGTTTGAAGATTCCTACGAGGGCGAAGACGCCGAACGGAATGAGGGCAACCACGTTGGAGTTGAGGTGAGTGAGCTCACCGGTCATCCAGAGGAGGATCGTCGCGATGAACGTCACGGTTACTACCCAGAACTCCCATCCGATCTGATGATGCTCATCCGGCTCGATGACGATCTTCACATCCTTGGCCTTGAACGGGAAAAGGAACATGAGCAGCCACCAGGCGAAAAGGATCATGATGATCACTACCGGCACCATTCGGATCATCCAAGCGCCGAAGCCGATGTTGATATCCATAGCAGACAACTGACCGATCGCGATAGCGTTCGGAGGCGTACCGATAGGCGTACCCAGACCACCGATGTTCGCTGCGATAGGAATCGACATCGCCAGACTCACACGACCACCGCCATCAGCAGGCAGCGTACGGAGTACCGGCGCCAAGAAAGCAAGCATCATGGCTGCCGTAGCGGTATTACTCATGAACATAGACATGACGCTGATAAGGGTGAGGAAACCCAGCAATACCCATTTGGGGTTCGTGCCGAAGGGCTTGAGCATCACACGCGCCAAGACGATATCCAGACCGACCTTGCTGGCCGCAATAGCCAGGACGAAACCGCCCAAGAAGAGCATAATAATAGGATCGGCAAACGCTGCCATCAGTTCGCGGAAGTTAACCAACGAACCCATATCGGGATTGGTCAGACCCTTGTTGGAAACGGCGATCAGCAGGAAGACGATCGTGGTGACAGAAGTAGCCCAAGCCGGGATGATCTCAAACATCCACATCAGGGCTGCGTACGCAAAGATAGCGATGGTACGTTGTTGAACTACCGTCAAACCCTCGATACCAAACGCACTACTCGGTAAGAACCACAAAAGGCACACAACCAAGAAGGTCAGCGGTGCCAACACATGCATTTTTACGTTAAATTTATTCATATTTCTTTCAACTTTCAACTTTTATGCTTCTTTTACCAAAATCCACTCTCCATTCTCAATCTTGTATTCATTCGGATTGGCCAGATGATGAATTCGGCGATCATAGCGCTCTCCGCCCTGATAAGCGGTAGTTACAAAGGCGTGAATGATCTCCAGCGCTTTGTCCGGCGCTACATAACCTGCCGGCAAGCACAGTACGTTGGCATCAAAGAAACGGCGTGCGTTCTCAGCCATACGCGGCTCCCAACAGATGGTAGCACGTACATGAGGGTGGGTGTTCGTCGCCATTGCCATACCGTTACCGGTGAAGCAAAAACCGATACCTAAGTCACATTCTCCTTTCTCTACTGCCGTTGCCATGGGGTGAGCGAAATCCGGGAAGTCACAGTTTTCCATCGAGTCACAACCGAAATCAATCACCTTCGCGCCTTCACGCTCCAGAAAGAGTTGAATCATAGCTTTGAGGCCAAAACCAGCGTGGTCACTTGCCAACGCAATGGTAAGTTCATTTAATGGTTTCATATTCAATTTTGTATTAATAATGACCTTTTTGTGTGCCGCGAATCGTTTCAAACGGCACTTTTTTAATTAACGGCTGCAAAATTACTGCTTTTTTTTTAGATATGCAAATTTTTTTTTGTATATATGCTTTTTTTTTCGTAACTTTGCACCCGATTTTGCAATGGAGTCTATTTGTGCCATATCAACTGCGTACGGAACGGGCGGAATAGCCGTCATTCGTGTTTCCGGAGAAGGGAGCCTGTCTATCGTGGATAAGCTCTTTGTCGGACGTAGTCCGTTGGGCGAAGCGAAAGCCAACAGTGTGCGGTACGGACAGATCGTGCGTGACGGAGAGGTTCTCGATGATGTGCTATGTTCTGTTTTTCGTGCGCCGCACTCGTTCACGGGCGAAGAGACGGTAGAGATAGCCTGTCACGGAAGCCTCTATATCCAGCAGACCTTGTTGCAATGGTTGATTGACGCGGGTTGTAGGGCGGCTGAGCCCGGAGAGTTCACAAGACGCGCTTTTTTAAACGGCAAGATGGACTTGACGCAGGCGGAAGCCGTAGCCGATCTGATCGCCGCGCAGAGTAAGGCGGAGAAAGATCTGGCACTCAGCCAGTTACGCGGTTCGGTATCGAATGAGTTGGGAGTCTTACGCGAACGATTGTTGCATTTTACCTCGTTGATTGAACTGGAACTGGATTTTGCGGACCATGAAGAATTAGAGTTTGCCGATCGAACAGAACTAACTGCTTTGGCTGCCGAGATAGAAACTAAATTGGCGGCGCTGATGTCGTCCTTCCGCACCGGCAATGCCATCCGAAACGGTATTCCTGTAGCCATCGTAGGTGCACCGAATGTAGGCAAATCGACGCTCCTCAATGCGCTTCTCGGCGAGCAACGCGCGATCGTGAGCGATATACAAGGTACGACGCGCGACACGATCGAAGATACGCTCGTCATAGACGGTATCCTCTTCCGCCTCATCGACACCGCCGGCATGCGCGACACGGATGACACGCTGGAGAATATGGGCATCGAACGAAGCCGGAAAGCCATCGAACGTGCACAAATCGTTGTTCATGTCTTTGACAATGATGCTAATGATGACGCTTTGCTTAATGATGAAATGGTGAAAGGGACGATTATAGAGGTGCTCAATAAAGCGGACTTGTTAAAGAGTGAAGGAGTGAAAGAATTAACGAATGAAGGAATTCTTATCTCTGCGAAGAATGGTGACATCGAACCGCTGAAGCAGGAGTTGGTGCGTATAGCAAGGGTTTCCATGCAGACGAGTGCGGTCATGCTGAGCAACGCGCGCCATTATGAAGCGGTGAGTCGTGCCCATGATGCCATCGTCCGTGTGCAGCAGGGCTTGAAAGATGGTCTCTCCGGCGAACTGTTGGCCATGGATCTGCAAGATTGTTTGAATGCACTCGGCGAAGTGACCGGTCAGATCACCAATGCCGAAGTATTAGCGAATATATTCAGTAAATTCTGTATAGGAAAATGATTTTATCAATGACCGGCTATGGGAAAGCCGAAACAACGTTAAGAGGAAAAAAACTCGTGTGCGAGATTCGTTCATTGAACTCTAAATCGATGGACTTGAGTGTGCGTTTGGCTCCGATTGTAAGAGCTCATGAACTCGACCTGCGTACCATCGTCACCCAACGTCTGGAGCGAGGGAAAGTGGACTTATTATTGATGAATGATGGAATGAGCGAGACTTCGTCTCTCAATGATGTAACCCCGATTAACTGGGCAACTGTTCATGCGTACGCAGCGCAGTACAAGGAGCAGTTTGGTGAAGTACCGGCGGAAGTGATGGCAGCTATTCTGCGTTTTCCGGATGTGATGAAGCAGCAAGAGGATTGTTCGGACCTGACAGAGGACGAATGGAAAACGGTTCAGGCACTACTCAACGAAGCCATCGACGGTTTTATCGCTTTCCGAACCCAAGAAGGTGCAGCGCTGCAGAATATGTTCAATGAGAAGTTGGACGGTATTGCCGATCTGCTGGCACAGGTTGAACCTTTCGAGAAGGGCAGGGTAGCGAAGATCAAAGAACGCTTAGAAGCCAGCCTTGCACAGTTAAGTGCTGAGACACAAGCGCAGATCGACCGCAACCGACTCGAACAGGAGATGATCTATTACCTCGAGAAACTCGATATCACCGAAGAAAAAGTGCGCCTCACGAACCATATCAAGTATTTCCGTGAGTGCATGGCCGGTGAAGGAAGTGGCGTAGGTAAAAAACTCGGCTTCATCGCCCAAGAGATGGGTCGTGAGATCAATACGCTGGGCTCCAAATCGAACCAAAGCGAGATGCAGATCCTTGTGGTGAAGATGAAAGATATCCTGGAGCAAATTAAGGAACAAGTCCTTAATGTGCTCTAATTAAAAATTAAAAATTAAAAATGATATACATTTTTTGTGCGCCAAGCGGTAGCGGTAAATCAACCATGGTGAAGCATCTGCTGACCATGCATCCGGATCTGTTTGAACTGTCGGTATCATGTACGACACGCCCTCCGCGTGGGCAGGAGGTACATGGTAAAGAGTACTATTTCATCTCGGTGGAGGAGTTCCAGAAACGTATAGAAAACGACGATTTCATCGAGTATGAACAGGTGTATGAAGGCCTGTATTACGGTACACTAAAGGCGGAGATCGACCGCATCGAAGCGGCAGGACGGCAAGTACTTTTTGATGTCGATGTGAAAGGTGGTCTGAACCTCAAACGTATCTTAGGCGACAAGGCAACCTCTATCTTTATCTGCCCGCCGTCCATCGAAGAACTGCGTCGTCGACTCGAAGGACGCGGGGATACGAGTCCCGAGATGATCGAGAAACGACTCGCGAAGGCATCCATCGAGATGGAGGATATGAAGCATTTTGACCGCGTAGTTATTAACGACGACCTTACGCACGCATTCGAACAACTCGACGCTATCATCGATGAAAATTGGAATTTACGGCGGTAGTTTTAATCCCGTGCATTTCGGGCATGTGGGCTTAGCCAAATGGGTGATCGAAAACACCGATTTGGATGAATTGTGGTTGCTTGTTAGTCCCAATAATCCGTTGAAATCGGCGAAAATTCTTGCTCCTGAACAACAACGCTTGGAAGGCGTACGCCAAGCGATCAAGGATATCCCGGGTTTAATAGCATCCGATTTTGAGTTCTCCTTACCCCGTCCGTCCTACACCGCCAATACGCTGCGTGAATTGCAACGCGCCTATCCCGAACACGAGTTCACCCTCATCATCGGTGAAGATAATATCGCCATCTTCGATCAATGGCGCGAATACGAATATATAGCATCAAACTTCCGTGTTTTCGTGTACCCACGAAAAGGAAGTTCGATGATTGAAGATTGTAGATTGAAGATTGAAGATTTTCGTTCTTTGGTTTATCTCAAAGGGGCTCCTACTTTCGACATCTCATCATCCGCCATTCGCCGTTCGCAAGGACTTGAGTAACTTCCAATCCCTGTTTGTTAGCGGCTTCCGTCAGAATAGGTACATCGCTCTCATAGAATCCGCTCAGCCATACTTCGCCACCTCCTTGGAGTGAAGCAGCATAGGCGCTCATATTGGCTAAAAGGACATTACGATGTATATTAGCGAGAATCAAATCGTATTGTCCTTCCGGCACACGATCTCCCAAACGCACTTCGATGATTTCTCCGTTCAATTCGGCATTTTCTTTCGCGTTCTCTACGCTCTTCTCATCGATATCAACGGCGATGACCTGTGCTGCACCCAGATGTTTGGCAAAGATCGCCAACACACCGGTGCCGGTACCGTGGTCCAGTACGTTTTTGTTCGATAAATCCGCAGCAAGTAAACTGTCAATCATCATCGAGGTCGTCTCATGGTGTCCGGCGCCAAAGGCACAATGCGGGATGATCTTGATGCCTAAGGGCAACTCCTGCATCGGATGTTCGGCCTCCCAGGTGGCATTCCAGTTCTCGTCGGGACAAGCCTCAACGGATATCAGTTTCGCGGACTTATCCATATGGTATTCGACATCGATCGTGACGCGTATGAGTTTCTCTTTCTGCTCCCAGATCTCCGAGGGTAGGTAATAGTATTCTCCATCGATGGTATCAACTCCTATATTACAGAGCATCTGGTCAAAAACGGCCTTTCTCCATTCTTCCGGGAAAGAGGTCTCAATGTGTAAAACGTGATAGCGCATAGCCTACTAAATAATTACTTCCTCCAATAAAGATAGCGTCCTCTTCGGTAGCGTGTGTCTGTGCGTACGTGAGTGCCGCTTCGGGATCTTCGATAGCGATGCCTTCTTTACCCCACAGATCTAACATCTCTTGTGCGCTACGTGCGCGTTGCGTATTCGGGCGCGTGAATATATAATGATAGCGTTCTCCTTGCGGCATCAGGCGCATGACGATGTCGGTATCCTTGTCGTTCACCATACCGAAGACGATCCAAACCTGCGGGTTGGTCAGTTCTTTGAGTTGCCGCGCTACATACTGCAGTCCGTGGCTGTTATGACCTGTATCGCATAGGATCAAGGGCTTTTCGCATACCGTCTCCCAGCGCCCGCGTAGCCCTGTCATCGAACAGACGTGAGCAAAGCCTTCGGCAATATTTAAATTTGAAATCTTAAATCCTAAATTTGAAATAGCCCGTAGGGCTACAAATGCCGTTTGCAAGTTATGTTCCTGATAAAGCCCCTTTAGTTCACATTCGGGCGCTACTTGTAGTCGTGTGCGGCGCAGGTACTCGCACTGGTCAGCGAAATAAATCTCCGAGCCGCCCTCTTGCGCTTTGGCAAGGAAAACATTCATCGTCTGCGGATGACTCTCACCGATGACAACGGGTACACCCAGTTTGATGATGCCGGCTTTCTCTTTCGCGATCTTAGTCAGCGTGTTGCCGAGAAACTCCGTGTGATCGAGCCCTATATTGGTGATGACGGATAGGATAGGTGTGAGTACGTTCGTACTGTCGAGTCGTCCGCCGAGTCCCACTTCAACCACGGCGATATCTACTTGCTCTTGTACGAAATAAGCGAAACCCAGCGCGGTCATGGTCTCGAAGAAAGAGGGTTGGACTTCATCTAAGAACGCTTTATACTGCGTGACGAATGCTGCCACTTCGTCTTCGGGGATCGGTTGCCCGTTGATACGTATCCGTTCGGTAAGGGACACCAGATGCGGCGAAGTGAACAAACCTACTTTATATCCCGCTGCCTGTAAGGCTGCCGCGATGAGATGGGAGGTCGAACCCTTGCCGTTGGTGCCTGCCACATGGATCGCTTTGAGGTGCAGATGGGGGTTACCTACCTGCGCCATGAGTCGGAGCGTATTCTCCAACCCGGGTTTATAAGCCTCCGCGCCCACCTGATGAAAAGGCGGACGGGAGGAATAGAGGTATGATATAGCTTCGCTATAGGTCATGACCGTTCTACTACTTTGAAATCCAGTACACCATCCTGTCGGCGGCGGTTGAGCCAGCGGTAGAGGGACGGCGTGACACGCACGGCATGACTCCGGCTGGTAAGTGTGACGAGTTGGCGGTTAAGCGGGTTATAGACCGTGATATGCAGCCGTCCGTTCCCCTTATTGGCTTTGGCCGTCACCTGTTCCGTCAGTTCGTCCGCGATCTCTTTGGTGAGGTTAGGCAGGTACAGCCGGATGTTAACACCCTCCGTACGTTCGTCCTGCACCTTATTGAGCATCTCTACTTTCTGTACCACGAACTCAAACTCCGCTTCCTCGTCTTTGCCTTCCCTAAACCATTTCTGTCCGGCCCCTTTCTGCTGTACGACACCCGTGACGAGTACGTACAGGTCCTTGAGCATCAAGTGCCCGAACTGCGAATACGCATTGCCGAAGAGGGCGATGCGGTAACTACCGGTATAGTCCTCGATGGTGTAACGTCCGTACGGATTACCTTTCTTACTGATCAGCTGTTCCGCCTCGATGACGATGCCGCCGAAGAGGCTGGCCTGGTTCTTATGCTTGGCGATGAACTCCGAGGGTAGGATAGGCCGTTCTTCCGTCGGTTCTGCTACAACCGCAGGTTTCTGTTCCATGACGGCCGGCACCTCATCTTCGCCTGTCTCTGTACTACCATAGTCCAAGGCTTCTTCTTCCGTTTGTTGGGTAGCCGGAGTCATCTCGGCTATCTCGGCGCGGATACGTTTTTCCGCTTCGGCCCGTGCCCCTGCTTCCCGCCAGCCGTCGAAGAGCGTCAACTCTTGGGCGGTCAGGTTGCATAGTTCGCGCACCTCGTATTCGTATTCATCCAAAGGATGAGCGGAGAGGTAGATACCGATCAGGTCTTTCTCTTTGTTGAGGCGTTCAATCGTGTTCCATCGGGGTACTTGCGGCAGGTCGGGATGACGCACTTCTACTGCTGTCTCCAGATCATCGAAGAGCGAGAAAGCGTTGTCCTGTTTGTCCGCCTGCCATTTATTGCCGTAGTTCATCAGCAGGTCGAGACCCGACTTGCCTTCGTCGTCCGTACCGAAGAATTGCTCGCGGTAGATATCGTCGAAGCACTCGAAAGCGCCGGCTTGGGCGAGGTTCTCGATCGTCTTACGGTTGCAGGACTGCAGGTTAACACGCTCCAGGAAATCGAAGATCCCTTTGTATTTCCCGTTCTTCTCCCGTTCGGAGATGATGGCTTCAGCAGCACCTTCACCTACACCCTTGATGCCACCCAGACCAAAGCGGATAGCGCCGTCCTGGTTCACGATGAAGTTCAGTTCGGATTCATTCACATCGGGTTCTAACACGCTGAGACCCAAGGCTTTGCATTCGTCCATCAGCTTCGTTACCTCTTTGATATCGTCCTTATGGACAGTAAGGTTCGCCGCCATGAACTCCGCCGGATAGTGGGCCTTGAGATAGCCCGTCTGATAAGCCACCCACGAGTAGCATGCCGCGTGCGATTTATTGAAGGCGTAGGAAGCAAATTTCTCCCAGTCTTTCCATATCTTATCCAAGGTGTTGGGATCATGCCCGTTACTCTTACCGCCTTCCATGAACTTGTCCTTGAGGCTCGCCAGCACCGCCATCTGTTTCTTACCCATGGCTTTACGGAGCTTGTCACTCTCGCCGCGGGTGAAGTTCGCCAGCAGACGGCTGAGGAGCATGACCTGCTCCTGATAGACCGTGACACCGTAGGTGTCCTTGAGGTATTTCTCCATCACCGGGATATCGTAGGTCACGGGTTCGAGACCCTGCTTACGCTTGATGAACTTCGGGATATAATCCATTGGTCCGGGCCGGTAGAGGGCATTCATGGCGATGAGGTCGCCGATGACGGTCGGCTTCAGTTCACGCAGGTATTTCTGCATACCGGCGGACTCGAACTGGAATACAGCCACCGTGCGTCCTTCCTGGAACAACTTGTAGGTCAACTCATCGTCAATAGGAATATGGTCGATGTCGATATCGATGCCGCGTGCTTTCTTGATGTTCCGTAGACATTCTTTGATGATGGTGAGGGTAATGAGACCAAGGAAGTCCATCTTGATCAGTCCCACGCTCTCTACCACATGTCCGTCGTATTCGGTCACGAGGACGCGTTTCTTACTGTTCTTATCTTCGACGGAACTCAAGGGCGCGAAATTGGTCAGATCGTCCGCACCGATGATCACACCGCAGGCATGTACGCCTACTTGCCGGATCGTTCCTTCGAGTCGTGCCGCGTACTCCAACATCGAACGGGTGTTGGGGTCTCCGAAATGGTACTCATGGGATAGCTCATCGATATACTCGTAGCAGTTCCGCAGGTTCACTTTTGGCTTCTTGGTTGTGCCTTTAGGTAACTTATCCAACACCGAGTCCGGAAACTCACGGTCAGGGATGAGCCCTTTGAGTTCGTTCACCCGCGGTAAGGGGATCTGCTGCACACGGCCGACATCTGCCAAAGCGGATTTGGTAGCCATCTTACCGTAGGTCACGATATGCGCCACATGCGTCTCGCCATACTTACGACTCACATAGTCCAGCACTTTTCCTCGACCGCAATCTTCGAAATCGGTATCGATATCCGGCAGCGATATACGGTCCGGATTGAGGAAACGCTCGAACAGGAGGTCATACTCCAGCGGGTCCAGATCGGTGATCTTCAGACAGTAGGCTACTACCGATCCGGCTGCACTACCACGACCCGGGCCTACCGACACGTCCAACTCTTCGCGCGCCGCGCGGATGAAATCCATGACGATGAGGAAATATCCCGGGAAACCCATCTTGATGATGGTGTTCAGTTCGAACTCAATCCGCTCTTTCAGCTCCTCGTCGTTTGCCAGCCGCTCTTCGCCGTACCTTACTTTCGCCCCTTCCATCGTCAGATAGCGCAAGTACGCCGACTCGAATGCCAAACGGTCCGGGTAGTCTTCTTCCTTACCGAATGAAGCGGGGATATCGAACTTAGGCATGATAGCGCCATGGTCGATATCGTATATCTCCACCTTATCGACGATCTCCTGCGTGTTCTCCAGCGCCTCCGGGATATCGGCGAAGATAGCCGCCATCTCTTCCGGCGTCTTGAGCCACTCCTGCTTCGTATAGTGCATTCGGTTGACGTCGTTGACGAAGTGGTTCGTACTCAAGCAGATCAACCGGTCATGCGCCTCGGCGTCCTCTTCGTTCACGAAATGCGCATCGTTGGTGGCGATGATCTTAATACCGTACTTATGCGCCAAGTCAATGAGGATGGGGTTCACCTGTTTCTGCCGTTCATAGACTTCCACATCTGCGCCTGCTTTCTGCGTCTCATGGCGCTGGATCTCGATATAATAGTCCTCGCCGAAGAGGTTTTTGAACCACTTCACCGTCTCCTCCGCTTCCGTGAAATCACCACCTTTGGCGATGCCTTCGAGGATCTTTTGCGGTAACTCGCCACCTAAGCAGGCGGAGCAGCAGATGATCCCTTCGTGCCAGCGTTCCAGCAGTTCCTTATCGATTCGCGGGGTATGGTAGAAAGCATCGGACATATAGCCGTGCGACACAATGCGGCATAGGTTATGGTATCCCTCCATGTTCTTGGCCAGCAAGATGAGGTGCCAACCCGAACGGTCAATGACGTACGTACGTCCTTCACCATTCACGGCCTTGTCATCCTTCATCGAATGCCGACCGCGGCGGGCACAGTACGCCTCTACGCCCACGATGGGTTTGAATCCTTCCTTTCCCTTGCAGTAGTCCAGCAGCTCCTTGATACCGTACATGTTACCATGGTCGGTCAAGGCTACGGACTGCATGCCTGAAGCGATACATTTATCCACTATCTCTTCCACTTTGGACAAGCCGTCCAGGAGCGAGTAATGGCTGTGTACATGTAAATGTGTAAAACTCATACGTACGTTTTATTTGCAAATCATTCCTGCCCGTTGGGTTACCTTGGCGGGCATAGAAGCTTTACCTTGGTTTGTGATCGGGGTTGAGCCTGTCAGATTAATTGCCGCTCCGTTGCGTGCATGGCCGGAGAGCGACCAACTATCGGCCGAGATAGTCAACTCGCCATCAGAGATGAGCCATTTTGCTTTGGGATCGAGGTAACCCTGCTGAAAGTACGATAGGGAGGTGAAATAGAACATACTACCGAAGATCTCGAAGTTAGCATCGTCACGCTGACCGGCTATGACCGTTCCGGCTTGTTCGGTAGTGCTCACATGGAACGTGCCCTCCGGTAGCGTGGGCGTTGCGCTATAGGGCGCCACGAGATAGATCCAGGCAAAGGGGATACAACTGGTGCCCGACACGCTCACAATAGCATTGGTATTGTAGGCCTGAATTTGCCAGAGGGTAATTCCCTGCGTTGCGTACTGCGTATAGTAGGCTGAAGCCACGCTGAGCGTCTCAGAGCGATTGCCGGATATATCACCGGGACCCTGGGTGGCATTCGGCTCGGGATAGTAGTCCGCAATAGGAACGGGTGTGATTCCGCCATGCAGGATGTCTGCGCCACCTTGCGTACCGGCTACCACCGGTTTCTGTTCCGCTTGAATGATGGGCTTGAAGGCTTCGCTAAGGAAGGCTACAACCATACAGTTTTCTGCTACCCATTTATTATTGAGCGTCACCGTGTATTCAGCGCTATAGTGTTGATTGTTCACCTCTATTGCATCTCCCTTTGGGGCGGTCATGAAAGCACGAACGGCGTTCGTATGACGGAACTCCTGCCAACCTTCAAAGGTGTTGTTGTAGTCGGCTTGGGTGTCGATCATACCGGACTCCTTCACCAGTACCGTGAGTTGCAACGAAGCGATATCGTCGCGCCCCACAAGTCCCGACACCTTGACCTTCAGTTCGCGACTCGAAGCGTCGTAACTATTGGCGATGTTCAGCGATGCGTAGGTGCTGTCTTCGAACTGCTTCTTGGAGACATTTTCTAAGTAACCCGGATGAAAGACAATGTCATTCTTGCTTCCATATTTCGTTTTGGCACGGTTAATCGCCATGCTGGGAGCACCGCTTACGCTCAGCGCACTCGTGATCGTCTTACTGCCGGCTACCGAGAAATGGTCCGCCTGATAGCCATAATGGTGCAGCACCATGATCCAGTTCGTATCGTTACCTACAAACTCGTGGATACAATCCATGCCGTACGGACAATAACCGCAGCCTTGTCCCGTGAACTCCTCAATAAGGTGTTTCTTAGGGAAGGCCGAAGGGATGACTTCTTTGGTCGGCTCCGACTGAGGTTCTTCCGGTTTATTCGGCTCACATGCCGTGAAACACATAGCTGCGAATACAGCTAAAATCTGAAAACTGATAACTGATAACTGAAATCTTTTCATAATATCGTATATTTTTTATTGTCCGTAATGATATAAAGTATTCCGTCCCGCAGAACTTTCTGTACTCTGTCAACGGAGTGGTCTGTATTCTGTATTCCTTGTGTGGTGTAGTCAAAATGCACCTTCAGGCTGCGGCTCTCCGATCCGTCGGAGAACAAGTACGTGATCGTCTCGTACGAACCCGGGGTAGGGGTATAATGGATATACCAATTGGCCATACCGTCCGGTGTGAAGGAGAGGTCTTCGCTTGTCTTTCCGTTACCTGCTGTACATTGCCCTGCGCAGCAGAACTCATCTTTCAGTCCTTCTTCCGAACGGGTGATAGTAACCGTCAAGGGATTCGTACTTAGTAGCGTTCCGCTGACCTTCATCTGCATGTCGCCCGATAGAATATCTTCCTCGGCTTCGTTGATGGTTAGTTCCATTCCTTCTGCAGGTATATCGCCGTAGTTGGCGACACTAATGATGAGTGCTAGTATCCAAAGTAGTTTCATAAGCTTGTACAATATGTTTATCTTTTGTGTCTAAATATAGTTTCAAAACGCTCAAATATTCCCGACGACATCCTTCCGGCACCACGATAGCCGCTTCTTCATCCCATACGCCGCGCAGCACATGACGATGGTAATAATGGTCGTTCACCGATCCGTCCGGCATGGCTTGTACGCCCAACACACTGTCTTCAACGAGCCAATAGGAGGTCTTCAGTTGGTCGGGATTCGGTATCTCTGTCTCTTGCATCGCCTCATACACCATCGTGGGCCATTGGTTGGTGTTAGCGAACCATTCGCCTTTATGTGGCATCATATCGATGTTTCCCGCAGGAAAAGGAGTCGAGGCATCGCCGCCCATCCATTGGTATATACTGTCTGCCGCAGGGCAGGTGTAGTCGTACTTCCCTTGCGTGAACGGGTTCGATGCCGGATGGAGTGCTACGACATAGAGTTGCCCTTCGTACGTCTGCTGCAGACGATGCGCCAAGTCCGAGGCCGCCGGACAGTTCACACAGCGGAAGCCCGTGAACTCCAGCAATACATGACAGCGCGTACCCGTCCGGCTATCCACCGGCTTATACCGCTCTTCGTCCGGTATCAGTTCGCATCCCGCCAAACACAGCGCCGCCAATACTATGTATATATAATTTTTCAATTTTCAATTTTCAATTGTTAAGTTACCATGTGAAAGCGTAACTTAACACAATGCCTTCCATCCGGGGTATATACCGGCAAATACCGCCGGAACAGTTAAACCCTTCTCTTGTCTTTGTATAACCTATATTCGCGCGGTGCGCACCGTAGGTAAACGTCAGACCCGCTGTGTAATAATGTTCGTTCGTCGCATCCGGCGCAAAACCGATGTTGTACATCCATTGACCGCTCAGCGTCCAGTGGTGAAACAGATTCAACTCGCATAACGCAAAGCACCATTGGCCTTCGTGGTGCGGCGAATAGAGGTACTGCAACTCCCCTCGCAGCGACACGTCCGGCGTCATCTGCACCCGCGCATCGACGACCGCTATGCCCGAACGGATCATTCTGCCGTGACCTTCTACCGCTTGCTGGTTATACGCCTGGTACATCAGCATCGCGTTCAACCACCATTGTTTGCTGATCCGTTTGTTCAACTCTACATGTACGTCCGTGTACGCTTCGCCGGCGATGTCGTTCTGCTGCGTGCGTATATGACTACCGGCCAGCGTAAGCGTTGTACCGTACTTGCCGCCAAACGCACTCTTCTTCGGTGCTGTGTACCGGATTTCTCCCTGCACCGCTAACTCCCTGTCGCTGTAGTTGGTGGCATAAGGGTAGAGTGCGGCTAAGGCGTACGTGTGTTGGTGCGCAAAGGCCGGTAAGTGGTTCAATCGTCCTGCCAAACCTACACGTTGACGCTCCGATCGGAACGACATATTGTCCGAGTATTTGGCCTGTAGCAGTACCGACAGCCCTTTGCGCGAATAGCCGGTACTCAGCAATGCCGCATGGCCCCAACGGTAGTCGTAGTTGTTCTCTGCACACGGATCGTTCGCTTTGACGGCGTACTCCGCCAGCAGGTTAAATCCCTTCACGTTCAACTGTGTCCTCACTTCTCCGGCGCCTACCCAACGCGGCAGGTTATACATGTAAGTGCCGCTGATATCGGTCTTGGCGATGATCGTATCAAACGTCTCGTATTTGCTAACATAACTGCCGCCGAAGCTGAGGCTGATATCGTTCTCCTGCATCTGTTTGCTCCATTGTTCGACAGCTATCTCGATATCCGCTCCTATGGCTGCGTTCTGCATGTAGTTCCATCCCCACGCCTGATCCTTGTAGCAGTCCCAATACCGCCTTTGTTTTCCGCCTAAAGCGGTGAGACGGATACCTTTGTACGGTTGCACTTCTATCTTCGCACCCCGTAACGCACCGTCAATACCTAACGCACGGTCTTCGTATAGGTTCAAGATCAGACCTGAACCGAACTGTCCGTACACGTCGCCTACCGTGATCTCGCCCCATGTGAAAGCGGCAGCTACACTCAGATGCCCGATGCCGTGCCCTGCAAAATCCGCTTCGTATCCGGGCATAGGCCATTGGTTCATCTCCAGCCGAGTCTTGGCGCGCAATTCACGGAATGTACCGCGCTCTGTCTGCCAGTTCACGCCGATATCGGCATAACTGTTACTGTGGTACATCACCGGCGTCCGGTCCAGCAAGCCGTCATGCTGCACTCCTCCGCTCACAAACACGGTATCATTCGCCCAAATGACCAATGACCAATGACAAATGACCAATAGGAGCAGGCTACTTAAAATATGTTGGCAATTCCAATTCGTCACCTGCGCTATATCCGGTATGATTATATACGATCTCGCCTTTGCTATTTACCACAAACAAGTGCGGTACGTTCTGCACGTTCATCGCCCGCTTGAGCGTTCCGTTCGGATCAAGCAACACGGGAAACTCCCATCCGTTGCCGTCTACCAGAGGCTTCACTTTTTGAACGTCCTGCCCCTGATCGATCGAAACGAGATAAACCGTCACGCCGGTCTCCTCCTGCCATTCGGCATAGAGTTCGTCGATCGCCTTCAACTCCCGCATACAAGGCTTGCACCAGGTAGCAAAGAAAGCCAATACCACCGGTTTACCGCTCTGCGCCAACGCGCCTACTTCCACGCGCTTCCCGTTCATATCCTGTAACGTCACCGCCGGCAATGCCGCCTGGATCCCGAGGCAGCAAACCAGCATCATCAAGCCTATTCCAATTCGTCTTTTCATATATGTACATATTTTGCGCTGCAAAATTACTCATTTTTTTCGACATACGCAAGCCCGCGCGCATTTTTTCTTCTTTTTTGATAAATTCCCACCTTCGTCATGTCCTCTTCCCACCTTCGTCATGTCCTCATTTCGTCATAACGTCATGACGATTTTGTAAAAAAAATTTGCATATATGCAATTTTTGTTGTACCTTTGCAGCCGCAAAGGTTTTGAATATATGAGCAAAAAGATAAAACCCTATTTGGATCAGGAAGGCAGAGCGTTGCCTTATCCATGGATTATCAACACGATGCTGTGCATTGTGGGCGGATTGCAGACCCTTCGTCTGCGGTTCTGGAGTCGTAAACCGCGCCATACGGCGGAGAAGACGCTGCGTGATATATTGACCATCTCGCGCGACACCGTTTATGGTAAGGAGCATCATTTTGACCGAATCCTGAGTGCTACGACCGCTGAGGACCTCTTTCGTCTGTACCGTCTTTATGTGCCGGTGAATAACAGTTTTGAGCCCCTGCGTCCTTACGTAGAGCGGCATAAGAACGGCGAGGAGAACGTTCTCTTCCCCGGTAAGCCGGATATGTATGCGACGACTTCCGGTACGACGAGTGCACCGAAATGGATCCCGATGACGCATAAGTATCTGAAGGATGTATATGGCAAGATGAGTCATATCTGGACCTGGAACTTCGTCAAGCACCGCAGCCGAATCTTCGGCGGTCATATCTTCACGACGGTAGGTAAAGAATGCGAAGGCTATGCGCCGGACGGTACGCTCTTTGGTGCCGTGAGCGGTGTGTTGGTGCGGGATATCCCGTCGATCATCAAGAAGCACTATACAGCGCCGGCGAGTGTGATGTCGATTCCGGATTACGGCGCACGCAACTACACGTTGATGCGGCTCGCTTTGCAGCACCGCGATGTGACCCTCTGGGCAACGGCGAACCCCTCCACGATCCTCGAGTTGCTCCGCGCGCTCAATGAGAACACGGAGGAGATGATCACGGATATCGAGAAGGGTACGATATGCGAAGATTTCGATATCCCCTATGAGATCCGGTCAGAACTGGATGCGTATGTGCAACCTCGTCCGGAACGGGCCGCGGAACTGCGCAAGATTCTTGCCGAGACGGGACATTTGTACCCGCGGGATTTCTGGCCGTGGTTGCAGTACCTCAGTACCTGGAAATGCGGCAACACGAAGATCTACATGGATAAATACATGGACCAGTTCAACTGGGACAAGACCTTCTATCAGGAACTGGGCTATATCGCGACGGAGTGTCGTTTCGGTTTCTCGCTGGACGACACGAACGAGAGTGTGCTTTTCCCGCAATTCCATTATTACGAGTTCGTGGAGGAGAGCGAACTGGACTCGCCCCACAAACATTTCCTGCAGATCGACGAACTGGAGGTAGGCAAGCGTTACTGCGCGTACGTGACCACCTATGCCGGTCTTTTCCGATACAATATGAATGACCTCGTTGAGGTAGGCGGCCATTTCCGGAACACGCCGACGGTCCATATGATTTCGAAGGTGAACGGTATTGTATCGCTCACCGGTGAGAAACTCTACGAACCGCAGTTCATGGATGCGGTGCATCAGGCCGAGGACGAGACGGGTATCAAGACCAAGTTCTTCGTGGGTTTTGCCGATGTGGAGGAATCCAAGTATCATTTCTACTACGAGTTCGCGGACGAGAAGATCACGCAAGAGCAAGCAGAGGCGTTCACCAAGGTTGTGGACGAGAAGCTGCAGCATATCAATCTCGAATACGAGTCCAAGCGGCAATCGTTCCGTCTCCATGATCCAGAGACGCATATACTCCTTTCTAACGCGTACGCGCGTTTTAAGGCGGCATGTCTGAAGGATGGTTTCCGTGACGGACAATTCAAGTTCAACCTGCTGATGCAGGACGAGAAACGCCGTACCAAGTTTAACATGCTCCAACGCTGGGAGAGCCGCTTGGAACGCTTCAGCGATACGATTATTGAAAAAGCAGATAAGATTGATGAAAGACGTAAAGAACGCGCTAAACGGCGTCAGAACCGTAGTGTTCGACCTGGACGGAACGCTGTATGACAAGCGAGGTTTAGCCGGTAGGGTGGTGCGTCGCCTTTGGTGGTGTCTGCCCTTATTGGCGGCGGAGCGTCTGGCGCGGCGAAACGCCCATTATGTCCAGTTCGCTTCCGAAGAGGAGTTCTTCGGTGCTTTCTTCGCGACTATGGCGCGTGGCCATTGGTGGAGCGCGGGTATCGCAGCACAATGGTACAACCATGTCTATATGCCAACGATGATTGCGATGATTCGGAAGTACCATCATCCGCGGCCGGAAGTGATGGCTATCTTGGACGAATGTCGTGAGCGAGGCTTGCAGATGGCGATCTACTCAGACTACGGTGCGGTCATCGAGAAACTCGAGGCCTTGGGTATCGATCCGAGCCTGTTTGAATTAAAGATCTCTGCGCCGGAGTTAGGTGCACTCAAGCCTTCCGAACCCTGCGCAAGACGCGTGATAGAAATGCTGCAAGCTGATCCGAAGACGACGCTCTTCGTAGGCGATCGGGATGAGAAAGACGGAGCTTCAGCAAGAAACGTGGGAGCACGGTTCTTGTTAATTGAAAATTGAAAATTGAAAATTGAAAATTGAAAGGGATGAATAAGCGCTATCAAGATTTAAAAGTGACGCCGGGGACGTATGTGCCGCCGGTAAAGACGGACTATCCGGAGGATGATCCGTATGTAGGTTTGTACAAACCGGTCTATGACCGTGATTTTCCGGCAGTAGATGCCACCTATCCCTATGCGAACGATTCGTTCTATGTCCGTTGGCGTAGTTTCTGGGGGTATATCTTCGTGCTCCGCACCTTAGGTCTTATCTTGCGGATCAAGTACGGCCTGAGATGGAAGTTGGAGGGCGATAAACACTGGACGCGTTTTTCATGGATCACCCGTTGGCGTCTGATGCGGAAATACGATCTCCATAAAGGGGCAATCACGGTAGCGAACCACTGTTACCGGCACGATGCCGCGTCGGTTCTCAATGCCATCCATGCCTCCCATACTACGCGTATCCCGATGTTTGCACCGAACTTCAAGACGAAGGATCAGCGCTTTTTGGTATGGGTAGGCGGTATACCTATTCCCGAAGCGGAAGCAGGACTGAGTGCGATGAAAGCCTTCAATTCGGCCTTTGACGAATACGATGCGAAAGGGTACTGGTTTCATATCTTCCCCGAAGCCAAACGATGGGATTGGTATAAGCCGCTGCGTCCGTTCCAGAAAGGAGCGTTCACGATGGCGTATAAGTACAACAAACCTATTCTGCCGTGCGCTATCACGTACCGTGAACGAACCGGTTTATGGCGCTTGTTCGGTCCGAAAGACGAACCGTTGACGCAGGTCGTTATCGGTGCGCCTATCTATCCCGACACGACAAAACCCCGTGCCGTAGAAGTAGAACGATTATTAAATGAAACACACGCAGCCGTATGTCGTTTAGCGGGAATAAAGAAAAACTCGTGGCCGTCACAGCTCTGATTGTGTCGATGCTCATCTGGTCGGTGAGCGGTATAGCGATCAAGCATGCCTTGGTCGTCTTGCCGCCGTTCACGATGATTGTGATGCGGTTCGTACCTTCGGTACTGCTGATGCTCATCATTGGTCTGGTGCGTAGAAAACATTCGCTTTTCTGTCTTCAGAAAATGGATCTGAAGGACCTGCCGTTATTTCTGATCGCAGGTTTCTGTCAGCCTTTCCTCTACTATATGCTGGAGACCTATGCCTATGACGCATTGAATAGCCCTACGATCGCAGAGACTTTACTCTCGACGAGTCCGCTGCTCAGTCCGATCTTTGCGGCTGTGCTGCTCAAGGAGCGCGTGACCAAATACAATATTTTCGGTATCCTTATCTCAACTGCCGGTGTTTTTGCTTTGACCTTGGCGGGCAGTACCCACTATTCGATCGGTAGCTACTGGGGCGTTTTGTTGGCTTTTGCAGCGGTCTCGGCGGCTGTGGTAGATTCGGTGATGATGCGTAAGGCGCCTATGAAATACAGTTCGCTCTCTTTCGTCTTCTACACCCAACTGATCAGCCTTTGCTTCTTCATCCCGATCTGGTTCTTTAAAGAAGGACCGAGCGTCTTCGACAATGGACAATGGACAATGGACAATGGACAATTTGTTACTGCGTTGTGGTGCGTGGGGTATCTGAGTGTTTTTGCCTCTGTGGCGGCGTTTATCCTCTTCTGTTTTGCGCTGCGCAAGGTAGGGGTGACGCAGGCGAATGCATTCAATAATATCCGTCCGGTGTTTACGGCGATTTGGATGATACTTTTCTTTGGCGAACACTTACCTCTCGCCAAATGGCTGGGGATCATCCTCATCATTGTCGGCCTGTTTATATGTCAAAAACAAGAAAATAATTTAAAAACACAATAAAATCATGCAAAGTATTTACTCAACAGAGTTCTTTTACGACCTGTTATTTGTTCTTTTTTTAGTGGGTTTTGTGGTGTTCGTAGCTCTTTATTTTGTAGATGCGGGCTACGGCAAGATGCGTTCGGACAAATGGGGGCCCGCGATGAATAACAAAGCCGGTTGGTTGCTGATGGAGGCACCGGTTTTTCTGGTGATGTTATATCTGTATTTAAAATCCTTCCACTTCAATGGAGGGGTTACCAGGCATGTGCCATACCTGCTTTTCTTCCTCATTTTTGAGTTCCATTATTTCCAGCGTTCCTTCATCTTCCCGTTCCTGCTGAAGGGGAATAGTAAGATGCCGTTTGCGATCATGATTCTCTCTTTTATTTGGAACGTGGTCAACGGTTACATCCAGGGTTATTTCCTCTTTTACATAGCGCCTACGGATCCGTTCTACGTGCATGCCTATACCTCTTCTTGGCTCACCGATCCGCGGTTCATCATCGGTACGCTGATTTTCTTCACAGGATGGGCGATCAACATGCACTCGGATCATGTGATTCGTCATTTGCGCGAACCGGGCGATACGAACCATTATTTGCCTAAAAAGGGAATGTACAAGTATGTGACGAGTGCCAACTATTTCGGTGAGATCACCGAGTGGTTAGGATTTGCCATCCTCACCTGGTCGTATGCCGGCTTGGTATTCTTCTGGTTTAGCTGCTGCAATCTTATCCCGCGTGCCAACTCGATCTACCTCAAGTACGAAAAAGAATTCCCTGATGAGTTTGACCGTAAGAAACTAAAACGAATCATTCCGTTTATCTATTGATGACGAGTAAACTATTTACGCCCTTTCAGTTAGGGCCTATAACGCTGCGGAATCGAATCATCCGCAGTGCGGCGTTTGAGAATATGGCGCGTAATAATGCGCCGACGAAGCAGTTGGAAGACTACCATGTGAGTGTAGCGCGCGGCGGAGTAGGTATGACTACGGTCGCGTATTGTGCGGTGGATCTGAGCGGTGTATCGTTTGACGGTCAACTTTATGTGCGACCGGAGATCATCCCGGAGATGAAGAAGATGACGGACGCCATCCATGCGGAGGGCGCGAAAGCGTCTATCCAGTTGGGGCATTGCGGAAATATGACCCATTTCTACACCTGTCATTGCATGCCTGTCAGTGCCGATACATGGTTTAACCTCTATAGTCCTACTATCCATCGTCGCCTAAAGGTGGAGGAGATCAAGCATCTTGTGAAGAAGTTCGGCGAGGCGGTGGATTTTGCCCGTGCGTGCGGTTTTGACTGCGTGGAGATTCATGCGGGTCATGCGTACCTGATTTCGCAGTTCTTAGCGCCTCGTACGAACCATCGTCATGACCGGTATGGCGGCTCTTTCGAGAATCGCGTGCGCTTCCTCAACGAAGTGCTGGACGAAGTGATGATTCATGCCAAGGACGACATGGCGGTTGTAGTGAAAACCAATATGTGGGATGACTGCTGGAAAGGTGTGTCGATTGAAGAAGGTATCCAAGTAGCCAAAGAGATAGCCAAGCATAAAGTGCACGGCATCGTCCTTTCCGGCGGTACGGTGAGCCGTTCGCCGATGACGATCTTAGGCGGCGCGATGCCGTACAAGACCCTGGCGCACTATATGAATACCAAGTCCTTCTGGTGGCTCAAGGCCGCGCTGAACATCCCGGGCGTACACCAGATCATGCTGCCGACACAACCCTTCCATGAGTTGTATTTCATGGACAAAGCGAAGATCTTCCAAAAGGCACTCAAGGATACGAATATTCCGCTCATCTATGTCGGCGGTGTACAGAGCGGAGACAACTGTCAGCAGATTATGGACGAGGGCTTCGAGCTCTTCCAGATCGCGCATGTGCTGATCAAAGATCCTGACTTCGTGAAGCATGTACAGGAGAATCCGCATTATCATGCCGGTTGTGGACGGTCCAACTACTGCGTCGGACGTATGTATACGCTGGATATGAAATGTCATGAATGCGTAGAGCGGGACGGCGAAGTGATCGCTCCGCGTATCAAAAAAGAAATTGCAGATCTTGAAGAGGCCGCAAGAAAATCTGTAAATGGTAAATGATTAAATCGTAAATGGATCGATGTTGAGCTTAGTAACAGGCGCAAGTAGCGGAATAGGCTTGCAGTACGCCACGCAATTAGCGCGGGACTATAAGAGTGACCTTTTGTTGGTCTCTAACCAACAGAAAGAACTGGACGAGGTGGCGCAAGACCTCGCCTCGAAGTATGGTGTGAAGACGATCGCCAAGTATGCGGACCTGAGCCTGACCGATGCCGCAGAGAACCTGTACGCATGGTGCAAGGAGCAGAGCTTGCAAGTCGATGTGCTCATCAATAACGCCGGTGTGTTTTTCTTCAATGAGTACTGCAAGACCGACCTCAAACGCATCGAGTTGATGCTACAACTACACGTCATGACGGTCGCGAAAATGACACGTCTTTTTGCCGCCGACATGTGCGAACGCAGGTATGGATATATCCTCAATATGAGTTCGATGTCTGCATGGATGGCGATGCCGGGTATTCAGACGTACAACGCTTCGAAAGCGTTCATCTATAATTTCTCGAAGTCGCTGTGGTACGAACTCAAGCCCTATAACGTCCATATCACGGTCATGGCGCCGGGAGCCGTCGATACCGGACTCTTTGGTTTGGCACCTAACCTGCGTAAGTTAGCGGTGAACCTCACGGTTTCTATCCCGCCGGAGAAACTCGTCAAGCGTGCCCTGAAGAAGCTCTTCAAGGGTAAGAAAGCGGACACCCCGGGTGTGATCAACTGGCTCAGTACGCCGCTCCTCAAGCATACGCCGGACTGGATACTGATGCTGGCGCAAAAGAAACTCAAAAAGTTTATGCGATGAAAAAGAATCTTTTCTTGTTGGGTCTCTGCTTTGTGGCAACCACGATGCAGGCAACAGTGGTGAACTACACCTTCGATGATACCTCTGTCTTCCCGAATCCGGAAAGAGGGTTTACGGAAGAACTGGGCGGCGAGACGATGCTATCGAATACCAATAACCATGTCGTGCAGGCGGAGGCAGACTGGTATTTCGATCCCGAAGATGAGAATTACGGAGACCGGCAAAACCAGACGCTTGTGATGCTCATGTATTACTTGGGTAATTACAGAACCAAGGACCTTTCCTCGCAGATCCTGCAGGGCTTTGACGACGACATGCAGATTCTTCGTCAGCACGGCTTCAAGTGCGTACTGCGTTTTGCGTATGACTGGAATAGTAAGAACGATGCGACGCTCAGCTATGTCAAGAAGCATATCGCGAGCCTCAAACCGCATCTGGAGGCCAATAAAGATGTGATCTATGTCCTCGAAGCGGGTTTTGTGGGTCGCTGGGGTGAGTGGTACTACTCCTCTAATTTCGGCAACAAGACCCAGCATCTCAATGAGAACCGTCGCCAGGTCTTGGATGCGCTGCTGGATGCCTGTCCGACCAACCGATTCCTCTTGACGCGTTATGCGATGATCAAGACCGAGTATTTCGGCGACACGCAGCCCTTGACATGGGATAAGGCATTCAAAGGTACGGACCGCGCCCGACTCGGGCATCATAACGATGCCTTCCTCAATGACTACGGCAATGACGGCACGTACGATGACGGAGACGGTAACTATACCGCCATGCGCAACTATATCGCCCAAGAGACACTCTATGTGCCAAATGGCGGAGAGTGTAATGTGGAGGATAAGAACTTGGCTGCTATCGTGGCCCAACAAGACACGACCTTGGCGGAGTTACGTCGTTTTCACTGGTCTTTCTGCGGTTCGCAGTATGCAGAGGCTGTAACGAATAAATGGCGTTCCAACGGTACGTTCGAAGAGATGAACCGCGTGTTGGGCTATCGGCTCCAACTCACCTCGACTCTCATTCCGGATAATCTGACAGCCGGAGATCGCCACCGGATACTTATCCGGTTGGTTAATAAAGGATGTGCTCCGTTGTACAACGAGCGGCCGGTTTATCTGGTGCTTAAGAATGAGCAGACCAGTTATCCGATTTTACTCCAAGCGGATCCGCGTCGATGGATTCCTGGCCAATTATTGTCCATCAGCGAACTCGTGACCATTCCTGCCGATATTCCTTCCGGCACGTATAATCTCTACCTCTATCTACCCGATGCTTCGCCCTCTATAGCCGCTGATCCGCGTTATGCCGTTCGTTTTGCAAACGTAGGTACATGGGACGCTTCCACAGGTATGAACGATCTGCTCTGTTCGGTCACCGTCACCAACGAAGGCGGACAAGGGATAGAAATACAAAAAACCGCTCCGCAAGTACATAAAGTGCTGCGAAACGGTCAATTATTGATCCAAAAAGGAACGGATTATTTCGATGCTTTAGGACGCAAACAGTAAAGCGCCTTTTTCAGTTCGTTGTCAAAACGAAGACTATATGCTGCTTGGCCTCGTTGGTAGTAATAACGCAATACTATCTCGGAGCCAAGCATTGCTTTTATCTCCTCTTTATTACGTGAGATAGCCGCACGGTAGTCCGGTGTCAAGATCGGCTTCAAGGCTTCCAACTGTGCAAGTGTAGCACTGTCCAAGTCCTCGTGTTTGGCCATCTTGAGCATGTCAGTGAAGAACTTATAGGTCTCCGTCTCGTAGGTGAACTGCCGTTCGTCCAGATATCCGCAGAAATCTTCGATCAGTTCGTCCGTTACCTCAAAGGTCTTGGGATCAGCAATGCTGTCATGCAGCCGGTGGTAACGCGTGGCGTAGTCGAAGAAATAGTGGTTGATATAAAGCGAATAACTGATATCTACTTTGGCGCTGTCATCCATTACGATATCGGGTAAGATACCTCCCGCTGTGTCGCGTTTCAGTTCATGACCTTTCTGCCGCTCACTGTAGTCGATCGCCTGGATGCAACGACCCGAAGGTAAGTAGTACTTACTCGTCGTGATCTTGATATGCCCGTCATGGGCAATCGGACGAATATTCTGCACCAGACCCTTACCAAAGGTACGCTGACCGATGAGTGTAGCACGGCCTAAGTCCTGCAGCGCACCGGAAACGATCTCACTGGCGGAAGCCGAGTGCTTATCGACCAGAATCACCAAGGGCAGGTCCTTGTAACGCGGTTTATTACGGGTCTTATAGACGTAATTGCTGCGACTGCTCTTACCCTTCGTCTCGACGATCTTTGTGTCTTGATCGACGAAGAGGTTCACGATCTGCATTGCTTCCTCCACAATACCGCCTCCGTTGCCGCGCAGGTCTATGACCAATGCACGCGCACCCTGCGTGTAATACAACTCATCCAGCGTGTTGGCGAAAGCCTGGGCAGAGTTTTCCGTGAACTCACTGAAAGCGATATAGCCGATCGGGTAGGGCAGCGTGTCGGCGGTGAAGACAGCCGCATAACTCACCGGCTCCAGATGGATATCTTCGCGTATAATCGATACCTTAAAGGGTTTATCGATACCTTCGCGTTCTATCTCCAGCACCACGGTCGTACCGGGTACGCCGCGCAGCATGTTACTCACCTCGCTCACGTCCAGTCCGTCGGTCTTCTTGCCGTCCACACTCAGGATCCGGTCGCCTGCCTCGATGCCTGCTACCTGCGCCGGTTTCCCTTCGTACGGGTTCACGGCATAGGTCTTACCGTCGCGTTGTTGGATGATAGAACCGATGCCGCCGTACTTACCGGTCGTCAGCATGCGCAGGTCCTTGTCTTTTTTCTTCGGATAATAGACGGTGTAGGGGTCTATCTTACGCAACATGGCGTTGATAGCCGTCTCCGTCAAGTCCTCGTAGTTGAGCGTATCGACATAGTTGACGTCCACCTGACGCATTACGTCGGTGAAGATCGCGATACTCTCATCTGCGCGAGTTGTCGCCTGCTTGTCCTGCGCCGAGATCGAGAGACTAACGCAGAGTATTAGGAACAAAGTCGCTAACGTCTTTTCCATATGCGTATAAGTCGCGTACTAAGGTCGAAGAGATATGTGCGTATTCGGGACGTGTATAAAGGATCACGGTCTCGATACCGGTTAACTGCTTATTGGCCTCCGCCATGTTACGTTCGTATTCGAAATCACCGATGCAACGCATGCCGCGTAAGATGAACTGTGCACCCTGCTCTTGTGCAAAATCAACCGTCAAGCAGTCGTAGATGGCTACCTTCACACGCGGCTCATTGGCGAAGATCTTACGAATCGCTTCCTCGCGTTCACGAATAGGGAAGGTTTCTTTTTTGGTACTGTTTCGACCGATACCGATGATGATCTCGTCGAATAACTCCAGGCCACGCTTCACGATATCATAATGGCCTACGGTAAACGGGTCAAACGACCCCGGAAATATTGCTCTTTTCATAATTTTTTACTGGATTGCTATACATTTCGTACAGTTTTGCTCTTAAAAATTCTTCGTCTTTATTGGGAATGTCAATCATCGCCAAACGACTCTCGATATAGGCATCAAATTCCGTGCCACGATCGAAGATCTCGTAGCCGCGGTGGATATGGCGGTCGATGATGTCGCATACGCGTTGCAGCTGTTCTTTGGGTGGCAGGTTCTTCACTTCGGGTTCGGCGGCTAACATCGCGTCGATCTCGGGATTGATACTCGGCGTTAGGCGGAAGACGACCCGACCTTTCTCACCGCGTATACCGGTCTTCATCGACAGCACATCATCGCGTTTGCGTTTGCGCCATTTGGGGTCATCGCGCCGTAACTGCATCTCTGCGGCCTTGAGGTAGTCGCACGGATCGTACTCATAGGTGATACTTACCGGACAGATATTGAGCGCTTTGACGTTGGCAAAGAAATCATCGTCTCCAAGGGTCAACATATGTAGCACACTCGGTTGGGTCAGGTCATTGCTGTCTTTTGCGCGCCCTTCGCGTTGGGCCAGCCATATCGATTTACCCTGCTCGCGTAACATGCGGATATAGGCGCTCAACTGTTTGGAATTCTCCAACTGCGTATGTGCGCCGGCACCGCGTTTGACCACAAAACAACGGTTGAAACGCACCAAGACCTCGATCCATTTGTAAGCGAAGAGGTTATTGCCGATACCGATGAACGGACGGATGAAATACTTGCAGCGGAGCAGTAAGGACAGCCAGGCGGAGTCCAGCACGATATCGCGGTGGTTCGTCATGAAGAACGCCCCATGCTTGATGTCCGCTTCGATCTGTTTACGGTCGCCAAGGAAGTCCAAACGGATCCCCTTGGTCGTCTTCAGTGCCCATGCCCATAAGAGGGGAAAAGCAAACAGAAAATCGCAGATAGTCAATAACCATCCTACGCGATATGCCCGTATGTCTCTAAATCGTTTCTCGTTATCTTTCATAGTTTTCTAAAGCTGCTTTACTGGCCTCCCGATACGCGACCATAAGTCCGCCGGTGCCTAATAGTGTGCCACCGAAATAGCGTACCACGACGACCAATATATTATCCAGATTTCGGGCATCAATAGAGCGGAGGATAGGAGCACCGGCGGTACCGTGCGGTTCGCCGTCATCTTTAGTGCGCCAGAGGTTCGGTCCCAGACGATAGGCGTAGCATACATGCCGCGCGTCATGGTATTTCTTCTTGTACCATGCCACTCGCGCTTTCGCTTCGTCTTCGTCCTTGATCGGCTCTGCAAAACCCAAGAACTTCGATCCTCTGTCCTTATATATGCCTTCTGCTGCCACTAACTGTTTAACGTTTTTATGAAATAAAAACCATTTTAACTATTTAACGTGACGGAGTCACCATTTTAACGGAATTTCCGGTCAATCCGGAAATTCCATCAGGTACGCTTTAATAAACGCATCGATATCGCCGTCCATCACCGCATTCACGTTGCTCGTCTGATAGTTCGTACGGTGATCCTTCACGCGTCGGTCGTCGAAGACATACGAACGGATCTGGCTTCCCCATTCGATCTTCTTCTTACCGGCTTCCACTTGTGCCTGTGCCTGACGACGTTTCTCCATCTCTAACTCGTAGAGTTGACTTCTCAAATGCCGCAAGGCATTCTCGCGGTTCTTTGGCTGGTCACGTGTCTCGGTATTCTCGATCACGATCTCGTCAGGCTGACCGGTGAGCGGATTGACGAACTTATAATGCAGACGTACGCCGGACTCGACCTTGTTGACGTTCTGACCGCCGGCGCCGGAAGAGCGGAAGGTATCCCAACTGATACCGGCCGGGTTCACCTCCACTTCGATCGTATCGTCGATGAGCGGCACCACGAACACGGATGCAAAACTCGTCATTCGTTTGCCCTGCGCGTTGTACGGGCTGACACGCACGAGACGGTGTACGCCGTTCTCGCTCTTCAGATAGCCGTACGCCATGTCGCCTTCGATATTGAACGTCACGGTTTTGATGCCCGCTTCGTCACCTTCCTGCAGGTTCTCGATCGTCACTTTATAATCGTGTTTCTCGCAGTACCGCATGTACATACGCATCAACTGTTCCGCCCAGTCTTGGGCCTCCGTGCCACCGGCACCGGACACGATCTTCAGTACCGCCGGCATCTGGTCCTCTTCGTGCGAAAGCATGTTCCTCATCTCCAGGTCCTCTTCCTCTTTCAGCGCCTTGGCATAAGCGGCATCGACCTCTTCTTCGGTCACTAACTCCTCTTTGTAGTAGTCAAACGCCAACGCCAACTCTTCTACCGCTGCGCGTACGCCTTCGTACCCTTCGATCCAGCGTTTGATACCCTTCACTTTACGCATCTGTGCCTCGGCGGCCTTGGCATCGTCCCAGAATCCGGGTACTTGCGTATGCAGCTCTTCCTCTTCGAGTTGAATCCGTTTCTCGTCGATCTGCAGATACGCTTTTAACTTATCCGCCCGTTGCTGTACATCTTTTAATTGCTCTATCGTGATCATAAGCCTATAATTTGCCAATTTAAAATCGGCTGCAAAATTACAAAAAAATAATGACATACACAAGCCCGCGCGCGATTTTTCTTCTTTTTTTTAATTTGCATCGGCTGCTAGGTGGCTCGGGCATAGGCAGATTAGCCCCTCGCCGTCAGCTCTCCACGAGCTGACATTCCTGGCTTGCGGAGCGTCCCTCGTCTTTGTATCATGCCCTACCATGCTACAAACGCCGAGGGCCTGCCCGCTCCGCAAGCCCCCATGCGGCGTGTATGTGCCATCGGTTGGTTTTGGCAAGTACATCATTTCATGATGTGAAGAAACGTTTTTTTGTTGTTTATGGGGTATCTCTATGGCGCGCGCGCCGCCCGCCGCCAAAAAAAGGACAACGACTCGTGTCATTATCCTTTATTCAACACGAATTTTTGTGTGAAAGTTGGTTACAAACTCTCTCCGTGTTCTATAGTCACCTCGTTGTGTTTAAATGAAGTAACTTTTATATAATATGAAGGATTGCTGTCTTTATTCAAAACAGGAGGGATCAAGAATAAGCACTTGGGACCTGTAGAATATGTATTTTGCATACGATACAAAGGTATCAGTTCATTGACCGTCCAATAATATGTGTAACTACTGCTAAAAGCACTCATTTTAACTACAACTTTAACGGTCTTTTCATCAATTTTGTATATTTCGGTGATTTTACCTATAGGGTAACTAGTGCTGGCGTAGTTCTCATGCGGATAGATTAAACCAGCTTGTGGCAGAGCAAAATCGCTACCAGTTTTAAGAACGAGATTAAGTGCAAAGCTACTAGCAGAAAAGCACACGAAGATAAACAAGATTAACTTTCTCATAGTATTAAAATTTTAAAATTGCGCTGCAAAATTACTACTTTTTTCTGACATATGCAAGCCTGAGTGAATTTTTTTATTACATTTGCCGCGTAGGGTGGCTCGGACATAGGCAAGTACATCATTTTATGATGTGAAGAAACGTCCTTTTGTTGTTTAGGGGGAATAGATATGCTGCGCGCGCCGCCCGCCGCATTTTTTTTCTCCAAAACTCTTGCATAATTCGTAAAAAAGCAGTACCTTTGCAGCCGCAAAGGTTAGAACAACGAAAAAATGATGAACAGTGCAATGTTCCTTGCTGCATAACAAAGAATCTTATAATGTGCTGATAATTAAAATATTATAGCATTTGATATGCCAATTTGGCATCACGAAAAAATGAAAAATAGAATGTTCAATTTTACAATTCGTTAAACGAGTAAAAGAGGCATGCGACAAGTACGATGTAAGTTACAACCTTGTTTTAAAACCATCGTATATATAGTCAAATAATAATAACAATCTATGCCCGAACGTATTCTCACCGATAAAGGATGGAGATATAAGCAACAGAAAGTCCACCTCCTTCGTGCTAAATGGCACGACTACTTCTCTCCATCTGTTTACATGTTGACACTGACCTCCGTTAACCGTGAGCCTATATTCGGACAATTGATAGGAGATACTCAAAATCCTGTCATATCCCTCTCTTCCATCGGCCGAATGGTGGCTGAACAAATCGAACTAATACACACTTACAAGGGCTTTGATAAAACAGAGGTGTTCTCCTCTGTCGTCATGCCCGACCATGTACACATTCTCTTATACGTCCGCCAACAATTGCAGCACCCCCTTGGCTATTATGTCAGTTGGTTTAAAAAGCAATGTAGCGACCATGCGCGAGGACTTAACCTCGCGAGCACAACCGTCTCTTCCTCGTTTGGCCCAGCTCTCGGCGCTAACTCGCCGAGCTCTGGTTCTGCTCTCGCGGCTAATTCCGCGAGCAAAGCCCCTCTCGTCTTTGCCCCGGAATATCACGACCGCATCCTTACCCAACAGGGCCAACTGGATAACCTCAAGCAATACATTCTCGACAACCCCAGACGCCTAGCGCTCAAACGTGCTAACCCCGAACTATTCCGCTTGCATCAAAATATGGATATTTCCAACCTTACCTTCACAGCCTTAGGAAACCTCTTTTTGATCAATTATCCTCTCAAACAAATGCTCCAATGCTCGCGCTCGCTCTCCCAAAACGATATCGACTCCCTCCGTGAACAATGCCTTACTCTTGCGGATAATGGCGTTGTCTTTATCTCTGCAGGTATCTCCGAGGGGGAAAAACAAATATGCCGTGCGCTCCGAGAAAATGGCTTCCCGCTTATCATCATTCTCAAAGATGGTTTTCCTAAACCCGATGACCCGCACTATAAATTCTTCAAGCCTTCCGGTGCCTATTTCGAGGCATGTGCTGAGGGACAATTACTACTATTAGAACCACAATCCGATGTCTTTCTCCAATCCCGCATCGCCCAACCTATCTTACAAAAACACCCGCAACTTCCGCACGATTCTATGCGCTTTCGCTTCTTGGCTCTTAATGAAATGGCTCGTATTCTCCAATACGAGACTAATTGGTCCTGCTCGCGCGGTTAATTCCGTGCGCTTCGGTTCTGCTCGCGGCGTTAACTCGCCGCGCTTCGGTTCTGCTCGCGGCGTTAACTCGCCGCGCGCTTCGGTTCTGCTCGCGGCGTTAACTCGCCGCGCTATTATAATAACAACAAAATTAAACTATTATGACAAAAAAAATGTGAGACCAACCATCTGGTCATTGATCTTTATGTTCATCTCCTCTCTGATGAACCACAAATCGTAAAACCATCCCTCTTCTGCCGTATTACTGAGCAAGCCCTCACAGAAGGTCGCGCACAAGTAGTAGAGGAAGAGTTGCGTCGCGCTTGTATTAGTGCCCCGAAACTAACAAAGGCCATTCGTACCAATGAAGCACTTGGCTATCTGGACACCCGGAATCTTAGTTCAAAAGATCTGTACGACCTTCTGAATGAACATTTTCGTCTGCCTTTCGGCCGACACAACTTCACCGTTTATCGCAGTAAGATTCATTGACTTTGATGTATCTCTAAAGGTCTGTCTTTGACTTTTTATTGACATTTTCCGTCTTCTATTGACATTCGGAGTCCGTATCCCGCGGACTCCTTTTTTTATCCCTACCTTTGCATCGGATTTGAGTTGTAGCAACGTCGCTGCACTAAAGATCCGTGCATTATGAGTCATAAACAAACAAAACCCACACGACTCTGGTTCTTAGCCAGAGGTTTCAAACAAGCCGACCCATGCCACACCGGCGGCAAGATTGTCTGGCTGCATCCCGAAAACAATGATGTGCTTAGTGCGTATGGTACAAAATTGACACTTACAAAGGTGCCTTACGAGAAGTATCACAAAAACGCGACACAGTATCTAAAAATGCCTAGAGGTTATGGTGACATGTACCTCGCCCGCCTTAAGTATCTCACCTTCGTTGGTCCGATCCCAAAAGGTTGCGTTATCGATCATATCGACGGCAATTCCCTCAACAACAGCCCTCGAAACCTCCGTGCAATACCTCGCCCTATTAACGATCGGGACGGCGGCTTTTTGCGTAAACTCCGTAACCACGGCATAAACGTCGCAGATTACGAGATTTCCTTTATCCTCGAAGGTTACGAGCGCCTTGCCCTTTGGAAAGCGGGACACTCGCACAACAAATACAGTCTTCTTGAACGCGATGCCCTCTTACGGATTTTTTTAGGAAAGGAGGACGTGCAATGAATAACAGTGATATTTATGATGCTTTCGATAGTCTCACCCCGAAAGACAAAGCGCTCTTCATCGATGCACGCCTCGCCTGGGCTTCCGGCGGCGCTCTCTGCGGTGAAGTACGTATGCGTATTTGTGAACCCTTAAACGACGAATGATTATGAGTATTCCCGATTTGAAAACAGCCCTCTATGAAGGCACTGTGCTCTTTGAGTTTATCAAGAAAGATGGTTCACTCCGCCATGCTCGCGGTACGACCTGTCCCGATCTTGTGCCCGCTGATGACACGCCCAAAGGTAAGCGTACACCGGAGCAACAGGCTCTCTATGACCGTCAGACGGTCGCTTTTTACGACATCGACAAGAAAGGTTGGCGCTCCATGCGTATCGACACTATCTGGAATTATCAGCGTGCCCTCAAGTTATCGTAAAAGAGAAAGAAGCAAAGAGAAAGAAGCAAAGAGAAAACCATGCGGGTGGGAATAATAACCCTAAAAATAATTTATTTTATAAATTTAAAAATCCCCCTTCTTTATGGAAACAATAAATGATGCCCTAACCAAACGATTTGCCAAATCGCTCGTCCATCTGATGAAGGTCATCGACCCCGAACGGCATTACAGCATCGACGAAACTCTCGGCAAAAAATGGGACAGCCTTTCTTTGGAGGATCAGCGCAAATTGTACCTCTACCTCCTCTACCGCAAATGGCGGGGAGAAGGCTTCTATGGGACGCCCTACGAGATCATCAACAACTGCCATCCGTACCCCACCAACTGGAACGGAAGACCGCTCATCAACCGCCTTATCAAGGAGACAAAATTGGTCTCCGCTAAGTTCGAAGGTTCGTACGGCACTTACACCCTCGATGAAGCACGAGTATGGCAGATGACCGATGTTAAACCCCTAAATTAATTTTTCTTCCCTTACGTCGGATAGTATCCGACAAAACATCGTGCATTTTGGCGATATTTTTATCGCCACATTATTAACAATCAAATATTTTATTATTATGGCAAATGTTAAATTTCCGGATTGTATGGAAGGTGTATCCGGCACACTTAGTACTATTAAATTGACAGACGGTACAAAACGCAAAGTCATTGTTACTTGCTCAAAATCCGGCAAGCAGAGGTTGTATCTGCGTGACTACAAAACACGTACCACTCCTGCCACCGACAATGAATTAAAGGCTCGCAGCAAATTCGCTGAGGCTGCGCAGTTCTACAGCAATCTAACCGATGAGCAGAAAGAAGCCTATTCCCTGCAATGGAGAAAAAACAAATACCGCTTGAATGGCAAGAAGTATGGCACACTCCGCGGATATATTGTTGCGTTATTTTACATGGGTAAAGCCTAATTAAAACCTTATTTAGTGCTGGTTATTACCTATACACTATTAAAATTGCTAACATTATGGAAATCTTTTTATCAAAACAATGCGAGTCCCTTACCGGCTCGCTCGGACGAGGCTTCGGCTACTACATCCGCAGTTTCTATTGCAAACGGAAAAATGTGACGCATTATTATGCGCAACGTTCCAAACATACTGTCCCTGCCGATGGTCATTGGCGGATGATACTTACATGCGCCGAACTCGCACAAAACAAACTCCACATCGCCGACATCAAAATCGGTTGGCTCGAACTGCAAACCGCCCTATATGAGGCAAAGAGCTACATAGCCTCCGAGCAAGTAAGACGCAACCATGTCGAAAAGTGCAAGGACACCTACGATGCCCGCGACATCATCAACCTCAAAATCACTTTTGGCTTATGAGAGCAGATAAGAAAATTATGATTGATTCGGTCTTGATCCATCTTCAGGAGAGAGACCCTGATTGGGCGCATGTCAAGATGATCCCTAAGTTCAAAACCATTTATAGAAGATGGGCGGAAATATGTATCAGCCATAATAAACACCCAAAAGAGTACTACTCGCGCAAATGGAAAGACGGATGGTTGCCTTTAGATGAATATCTGGACTTTTACAGGTACGCCATGCAGTAAAATTGACAATTATCAACAAACGGAGCCACAAAATTTGGTGGCTTCGTTTTTTTGTTGTACCTTTGCACCGGATTTCAAAAATAACGCATATGAAAGAACGCATCATACAACTTATCACAGCCGCCGTCCTCTCAATTGGCGGACTTGCACTTCTCTTTACGGGAGTGCTCATCGAACCGCAGGGGGAGATCCACGAGACGCTTCTTGTGGCATTCGGAGAGGTGGCTACTTTTGCAGGCTCGATAATGGGCATCGATTATTACTATAAAATCAAGAACAATTATGATACAAATCACACTCACACGCCAGAAGACCAGCGGTCAAGCAGTCACCGGCACGATGACCTTTCCGCTCCTGAACAAAGAAGAGCCGATCAATGTCCCAAGCCTAGAGAACGCCGCTTACCTCATTCCTGAGGGGACCTACAAGGTTGAGCGCACATGGTCGCCGAAATTCAAGAAGTTCCTACCCGAACTGATTGACGTGCCTGACCGCTCCGGCATCCGCATCCATCGAGGCACCCTGCCCGAACACTCCAAAGGCTGCATCCTGCTTGACATGAATGGCATGGCTTATATAAATGTTTTGTTTAACCAATTAGAAGTCTTCAAATTAGATGAAACAGTCCAACTCACAATCACAAGAGCATGAGGATCCGAACTCCAATTGGATGAAAGTCCTCTTCGAGATCATCATTAAGATCATCACTCTTGGCTTCTATCACATCGAGAAGCACCACAACAAAAATAGGTAAAAAACTCGCCTATTAAAAGAAAGAGTCAACTTTAGTACTAACCCAAAAATACTTACTCACTATGGGAAAAGTTAAATATGCTACCGGTATCGATTACGTTCA
>CADCBB010000011.1 GCA_902799555.1 uncultured Bacteroidales bacterium
GAACGATGATGTCAGCGAACTTACCACGACCACCGGACTGTTTCTTATAAACCTCACGCAACTCAACCGGAGCACTGATTGCCTCACGGTAAGCCACTTGCGGACGACCTTGGTTACACTCCACCTTGAACTCACGTTTCAGACGGTCGATGATGATCTCCAAGTGGAGCTCACCCATACCCGAGATAACGGTCTGACCCGTTTGCTCGTCAGTCTTAACGGTGAACGTCGGGTCCTCTTCGGCCAACTTAGCCAAACCTACACCCAGCTTGTCGAGGTCCGCCTGGCTCTTCGGCTCAACGGAGATACCGATCACCGGTGCCGGGAACTCGATCGACTCGAGTACGATAGGCTTGTTCTCGTCGCACAACGTATCGCCCGTGCGTATATCCTTAAATCCTACGCCCGCGCCTATATCGCCCGCGAGAATAGTCTCCACCGGATTCTGGTGGTTCGAGTGCATCTGGAAGATACGGCTGATACGCTCTTTCTTACCCGAACGCGGGTTGTAAACGTACGAACCTGCATCGAGGTGACCCGAGTAAACGCGGAAGTAGCACAGACGACCTACATACGGGTCGGTAGCGATCTTGAAGGCCAATGCGCAGAGCGGATCTGCATCATCCGGGTGACGCTCTTCTTCTGCGTCGGTGTTCGGGTTGGTACCGTTGATCACCGGAGTGTCGAGCGGACTCGGCAGGTATGCACAGACAGCGTCGAGCATCGTCTGTACACCTTTATTCTTGAACGAAGAACCGCAGATTACCGGGAAGATCTTCATCGCCAGCGTACCCTTGCGGATAGCTACACGGATCTCATCCTCAGTGATGGTCGAAGGATCGTCGAAGTATTTCTCCATCAGCGTGTCGTCGAACTCCGATACCGTCTCCAGCATCTTATCGCGCCACTCCTCTGCTTCAGCTACCAAGTTCGCAGGGATCTCTTCCTCTACGTACTCAGCGCCCATCGTCTCGTCGTGCCACAGGATCGCTTTCATCTTCACGAGGTCAACGACACCCTTGAAGGTCTCCTCAGCACCGATAGGAATCTGGATAGGACACGGAGTCGCACCGAGTACTTCCTTGATCTGACGAACTACGTCGAAGAAGTTAGCACCACTACGGTCCATCTTGTTCACGTAGCACAAACGCGGTACATTATATTTATCAGCCTGACGCCAAACGGTCTCACTCTGCGGCTGTACACCACCTACCGAGCACAGTGCCATCACAGCACCATCCAAGATACGAAGCGAACGCTCTACCTCAACGGTAAAGTCCACGTGCCCCGGAGTGTCAATCAGGTTGATCTTATATTTGTTACCTGCGTAGTTCCAGAAAGTCGTCGTTGCAGCGGAGGTGATAGTGATACCACGCTCTTGCTCCTGAACCATCCAGTCCATCGTAGCCGCACCATCGTGCACCTCACCGATCTTGTGGGTCAGACCCGTGTAGAACAGGATACGCTCTGACGTCGTCGTCTTACCCGCATCGATGTGCGCCATAATACCGATGTTACGGTTTAATTTCAAATCATGTTTTGCCATAATTGTCTTTCCAATCTTTTTTGTAAAATCTCAAATCTTAAATCTTAAATTTGAAATTTGAAATCAGAAGCGGAAATGAGCGAAAGCTCTGTTCGCTTCTGCCATTCTATGCATATCCTCTTTACGCTTGAACGCACCACCTTGGTTGTTGAACGCATCCATGATCTCTGCAGCGAGTTTCTCAGCCATCGAGTGGCCACCGCGCTTGCGTGCGAATGCGATCATGTTCTTCATTGCGATGCTCTCCTTGCGGTCAGCACGGATCTCGGTCGGCACCTGGAAGGTTGCACCACCGATACGCTTCGATTTAACCTCTACCAACGGGGTGATGTTATCGAGAGCCTGCTTCCAGATATCCAGAGCAGCCTTCTCCTCACCCTTCATTTTGTTCTCTACTACGCCGAGTGCGCTGTAGAACACACCATATGCGGTGTTTTTCTTACCATCGAGCATCAGGTGGTTCACAATTTGAAATTTGAAATTTGAAATCTACGATCCGCTTACTCAACCCTCAACCCATTTCTCGTCCCAAATATGGAACATTTAGTTAATAAAATTCAGAGCTTAACTGATTTTTGTTGATTGTTTGTTGCGACTTTGAAACTTTCTACTTTAAACTTTCGAACTTCTCTCAACTCTCAACTTTCAACCCTCAACTTATTTCTTAGCTTTCGGACGCTTAGCTCCGTATTTGGAGCGGCGTTGGAGACGGTTTGCTACACCGGCGGTATCAAGTGTACCACGTACGATGTGATAACGTACACCCGGCAGGTCTTTCACACGACCGCCACGTACCATTACGATGCTGTGCTCTTGCAAGTTGTGTCCCTCTCCCGGGATGTAAGCGTTCACCTCCTTGGTGTTCGTCAGGCGCACACGGGCAACCTTACGCATCGCGGAGTTAGGTTTCTTCGGGGTCGTTGTGTAAACACGTACACAAACGCCACGACGCTGCGGACAGCTGTCGAGCGCAGGGCTCTTCGATTTGTCCACCAGTTCTGCTCTTCCTTTTCTAACTAATTGTTGAATTGTAGGCATTTTGTTGTTTTAATTTTTGATGTTTGTTAATTAAATATTCCATGCTTTTTCTATTATATACGCGTGCATGTTGGCACGGTTCGGACGAAAAAGCTTGCAAAATTACTACTTTTTTTTGACATGACCAAATATTTTCTAAAGAAAATGCAAAAAATCTTCATTTTTTTTGATTTTGCAATCTTTGAGTAGCAATTTCACTTGCACATCTCGCAAAAAAGTTGTACCTTTGCGTCAGAATTCCAGTAAAAGCAAAAATCATGGAAAAAAGATTTATTGTTACGATAGGCCGGGAGTTTGGTACCGGCGGACGTAAGATAGCCACAGAGTTGGCTCAGTTGTTAGGCGTCAAGTTATACGACCGCCAGTTGTTGGAACCTATCCGCGAGGAACATAACCTGACGCAGGAAGAGGTGGATCACATCAAAGCCGTCAAACCGAGTTGGTGGTACGAGAATGTATCGCAAGATTTGTACGACGAGGAGGAAGCTTTGGTGCGCGAGTTGGCGGAGAAAGAATCGTGCGTCATCCTCGGCCGTACGGGTTTCCATATCTTCCGCGAGGACGAGCGTGCGTTCAAGGTCTTTCTGATGGCAGAAAAGCCCTTCCGCCGTGACAAAGTGGCAAGGCGTCTGAACATCAATGAAGGGAGCGCGGATCTGCTGATTGACGAGGTTGATCGCGCCCGCGAGAATTTCACCAAAACCTTCAGCGGCAAGACTCGTTACGATGCCCGCAACTACGACCTCGTACTCAACGTCACAGGCTTGGATCCCCTTCAAGTCGCCCGCTTCATCGCTCAGTGCGTCCAAAGCCGTTAGACTCGCAACAAACTATCGATTTGGCTGAGTTTGAATATCGAAATTCAGCCAAATTGAAGAAAAAATCGCCGATTTGGCTGAGTTTGGGTTCTTTAATCAGCGGATTTTAGGCAAAACAATACAATTTCCGCTGATTAAGGAATACATTGCCCGCGAAACCAATAGGTTTTTCGCACTTTTCGCGGGCAAAGTCTTGCATATGTCAGATTTTTTAGTACCTTTGCGCCCGATTTCAGTTATTTCCATTTTGGAAAGTACTCGAAATCCAACCTGTGCAAAAAATGCACAAGTTCGAACTCTTGCAAAAAATGCAACAGAAAAATCGCTCAAATCGGGCGATTTTTCTGTGTTTGGTTGCCATGCATGTCGTAGATGGTGCCGTCGGGAAGCGCGATGTATAGGATTCCGTTGATGAGCATCTTGCGATTCTGCTGTAGTTCGTTCGGTGTCTCGATGGACATAGGCTCGCAGAGCGTGGTGACGGGAGAGGTGGGTTGGATCGATCCTTTGTTGGCGCCGGCATAGAGATATTGGTTGCGATAGACGAGGTCGGGCGTCTGGTTGCCGCTGCCGTCATTCCAGATGATTTTCCATGAGTCGTCTATCTCTGCCGCCTCAGCCGGTACGACGAACTTATAGGTATCGTTGCCAAGCGCCGTGGCTTTCTTGCCGGGCCAGCCGCCGCATACCTGCACGGTATGACCGGTTCCGGTATGCCAGATGTAACAGTTGATCGCATTGCCGAAATCACTCGATTTGGTGAAGAACACCGCCCGTTCGTCGGCGTCCGTCAGACAAGGCGCAACAGGGTCGGTCGGATCGGTGCCGCCAGGATTACCCGGATCATCGGTCAGTTCCATCTCCGTGCCGTCCCATGTGGGGTTGGGGATGGTGCGCGGCGTAGCGGTGTAGAGGTATTTGCCGTCCTCGCCTATCTTACCGGGCGCAGGCGTCAGGTCCGTGGAGAGGACATAGACGCGCAGGTTACCCTTACCGGAGCATGTGGCGGACAGTTTGCCGTTCGTGACGGTTTGGATGTCGCCCGTCACGCAATCGGTATAGGTGCCGTTGGGGATGCCGGAGAAAGTGGCATTGCCGCTGATGCAGACGAGGGCATAGCTGTCGGTCGTGGCATCGGTGTAGCGGCGCTTGAAAGCAAACGAGCCGGAACAGCCTTCGACCGAATACTGCCCTTTGCGCAGCGCGGGAACGGCCATACGGATCTTGCTCAAGCGCTGTATATGTTGCGCAAGCGGATGGGAGAGAGACGCCGCCAAATTGCCCGTAGCGTCGCTGTATTCGGCAAAATCGGTCGTCTGGACCGAACCTTTGATATACCCGCCGAAATAAGCCCGGCCGGATTCCTGCAAAGCGATATTCGTTCCTTGGTCAATGAGCTTACCCTTCTGAAACTCGACCTCCGAACCGTAGTAGAGACAAGGGATGCCGCGGTGGGTGAACATGAGCGAGAGGTTCTCCGCCCAGGTGTCCTGCGGCTTGTTAAATCGCTCTCTTTGCACCTCATCCGGCGCATAGTCATGCGAATCGACATAGACCACATTCCATGTCGCATCGTTGTAGTACTTGTCGTTCGCCGGTTTGGCGATGTTCCATGCGCCCGAAGCACTGGCGAAATTCCAATGCACGGGAAAATCGATCACATGCAGCCCGGAGGCGTTGGTATAGTCGGGCGTGTGGTAGTCATTACCGCTAAGCAAGGCGTTCTGCGAAGTAGGTTGTCCGGACAAGCCGCCGAAATCGTCGGTTGCCTGCTGCCAGCACGATTGCCAGTTGGTATGCGAGGTGCAGCCGGATCCCTCCATCTCGACGAGGTTATCCCACGAGGCAGGGTTATCGTCCCACGGATAATCGGTAGACTCCGCCCAGGTGTAGTAGAAAGGCGAGAGGTTGGCATGCTCGCGATAGAGGATGGAGCTATACCGCGCGCACACCTCCGCGAACATATAGAATGGCGTACCGCCGCGCTTGCTGCTGGCCGCTTCGCCTGCGGCGATGAAAGCCGGGATGAAGGCCTTGTTGAAGGTCAAGCGGGGTATATGGCCGCCGGTATCGATACGGAAACCGTCCACGCCCATATTGATGAAGGTGGTGTAGCATTGGATGAGGTAGTTATAGACGGCAGGGTTCTCCGTATTGAGGTCCACACAGTCGCCGGCTATCTGGGCGAACCAGCGGTTGGGTTCATCCCAGTTGAAGTTCCCGTAATGGTGCCAGTAGTTATGCGTGTCGTAGTTGACACCGGTGGTGTTCTTCATCTGCGAGAGGCGCGCCGAGTACTGCTGCGAACCGGCCAGGTCGGCGTAGTTATCGGGCAGTTTGCCGCCTTGCGACTGCGTGAACGGCACCATACAATCGTCGGCGGAACGCTGGTCGGCCGACCAATCGCGCTCAAACAACTTACACAAGTTGCCTTCGCCGAAATTGCCGGTATGGTTCAGCACGATATCCAAGATGATCTTCATCCCGCGTGCATGCGCCTCGTCAATCACCGTTTGGAAACTCACGCCTTCGGACTCGTGGCGATGATCGACCTTGGAGAAATCCGAAGCGTGATAGCCATGATAGTCATAGCCCAAAGCGTTCTCCACGATGGGCGTGATCCAGATGGCGGTGAAGCCCAAGGCTTTGATATAATCCATTTTCTCGATGAGGCCCTTGAAGTCCCCGCGCCAAGCGGGATCGCCGGCGTTGCGCGATTGGTTATCCCAACACTGCGTATTATTCGTCGGATCGCCGTCGTAGAAGCGCGTAGGCAGCAGGAAATAGATCTGCTCATCGCGGAAATCGGTTCGCGAGGGATAGAAGGTGACGGCCATCAAATGGATCGAAGCCAGCAGGCTAAGGGAAAGAAGAAGGTACTTTTTCATGATCGGTATTAGCTTTTTAGGCTGCAAAATTACAAAAAAGAAATGATATCTGCAAATTTTTTTGCACATGTCCTAAAATTTTTGTATCTTTGCACGCAAAATCGTGCAATAAAGTGAAAAGTGAAAAATAAAAAGTGAAAGGATATGAAAAACAAACATCTCTATTTTCTTTTGGCTGCAGCGCTTCTCACAGGCTGCGGCGGCGATGTACCGCAGGCGGTACAGACCTCGTATCAGACGATGACAATCAGCAAGAGCGACATCTCCGTGCCGCTGAAGTACAGTGCGACCTTGAAGGGCACGTCGGACGTGACGATCACGCCGCAGGTGAGCGGGCAGTTGATGGAGGTATGCATCACGGAGGGTCAGCAGGTGAAGAAAGGCGACGTGCTCTTCCGTATCGACAGCCGTAACGCGGAGTTGGAGTTGGAGTCCGCCGAGGCGAACCTGCTGGCGGCTTTAGCGCAAGAAAGCAGCGCCAAACTGGAGTACGAGAGTAACAAGAACCTGTACGAGAAGAAGATCGTGAGCAAGTATCTGCTGGACAACGCCGAGAACCAGTACAAGCAGGCGCAAGCCTCCGCGGCGCAGGCCAGAGCAGCGGCGAACCGCGCGCGTGTGAACTTGGGTTTCTGCACCATCACTTCGCCCGTGAACGGCGTGATCGGTTCGATCCCCGTCTATGCCGGTGATCAGGTGTCGTTGGGCACGTATCTGACGATGGTGAGCGGCAACGCGAAGATGCACGCCGAGTTCTCCGTCAGCGAGTCGGTCCTGGAGGAGCGTGCTAACGGGGAGGCAGATGACTCGCTGGATAATCTCCCTGATGTCACGTTCTTCTTCAAGAACGGATCGGAGTACCCCTTGAAAGGTCGCATCACGAGTGTCACCGGCACGGTGGACCGTACGACGGGTACGCTGACCTGCAAGGCCACCTTCCCCAACCCCGACGGCGGACTCTATTCGGGTGTGCAAGGCATGGTGGTGATTCCGTTTGACGTGCAGGACGTGATGGTCGTTCCGCAGAACGCCGTCGTACGTCTGCAGAGCAAGAGCCTGGTGTACAAAGTAGGTGCAGACAGCTGTGCGTACAGCACGATCGTAGAGACGGTTAATTTCAGTTCGGAGCGCGACCTGATCGTCACCAAGGGTCTCGAAGTAGGCGACGTGATCGTCACAGAGGGAGCAAACAACTTAGTTGAAGGACAGCGTGTTCTTTTTTAATCGTCATGACGTCATGACGTTATAACGTTATAACGAAATAAGATGAAAAACATTTTCATAGATAAGAACGTGATGGCGATCTCGATAGCTATCGTCATCATGATGATCGGTTTTATCTGCCTGAACACCTTACCGGTGGAGCAGTACCCGAATATCGCACCTCCGACGGTCGATGTATCCACATCGTATACGGGTGCAGATGCCAATACCTGTATGAAATCGGTGATCCAGCCATTAGAGGAGCAGATCAACGGTGTACAGGACATGACGTATATGACCGCAACCGCCTCCTCGACAGGCGACGTGTCCATCACCGTGTATTTCAAGCAGGGTACGGACCCAGATTTGGCGGCAGTGAACGTTCAGAACCGTGTATCGCAAGCGGAGGCTTTGCTGCCGGCAGACGTGCTGCAAACCGGTGTAACAGTGAGCAAACGTCAGAATAGTATCTTACAGATAGCCGGCTTGAAATCGACCGACGGCAAGTACGATGCAGATTTCATATCGAACTATATCGACATCAACGTCAAGCCTCGTCTGCTGCGTATCACAGGTGTAGGTAACGTAAGTAACTTAGGAAACACGTACGCGCTGCGCGTATGGATGAAGCCGGATCAGATGGCGCAGTATGGCCTCGAACCGAGCGACATATCCAATGCCATCTCGTCGCAGAGTTTCGTGACCTCGACCGGTACCCTCGGCCAGCAGTCCGAGAACGCGTATCAGTACCCGATGGAGTACAAGGGAACGCTCAAGAGCATCGAGGAATTTGAGAATATCGTACTTCGTACGACAGAGGGCGGAAACGTACTGTATCTGAAGGATGTAGCGACCGTTGAGATCGGCGCGAAGAGCTACACCATGACCTCGAATATCGACGGTATGCCGGGTGTGTTCTACCTCGTCAATCAGTCCCCGGGCGCGAATGCCACCCTGGTGAACCAGCAGATCGATGAGCTCTATAAGCAACTCGAACCTACCCTGCCGGCAGGACTGGAGTTCGTGACTCTGGAGACGAGTAATGACTTCCTTTTTGCCGCGATCCATAATGTGGTAGAGACGCTGGTCATCGCGATCCTGCTGGTGATCCTGGTGGTTTATTTCTTCCTGCAGAACTGGAAAGCGACCCTCATCCCGTCTATCTCGATCATCGTGTCGCTACTCGGTACATTCGCCATCGTGCGTATGGCCGGTTTCTCGCTGAATATCCTGACGCTCTTCGCCCTCGTCCTTGCCATCGGTACGGTCGTCGATGATGCGATCGTCGTCGTCGAAGCCGTGATGGCGAAGTTGGAGACGGGTAAGATGAAAGGCAACCCGAAAGAGCAAGCTATTCAGGCGACGCGCGAGGCGATGAGTGAAGTGTCTGTAGCCGTTATCTCCTGTACGCTGGTCTTCATGGCGGTGTTCATCCCGGTGACCTTCATGGGCGGAACGAGCGGTACGTTCTTCACCCAGTTCGGTATCACGATTGCCGGTTCGGTAGGCCTATCCTGTGTCTGCGCGTTGGTACTCTGTCCGGCGCTGTGCGCGATCCTGATGCGTCCGAATGAACCGGGTACTGCCCAACGGAAGGGTATTGACTATTATACCAAACTGGCGTATGAGGCCAGTTATACGGCGATCTTAGGTAAGTACAAAAGAGCAGTGGAGAAATACCTGAAACGTCCGTGGTTGTCGTTTGCGCTGTTAGGCGGCGCGATTGTACTGATGGTGCTCTTTATGAAGATCCTGCCTTCGGGTCTGGTGCCGCAAGAGGACCAGGGTGTGATCATGTGCGAGGTGCTTATGCCGGAAGGCGCGACGCTCCATGAGAACACAGAGATCATGAAGCAGGTGGAGGAGAAAGTGAAAGCGATCCCGGAGTTGGAGAGTTACGGTCTTTGTAGCGGTTATGGTCTGCTATCCTCTGCCGGATCGAGCTACGCCACCCTCATCATTCGTCTGAAGAATTGGGACGACCGTCCGGGCTTCAAGCACTATATCGACCGGGTGATGTATATGTTCTACCTCGACTGCCAGAGCATCAAGAACGCGCAAGTGATGCCGTTCCAGATGCCGCAGATCCCGGGCTACGGTACATCGAACGGTATCGACCTGCAGGTGCAGGACAAGAGCGACGGCGATTTGAGTGATTTCGGCAACAAGACGAATACTTTCTTGGCGAAGTTACAAGAGCGTCCGGAGATCAGCAATGCGATGTCCACGTACTCGGAGCGTTTCCCGAAATACAAGGTACATGTCGATCCGATCCAGTGTGAGCGTGCCGGTACGACCGCCAGAGCGGTGCTTAACCTGTTGGGCTCGTACTGCGGCGGTTCGTATGTGGGTAACTTCAACCAGTTCAGTAAGGTCTATCAGATCCTGCTGGGCGCCGCGCCGGAGTACCGGCTCGATCCCTCGTCGCTGAACAACATGTATATCAGGGTGAAGGGAAACAAGATGGCGCCTCTCTCGCAATTCATCACGCTGGAGGAAGTAGTCGGTTCGTCGTCCACCAAGCATTTCAACCTCTATCAGTCGATCTCCTGTTCTGTAACGCCGGGTAACGGTTATTCGGAAGCAGAGGCGCACCAAGTGATCGCAGAGGTCTTTAAAGAGACGATGCCTACCTACTGCACCTACGAGTACGGCTCGATGTCGCGTGAGGTAGAGGAGAGCGCGAAGAGCAATATGACCGTACTGATCTACCTGATCTGTATCATCCTGATTTACTTAATTTTAGGTTCGCTCTATAATAGTTGGTTAACGCCATTCGCCGTCCTGCTGAGTGTACCGTTCGGCCTAATGGGTTCGTTCCTTTTCTCCTGGGTAGGCAATAAGATAGGTCTACCGGGCATGGAGAATAACATCTACCTGCAGACTGGTGTGATCATGCTGATCGGTCTATTGGCGAAGACAGCGATCCTGATCACCGAGTTCGCGGCAGAGCGTCGCAAGCAAGGACTGAGCATTGTCGATGCCGCACTCGAGGCATGTAAAGACCGTCTGCGTCCGATTCTGATGACCGTCATTACGATGATCGTCGGTATGATTCCGCTGGTTATCGCCGGTGGTGCCGGTGCGAACGGAAACCGCGCGCTCGCCCTCGGTGTTGTAGGCGGTATGAGTATCGGAACGCTGGCACTCGTGTTCGTCGTTCCCGCCTTCTTCATCGTCTTCCAGACGCTGGAGGAGAAGGTGAAAGGAAAGCCAATAGTCGAAAGTCAAAAGTCAAAAGTCGAAAGCGGAGAGGAGGAAGAGCAATGAAAAAGGTTTTATGTATCGCGCTATGCGCGATGATGTGTTCGTGCGGCGTGTATAAGAAATACCAATCGCAGACGGAGGCGCCGAAGGACCTGTACGGCACGGGAGACTCGATCGCGCAAGCAATGAACGAATCGTCAATCGCTTCGATCTCCTGGCGGGAGTTCTTCGCGGATCCGATCTTACAGCAACTCATCGACTCGGCTTTGGCGCGTAATACGGACATGGCTTCCGCACGTCTGGCCGTAGAGCAGGCGCAAGCGAGCCTGACAGCTGCCAAGTGGGCGTTTGTTCCTTCGCTGAGTCTCAATCCGCAGGGAAACATCTCGACAACGATGTTCGGTGCTGCCGGTAAGGGCACGGGCCCGGGGTATTCGTACAGCGTGCCGTTGCAGCTGGACTGGAACATCGGCATATCCGGTTCGCTGATCGTCAATAAGCGTAAGACGCAAGCCATCCTGGAGCAGGCGAAAGCCTCCCGGGAAGCGACGCAAGCGAACCTGATCTCGACTGTGGCGCAGGAGTATTTCCAGCTATTGATGCTGGATAAGCAATTGGAGATCCTGGTGAAGACCGATAGCCTGTGGGACGTGTCGTTAGAGACCGAGAAAGCGCTGTGGGAGAACGGCCAGGCCTACTCGACGGCGGTGAACCAGATGGAGAGTTCGAACCTGAGCGTGAAGACGCAGATCATTGATACGCGTCGTAGTATCCTATCCACGGAGAACGAGATCTGCAAGTTGCTGCACATGACGCCGCAGGCTATCCAACGCAATAAATGGGGCGATTACACCCTACCCGAGCGCTTCAGCACCGGTGTGCCGGCGGTTCTGCTGGAGAATCGTCCGGACATCAAAGCGGCGGATCAGGCTTTGGCCGAAGCGTTCTATAACACCGCAGCAGCCCGCGCGCAGTTCTATCCGTCTTTCTCCTTGGCGGGCTTGTTAGGATGGACAAACAACGCCGGTGTAATCGCTAACCCGGGTGCGTTGCTGATGCAACTCGCCGCATCGCTCACCCAACCGATCTTCGCGGCCGGTAAGTTAACCGCCCAACTCAAGATCGCCAAGTACAACCAAGAGGACAAGTTGAACCAGTACGTACAGACGGTACTGGAGGCCGGAAACCAAGTGAATGAAGCGCTGGCGGACTGCCAAACGGCACGCGACAAGGATGCGCTGTACAAGCGTCAAGTGGAGGTGCTGCAAGATGCGTACGACGGCACGCACGAGCTGATGAACAACGGCAAGGCCAGCTATCTGGAGGTGTTGACCGCACAGGAATCGCTGCTGTCGGCACAGCTGAATGAAGCATCGAACCTGTACAACGGAGCGATCTCGTTGATCGGTCTATATATCGCCTTAGGCGGCGCAGTGCAATAAGATCAGAGTAAATACCGCTTGCGGAGGATTTGGATATCGTCCGGCGTGAGGCACAGGATCTCGTGCAGATAATTGGTCATTCCTCCGTATTCGCGGTCGATGAGGTCGAGCGTGGAGATGAAGTTCGGTGTGGAGACGCCCATAAAAGCCTGGATCACCGCCATCTCTTTCTCGCCACCGCCTCGCGCAAGGATGTCGTTATTGAGTTTGGTGACGATCGGCAGGTAGGCTTCGTTACTTAGGTCAAAATCCGCGATGACGGTCTCCCGTTCAACCCCCAAGGCAAACATCAGAAAGGCTGCACCCCAACCGGTGCGGTCTTTTCCTTGCGCGCAATGCCATAAGATGCCGCCATCTTCCGGCGCCTCGATGATCAGGCGCAGGAAAGCGGCGTACTGCAGTTGGCTGAACTCCGACTGAATGAGCGAGGGGTACATATTCCGCGCCATGACCTGCACCTCAGGATAGAAGGAGTAATTGACGATATGCCGGTCCAGCTCGAGGAAGGCCTCGTCCGGTATGGGTTTACCCGTCTGCTGCTCGGCGCGCATGTCGATGGTAGGCAACAGATGGTGCTGCACGCCCTCTATCTCGCGATCCGGCACCGCTTGGAACTCACCCAAGGAACGGAAATCGAAGATGCGGCAGAGGTTATACTCCGCCTTCAGCCGTGCCACATCCGCATCCGAGGCATCGTGCAGGTGGGCCGTACGCAAGAGACGATGCGGACGAATAGCCCGTCCACCCGCCGCCGGTATACCACCCAGATCACGGGCGTTGTCTATATGTTCGAAGATGATCTTAGCCATATGGGTCGTTATGACGTCATGACGTTATGACGTAATTACGAGAAAACTTCATTAATCAATTTCACAAATTCCTGATAAGCGAAGGTGTCCTTGAGGTCGGAAAGGGATGCGGCGAGGCCGCGGTAGTGCCACTCGTGGGAGGCTTTGTCTTTGACATGGAAGATAGACCATAGTGCATCGCCTTGGATCTGATAATCGCGCCAGATCGCCCGCATGTTACTCAACTTGTCTCCCATGGCTACGATCTTCGCATCATGGGAAGCGGCCGCGAGACGGTCAATGGCCGCCTGTTTGCGGTCATGCCAACTGTCCTCTTCGCTCACGCCTTCGGTGAACTGATCGCTCTCCGCATGCACTAAGTCTGCCACGCGGTCGCCGAACGCTTCGCGGATCTGCTCGACGGTAACATCGGTATCTTCAATCGTATCGTGCAAAGCCGCAGCCGCCAGGAGCTCCTGGTCCGGCGTGATGGTAGCGACGATCTCTACGGCTTCCATCGGATGGACGATATAGGGAAAACCTTTCCCGCGGCGCTCCGTGTTATGGTGCGCGTTTACCGCGAAAATGATCGCGCGGTCCAATAAATCAGAGTCTAAATATTTATTTGCCATTCTTCAATCTTCAATTAATACACCGTTCCTTCGAGCATGGCACGGAATTGCGGCATCGGACAATGCGTATCGCGTTCGATCATGATGGTCTTCAGGCCGGCGTAGATCTTGACCTCTTTCATCACGGCTTCCATGTCCGCATCGGGACCGAAATACTCTGCCGCAAATCCATCCCAGAACTTAGCCGCCGTCGCATTGGACATATGATTCACCTCCATCGTCCAACTCTCATCGTTGAGGCAGCAGCAGAGGTACACCATGCCGATATCGAACATCGGATAACCGTAACAGAAATCGCCTAAGTCAATGAAATACAGCGTCCGCACGCCATCCTTCTCGGTGAAGATGCCGTTTCCGAACTGCAGATCCCCGTGGATAGCGGTGTCGGCATCCGGCGCAGCGGCAATGAAATCACGGAGTTTCTGTTTCTGCTCGGGCGTAAAATCGGGGTTGTTGTCCAGCATCTTATACAGGCGGTCCTTCACATTCTCGAACTGGGTCGTATCCACATGGGTCGCATGCAGTTTCTTGCATAACTGCGCGAATTCGCGACCGTACTCCGGTGCTTTCTCGGGGTTGTCTCCGCAGGCACGGGAATAGGATTTCTTACCCTCTACCCGACGGAAACGGATACCCATTCGTTCGCCGTCGGTAACTAAATCACCGGGTTCAGGTGTCGGGATGCCGAGCGCATATACTTTCTTGGCCAACTCCAATTCCAAAGCGGCTGCCTCGAAATTACGGAAGTACATCTTCATCATGATGTTCGGGTCCGTTTTATGGTTGTAACTCGCGCCGTTGGCTCCTTCGCCCGTACGCACATAGTCATTAAGGTCGATCTTAATCGGGTTCATAGTTGAATACTTTTTGCTAAATTAAACGTCATGTCTGCGATCGCTTCGTTCTGCGTATTATGGCCGTTGATGGCATCAAAGAAACGCACCAAGCCCATCTTACCGCCACCGGTGGCGAGGATGCAGACGATGCAGATGTTCTGCACGCCGACGGCCGACGAGATAATATCGAGGTCGGTGTTGCCCAACTGGTGCCGCGCCAGACGATACGCATCTTCGGAGTACTGCTTCACCAAGCGCTGCACATCGCCCAAGGTCTTGCAACCGAAGGCCACGAACACAGGTAAGTACCGAATGAGCGGTACTTCCTGGATCTCCGCCTGATTGATCGCCGCGATACGCTTGTTGAGCGAGTCGAACGGCCGTGCCTGCAGGTAACTGTTGAAGGTATCACCATCCAGCAGTACGTCGTCCAGTTTACCGTTCTGCACCAACTGTTGCACGCGCCGACGGTAGTCCGTGATCTCGGAACGGATACGACTGAACTCATCGTCCGCCATCTCGAGGATACCGGCCAGACGGTTGATACGCCTCAGATACTCACGCGGGATCTCCACGCCGGTCTTGTACCCTATATCATGGTTGATCGATGCCCAAGCGTGCTGCAGCGTGGTACGGAGTTGCAGTTCAAAACGGAAAGGAAACTCCGGCATGCGGCAGATATAATGGAGCGAGTTGTAACCGAAACTATCCAGTTGGTGCAGCATGCGCTTATCGACCGAGTTGTCCCAGTCGATCTCGAACAGCTGCTCCACGATCGCCGCGATGCGGTCCACATCATCGGTGTAGAACGTGATGATACGCCCACCGAAGATGTCGGTAATATCGCTCAAGGTAGCGTATTTGTTGCCTTTGAGCTCGAGTTTGCCTCTGAGCGACTCTTCGGTCTTGATACGCGCATCGACGGCCGTCACGAGGATGCCGTTCTTGGCCAGCGCCTCACGCAGCAAAGCCGGTATCTCTACCAGCATGCGCTCCAGTATCGGTTTCGCTTCCCGGTACTCCTCCAGGATCATCTCGCAATGCAGATCCATACTTATTCGATGGTAAACAGGCTGATGAAGCCGGTCATCATGAATACTTGGCGGATATCGGCGCTGATATTACGCACGATCACCTTACTGCCGTGAGGGGTGGCTTCCTTACGAATCGAAAGGAAGATACGCAAACCACTCGAAGAGATGTACTCCAATTCGGTGCAGTCGAGAACGATCTCTTTGTTCTCCGCTTCCAACAAGGGTTTAACATCTTCGGCAGTCTGCACAGCCGCAGCCGTGTCCAAACGACCAGAGAACTTGGCAATCACTTGGTTGCCGTTTTCTACAATTTCTGTTTTCATATATTTTACCAATTACAAATGACCAATTACAAATTCTTGACTAAAGTCAAGACGTTCTTATCTTCTGTGCGTTCGTAGATGACTTCGTCCATGATCTGCTTGACCAGATGGATACCTAAGCCGCCTATCGGACGCTCTTCGGCACTGAGGGTCGTATCGACCTCTTCTTTCTTCGTCGGATCGAAGGGCACACCGCTGTCGGTGATCGTAAACGTCATCGGCGGGGTGAACTCGACATAGACCTGCCCGCTACCACCCGGATAGGCGTACAGCATCACGTTCGTCACCGCTTCCTCCAGCGCCAGGTTCATCGGCATATTCAGTTCGTCGGGAATGCCTAAACCTTCTAACCATTCCGCTAAAGTCGGTATCTGCTGGATATCATTGCGCATCAGCAAAGCCGGCGTCTGGTAACGGATCGCCATCATCGTCAGGTCGTCGCTCTGTTCGGCTCCGCCGCGGAACTCCTCCACGCACGCACGCATATGCTCCACTAACTGACGCGGGCTCATATCGTTCAACTCCGCCATCATCCGCTCTTCGCCGAACAACGCATGCGTCGTGTTCTCCGCCTCGGTCAGGCCGTCGGTATAGAGGAAGAGCCGATCGTTATAATGCAGTTGGATCTGCTGGGCTTGGAACTCGAACTCGGGCTCGATACCCAGCGGCAGGTTCGGCACCACCGGTATCATCTGCCATTTGCCGTTCGTCATCAGCACCGGGGCGTTATGGCCGGCGTTGCAGTAACTCAACTCACCGGTCTTGCAGTCCAGCACACCGAGGAAGAGGGTGAGGAACATATTCTGTGCGTTCTGGTCCGCTAAAGCGCGGTTCATCTTATGCATAATGAGCTCCGGCTGCTCCTCGTGCGCCGAAGTGCTGCGGAAAAGCGATCGAGTCATCGCCATTACCAACGCCGCCGGTACGCCCTTACCGCTGACGTCGCCGATACAGAAGAAGAGCTTATCGTGCCTTACATAGAAATCATACAAGTCCCCGCCTATCTCCTTCGCCGGTTCTACCATGCCGTGAATATTCAGGTCCAAACGGTCCATGAAAGGCGGGAAGACCTTCGGCAGCATCGCGTTCTGGATGGTATTGGCAATCTGCAGCTCATCCTCCATGCGTTGGTTCTTCGCCGTGGTCTCCAAGAGGCGTTTGTTATTGCGACCGGCGTGCCAAACGATGAAGATCAGCAAAGCCAAACCGAGCAGCATCAGGATACCGACGATGCGGCCGATGCGGTTCAGGTCCTTGAACAACTCATCCTCGGGAATGATGATCTCGATATGCCATCCCGTCGCATCGATCTCTTCATGGAACAGGTTATACTTGCCGCCACCGGTCGTGTCGATGAGCGAAACGATATCCATCCCTTTGCTCGAACGGATCGAATAGGAACTATTCGGATAGACCTGCAAGTTCTCCGAGAGCGCCTCTAAGTAATCCAAGGACAGATCCACACAAACGACTGCCACCACCTTTCCTTGCGCATCATAGACGGGATGGGAACAACTCACCACCATCGTCTGCGAACCCGAGTCATCGTAATACGGCTCACACCACCAACAACTATCGTGTACAAAACCGCATTGGTACCACTCCAAGTCCGTATAGTCGTGGTCCGCGCTACCGATATTTCGGGTAAAAATACTGTCGGCAGAGAACTTACTGCTGCAGATCTCAAAGAAGGGCTGACCGGGGAAATAATCGGGAATAAAAGCGACCGCAAGACTCGTGTTCTCGCGCATCGCACTCACCGCCAGACGCGTGTCCTCATAGATCATCTGCGGCTGGTTCAGGTGTTTCTGCACCATCAGCGCCAACGATTTGGCAGCCGTCTCCGCCTCGATGGTATGCAACTGTATCTCCAACTCCGCCTTACGCAATTCCGTCTGCGCACGACGCTTGGCTTCATCGCGGATAGCAGCACGACTCGTGAAGTACATGGTGCACGAAATAGCCTCCAGCACTGCTGCCGCAACCAGTATCACCCACACTCCGGATCTCGATTTTTCTTTCGTTTTCATCATTCCAAACCTTTGCGGCTGCAAAGGTACAAAAAAAAATCCGAACACGCAAACAAATCATGATTTTTTTCATAAAAACGCGCGCGGGCTTGCGTATATAAAAAAAAAGTTGTAACTTTGCAGCCGATATGAAAAAATGGATAGGTATCTGCGGAGTCGTGGTGTTGCTGATGGGGGCTTGCAACAGGCCCTCTCGCGTAGAGCAGTACCGTGCTGAGAAGCATCGAATGGACAGCGTACGGCTCGAAGAGCAAGTACGCAGCATGGCGTATTACGAAGCACAGTTGGATAGCCTGATGCCTGTTGCCGATAGCTTGATCGCGCTCTTTACCTACGAGCGGAACGAGAAATATCAGGACCACGGGTACTATGTAGCCAACGGTCGAAACGGTTTACGGATCCTTGTGCGGGATGACGGCAAAGAGATCCTACTCTACCAGAACGGCAAACGGATTCCGCAGAGCGATGATGACAAGATGGATCGCGCCGAGCACCTTCAAGTGGTCATTCGCGACATCAAAGAACTGGAAAAACGAATCTTCAAGACCTCCTTGGAGATCAGCAAATACGAGAAACGTTTAACGAAATAATACTATGAGCGAAAGCAAATACGAAAGTAAGATCACTTCGGCGCCTTGTTCGGCAGCGCAAGTGTATCGCGTACTGAGCAACATGGAGAACCTGAATCGCGTGAAGGACATGATCCCGAAAGACAAGATTCAGGAGATGGAGATAGAGCCGGATCGCGTACGCCTCAAAGTGGACGGCTTGGCGCAGAAAATCACCATCGCTATCGTCGATCGCATGGAGAACGATACGATTAAGTTCGGTGCGGAGGGCATTCCTATGCAGGCGAATTTCTGGATTCAGATGAAAGAAGTGAGTCCGGTAGATACCCGCCTCAAATTAACTATCAAGGCAGACATCCCGTTTATGTTCAAGATGATGCTGGAAAAAAAGCTACAAACGGGACTCGATCAGGCAGCCGAGATGCTCGCCCAATTCCCTTACGCACAATGGCAATAAGCATATGAAAACACCCAGAATACACAGAGAAGGACGCGGATTGATCGTGGGTACCGTACTGCTCCTTTTTATCATCAATGTCCCCATTTATTTGTTTGTGCAACCGCATTGGATCTTCGCCGTCACGCTGATCCTGACGGCGATGCTGCTGGTCTTCGTCACCTATTTCTTCCGCAACCCTGTGCGTGTGATCGAGATCGATGATCCGAATTTTATCATCGCGCCGGCAGACGGTCGTGTGGTGGTGGTAGAGCCGACCGAAGAGAACGAGTATTTCCATGAGAAAAAGCTGCAGGTATCGATCTTCATGTCGCCCTTTAACGTCCATGCCAATTGGTATCCGATCGAAGGCACAGTACTGGTGAGCGAGCATCAGAAAGGCCGTCATCAAGGCGCTTGGCTGCCTAAGTCCAGTATCGAGAATGAGCGTTCGTTGGTGGTCATCGAGACGCCTAATAAAGTGCAGATTGCCCTTCGTCAGGTAGCCGGAGCCATGGCTCGTCGTATCGTGACCTATGCTAAACCCGGCCATCAGGCGCACCGGAATACGCACCTCGGATTCATCAAATTAGGTTCGCGCGTGGATATGTACCTGCCGCTGAACACCGAGATGTTTGTCGAAGTAGGCGAAGCCGTTCGCGGAAATGAGACCATCATCGGTCGTCTTGCAGACGAAATTGAAAATTGAAAATTGAAGATTTAAAAATTATAATACTATGAACTTTGAAGAATTATTTGCGCAGTACCCCTGCCCGTTTACCGATGAGCAAGTAAAGGCTCAAGTGGCTGACATCGAAGCGAAACATTTCGCAGAGAACAATAACATCGAGGTATGGAAAGAGTGCCTCCATCAGATCGACTACACGACGCTCAGCGCCGATGACACAATCGCTAAAGTAGAGTTCATGGCCAATGCGGTCAATAACTTCGAAAAGGACTTCCCGGGTATCCCGAACGTAGCTGCTATCTGCGTTTATCCGGCCATGGCTGAGTACACCCGCAAAGCCCTCAAGGATCCGAAATTTAATATCGCGTGCTGCTGTGCCGGTTTCCCTGCAGCACAGACTTTCCCGGAGATCAAAGTGGCAGAGACCGCTTTGGCATTGAAGGCCGGTGCTACCGAGGTAGATATCGTGCTGAGTGTAGGAAAATTCCTCGAAGGCCGTTACCAGGAGTGCTTCGACGAGATCGCTGAGATCAAAGCTGTGTGCGGTGAGCACCACCTCAAAGTAATTCTCGAGACCGGACTCCTCAAAACCGCAGAAAACATCTGGAAAGCATCGATTCTCGCCATGGCAGCAGGTTGCGATTTCATCAAGACCTCTACCGGTAAGATCAGCGTGAACGCTACACCGGAGGCTACCTTCATCATGTGCAACGCTATTAAGGCTTGGCGTGAGAAGACCGGCATCAAGATGGGTTACAAACCTGCCGGTGGTGTATCGACGACCGAAGAGGCCGTTCAACACTTCACCCTCGTCAAAGAGATCTTGGGCGAAGAGTGGCTCAACAACGAGTGGTTCCGTTTCGGTGCTTCCCGTCTGGCGAACAACTTACTTTCTTCTATCGTAGGTAAAGAAACAAAATATTTCTAATGAACAAGATTCTATCCAAAAGATTCTTTTCGGACAATGTAGCGGAGCTTGTAGTTGAAGCTCCGCTTATTGCCCGTAGTCGTCGTGCCGGTCATTTCGTGATCATCCGCGTAGATGATCATTCGGAGCGTGTGCCCCTAACGATCGCCGACGCAGATATCGAAAAGGGTACGATCACGCTGGTCGTACAACAGATCGGTGCCTCGACCCATAAGCTGCTGGCACTCAATCCCGGAGACGCTATCCATGACGTGGTAGGTCCGCTCGGTCGTGCGACCCGTATCGAGAACTACGGTACGGTCGTTTGTGCCTGCGGTGGTGTCGGTGCAGCACCTATGCTGCCGATCGCCGAAGCCCTCAAGAAAGCCGGCAACAAAGTGATCACGGTCCTGGCAGCCCGTAACAAAGACCTGCTGATCCTTCAAGAAGAGTTGGCCAAGTGGTCCGATGAGGTCATCATCATGACCGATGATGGTTCAGCGGGTCAACAGGGTGTGGTCACCGTAGGTGTGGAGCAAGTCATTAACCGCGAGCAGGTCGATAAATGTATCACCATCGGCCCGGCTATCATGATGAAATTCGTCGCCCTCACGACCGCCAAGTATAACATTCCTACCGAAGCCAGCCTCAACACGATCATGGTCGATGGTACCGGTATGTGCGGCGCGTGCCGTGTCACCGTAGGCGGTAAGACCAAGTTCGTCTGCGTTGATGGCCCGGAGTTCGATGCCCATGCGGTCGATTGGAACGAGATGCTCAGCCGAATGAAAGCTTTCAAAGCCGAAGAGGCAGAAGCCCTGCGGGCTTATAATGAGCGCTCGCAAAGCGAGCTCAATGATGAAATGAGCGCGGCCAAGCCGCTCAATGATGTGCAAGTAGGCACCGTTGAGCCCTTTGAGGGCAAGCCAAAAGATCGGGTAGCCATCCCCCGTGTTCAGATGCCTGAACTGCGTCCGGAAGTGCGCGTCAAGAGTCTGCACGAAGAGGTTAACCAAGGCCTGACATTCGAACAAGCCATCACCGAATCACATCGTTGTCTCAACTGCAAGAACCCGACCTGCGTACAAGGTTGTCCGGTGAATATCAACATCCCGGGATTCATCAAGACCCTTGAGACGGGCGACGTTCTCGGCGCCGCAGCGGTCATCAAAGAGAGTTCGTCTCTGCCTGCTGTCTGCGGTCGTGTCTGCCCGCAAGAGAAACAGTGCGAGAGTCAGTGTATCCATCTTAAGATGGGTCATCCCGCTGTAGCGATCGGTTACCTCGAGCGTTTCTGCGCCGACTATGCGAATAGTCAATCGACCAATAATGACAATCGTCAATCAATCGTAAATCGTCAATCGTCCAATCGTCAATTGAAAATCGCCGTTGTGGGCTCCGGTCCTGCCGGACTGACTTTCGCCGGAGATGCCGCCAAATACGGCTACGAGGTGCATGTATTCGAAGCGCTGCACGAGATCGGCGGCGTACTCAAGTACGGCATCCCGGAGTTCCGTTTGCCGAACCGCATCGTGGACATCGAGATAGATGGTCTGCGTGCGCTTGGCGTACAATTCCACACAGATACCATCATCGGTAAGACGATCACGGTCAAAGAGCTCGAAGAGCAAGGCTTTAAGGGCATCTTCGTCGGTTCAGGAGCCGGACTACCTCGCTTCATGAACATTCCGGGCGAGAACCTCAACGGTGTCATGTCGTCCAATGAGTACCTGACCCGCGTGAACCTTATGGACGCGTCCAACCCTGCTACCGACACGCCGATCTTATACGGTAAGAACGTTGCCATCATCGGTGGCGGTAACACGGCCATGGATGCCGTACGTACCGCTAAGCGCCTCGGTGCAGAGCGTGCGATGATCATCTACCGCCGTTCGGAAGACGAGATGCCGGCACGTATCGAAGAGGTGCATCACGCCAAACAGGAAGGTATCGAGTTCATGACGCTCCACAACCCGATTGAGTACCACGCGGACGAGAACGGACGTGTCAACGAAGCGGTGCTGCAAGTGATGGAACTCGGCGAACCCGACGAGTCAGGTCGTCGCAGTCCGGTACCGGTAGAAGGCAAGACGGTCACGATCCCGGTTGACCTCGTCATTGTGGCCGTAGGCGTATCCCCTAACCCACTAATCCCCTCATCGGTAGCCGGATTAGAGATCAGCAAGAAAGGTACGATCGTCGTCAACGAAGGCATGCAATCGGCCATCCCGACCATCTTCGCCGGAGGCGATATCGTTCGCGGCGGTGCAACCGTCATTTTGGCCATGTCCGACGGCCGCAAAGCCGCTAAAGCAATGCATGAGTACTTAAGTGCTTCGCACGTTAAATAGTTAAATGGTTAAAATGGTTTTGATTGCATCAAAACGTTAAACGGTTAGTTGAAAGTCCTTTTTGCGATATTACTATCTGTCAATTTCCTGACGTCTCACCCGCTCACCGGGCAGGCGAATATCTCCGTGTTGGTGCAAAACCTCAACACGGGTGAGGTCATTGACAGTTATCGGCCGGACCATGTCGTGCCGCCGGCTTCGGTGATGAAGTTGCTCACGACCGGTGCAGCCCTTGAGACCATGGGACCGGGATTTCGTTTCCCTACCATCCTCGAGTACACCGGCACGATTGAGAACGGCGTGCTGCATGGCGATCTGTACATCAAAGGCAGTTGTGACCCCTCCTTGGGATGGAAAGGACGCACGGCTTTTCTCGACAAATGGATCAAAGCCATCCGAGAAGCCGGTATTCAGAAGATCGACGGAGCGGTTATCGCCGACATGACGATGCTGGACGCCGAGGCGCAAAACCCCAATTGGCTCTGTGAGGACGCCGGTAACTACTACGCGCCGGGTATCTTCGCGCTCAATTATTACGGCAACACGATGAATATCGTGCTGCAGAGCGGTGAACCGGGCAGCGTAGCGAAAGTGCTGAAGACCGAACCCGCCGTAGAGGATATCTATTTCATTAACCATGTTCGCTGTGACAAGATCACGTACGACGGCGCGTTTGTGAGCGGTCTACCGTATAGTCGCGAACGCTACCTGACCGGCGCTGTGCCTTCAAACTTAGGTACGTTCGGTGTCAAAGGCGACTTGCCCAACCCGGGTTTGCTATTAGCACGACATCTGACAAATCGTCTTCGCGAAGCAGGTATCACAGTCAAACGCGATGCTACGTACATCGCGGATTATAACCCGCTAACGCCGCCTCGGACGGTTATTTATACGCACTACTCCGAACCGCTGTCGGAGATCATCAAAGAGACGAATGTCAATAGTAACAACCTCTACGCAGAGGCCTTGTTCCGTTACCTCGGCACGCGGTATACCCTACCCGGTACGATCCATAACAGCCAAGATCTGCTACGGGACTACTGGCGACGCAGAGGTGTGAATATCCAGAACGCTATCATCAAAGACGGTTGCGGTTTGGCTCCGCAAGATGCGGTCAGCGCCAAGACTTTCGTTCAACTGCTGACCATCATGTCGCGCAGTGAGAACAAAGAGGCATGGCTCGCCTCGCTGCCTGTCAGCGGACAGAGCGGCACGCTCAAGAGCCTATGTCCCCAAACCGAACTGGAAGGACGTATTCACGCCAAGAGCGGTACAATCGCCGGAACAAAGAATTTCGCCGGTTATATCGACATGCCCAACGGCGATACATGGGTCTTTGCAATCCTTATCAATTCTGCCCCGGGTAAAGCTAAAAACGTGCAAACAGTGATCCAACAATACTTATTGGATGTTTATCGAGCAAACAAATAGTACCAACACGCTCCTCAAAGAGCTCATTGCCAAGGGTCAAGAACCGGAGTTCATCTACGCCGGCTACCAAACTGCCGGGCGTGGACAAACGGGTAACAGTTGGGAAAGCGAGAAAGGCAAGAACCTCATCTGCTCGATCTTGTTGCCGCCTAACAAGAACCTCTATTTCCTGAACATAGCCGTTAGTGTGGCCATCTTGAGGCTCTTTGACGAACCATTGACAATCAAATGGCCGAACGATATCTATTGGAAAGATAAAAAGCTGGCAGGCATCTTACTGGAGAATGCGATTATTGGCAATGAAGTAAAGTATACGATTGCCGGCATTGGATTGAATGTAAATCAAACGGAGTTTGTATCTGACGCGCCGAACCCTGTTTCGTTGAAACAGATCAGCGGCAAGGAATATGCGATTGATCCATTGATGCAGGACCTGCTTGAGGCCGTTCACACGGTGCTTAACGAACCCGAAGAGGCTGTTTGGTCGGAATACAAAGCGCACTTATACCGCCGGGAAGGTTATTGGCCTTTTGCCGATCAGAACGGCACTTTTGAGGCGCAGATAGAAGATGTTCTGCCCTCCGGAGAGATCGTTCTCCGCGATAAGAACGGTCAACTACACACCTATGGATTTAAACAAATAAAATATATTTTATGAAATCTATCATCATCACCGGCGGAGCCGGATTTATCGGAAGTCATGTCGTTCGCTTGTTTGTGAACAAGTACCCGGACTACCGGATCATCAATGTGGACAAGTTAACTTATGCCGGTAACTTGGCGAACCTCAAAGATATCGAGGACAAACCGAACTACCGCTTCGTGCGTGCCGACATCTGCGATTTCGACACCATCTATGCGTTGATGCAAGAGGAACATGTGACCGGCGTTATTCATCTCGCTGCAGAGAGTCACGTCGATCGCTCTATCAAGGATCCGTTCACTTTCGCCCGCACCAATGTCATGGGTACGCTCTCCATGCTGCAGGCAGCCAAACTGTACTGGGAGAGCCTGCCGGAAAAATGGGAAGGCAAGCGTTTCTACCATATCTCGACCGATGAGGTCTATGGTGCGCTCCAGTTGACGCATCCCGAAGGAATCGAACCGCCCTTCACAACCAAAGCATCGTCCGGCGAGCATCACCTCGCCTATGGCGAAGATTTCTTCTATGAGACGACGAAGTACAATCCGCATTCGCCCTATTCGGCATCCAAAGCATCAAGCGATCATTTCGTGCGTGCTTTCCATGACACCTACGGCATGCCGACCATCGTCACCAACTGCTCGAACAACTACGGTCCATACCAATTCCCGGAGAAACTCATCCCGCTCTTCATCAATAATATCCGTCATCGCAAACCTCTGCCGGTGTACGGTAAGGGTGAGAACGTGCGCGACTGGTTATATGTCGTAGATCACGCACGCGCGATCGATATGATCTTCCATAACGGCAAGATCGCCGAGACCTATAACATCGGCGGCTTCAACGAGTGGAAAAACATCGACATCATCAAGACCATCATAAAGACCGTCGATCGTCTGCTCGGGCGTCCCGAAGGTGCAGATCTCGACCTTATCACCTATGTCACCGACCGTGCCGGACACGATATGCGTTATGCCATCGATTCGACCAAGCTGCAACGTGAGTTAGGCTGGGAGCCGAGTCTCCAGTTCGAAGAAGGTATCGAGAAAACCGTTCAGTGGTACCTTGATAACCAAGAATGGCTCGATAACATCACCTCCGGTGAGTACGAGAAATACTACGACGATATGTACAAGAATCGTTAAAAAGAAAGGACGCTCGAAAGCGTCCTTTTCTTATGCATTCCGATAAGCCTTCGGCGTCACGCCGACACGGGATTTGAAGAAGCGGTTAAAGAAAGCCACATTATCAAAGCCCAGATTCAACGCGATCTCTTTGACCTGCAGGTTCGTGATCTTCAACTGACTCTTGGCGTCCGTGATGATGGCCTCGATGATGATATCACCGGCCGTCCGGTCACCCACCGCTTTGATGGTCGAGCAGAGGTGCGGCAAGGTAAGACGCATCGCTTCGGCGTACTGACTCACATGATGCCATTCGTGGTAGTGCTTGAGCACCAACTGACAATAATCCTGATAGATCTCCGTCTTACGATCCAGCGGTTTCACCAAATATTCATCTTGCTCATGGGCATACTTGGCATAACTCGTCCGCAGCAAATTAAACACATGCACCATCTTCTCGGTATCCAGCATCGTCGGTTCGGCATTAAGCGCCGCAACAATGGTGTCGTACATCGAGCACAAGACTTTCACATGGTTTTCACAGATACTCAATTTCGGCGAATGCAACTGCAACGCCGAAAGGGACATCTTGTTATTCACCGTGTATTTCTCCAGGAAATTACTGCTGAATACGATCCAATACACCAAGGCATCGTCCGAGAACTCGCGGATAAACAAGAAGCTACCCGGCTCCAAGAGCAAAATATCGTTCTGCTTGAATTCATAATCGGTCACATTGATCGTTGCACGCGCGGTACCACGAACCAATAACGCGTATACACCACACTTGATTTTACACGGATAACGACCGTACTCGTTCATCAACTTACCACTCGCATCGCCGATCATATAGTCCCCGTACGGACAATCCACAATAGGGATATTATTTTCTTTCATCTTAATAATTGTATCAAAATTCGGTGCAAAGGTACGGCTTTTTTTTGAATTATGCAAATATTCGTGCATAATTCTTAAATTTTATGCATAAAAAAAAGAAGAACCTCTTGCGAGATTCTTCCGTTTGACCTAAATGCGTATCGATTACGCCATTTTGTTGATCATGCGAGCGAGCTTCGACTTGAGGTTAGAAGCTTTGTTCACATGAATGATGTGACGCTTAGCCAGCTTGTCCAGCATAGATGCTACCTTCGGCAGAGCTGCAGCTGCAGCGGCTTTGTCAGTAGTCTTACGCAAGTCACGTACAGCATTACGTGTGGTTTTTGCGTAGTAGTGGTTGTGTGCTTTGCGTGCTGCCGTTTGGCGGATACGCTTCAAAGAGCTTTTATGATTTGCCATCTTTGTTAATTTTTTAGTGCTTCGCACGTTAAACAGTTAAACTGTTAAAATGGTGTTTCGCACGTTAAGTTGTTAATATCCGTTGGCTTTGAGAGGATCAGCCTCAGGACTTGACTTTAGGGAAGGTCTTTGTAGTGCCAAGGGGAATCGAACCCCTATTGCAAGAATGAAAATCTTGAGTACTAACCGTTATACGATGGCACCGCGCTTTGCGCTACTAGGCGAAAAAGCTTGCAAAAGTACTGCTTTTTTTTGAATTGTGCAAATATTTTTGCATTTTTTTGCAAAATTTACTGCATTTTGTTATGTAAAGTCGCCAAATACTCCTGTTCCGGCTGTCCGGGTGTAGGAATCAACTCCGCTTTATCCATTAGCCCAAGCGCCTCCAGATCCATGATCGTTGAATAACCCGAACGGGCAATGATATGGTTTGCTCCCAAGAGAACCGATACCAATTCATTATCCCCCATGTATGGCACGATCGTCAAATTACCTCGTTTGATACGCGTGTTCGGACGATGCATCAGTCCCTGTACGATCAACACCTGCTCTGCGGAATCCTGATACCGCACAATGATCTCATTCTCCAATAGCGTGCGGTGCGGCTCCAAACCCGATAGCACCGCTACCACATCATAACTCAGATTATTCAGATTTTTCAGATTATTCTGAAACCGGCTTAGTGGACCGATATATTGTACATTGTACATTGTACATTGTACATTTTGAGGGTGGCTTAGTTCCCCGGCAAGGCTCTGCTGCGGGTCTTCATAGTCCGGCACCCATACCTTATTATATCGCGCATAGATACGCGCGTGCATACGCGATGCAATACCTTCCGCCCATCTCCATCCATTCGGCAGCATGATATGCAGTTGATGCGTCACATAGACGCACTCCGTTTGCTTATTGTATAGTCCGAAGCGGTTATCCGATATCACCTGATCAATGTGTTCTTCGCGCAATAGGGCTTTGAGCATCAGATGATCTTGAATGGCCCATTTAAGTAATCGGGGCATCGCTTTGATCATCGCCCATACTTGCCGTTGCCCCTTGCTATAGCGAAGGTTCAGCGGCGCCAGATAGGTGTATCTCAGCTTTGGAAAATGTTTGCGTAACAAGGTCAAACTCTCGCCGTCTCCACCCAAAATGACCTCATGTCCCTCGTTCAACAGACGCTGAACAAGCGGCACACATCGACTCGCATGACCGAGTCCCCAGTTCAATGGTGCAACGAGAATCTTCATACTTATGCAGACACGATGACGTCGTATCCTTTGGCGCGTAGCGGAGCAGCTATCGTTTCCATCTCTTCGCGGGAGATTTTCGTCAGGTTCTCTTCCGGCGTTTTGCGGTCAATGACATAGATCATGATCTGCTTGGGATGCATGGTGTCTACCGCTTTATACCATGCCTCTAACTCTTCCGGCGTCGTGTTATCAATGCGCTGACCTGCATGTTCGCCTCGCAAGAAACAAGTCTGCAGCGTGAAGTCGCCATTGAACTGCGCCAACCACTCGATGATCTGCTTCACCGTCAAATGCTCATTCACCGGCAGGTCAATCCGTCGCATCATCTCATCCGTTGCTGCATCGAGCTTCAAGATCCGGTTATCGCAAAGCCTCAGCGCCTGCACGACATCAGGCCGCCCCAACTGGGTCGAGTTACTCAGCACACTCACTTTCGCTTTCGGACAGTACTGATCCCGCAAGGCACAGGTATCTTCGATGATGCCTAAGAAATCCGGATGTAATGTCGGTTCGCCATTCCCGGAGAAGGTAATCACATCTAAGTCCAAGCCCTCTTTAAGTCTTGCCTCCAGTGCCATCTTTACTTCCTCTCTGGTAGGCAGTTTGGGGTGGCTTACCGGTGTATTCCATCCGCACTCACAATAAACGCAATTGAAGGTGCAGAGTTTATGCGCCAACGGCATCAACTCCATTCCCAAGCTCGTGCCCAGACGACGGCTGTGAATCGGACCATATGCAATTTGACCAAATAACATCAGATTGTGACTACTCGGTTTCCTAAAATCTTACATATCTCATTGCGGCGCGAGATGAGTTCGGGCTGGGTAGCCAATAACTGCATCTGAAGGTTTACATCCTTCGCCGCCTGTGCCTCTTTTAGACGCTGCTCTAACTCACTGATCTGCATATCGATAACGGTCAACTTGATCTCATACAGCAACTGAGTCACCAACTCACCCAACTGCACGTCTTTCTCCGTCTTGGTGAATTGATATTTCTCAGCAATCATATCGATTGCGACCGCACTGATAAGCGGATCGGGATGGAACTTAAAGAACTGCTCCGCCTTAAAGCCTTCGTCTTGATAATGATTTTTGAACTCATCCATAATGTTGCGGAACACCTCAAACGGCGGTTTGATCTCATCGCTCTCCAGCGTATAGATGATAACCTCGCCGATGGTATAGACCGTGCCGTCCACATCTATCGGGCTCTCGCCGTACCGCACGATGAGTTGCATCAGGTTGTAGTAGTTCTTCTCCAATCGTGTCTGCGGCGTCACCTGCGGCCGTGGAGGATGAACCGGTCGTACCGGCATCTGCACCACCGGCGTACTCTCTGCCGGCGTCTCCGGCATTATCTCTTGCGCCTGTTCCTCTTGCTTGCGCTGCTCCTCCATCTTCTTCCGACGCAGTTTGATCACCTCGTTCGTCAGTACCTGCTCACCCATATGCAAACGATCGGCGCAGTCCTTAATATACACCTGACGGGTGATCATATCCGGGATGATAGCAATCGAAGCCGTGATATCTTTGATGAGCGCAGCGCGTTTCTGCGGGTCATCGCCTGCATCTTTGCTCAGCAGCGCTGATTTAAACCGAATAAAATCGGTCTTATGGTCCGCAATATATTGGATGAACTCCGTCGAGTCATGGTTCTGCGCAAAACTATCCGGATCTTCGCCGTCCGGGAGTAAGACCACATTGACGTTAAAGCCCTCTTCGAGGAACATATCGATACCACGAAGCGCCGCATGGATACCGGCGGCATCGCCGTCATAGAGCACCGTAATATTATTTGTGAACCGTTGGATAAGGCGTATCTGCGGTTTGGTCAAGGCCGTACCGCCGCTGGCCACCACATTCTCAATACCCGATTGGAACATGGAGATGACATCCATCTGTCCCTCGACCAGATAACACATATCGGCCCGGGAGATAGCCTGTTTGGCTTGGAAAAGACCATATAACTCATTCGTCTTGGAGTAGATGATGGAGTCCGGCGAATTGACGTATTTGCCTACGTTCTCTTTCTTCTTCAAGATACGTCCGGCAAAGGCCACGGGCTTACCGCTGACGGTGAAGATAGGGAAGATGACACGGTCACGGAAACGGTCATACAATCGGCCGTCTTCGCTCTTACCGACCACCCCTACACCGATTTTCGTATCCACATCATTGACGATGAACTTCTCTTGGAAACCCTTCTCTTGCAGGGCTTTAGCCAACGGATTTCCTTTCTCCGGCGAGTAGCCCAACTGGAACTTGCGGATAATATCGTCTCGCAAGCCTCGTTCACGGAAGTACCCCAAACCGATTGCCTGCCCTTCACGCGTCTCCCATAGTTGTTGCTGAAACCATTTATTGGCGAAGTCATTGACCACAAACATCGACTCGCGGTCATCTTGCCGTTGTTGCTCCTCCGGGGTCATCTCGCGTTCCTCCACCTCAATGTGGTATTTCTTACCGAGCTGTTTGATAGCCTCCACGAAGGTGCACTGCTCGATCTCCATGATGAACTTCACCGCATGGCCGCTGGCGCCGCAACCGAAACATTTATAGATGCCTTTGGACGGACTGACGGTGAACGAACCGGTCTTCTCCGAATGGAAAGGACAGAGCCCGATCAGGTTCGCTCCGCGTTTGCGCAGCGTCACATAGTCACCGACGACCTCTTCTATCTTCGCCGCCGCATGGATACGTTCTATGGTCTCTCTGGGTATCATTATTTCTCGTACCAAAGGTACATACCGAGCTTAATTGACCATTGGTCCAAACGTCCGCGGGTATGGATGCCGTTGGTAAAATCGGCATTCGCATACGGAACGATCATACCGAAATCATATCCGCCGCGCACGAAATAGCGTTTGTACTGAAATCCTGCACCTACTCCCCAGGTGACGTTAATACGCTTAAAGGCCTGGTTCGGGTCTTCGGATTTATAACCGCTATAGTATTTCGGCGTATATTCTTCACCCTCGAAAGCCTGACGATCCTGCCGCATACGCCATTCCAAACCACATTGGATCGTCGGACCTGTATAGAGCATCAAATACGTCTCTTTGGCTATCTCGAACTTATACTGCCAATCCACGAACAACTCCAATTCGTTATACGTGATCATCTGACGGCTACGGGGATAGGACATACCATATGCATTTTGTGTCTGCCATCCGCCGTTATAAGCGCCGAAAGTGTAGTTCAGTCCGATCGATGTACCAAAACCGGCTATAATACTACCGTCGTACACTACGCCCACCTTAAAACCGTTCATCTTAATGTGGTTATTCAACGTGTCCATGTGATTGGGATCGTTGATGCGCAAGATCGGCTGTGCCCATCCTATCTGCAGACCAAAACCCTGCTTCGGCATATCCTTTGCCCAAGCGCTCATGGTCACAAAAAACAATACTACTGCTAAAATTCCTTTTTTCATATCATTCATTCTTTCACTCTTTCATTCTTTCACTCTTCACTTTTCGAAACACATCTTCCGGTCCAGTCGGTCGCACGTCATCTGCCCAGAAGAACGTACTTAGTTTCTCCGTTCCCTCCGGAATCTGATCCATCGGATAGAGGATGCCTGTCGTCTCTTTGGTAAAACGGATATGATGTATCTGCCGGTTCTCCACATACATGCGGATAAAACTGCTCTCCGTCGTATTCAGCCCCACATAGTCTCCGCCGTCTTCTTTGGCATAATAGACAGTCAAGGCATTACCGCTCATATCGACATAGTCCACCTCGCCGTCTTTCATATAGGCCGTCACCTCTTTGCCGCTCATCTGGTTAAAATAATCCAGCGAGTCCTCCATGATACAGAGCGCATTGCCGTTTCCAACCATATGCTCCACCACATCATCTACGATAAAGACCGTCATACTGTCCGCCGATATCTGCTGGTTATCGCTCCAACAGATGGGGTTAATATACAGATGCATCGTCGAGTCCGACCCCAGATAGACCATTGAGTCGCATATCATCTGGGCATCATCCCGATAGACCCGCACCCCATGATACGCGCGCACGCGCCGGTACGTGCTGTCCATTCGTGCACTGTCCGTGAAGGCTATCTCTTCTGTGAAGAGGGTGTCGGCATGGATATAAGCGACATGCAGCGAATCGGACCAATCGACCATCAACGCACTGTCGGTTGCATAGCCGCGGCTGTCCTCCTCCCACATCTGACCGTAGTTTCCATAGAGTGTCGCATGGCGTGTGGAGTCGTGCATCTCCATCTGATGCAGCACCTCACCAAAACCGATCCGCTTGTCATAAAAGATCGTATCGCCCGTCATCATCTTCCCGTCCACATGGTGTACTACCGACCGATCGAGCAACATCGACCGTTCCGTGGACGTGTTATACCACCCGCGGGAAGTGGTAATCTCCGTCTCCTGCTCATAGACGATCAAGGTCGGACTCACGATATCCGCCACCTTCGTCTCTGTGTTATAGAGTAAGGTGTCACTCGTCAACACGAACTTCGGATTGGTCAGACGCACATCCTTGCTGAAGATCGCCTGATTGGAATTCGGACGGTAGTTGCCGCGAACGGAGACCAAGGTATTCAATGAGTCACGAACGGTACCGCCATGAAAATAATACGCCACCTCCGCCATTCGGTCATAGTTCAGACTGTCCGTGGTCAAGATCGTCGGGTTCTCCTTCGCTCGCCCATGTACCAACTTCACCCGTTGACGCAAGCGGGCTAACTTCGTATTCCCGTCATAGAAAAGCTTATCGCCATACCCGAACAACGTATCCCCTTGCACAAAACGCACATGGCCGAACGCATCCAGCGAGTTCGTCTTCTCATAGAAATAGGCACTGTCGCAGTACATCAGCGCATCCTCATGACGAAAGATCACATCGCCCTTCAAGATCTGCGCGTCTGCTATCCGCTCCTGGTCGAACTGGAGATTCCTTGCCTGCTCCAGATAGACCATGGTTTGCAATAATATGAGGATTAATGTACCCATCCCGGATATTCAAAGTCACAGTTTCGCCATTCGGGATCGATCTGCACGAACGTCGTTTTTTGCTTCTTGAGGATCCAATCATGAATAAACTCCGCGCTCAACTTCCGCTCCAGCCTCCCTTTTATCTCCTGAAAATCATCGGTCAGGTTCGCACGATGGATATCCGTTTTTTTCTTCACCCGCACGATAGCACACACCTCGCGATTCTTGGTCTGATCCATCATCACAAACGGCTGCGACACATCGCCTTCTTTCAAGTTATAGATCTGCTTCGCGATCTCGGGCGCCAGATCCTGGTACTCGAACCGACTGCTACCCGTATTGGGGTTGATCATCAGGCCGGCGTTCATCACCGTGTTCTTATCTTGCGAGAAACGGATAACCGCTTGCTCGAAAAGCAAACTATCGGCTATAATACGCTGCCTAATCGAATCCAGGCGTTGCAGCGCATTCACCTTATCCGTTGCGCTGATGCGCGGACGCATCAGGATGTGGCGGCAGTTGATACGCTCCCCTTTCTTCTCGATGAGTTGGATGATATGATAGCCGTACTCCGTCTGCACGATACGACTCACGCGCTTGGGGTCATTGAGGTTAAACGCCACATCTGCAAATTCCGGCACCAACTGGCCGCGACCGACAAAGCCTAACTCACCGCCGCGTTTCGCACTCTCCGTGTCTTCCGAATACAGGCGCGCCAACATGCTAAAGTCCGCCTTCCCGCTCTGCACACGCTCCGTGAACTCACGCAGACGCGATTTGACACGCTCGGTCTCTTCCACCGGTACCGGAGGCTCAAAACTCAAGATCTGCACCTCTACCTGCGCCGGCATCATCGGCAGCGAATCCATCGGCAAAGCGTTATAATAACGGCGTATCTCGGCCGGCGTCGGTTTGATATCTGCCGTCAACTTTTGCTGCATCTGCTGGATGATCATCTGGTTGCGCACCGTCGTCATCATCTCCTCGCGGATCTCCGTACTCGTCTTACGGAAATATTCCTCCATCTTCTCTTTGCTACCGATCTGGTTGATGTAATAGTTCAGACGCATATCCACCTGGTGACTCACACTCGATTCGTTCGCCTCCACCGAGTCAATGATCGCTTGATGCAGAAAAAGCTTCTGCACCGCCAGCTGCTCCGGGATCACACAATACGGATCGCCGTTGATCGGCTGCCCCTCATACTGCGCACGCAGACGCTCTTCCTCTACCTCGCTACGCAAGATAGCCTCGTCGCCTACCACCCAAATCACCTCATCGATAATGCCCTGCGCTTGTGCTGTGAGGGCGAAGAGGAATAATATACCTATTAGTTTTATCTTATTCATAGAATTTAATTTTCTGATCTTGTATTGCTTCGTTATACAGTTTCTCACGTTCTTTATTCAAGAAATCCACCTGCCGTTCGTACAGCACGATCTTCTCTATCTCCGGTCGCGCGTACTCCATCGGCATCTGTTCGCCGCACAAGTGCTTCTCCGTCACCTGCAGCACATAGGTCTTCAGACTGTCCGTCACCTCGATCTGATTCTTGGCTTTCAGTTGGTTCTCCATCTCCGCGCGCTCTGCCGGTATATGCGCCAGCAGGTCTGTCGTCGTTAACCATTTATCGGCAAACAACTCATAGCCGCTTGCGTTCTGATAGGCATATTTCTCGATCTCGTCGAGTTTCTCCTTGGCCATCCATCCGCGTAACTTAGCGATATCCCGTGCATCTTTCGGTACCACTACCAAGATGCCTTTGACGATGCTCTCGTCCAGCAGAAAACGGTTCGGCATCTGCTCGTACACCTGCGCCACCACCGAGTCCGGCACGGCCTTGGGCATATGCCGTTCTATCAACTGCTGCTCATATGCCTGCACATACAGCGCCCGACGGTATTCCTCCACCAATTTTTCGAGATCACTCTTCGTACGGGCTTTCGCTTTATCATACTCCAAGACATCTTTGGTCCATTGACTTATATACTGCTGCACCATACGCAGGCTATCCTCCGAACTGAGCCCAACGGTCAACGAATCCAAGGTCGAACGATACAAATACTGCCCGTTCACCTCCACCGCTGCGCCTACTTTCTGCTGCTTCTCCAGCGCCGTACAACTACCCAACAAAAGGCCTGCCGCGATACATCCTATGATTCCTATTTTTTTCATAATTCACACAAATCGGCTGCAAAGGTACAACAAAAAAATGACATATGCAAGCATATGCCATTCTTTTGGCGATTTTTTTCAAATCGCTGCCGCCATTTAGGCGTGCTCTTGGTCGTAGGCTTGACCTTCAACCATCCAATACCACGCTTTGAGGGTCTTCTTACCACCCGGCAGGTTCTTCTGCGCCATGAACGCAGCCTCATCCTCGGTGACGCGCATCAGATCAGCCTTGCGGGTCTTGATCGCAGCGGCTACTGCGGTGAAGCGTGCGCGAACTGCGAGCTCCTTGCTAGTCGGCTGAGTGGAACGTTCGTAGCGGTTCGCCTCAAACGAGTACACGCGCTGACAATTGGGGTTGGTCGTTGCAGCGACACGGTGCGTCGCTACCAAATAGTTTCCGTGACTGTGACCGTTCTGTTTCTTCGGTCGTTTCAATGCGCCCGAGATCGTCTCGATTCCCGCAGCGCCTACTTTCATTACTGCCATTTCTCTTTTCCTTTCTTAAAAATTGTTGGTTAATTGATAATTGTTAATTGTAAAAATGTTCTAAATCACCATCGGGTGCAAGTACTGGTTAAGTAAGGGGCAAGTACTATGCATTACCTACCCAAGAATGTTCCATTTCACCGTAGGAAGTTGGAGATCCGCTCCGTGGCGTCGTAGGACTCGGTGGTCTTGGTCTGGATCATGACGGCCGTGTCGCCCCGTTGGTAGTACTCACTCTTGTTGGTGATGGTCCGGACAACGTTGCAGGAACTGAGTCCGAAAGCCGCTCCGAGTGCGGTCAATGCCGCAATCAGCACGGAGATGACGATTTTGATGATTTTTGTTTTGGTCATAATACGTTTGTTTTTAAATTCGACTGCAAAGATAATAGTAAAACCTACTTTAGTGTTCCATCAGGAGTGAAAAATTTTTCGCAAAAATCATATTTTCTTCGTTTTTGTGCCTCTCGATAGAAGCAAACAAAGATATTATGAAACCGTCCGGGTTTTAGGTGATGTTTCTCTACCACCTGCCTCCGTGCTTCACGCGCCGAAAGCCCCTTGTCCCTCGCCACAAAGTAGTCATCCACCACAGCTTGGTTCCTGACTTCAATCTCATGCCGTTTCTTCGACATCCGGAAATCATTCGCATCGCGCACCAAGTACGGAACATCATATAAAGGATAACTGACATCCGCATGGCGCCCACCTTTGTTTATTTCCTGAGATTTCATCCTGGACCTCCTTTTACATAAATCACCTTGTTTCCCGTCGGATTCACCATCTTCCATCCGTCCCGCTCCTCCGTCGTGCCATACAGGGAGTAATAATCTGCATAAGACATCGTCTGTTGTCGCGGCGCCGATGAGTTCTTTTCTATAGCGAACTTAGGATTATAATCAACAAATTCTTTTCTTTTCTTTTTCTCTTCTATTCTCGAATAAATATAGTCTTGTTTATCCGGAGAAAAAGATTCCCAAAGAATGCGACATTTGCCTTTTAGTTGCTCGTATTCCACTTTAGGTGCAAGTAGCGTCCATATATCATTAAAAGTCTTCATAAGAATAGAATAGAATTTTTTTTCTTTATTCTTTTTTGCTTCTTTTTTCTGTTTCTTTTATGCTATTTTCTTTTAGTCGATGCACTTAACGGTGATGTCGTCACGTTCGGGGGTAATCTTCGGGTGCAATGCAGGGAAGGCGTCCATGATGGCTTTCATGGCCTTCGTGAGGACGGAAGATTGCTTCTTGTGCTCCTTCTGATCGAGTGCTTTCTTGCGATACTCGGCAGCATCTTTCGAGTTGTACTTCTTCGGATCGCCGATGAGGTCGTAGAACACATCTCGCTGACCTTCGTAGGTGTGACCTTCGTGGGTGAACTCACCGGAAGTGATACCTTGCTTAGCCATTTCCTCTTTGGCGAGGGCTTTAGCAGCGGGTGTGAGGGTTTTGATACGGTCTTCCGCGGACGCGATGAGTTGGCGGAGTGCGCGGGTTTCGACGAGAGCGTCGGCAGTATTCAGGTTAACGTCATTTGCCTCAATGAGGGCTTGTCTTAAATCTATAGCTTTCATATAAATTTCAAAAATTAAGCAAATTGAACAAATTTTAACATTCACAATGATGGGTCATGTCGTACTCCATAGGATCGTGGGAGGGGTCGCGGTGGTACTGGGCAAGCATGGCTTTGAAATCGGGTTCGGGCATGGCATGCCAGCGGTCGAAATCGGACCGTTCGAAGATCTGGAGGTTACCGAGCAGTTCACGTAGGGCTTTTTGGCGTGCGTCATAGCGTTTGTGGTTGGCACGGGAGAGCCAGATGAGGTTAGATGCTCGGTTATCGAAGGTGACACCGTTGAGGTGGTGGCACTGGAAAGGACGACCCTCTTCGTCGGTTTGCTGTTCGCCAATCCATGCGAGTGCGACGGCGTGAGCGAGGTAGATGCCACCGAAGTGAACCATCTTGAAGTATCGCTGCACGCGATTGCCGTTGAAGCGGTTACAAGGGCATGTATCCACCGTAGGCACTTGCAGGCGGTAGATGGATTTGTAACCGCCATGCACGTGGTCGCGCAGGAGGATGTGGGAGTACGGTGCACCATCGAAGGTGGTGTACAGGGGTCGGTTGCCGGTGCGTTTCATGTCAGGCACGCGGCGAATTTCGGTTCCATCCGGTAACCAGTCCTGGAGAGGATGGAGAAGGATTGTTGTTGTCGCCATTTTAATACGTTTTAATGGTTACTAAAATGGCTACCGGTAGCCGTTGATTATCGTTCAACGTTGAAATTTCGGTGCAAAGGTATAAGAAAAAATGCAGCCACAAAAATGTTGACTGCATTTTGGTAATGAATGGTACCAAAGTGTGTTATTTTGGTATTAATCAGTGATTTTAGTTGGTACTAATTGGTACTGAGTTTGTTGCGGTACTTAGTGAAGTTCCGCTGTTTGAACGGGAGGTGATAGTGATCGTCGAGAAGATGGTATAGTTCGGACGATTGGAGATTGGTCGTATCAAGATCGCCAAGGGCTTCGTTGGTGCGAATCGCTTTGATGAGGGAAGGCGCATGGATGGACGCGAGGCGGAGTCCGTCTTCGACGGATTGGGCACGTCCTTCGGCGTAGGCTTTGGGTGTGATACGGGAGAAGAGAGGAGTCTCCGGCCTGACGTTCGGAGCACTTGACAAAGATTCCGGTTTGGGCGATGCCGCGGAAGAAGAGATAATGATGATGGTGTGGTCGGAACAAGAGATTTGTTCGAGCAGTTGGGCGAGAAATGCTTTCGTGTCGGTGTTCTCATCAGAGAGAACGTTCACATTTTTTTAACATACGTGAATCAGTTTTAGTTGTTAGTAATAAATTAAAGTGGCATCCTTTGGATGCCAAACGGGGCGCAAAATTACAAAAAAAATCTGAAATCGGCAAGTTTATTGAGGGATTTTTATGAAACAATTCATAAATTTTTGCATATATGGAATTTTTTTTGTAATTTTGCAGGCGATTTTGAATAATTGAAGTTGAAATGGAAGATTATTTGAGCATATACCATTCACTCATTACGCAAGTGGAGCATGAGGTGATAGAGTTTAAGACTGCCGAGAATCAGTATGATAAGGATAAACTCGGTAAGTATTTCTCAGCTTTGAGTAATGAGGCCAATTTACGCAATATCGAGTTTGCGTGGATTGTGATGGGTGTGGATAATAATCGGAAGCCGGTAGGTACATCCTTTTTGATGGATGAGGCCAAACGACAATTGCTCAAACATGAGATAGCGGTTAATACGACCAATGGTTTGACTTTCCGTGACATAGAGCCTATAGAAGTGGATGGAAACAGGGTATTGCTCTTTAAGATTCCTGCGGCACCAAAGAATACGGTTATCAAATGGAAGGGCATTGCTTACGGACGCAGCGGAGAGAGTCTAGAACCATTGTCGCAAGATAAGTTCGATGAGATTCGAAATCAGCGACCTTTGGACGATTGGTCGGCGCATGTGGTCGAAGATGCAACTATAAAGGGCGATTTGGATGAGTTAGCTTTGGCTAAAGCGCGTATTATGTACAAGAAAGTGCACGATCGGACACCTGCTGAATTGGTTGATGGATGGACGGTTGAAGAGTTCTTGACGCATAGCGGATTGCTGAATAAGGGAAAGGTGACGCGTGCGGCGATGTTGCTGTTGGGTAAGAGCGAGTCTGCCTATAAGTTATCCCCGGCCGTTCCACAAATCACATGGACGTTGCTCAATGAAGTTGGACGGAAGATAGACTATCAACATTTTACTATACCATATATCATCACAGTGGATGAGATATTGGGCAAGATTCGCAATTTGACCATGCGCGAGATGCCGGGAGGGACACTCTTTCCGGATAAGTTGATGCAGTACGATGATTTTGTAATCCGAGAGGTGTTGCATAATGCGATAGCGCACCAGGATTATACGCTTCGCCAGCGCATTAATTTCATGGAAGCGCCGGATTACTTGTATTATTCGAATGCGGGTACGTTCTTCCCGGGTACGATTGAAGATGCGTTGGAGGTGAACAAACAGCAAAAATTCTACCGCAATGAGAGTTTGTGCAAGGGAATGGTGAACTTCAACATGATTGATACGGTTAGTAGCGGTATTCAAACGATTTTTTATAAGCAGATGGAGCGTCATTTTCCGATGCCTGACTATGAGATTAATGGCGATGTGCCGGAGGTAAATGTGAAAATCTACGGGCGCGTAATTGACGAGCGGTATGTGGAATTGCTGAAGCGTGAGACGACGCTGTCTCTGAAGGAGTGCCTGTGGTTGGATGCTGTTCAGAAGAAGCGCCCGATCACGGAAGAGGCACTGAATATTCTGAGGAGTAAGAAGTTAATTGAGGGTCGTAAGCCGAATTTTATTATATCGCAAGTGGTTGCACAGAAGACGAAGCAGGTACCGGAATATACGAAACAAAAAGGATTGGATAAGAAGAAACTTTTGACGATGCTTCAGCAAGTGGTTGAGAATGCCGGTGAGGCTGGTATTAAGTTGAATGATATCTATGAGTATATGGAAGTGACGTTGCCGGCTGGGAAGAGCATGGGGGAAAAGAAACGGCAGTTGCGATATTTGCTGAATCTATTGAAAGATGATGGAATTGTTTCCCGCGAAGGAATGAGATGGATATTTGTAATGGATACTCAATAGATATTTTGTCGCTTTTTTGTCGCTTTTTTGTCGCAATTTTGTCGCTTTTTTGTTACAATTTTGGCTAGTTTTTGGTTACTTTTGGCGATTATTTAGGTAAATTTTAGGTAAATTTTGTCGATTTTGAGATCACAATTTGTGATGTTGAAAATATCGTCCCATCCATGACGTAAAACCGGATCGCAGAGAAGTGTCTCTGTGGACATATTGAATATTAATTAGCGTTTGCTATTTATTCGAGATTTCTGAGAAATTTGGCCGTTTTAAAGAACATCTTACGTCGAATAAGTTCGAAACGCCTGCGCTCGGCGTGGGTGGAACTTATGTAAGATGGGTTAGGCCAAATACCTTCAGAATCATAAGCGAAACCCTCGCTTTTTGTTATAGGTATTTGACCTCCCGTCTCTCGATAGGTAGCGAACATAAACAAACGCTACCATGACACCTATACAGCAATCCAAGGCTGCCGCATTGTTTGTGGCGCATTGGGCAGGCAAAGGTTACGAGAAAGGGGAGAGTCAGATTTTCTGGACAACCCTTCTTAACCAAATCTTCGGCATTGAGCACCCGGAGCAGTTCATAGTCTTTGAACAGCAGGTGCAACTAGACCACACTTCTTTTGTGGACGCCCGTATTCCCTCGACCAAAGTGATGATCGAGCAGAAGTCGCTTGGTAAGAACCTCGGTGAAGGCATCAAGCAGAGCGACGGGAGTGTGCTCAATCCTTTTCAGCAAGCCAAACGATACGCGGACACGTTGCCGAATAGTCAACGTCCGAGATGGATTGTAACCTGCAATTTTGCGGAGTTTTGGGTGTATGATTTGGAGCACCCGAATGATGAGCCGCAGAAGATACTGCTGGCAAATCTAGAGAAGGAGTACGAGCGGTTGTCGTTTCTGGTAGAAGCCGGTAACGAGCATATCAAACGCGAGATGGAAGTGTCCGTTAAAGCCGGACAGTTGGTGGGAAAGATCTATGATTTGTTGCTTAAGCAATACCTTGAACCGGATGCACCGGAAACGCTTCGTAGCCTGAATATTCTTTGTGTGCGTATGGTGTTCTGCCTTTATGCAGAGGACGCACATTTGTTCGGCAAGAAGACAGCTTTCCACGACTACCTCGCACAATATCCCGCTAAGGATATGCGTCGTGCGCTGATCGACCTCTTTGCGGTACTTGACACGCCTATCCATGAGCGAGATCCGTATATGGATGAGGTGCTGAAGGCTTTTCCGTATGTGAATGGCGGGTTGTTCAGTAACGATACACGATTGATCATTCCGCAGTTCACAGATGAGTTGAAGGAGTTGATCTTGACGAATGCCTCCGATGACTTCGATTGGAGTGAGATCAGTCCTACCATCTTCGGTGCGGTGTTTGAGAGCACATTGAACCCTGAAACACGTCGCAGCGGCGGTATGCACTATACGAGTATCGAGAATATCCATAAGGTCATTGACCCGCTTTTCTTGGACTCTCTTAAGGATGAGTTCGAAGCGATAAAAGGTATTGCGCAAGAAAAACAGCAACGCCAGAAACTCGATGCCTTCCAAGACAAACTGGCGAGCCTGACTTTCTTTGACCCGGCTTGCGGTAGCGGTAACTTCTTGACAGAGAGTTACGTGAGTCTGCGACGGTTGGAGAATGAGGTGATTGCACTGCGGAACAAAGGTCAGGCGGTGATTGGTGATTTTGCCAATCCGGTGAAGGTGGATATCCACCAGTTCTACGGCATTGAGATCAATGATTTTGCGGTGTCGGTAGCAACTACCGCCCTTTGGATTGCCGAACAGCAGATGCTCCAAGAGACTGCCCGTTTGGTGCAGTTTAATATCGAACCGCTGCCCCTCAAAGCCTATCATAACATCCGTGAAGGCAATGCCCTCCGTCTCGATTGGTCTGAGGTCATCGCACCCGACAAACTCCACTATATCATGGGTAACCCGCCGTTTGTAGGTGGTATGATGATGAGTCGTGAGCAGAAACAAGAAATGCTTGATATATTTGGTAAAAAACTAAAAGGTGTTGGCGAATTGGACTATGTAGGTGCTTGGTATAAAAAAGCGGCTGTATTAATAGAGCAAAACCCGTCCATTCGTGCTGCGCTTGTTTCTACCAACTCCATTACGCAAGGAGAGCAAGTCGCAATTCTTTGGGAACCGTTAATGAAAGAGCACAATATCCATATAGATTTTGCCTATCGCACTTTCCGTTGGGATAGCGAAGCAGATATTAAAGCTCACGTGCATTGCGTCATCATTGGTTTCTCAAAAGCACAGGGCAATAGTGCAAAGAGAATATACATCTCTGACCTCCAATCTATTCCTGCTACCAATATCAATGGTTATTTAGCTGACGCGCCAGATGTGTTTATTGTAAATCGCGGTGCTCCCTTGTGCGAAGCGCCTGCGATGAATTTTGGAAACATGCCACGTGATGGAGGAGGATTCATCCTTTCCGAAGAAGAGAAAGAAGAGTTGATTACCAAGGAGCCTCTTTCTGCAAAATGGATACACTTATTTTTGGGAGCAGCAGAGTTTATTAACAATAAAAAGCGGTATTGTTTATGGTTACAAGGAGCAAGTCCTGCGGAGATTCGTCAATGTCCAACAGTCTTGCAACGCGTTAACGAAGTACGAGAAATGCGCTTAGCAAGTTCTGCAGCATCCACTCGCCAAATGGCAGAAACGCCTACATTATTTGCTCAGATAACTCAGCCTGTAGGAATTCCATACATCTTAGTACCTCGTGTATCATCTGAGAGACGTCGCTATGTCCCAATGGGATTTGTGGATGGGAATGTTATAGCGAGTGATGCTGTCCAAATTATCCCTAACGCTTCTCTCTATCACTTCGGTGTCCTTACTTCTAACGTCCACATGTCGTGGATGAGGGTGGTCTGCGGACGACTTAAATCGGACTATCGCTATTCGAAGGATATTGTTTACAATAACTTCCCATGGCCGGAGGTGACAGAAGAACAGAAAGCAAAGATAGAGCAAACGGCACAGGCTATTTTGGATGCTCGTGCCAAGTATCCGGATTGTTCGTTGGCGGATCTCTACGACGAAGTGACTATGCCTCCGGAGCTTCGACGTGCTCATCAGGACAACGATCGTGCGGTGATACAGGCATATGGTTTTGTACCTGGCAAAACGACCGAATCGGAATGTGTGGCAAAGCTGTTTGAGAGGTATCAGGAATTAACAAAAGTTTGCTGGAATTCTGACGCAAAGGTACAACAAATTAATTGATTTGAGCAAATAATTTTGCTATAAATTGCTGAAATTAGTGAATCTTTCTTCGTTTCAGCACTTTTTGGTGTGCATATAACCGATGCCCATCTACCTCCTCAAAGGTGTCCGGTAAGGTGATCTGCGGAGCTTGGACGCCATCACCTATCGTCAACTCGGGTGCTACCTCCACATGGATCTCATCCCAGATGCCGGTCTCCAAGATATGGTTCAGCAGTGTCGTGCCGCCTTCTACCAAGATCGAATGGATATTTCGCTTTGCCAAATCCTCCAAGATAAACGGCCAATCGGTACGGTCACGATAGACAATAGTCTCGGATTCATCGGAGAAAATGCGTGCATCAGCCGGTATCCGTCCATGCCTGTCTATCGTCACACGGATGGGGTTTCTGCCCTGCCAATGCGTATTCAAAAGACGCGGGTTATCGAGCAGCACCGTATTCGTTCCTACCATAATCGCCATGTTCTCCGCCCGCATCCGATGGACGATCTCTTTGGTCTTAGGCGTTGATATTTTCAGCGGAGAACCGCCGGTACGCTTGATATCGATGAAGCCATCGGCTGTCTGTGCCCACTTGAGGATGACATACGGCCGATGTTGCTCATGCAGGCATAGGAATCGCTTGTTCAACTCCCGACATTCCTTCTCCATCACGCCCACAATCACTTCGATGCCTGCGTCACGCAACATCCGCACCCCTTTACCGGCTACCAGCGGATTCGGGTCCAGCATGCCAACAACCACTCTACCCACTCCTTTCTCAATGATCAGTTTGGCGCAAGGAGGTGTCTTGCCGTAATGAGAGCAGGGTTCGAGACTCACGAATAGCGTGCATTTCGACATTTCGAGATCTCGATATTTCGAAGTTTCAAGATGTCGAAAGCAATTAACTTCGGCATGTCCTTCGCCGTATTTCTCATGCCAGCCTTCGGCAAGAATCGTACCATCTGCATCTACGAGAACGGCCCCTACCATCGGGTTCGGCGCCACAAAATACTCCCCTCGACGAGCAATTTCGATACAATGTGCAATATAATTTGCGTATTCCATATTTTTTTTGTAATTTTGCAGCGTGAAAGAACTAATCAACCATATTACCGCCCAATTGGCGACCGTTTATCCCGAAGACGAAGCGCAAGCTTTGGCTTGGTGGATCATGGAAGAAGAAACCGGTCTTTCCCGCTCACAAATGCTAACAGGGTGCAAAGGTACTACAAATTTTTCAAATTTGCAAGCAAAGATAGAAAGAATCTTGCATTTTGAGCCGATTCAGTATATTTTCGGGCACACTTTATGGAACGGTCTCGATCTGAAAGTCACTCCCGCGACCCTTATCCCTCGTCCCGAAACGGCCGAGTTAGTGGAAACAATCGTCAATAAGTTCAATCGTCAATCAATTGTAAATCGTCAATCGTCAAATCGTCAATTCCGCGTGCTCGACATCGGTACCGGCTCGGGTTGTATCGCGATCGCTCTCAAGAAAGCGCATCCCGAATGGCAAGTGACGGGAATCGATATTTCGGAAGAGGCGATAGAGGTTGCGAAAGAGAATGCGAAGAGAAATGGTATAGAGGTGGAGTTCTTGGTGGCTGATATATTCAATCTTCAATCTCCAATCTTCAATCTCCAATACGATATCATCGTCTCCAATCCGCCTTATATCTGCGAAAGCGAGAAAGCAGACATGCGCCCCAACGTACTGAACTACGAACCGGCCACTGCTCTTTTTGTGCCGGACAATGATCCGTTGAAGTTCTATCGTCGTATAGCAGAATTGAAATTAGGTAAGCATCTCTTCTTCGAGATCAATGAAGCCTATCCCGACGAACTATCCGCCATGCTGAGCGAATTAGGTTATTCCTCTATCCAAATAACGAATGACATCTATGGTAAACCGCGAATTATCGAAGCGCGAATGGCTTGACAAGGCCGAGGCCTATTGTGCGAAATCCGAACATTGCGCAGCCGATGTGCGGCGTAAGTTATATGAGTGGGGCGCACCCACGGATTTTTCCGATGAAATCGAGGAAAATCTCTATGCCAATGACTTCCTCAACGATGCCCGGTTCTGCCATGCCTACGTTCATGATAAGGTAGCATACCAATCATGGGGACGAGTGAAGATTCAAGCCGGTCTCAGAGCCCTTGGATTACCCGAATCGGAAATTCAGAAAAGTCTCGATGAAATCGACGAAAAACAGTACAGAACGAACTTAGAAGCACTCATTAAACAACGCAAGTCCGATGGCGAAGAAAAACGGCTCCGGTTCTTACTACAACGCGGCTTTACGTATGATGAAATAAAAAAAATATGCAAATAATCTTGCATATGTCATTTTTTTGTAGTAATTTTGTGCGCTTTTTACAAAACGGATATGGAAATAATAAAAACACCGATTGAGGGATTGCTGGTTATTGAGCCGCAGGTATTTAAAGACGCACGCGGTTATTTCGTAGAGACCTATAATGAGGAGCGGTATCGTGCGGCGGGTATTGATGCGCAATTCGTGCAGGACAACCAGAGTTGTTCGTCTTATGGCGTAGTACGCGGGTTGCATTTTCAGCGTCCGCCTTATACGCAAGCAAAGTTAGTATGCTGCACCGTAGGTCGCGTATTGGATGTAGCGGTGGATCTGCGCAAGGACAGCCCTACCTACGGGCAGTGGTTCGGCGTAGAGTTGAGCGAAGAGAACAAGCGGCAGTTCTATATTCCGCGCGGATTTGCGCACGGATTCTCGGTGCTGAGCAACCAGGCTATCTTCACCTACAAATGCGATAACCTCTATCATCCGGAGGCGGACGGCGGTATTTTGTTGAATGATCCCGATCTGGCCATCGATTGGCAAGTCCCGGAGGATCTGCGGATCATCAGCGCCAAAGATACCAAACATCCTTTATTAAAAGATCTGGACAATCCTTTCTGATATGAATATTCTTGTAACCGGTGCAAACGGACAGTTGGGCAATGAGATGCGGGTATTGAGTGAGACGCATCCCAAACATACCTATTTCTTCACGGATATCGCGGAGTTGGACATTACCGACAAAGCGGCGGTATCGGCTTTTGTGGCGGACAACGCCATTGATTTAATTGTCAATTGTGCCGCCTATACAAACGTCGATAAGGCCGAGGAAGATGAGGCGACGGCGATGAAGATCAATGCCGATGCCGTAGCGATCTTAGGTGGTCAAGGGGTGAAGGTGATCCATGTGAGCACCGACTACGTTTTCTCGGGCGACGAGCATGTGCCGTGCAAGGAGTCCGATCCGGTGGCTCCGCGTACTGCGTACGGGCGCACGAAATACGAAGGAGAGAAACGGCTCTTGGCCGCATGTCCGGAGGCGGTGATCCTACGTACCGCGTGGCTCTATTCGGAATATGGCAATAATTTCGTGAAGACGATGATCCGCTTGGGCCATGAGAAAGAGAAACTCGGCGTCGTGTTCGACCAGATCGGTACACCGACTTATGCAGCCGACTTGGCAGCGGCTATCTTCACCGTGATCGAGACGCCATGCTGGCATCCGGGCATCTATCATTTTACGAATGAAGGTGTCTGCTCGTGGTTCGATTTCACGATCGCTATCCATGAATTGGCAGGCATCCAAAACTGCAAGGTTTCCCCGATTTTATCGGAAGAATATCAATACAAGACACCCCGTCCCCACTATAGCGTACTCGATAAGTCGAAATTCAAAAAGACGTTCGGGGTCGAGATCCCGTATTGGATGGATGGATTGAAGCGATGCGTGGGCAAATTGAAAATTGAAAATTGAAGATTGACTTGCTAGTTCAATGGATAGAACAGGGCTCTCCTAAAGCTCAGATCCGGGTTCGATTCCCGGGCGAGTCACTGATAAAGAATGAAAGAAGTATTAGATTTTCTCGCAGAGTTGGCGGTGAACAATAACCGCGAGTGGTTTGCCGAACACAAGGATTGGTACCAACGATGCTATGTCAAGTTCGTGGATTTCAGCGAACAATACATCCTGCGTCTATCAGAGATAGATCCCACCTTAAAAGGGCTGCAAGCGAAAGATTGTATCTGGCGTATCTACCGCGATGTACGGTTCTCGAAAAACAAAGACCCGTATAAGAACTGGATGGGTGTTTTTCCGGCAACAGGCGTTCCTGGGCAACCGAAGACATGGGGTCGCAAATCGCTTCGCGGCGGTTATTACATGCATTTCCAACCCGGACAGTGTATGTTCGCCGGCGGAATCTGGGAGCCGAGCAAAGAATTGCTGACGGCCTTGCGCAAAGAGGTGGAAGCCAACTACGAGGAAGTAGAAGCCATCATGGCGAAGCCGAGTTGGAAGAAGTATTTTGGCAATGATTTCGATTCCTATTGGGGTGTATTGAAGAAAGTGCCGGCGGGTTTTGATCCGGATTTTGTGCATCCCGATTGGTTGAAGCATAAGGACTATACCTTCTCTACCCCGCTTACCGATGCGCAAGTCAGTGCGCCCGATTTTCTCGATCATCTTGTGGAGATAGCAAAGGCCGCCAAGCCGATGAATGATTTCCTCAACTACACCTTTGAGGAATACGGCGAGTTTCCGGATCGATGCTAAATGACCAATGAGCAATGACCAATGAGCAATAATAAACCCATATTACCTGCGCTGGCCGTTGATGCGGCATGTAGCGGCAACCCCGGCGTGATGGAGTTTCGCGGGGTGATTGCCGATACCGGTACCGAGGTTTTCCACCGCGGCCCCTTCAAGCAGGGCACGAATAACATCGGTGAGTTCCTCGCGCTGGTCCTTGGTCTGGCATATATCAAGAAATACAACTTGCCGTGGGTGATTTATACGGATAGCGTGACCGCACTCGCATGGGTGCGCGCCAAACGATGCAAGACGAAGATGGAGTGGACGATGGAGAGTCAGGACCTCTTTTTGATGGTTCGAAAAGCAGAGATGTGGCTCCATGACAACACCTGGAACACCCCCATCTATAAGTGGGACACGAAGGCTTGGGGCGAGATTCCTGCTGATTTTGGTCGAAAATGACAAAAAAAGATAGCAAAATTTAATTTTTTATATGAATTATTTTCGTATATAAAAAAAATATTGTAACTTTGCAGTCGCAATTGTAAAAACAATTTATACACAAATAATTTAAATTATTACACACTATGACAAAAGTAGCAATTAACGGCTTTGGCCGTATTGGTCGTCTGGCATTCCGTCAGATGTTCGAAGCTGAGGGTTATGAGGTAGTTGCAATCAACGACTTGACCAGCCCGAAGATGTTGGCTCACCTTCTCAAATACGACACCGCTCAGGGTGGTTTCGCAGGCAAGTTCGGTGAGGGCAAGCACACTGTAGCTTACAAAGACGCTCAACTCGCTGAGGATGGCAAGACCGTTCTCGTTCCGGGTTCGATCATCGTTGACGGCAAGGAGATCACTATCTACGCTATGCCGAACGCAGCTGAGCTGCCTTGGGGCAAACTCGGTATCGATGTAGTGCTCGAGTGCACCGGTTTCTATACCAGCAAAGCAAAAGCTGAGGCACACATCCAGGCAGGTGCAAAGAAAGTTGTTATCTCCGCTCCGGCAGGTAACGATCTTCCGACCATCGTTTACAACGTAAACCACAAGACCCTGACTCCGGCAGATAAGGTTATCTCCGCAGCTTCTTGTACGACCAACTGTCTCGCTCCGATGGCAGCTGCTCTGCACAAATACGCTCCGATCCAGAGCGGTATCATGCGATGGTCCGCAACGTAAGGGTGACCTCCGTCGTAGCCGTGCAGGTGCACAGAACATCGTTCCGAACAGCACCGGTGCTGCAAAGGCTATCGGTCTCGTTATTCCGGAGCTGAACGGTAAGTTGATCGGTAGCGCACAGCGCGTTCCGACTCCGACCGGTTCTACCACTATCCTGGTTGCAGTTGTTAAGGGTAAAGACATCACGAAAGAGGGCATCAACGCTGCTATGAAGGCTGCTCAGACCGAGTCCTTCGGTTACACCGAGGATGAGATCGTTTCGAGCGATGTAATCGGTATGAAGTTCGGTTCGCTCTTCGATGCTACACAGACCATGGTTGCTAAGATCGACGAGGAGACCTATCAGGTACAGGTTGTTAGCTGGTACGACAACGAGAACAGCTACACCAGCCAGATGGTTCGTACGATCAAGTACTTGGCTGAGCTCTAATCATCATCAAGCACATATGCTTGAAAAAAAATGCAGGCCTTAGTGCCTGCATTTTTTTAAAGTCAAACGATACGAAAGAAAAAACAGTATGAAAAAAATTCTTTATACGCTGACCGCATTGATGCTTATGACCACAGCATGTACCAAACAACAACAGACAACGGGTATTCATCTTGAGAATCTGGATACGACCGTAGTGGCACAGAATGATTTCTATCAGTACGCCTGCGGCGGATGGATGGCCAACAACCCCTTGACTCCCGAATACAGCCGCTTCGGTTCATTCGATAAATTAGGGCTGCAGAACTTAGAGCAAGTGAACGGCCTGATTCAGGAATTGGCCGCCGAGAAGCACGAGGCCGGTTCGGTAGCCCAGAAAATCGGCGATATGTATAACCTCTCCATGGACACGGCACGTCGTGACGCAGAGGGTATTGCGCCGGTGGAGGCTTCGCTTAAGGCGATAGCGGCGATCTCATCCCGCGAGGAATTGAGCGCACTGTTAGGCGCTTCGATGGACTATAGTCTTTGGGCGATGTATGTAGATGCGGACGCGATGAACAGCGCGATGAACATCCTCAATGAGTGCCAAGCCGGTTTCTCGTTGGGAGAGAAAGAGTATTATATTGATGAGGACGAGCACACGCGTTCCATACGTGCTGCGTATGTAGCGTACGTAGAGAAGATGTTTGGTCTTTTCGGTTTTGATCATGCGGCAGAACGTGCGCAGACTGTACTGCGAATGGAGACCCGTCTGGCCAAAGCGGCGTACTCGAATGTCGAACTGCGTGACCCGCAGCGTAACTACAACAAGATGAGTCTGGATGAACTGCAGGCCCTGGTGCCGCAAGTAGATTGGAAAATCTATTTCGCAGCCTTAGGTGTCGAGTTGGATAGTTTGTCGGTAGGTCAGATCCCGCACCTGCAGGAAGCAGGAAAGATGCTGGCCGATGAACCGCTGGAAGACCTGAAGACACTCTTCGCATGGCAAACCATCGAGGGTGCGGCTTCGTACCTGACAACAGAGATCTACATGACGAGTTTTGATTTCTACGGCAAGGTGCTGTCGGGTCGTGAAGAACCGAGTCCGCTGTGGAAACGTGCCGTAGGTATCGTGAACGGTACACTCGGAGAGGCGGTCGGACAGATGTATGTAGCCAAGTATTTCCCTGAGGAGAACAAAGCGCGTATGTTAGCCCTCGTGAAGAACCTGCAAAAAGCCCTCGGCATCCGTATCGAGAACCTCGAATGGATGAGTCGTGAGACGAAAGATAAGGCGCTGGAGAAGCTGAATGCCATGACCATCAAGATCGGCTACCCCGACGAGTGGCGCGACTACAGCAAGCTCGATATCAATGCAGCCGACACCTATTATGCAAACCTGCAGCGTGCGGCGAAATTCGAGCAGGAGTACAGCCTCAGCTATCTCGGTAAACCGGTAGATAAGAAGAAATGGTACATGACGCCGCAGACGGTGAATGCGTACTATAACCCGTCCAGCAATGAGATCTGTTTCCCGGCCGGTATCCTCCAATATCCGTTCTTCGATATGAGCGCTGACGATGCCTTCAACTACGGCGCTATCGGCGTGGTGATCGGTCATGAGATGACGCACGGATTCGACGATCAGGGTTGCCAATTCGATAAGGACGGCAATATGCTGAACTGGTGGACAGCCGAAGACAAAGCCGCCTTCGATGCCCGCACCAAAGTGATGGAGGAGGCATTCAATAAGATCGAGGTCGCTCCGGGTGTACACGCTAACGGTGCGTTCACCTTAGGCGAGAACATCGCTGACCACGGTGGTTTGCAGGTATCTTATTTAGCCTTCACGCTGAACGAGGAGGCGAAAGCAGAGAAAGATCGTCTGCAGACCCGCGACGGCTTCACTCCGGCGCAACGTTTCTTCTTGGCATACGCCAATGTATGGGCAGGCAACATCCGTCCGGAGGAGATTCTGAACCGCACGAAGAGTGATCCTCACTCGCTTGGTCGTTGGCGCGTTAACGGTGCATTACCGCAGATCAATGCCTGGTACGATGCATGGAACGTGACGCCGGAAAGTCCGATGTATGTCGCACCGGAAGAGCGCGTAAGCATTTGGTAAAAAAAGAAACGGAGGCTAGAAAGTCTCCGTTCTTTTTTGTATCTTTTTCTATCTTAGAAACCCAGGATAGCTTTAGCCTCTGCAAGGTCCTCGATCGGCGGGAAGTTGCAGATCTCTTTCATCAGGCGGTAAGCACCTACCTCATGATCGCTAGCCTCACCGTCACCGCACATAGCGTAGATGGTCAGCGCGTGAGCCTCTTTACGAGCAGCCTCATCAGCCTGAGCGATGATGTTGATACCTTCGCGAACCGGCATCTTCTTGTAGTTAGCGACAGCCTCTTGGTACTGCTCCGGATCGTTAGCGAACTTGTAGGATTTGAGTTCCTTGATGAGCATAGCAGCTTCATCTTCCTTCAAACCGTCTACATTAGCCACGCCGTAAGCAACGGTCATAGCGGCAATAATCTCAGTCTTTGTCATAATGGTTGTTGTTTAAAGTTAGTAAAAAAATTATTAACAGGCTTTAGCCTTTATTTTGCTTTTTCAACAGCCTCGGCAATCGAGTTGGCGATGAACGCCATCTCCTCAGCCGGCAGACTCAGTTTAGGGTTGGTAAAGAGCATATCCTTCTCGCTATTCATCGGCACGAGATGTATATGCACATGGTTTACCTCCATGCCCAGCACCGCTACTCCTACCCGTTTGCATCCGGTAGCGGCTTTGATACCTACTGCTACTTTCTTGGCAAAGGTCATCAAGCTCTCCAACTGCTCATCCGAGAGATCGAAGATATAATCTGCCTCGGGTTCAGCCAACTTAGGGATAACCAATGTATGTCCCTTTACGATAGGATTGATATCGAGAAAGGCGTAGTTCTTCTCGTCCTCCGCTACTTTGTAACTCGGGATTTCCCCTTTGATGATGCGTGTAAAGATGGTCATAAGCTAATCTCCAAAACCTCGAACTCAAGGAGTCCGATAGGTACTTTCACTTGTGCGATATCGCCCACTTTCTTTCCGAGCAAGCCTTTCGCGATCGGGGTAGAGATAGAGATCTTGCCCTCCGCGATGTTCGCTTCTCCTTCGGTAACGATCTGGAATGTCTTCTCCATATTGTTACTGAGTTGGCGCACTTTCACGCGCGTCAGGATCTGCACCTCGTCGGTATTAATCTCGGATGCATTGATGACGCGTGCATCCATGAGTCGTGCCTTAAGCTGTGCAATCTTGGTCTCAAGCGCTCCCTGCGCTTCTTTTGCGGCATCATACTCCGCATTTTCACTCAAATCCCCTTTCTCACGTGCCTCTGCGATAGCGGCAATGATACGTGGGCGCTCCACAGTCTCCAAGAACTGGAGTTCCTCTTTTAGTTTCTTCAGACCTTCTTCGGTCATGTACGTTACTGCCATGTTTTATTTTTGATTTATGATTTCAAATTTATGATTTAGTACTTGCGATTCAAAATTTCCGCGGCGATGATCGCTTTACGCAACTCATCGATGTCCGTTAAGTCCGGAATTGTGTTTTGTGTTTCGTCCTTCATGCCGTTATGATTTTTTTTAAAAACGAAAGGAAACTTCACAGCCTCCTTTCGCCATTAAACCTAAACCTTAACTATGAAAATTTTGTTTTCGGTACAAAAGTACTGCTTTTATTTGACATAGCCAAATATTTTGGCAAAAAAATGCTTATTTTGTGCATTTTTCCACGATTTCACCCCGTAATGTAGCAGCAGAGGCTTCTGAAACACGCACATAGACGATATCTCCCACTTTCTGGTCCGTACGTGGGAAAACGACCGTTTTGTACTGCGGTGTGCGGCCGTACATGTCATCGTGGCTGCGTTTGGAGAAACCTTCTACCAGCACCTCCACTGTCTTTCCTATCTCGCGTTGGTTGGACTCAAGGGATAGTTGGGTTTGAAGGGCGATGATCTCATTGAGTCGGCGCACTTTCTCCTCTTCGGGAATGTTATCCGGCAGATGTTTGGAGGCATAGGTGCCCGGACGTTCCGAGTACTTGAACATAAACGCAGAATCGAATCCCACCTCCCGCATGAGGCTAAGCGTCTCGGAATGATCTTCCAACGTCTCGTCATGGAAACCGCATAAGATATCCGTACTGATGGCCGCATCGGGCAGGATACGACGTATCGCTGCCACGCGTTCCAGATACCACTCCCGCGTATATTTGCGATTCATGAGTTTGAGCACATGGTTCGATCCCGACTGCACCGCCAGATGGATAAAATTACAGAGGTTATCATGCCGACTGATAGCCTCTAAGGTCTTGTCGGACATATCCTTGGGGTGTGAGGTGGTGAAACGGATACGCATATCCGGTACAGCCTCTGCTACCCGTTCCAGCAAATCAGCAAAGTCAATATCCTCATACTTATACGAATTGACGTTCTGTCCGAGGAGCGTCACCTCTTTATAACCGCGCGCGCGTAGATCCCGCACTTCTGCGAGGATAGATTCCACATCCCGGCTGCGCTCACGTCCACGGGTATAAGGTACAACGCAGTAAGCACAAAAATTATTACATCCGCGCATGATAGACACAAACCCGCTGATAGAGCGTCCGATACGCGCCGGAATGATATGGCGGTAGGTCTCTGTTGTACTCAGTTGTACGTTCATGGCCTTATGTCCCTGTTCGCATTGTGCCAGCAGGTTCGGGATATCGAGGTACGCATCAGGACCGGCTACGAAATCTACGCCAAACGTATCAATCAACTCCTGCCCCATACGCTCCGCCATACAGCCGATGACACCGATGATCGGCTTTCCACTTTCCACTTTCCACTTTCCACCTTTAATATGCGCCTTCAGCTCTCGCAGACGCGAACCGACTTTCTGCTCGGCATTGTCACGGATAGAACAGGTGTTAAGCAGGATGATATCCGCATCCTCCCAACGCTCGGTCAACTCGGCATCAGCAGTCTGCAAAATAGCCGCCACCACCTCGCTATCCGCCACATTCATTTGGCATCCGTAGGTCTCAATATAGAATTTTTTACTCATTTTCGTTAAAAAAAGCGCAATAAATTTGCGTATGTCATTTTTTTGTTGTACCTTTGCACCCGCTTTTGAAAAATAAAGCGCGGGAAGTGGCGCAGCCCGGTAGCGCAACGGTCTGGGGGACCGGAGGTCGCGTGTTCGAATCACGTCTTCCCGACAAAAGAGAACTTCGGTTCTCTTTTTTGTTGGGAAGAATGGCACGCTTTACTTCCCGACAAAAACAGCTTCGGCTGTTTTTTTTATAACAGCGGCAGGTTCACTTCGGTGACTGCCTTTATTTGTATCTGCTCGAGTCGAGTTTGCATCTCGGCATTCTTCTGCATCAGGTCAATCCACCATTCAGCTTCATCCAGGTCGGCGAATCCGCTGACACGCAGCGCGCAAGTGGTTTTATATACCGGCATCTTCTGCAGGTCAAAATCACGGATGAGGAATTGGCTGAAGTTAAACAGCGCCACTTCGTAGAGCAACTCATTCAGGGCTTGCTCATCTTCTTGCGGCAATATCAGCAGCACGACAGATGGTTGCTTACGGTCTTCGCTCCACTCCATCTGCATCTTCTGCTCTTCTTCGTCCGCTGTATCTTGGGTCTTACCACGCAAATCTTCCAGACTACCGGTCGCTCCGCCTTTCTGGCTCTCCATACCCTGCCCCATCATCGCAAGCATCTCTTTAGCCATCGTCCCCAGTTCGGTCGTACCATAGTCACGCACCATCTCCTGCAGTGCCTCCACAAACGCCTCCTGTCCTTCGGTACGTGCCACCGACACCGCATTGAGGAAGAGGAAACGGGGAGCGAGCGACCAATGGTCATTGGTCATTTGAGATTTGTGATTTTTGATTTGTGATTTCACCTCAGTAAAGCGACCATGCTTGTAAGCATCGTACGTCAACGCATAGAGCGAGTCTTGCGTCGCTAACATATGCCGCATGCGGGCGATATAGTCCGCATCGTGCCGCAAGGCCTGCAAGCGCATATCTTCGTAGATATCGGTCATGCAAGGATGGTTCGGGAAACGACGCTCCAGTTCGTGCAGCGTCTCCTCGGCCTGCAGCGTATCATTGAGTCGGTCGCGATAGAGGAAATAGAGAGCTACCATCCCATCCCGCCATAAACTGTCGCTCAGCGCATAATCCTGATCGGTACGCGGTATCTGCTGCAGGTAATACTCCGGTTTATGGATATCGGTCTCCAGTTTAGAAGCAGATGCAGCGGTAGAGTCTTGTCCTATAGAATCAGACAAAGCCTCATTCTCCTCATCCGTTAATCCGTTCGTTCCATCATCCGCTATCAGCACCTGTTTGCTTTGGCGTCTCCAGTTATCTTCAAGCGGTCGGTTACCCCATTTGCGCCGCCATTCCTGCTGCCCCTGCTTGACGAGTTGCGGGTTGTAGAAATACCATTCGCCCTTCTGTCCGCCGCTACCGCCGAGCATATTGGCAGTATTGACACTTCGCAGTCCTTCATCGCCATGCGCCATTTCGCGGGCAGCCTCAGCCTGACGGATAGAATCTTGTTTCTCCGCTTCGATGAGCTCAGCGATGATCTTTTCCACTACGGCACGTTGCTCCTCTTCGCTCATATGGCCGAGGCGTTGGAGCGAGTCTTGAAGTTGGACTTGGTTATATGATACAATCAGTTCATCCAGCACTTCGGATCGCTTAAGCATCCGCGCATACTCCTTATGTTCGGCCGTAAGAATCGTCACCGCTTCACGGTAACAAGGTTGGGCCTTGACGTAGTTATGCTGCTCAAAATAGATATCGCCTGCACGCATGAGGATAGCGGCTTTCACTGTACCGGCCTGCGTTGATTCGGCGATCGCTTTCTCGTACATCTCCAACGCCTTAACGGTATCTTTATACTGCAGATGGATATTTCCCATCGTGCCGTAGATCTGATCGAGCCGGTCTTTGAACTTCGTCTGTTTGGTCATCGCGCGTAGTTGACGCAGGCTGTTCTTCCCACCCAGTTCCGCCATGCGGATACGGGCATTGAACTCCATCTCGTTGGGCGGCGCCATGCGTACGACATGCTTATAGGCTTGAAGGGCTTCGTCCTTGTTGCCCTCTTTCTCATATAGTTGTCCCAGCACGTAAGCAAACCGCGGACGGTAGATCTTACGTTTCTCATACGGCAGGGCTATCTTCACGAACGGCAGGGCCTCGCGGTAATGCTCACCCTTGAGCAACACATCCGCTTTGACAGCCGAATAGAGTTTGGCATGCTTCTTACTGAGCGCATCGATCTGCACGCGGTTCAGCGCATCCTCCGCCTCGTACTGCCATCCCATCTCGGCATACGCACGCGCGATCCATAGACGGCATTGCGCGATGATGTCAGGATCATTCTGATAGTGATTAATGATATAATTGAAGGTACTGACCGCACCTAAGAAATCGCCTTTATGGAACTCTGCCTGACCGAGTCGAAGCCATGCCAGATGCATCTCGGCATTGAACTCCTCGGATTGGAGCCATAACTTATATTTGGGATCGTTCGCCTTTTTCGGGTCACGTTTGGGTTTCGCTTTGATAGAATGCAACTTGATACACTTGCGGCATTTCTCGATGGTCTTATCCATCTGAGAACTCGCCGCCTCAGCTGCTTGATGGTTGGATACCGGGTAGAGATACAGCACCGTGCTGTAATCATCCGTATTGGCATCCCGTATGGCTTTGAGACCTTCTTCATAGGCCGCATTGCCATTAAAAAGAATATTATATTTGACTTTCGTCTGATGGAACGACCGAGTCGCCCACGTATTTTTCTGCGTGGAGCAAGATATAATTGAAAATTGAAAATTGAAAATTGAAAGGATTATCAACCCTCTCACTATACCTCTATATGTCTTTCTTTCACTTTTCACTTTTCTCCTTTCACTTTATTTGAGTCCTTTGACATGACTCTGTGCGGCAATAAATTCTTTGAGATAGAAAGGCTCGTAATATGCAAGATCTACACTTTCCACTTTCCACTTTCCACTTTCTGCCAACGCTCCTACATACTGCGCTTCGGGTACGATATCGGGAATATAATGCCAGTTGGGTTTGGTAAGCACCGGTTGGCATTTGGCAGCTCCGTCACCGAAGTAATAGACATTCTCATCTCCGGCATACAGGCTATCTTCATTCTCTACAACTACGGCTTTGGTTTCCCCATCCATCATCGTATAGACCTCCATGCGACGCGCGTCTATCATAGGAATCAAGCGGCCTTGCTTAACACCGGATGCCTCGCAGAGTACCTCCAATGTCGGTACGGGGATGAGGGGCACATTAAGGCCGTAGCAGAGGCCTTTGGCAGTAGAGGCACCTATACGGAGGCCCGTATAACTGCCCGGTCCTTCGGAGAGCGCTACTGCATCGATAGACATATGCTGCTCCCGCGCGAACGAGAGCAGTTCCTCTATATACATCGGCAGCAACCGCGCATGGTTACTTCCTTCGTAGTTAATACACTGCTTGATCAGCGAACCGTCTTTACAGACGGCCGCTGAACAAACAGATGTACTGGTTTCGATACATAGTATCGTCATGCCTTAGAAGAGTTTGGAATCTTTAAACTGTTTTTTCTTCGGGAAGTTGAAGTGGTATGCCACCTTAACACCGGCATCGAAGAAACTCAACTTATCGGTATAGGCATGCGTAGCAGACAAAACGTCCAATTTAGCCACGGACGAACCGTCTCCTGCCGGAGCTGTCAAGTTGAATAAGCCATCGGCGTTCGGGGTGTTCTTGTAGGATAAGTTCCATCCGTAGTTGGCATACGCACCCAGGCCGAGCGAGTTACCGCTCTTCAGAACCCACTCATAACCGATTTCAGCAGTCAGCATGAGGTTCATATTGAATTGGATACCGTTCTTCTCCGTTGGTTGTTGACCTTCGTACTTACCGGTTACCACATTATCACGCATGGTGACACCGGTCTCTTCGAAGTATGCAGAGATATGTGTCTGATCGATGTTAGCCGTTTGCTGATACGGAGTATACAACGGGATCATCAGTTTCGGACCCACATTGAAGAACACACCGTTATCAGCTATCAACGAGAATAATACCGGGATCTCCAATTGGAGTTGGTGGTCAGTCTCTTTGATATCCTTAACATCAACGGTATAGTATACCTGAGAAGTACCTGCCGTTTGAGGAGGGAGGTTCTTATAGTCGGAATCCAGTTTCAGGCTACTCTGTTGATAACCGATACCAAGGCCTGCAATGATACCGAGATCTACAGGACGACCGTCCTTAGCCCAATAGTGGGCATATTGCAGATCCAGCACAGCATCTCCACCGCAGAGCCAATTAGCATTCTCTGTATGATGCATGAGGGACGAAGCACCTCCGCGCACTCCGATCGTGAAACGGTCGTAGTTATGCTTGAAGTTCTGCTGACTCATGATCGTTTCTTCGCTCTTGGCTTGCTCCGTCAACGGCTCCTCTTTCTGAGGCTCTTGAGCTTTCGGCTCTTCTACTACCGGTTCTTCTGCTACCGGAGCAGGTTGATCGATCTCCGGCTCTTCTGCTACCACCGGTTCGGATTCGGGTTTCGCCGGAGCAGGTTCTTCCACTACCGGTTCCTCTTTAACTACTACCGGTTCTTCAACTACCGGTTTCTCTTCTACCACCGGCTCTTGCTCACGCGGATGCACGGGAATCAAACACTCCTCGCAGATCCATGAATTGATGTTCATCAGCAACACACCTTCGGGGAAACGTTTCGTTCCTAATTGATATACGGTATGTACTTTATCCCATACCCAAACAGAAGGTCTCTCACCGGTGAGGTACTCTTGGCACTCGCGTTTGATCATCACGGAGTCGCCCTTCGCCACTTTCCATGTATGTTGGCTTGGTTCCGCAGCCTGCTGTGCCGACATAGTCGACACAACAGATGCGCTTATCATAGTGGCTGCAATCAGAATAGTTTTAATAGTCTTCATAGTGCTACCTCCTATCATTTAACAATGTAACGTAAGGTTGTCTTCATCTCTTCACTGCTCAACTCAACCAGATAGAATCCTAAGTCGTTAGCTGCCTTGATGGTGAAGGACTCTTCGCCATACGAGATGTATGTACGTTGGAGTAATCCATCGGCAGAGTAGATGCGGATCGTGGTCTGCTCCATCGGGTTAAGGTTGATCACTTGGATATCCTGACCCGGCTTGCTCAGCGACGGCACGAGTGCCGGAGCGGCAGCGGAATTACCGATGGTGATGACTCTGGTGATACCTTGTGCACCGCAAGCATCTGCAGAGGTGGCCGGAATATCAATTACGGCGTAGTACTTATTGCCTGCCGGCAGCGGTTCACCGTTCGGTAAGGTATAGTAATAACCCTTCCATACTTCCTTATCATTATTGACATCCGGCGTTGCACCGAGCATCTGATACCAGGTTACATATTCCGGATGCTCCAGATCCAGTGAATCAAGCTTCCAACCCAGTTCCTTAATCTGGTTACGGTTGATCATGATGACACGATAACCATAGTATGCTTTCACCTCAAGGGTATCTACATACGGCATGTTAATAGTCAGATCGAGCGTACATATCGAGTCGCAATTATGGATCGTAGCCAGCGTATCGGAGTAGAGACCCGATTGCGTATAGCGAACACCATGCCAATCGAAATAGTAGCAGTGTGTCTCTTTCTCGGTCGGAGCTTTCACGCTATTATGGATCGTGAGATGCAGCGTAAGCATCGAGTCACAACCTGCTGCATTCTTGAGCAGATGGTCGTAATCACCGGAAGCGGTATATTTCTGACCATACCAGGTGAACTCATCGCATTCTGCTGCGGTCGTATCGGTGACAGCCGATGCATGGTTGATCGTAAGCGTCAGACGGATGATTGAATCGCAACCTGCGATATTCGTTAATGAATCGTAGTATACACCACTCGCCGTGTAGGTATTACCACGCCAATCGAACGACTCACACTCGGTAGCAGTCGTATCGGTGACAGCTGATGGATGGTTGATCGTAAGCGTCAGACGAATGATTGAATCGCAACCCGCGATATTTGTTAATGAATCGTAGTAAACACCACTCGCCGTGTAGGTCTCACCACGCCAATAGAACGACTCACACTCGGTAGCAGTCGTATCGGTGACAGCCGAGGAATGATTGATCTTTACATCGACGTAATAGATCTGGTCGCACAAAGAACCTTCTGATAACGGACCGTCGTTATAATAATAGATACCATCGGTATAGATGATCGTATCATTATTTAATGCCCAAATGAAGCTATCGCATGCCACAATGATACCCATCACGTCTGCATGCGCCGGATCATAGGTCGTATCATTCTTACACGGTGCTACCGGTTCAGCCGGAACAGTGATCATGATGTTCTCACTTGTATCCTTCACGCCGCACTCTGTATTGATCAGATAACGCATGTTCATCGTCGAAGCGGTAGCTTGCAGCGTCACGGTGTACGGCATCTTATGCCATGCGCCCAGCGCATCCTCGGCCTCCCACTCGATGAACTGCACATCCATGATTGTCTCGTCATCGTAAGTTACGAAGAGCGATTTGAGAGCACTTAGGGTGTAGGTCGTATCAATAACACCGTCTGTTCCCACAGTAGGCATAACGCCTATACCAGCCAACTCGGTTTGATCAACGAGCGTCGGACGATCCAATGCTACGTACGTCACTACGGTATCAATATAACGCGAACGGTTGTAGTAGAGCGGCTCAACAGTCTTTACGTTCGGAATCGTATCCGGGTTAACGGCAGGCAGCGGCGGACAAACGAGCTCGCTCTTCGGAGCGTATTTCCATTCCTCGAGCGGGAAGACGATGTCCTTGCGGTAAGTAACGCCGCACTCTCCACCCTTGATAACCAAGAGAAGTGTATCGAGTGCTCTCGTCTTCGGATAGTACGAAGTCAAATTGAGCGATGCCTCGTCTGTCACATCCAAGTCGCCTTCGTCGTAAACCGGTTTTGCCCAGTAAACGGTATCAACTTTGAAGATCGTATCAATAGCTAGAGCATGTGCACGGTAGATATCCGTCAACTTGATGCTGGACGAATCGACGAACAGTTGCATACCTTGTACGAGTACAGGAGTTGCACCCAGTTTCTTCATCGAATCCACCGTCAACGCCTCCGGGGCTACCAGCGGGTGAACTTGGAATAAGGTGATCGAGTCTTTCATCATCGGACCGTCTTGGAACTCAACCGTATCACGCCACTCCAGCGAAGTATTGATGGTGTACGGGATACCGGTGATTGTATCGGTGAAGGTTTCGCCCGCACATACATAAGCTACGATGGTATCGCGCAACGTATCACGCGGCACGTTCGGAATCAACTCAGCCCAGATATGAGAAGTGGTATCCGAATTATATTCGATGAACATATACGGAGGCCATCCGAGGTTAGCAATCAGGTCACGGTCGATATCGATCGAGTCGCGAGACAACTGACCTTGCTTGTAGGTCTTAGTGATCGTCGCTTGTTCGCCGCATTCGAAGTAAACACTTGCGGATACTTTGACACTATCTGTAGCATCGCTCCAGTTATCTACGTGCAGACGCAAGTCACAGGTGTCAGGAATAGCTACAGAATCCAAACGAACCTGATACCAGGTCTTTTGGTTTGCCGGGTTCACATTACCATGCTCCCAGTCAAATACCATCGGATTCATACATGCATCACCGGTGGTCTGCGGAGTATTCAAACGAACCTTCAAATCCTTATCGGTCTTCACGCGAACATAGAGCGTGATAGAATCGTTGGTGATGAAACGATGCAGCAAACTATCCATAAACTCAGGATCCGTACCGGAGAAATCGAAAGTCTGACCGGCTTTCTTAATCGCTTTCTCGATCAACTCACGAACCGGTTTGGTACCATGTCGGTGACCTCCGTTCTTATTGATTGTGCGTTTACGAACCGGCATCTGGCAATCCATCTCATCCTGGAAAGTAGCCGTCACTTCGATCGTAGCCTTACCGTTCAGATCATACTCGAAAGTACTTCCATCAACATAGATATAGTTATTCTGAATATACGGTACGCAAGACATATACCAGTGTTCCTGATTATCTCCCGGTACCACATAATCTACGTTCGGCACAACAAGCATAGCCTCTTTCTGCTTCGGATCAACCGCTTGCGGAGCATACGTTCCGTTGAACTTTGTCTCAAATACAAGCGAATCCGTGGTGCGGAGCTTGATATACAACTCCACGTCACCTAAAGCATATACCGCCTGCGCCGGAATATTATGAGATTTGCTTAGGCCTTTCTTTACCGTACGTTTACGGTAGTCATTCAGGCCATACTCCTCCAGCAGATCGACATCCGACAGCAGTCCTTCATATACAGACACTTGTACTTCAGCATCGCCCTTTCCGGCATTCTTACCCTTTACAAGCAAAGCCTTATTGAATAAGGTCTTGTCCTTCTTCAGATCCACCGTATTCACTTTATACCACATCTCCGTGTTCGGAGCTTGCGTATACAGCTCGCCCAGACGAATCGGAAGTGCATCATTACGCGTATTACCGGTAAAGGCACTCACAAGTTCAGCGCGGAATTGGAAGTCGCTGCTTCCTACCGGACGGGTCACACGGATGATGATCGAGTCTTTCTTGATGATCTGATCGAATGTTCCGGAAGGAACGGTATCGGTGAAGTGCTGATTAGCTTTGAGCTTCTGGCTCTTAGTCATCATCTTCTTCGTGATCGGGAAAGCAAATGCACCTTCAGCCTTGATCGTATTGGCTGCACCTAAGTTGATCAGGTGAGCTACCGGTTTGGCTTTCTCTTCCAGGTTACGCACTTTCTCAATCTCCGAATTCGGGATGATATACCATGCGGTATCTACCGTCTGGGTATAGAGCGTATCCCACTGCAGCGGAATCAGCGTAATACCCTCTGCATAGATTGTATCGAAATGCTTCAACGGCAGCAGTTCCACCCAGAAGCGGAGACCGGTCGTACCTTGCAGGTTCACATACGCCATACTGTCAGAGAGCGTCTCGAACGCACTGTTCTGAACGGTGATGGATTTCTCTGCATGAGCTTTCAACGTGAAGTCCTGAACTGACGGAGCGGAAACGGTCGGGCACTCATAGATCAGCTGTGCCACACCCTTACAACTTGCGTTCTCGCGGTTCTCAATGTGGATACGGATATCATTGCCGTCCTGCATCACGGTACGCAGATCCACTACATACCAGAGGTTATCGTTCGCATTCTGCGAGTTACCGGAAACCCAGTTGAAGGGGATAGCAGACGAACAGCTTGCACCCTCTGCCTCTTCGGTCAAACGGATCTGCAACGAGATATCCTCGGTCGTGATCACTTTGAGGAAGATTGTATCCTGCACGATATTCTCGAACAAGTTACGGGACAACTGCTTGCTGAATGATTCGTTAGCGGCAAGCGTTTTGGTGCGCTTCTGGTTAGCAATCGAATCCGGACACTCCAGCGAGAGCTCTGCCGTAATCTTCGCAGCATTGGTGCTGCTCAGGTTCTGAACAAAAACCGTCGGGAACTTAGCGGATTTCTCACGCGCCTCGTCCATCGAGATCTTATACCATACGGTATCGCCGCCATGCTGCATCACGCCGTCTTCCCAATTGAACTTAACAGCTGTCAAGCAGGCTTCGTCAGGTTCAGTCGTCTTCGTCGGTTTGGTGGTAGCCCAGAAGCGAATGCTCTGGTTGGTCTCAACACCGATCCAGATCGTATCGGTCATCATGGCGTAGGTGGAGTAACCCAAAGTACGCACCTCCGTAGCGCCGGCAGCAAGCGTATGATGCATCTCCTGCAGGTCGATATACGGGCAAGAGAAAGCCACCGATGCATCCAAAGAAGCTTTGGCATTACCGAGGTTCTCTACATGTACCAAGATATCCTCGATGTTATCACGTGCATCGGCTACGTCGATAGCATACCATAACTTCGTGTTCGCAGCCTGTGTATGACCGTTCACCCAGTCGAAGTCGATATTTGTCTTACAAGCCTTACCTTCGCGCAGATGTTTGAAACGGCTGATCAACTGGATATCCTGATCCGGCGTGATCTTGACGTAGATGTACTGGTTGTCCAAACCAAGCAAGGTATTCTTAGTGAGCACCTCAATCGACTCCTCGTTACCGTCCAGCACGAGTGTGTTACCCTGTGCAGAAAAGGCCGGCACTTCAAACGCCATCTTGCGATCGATCGTAGCCTGCGTCGTTCCAAGGTTGCGGAAAGTGAACTCCGGCTCATATTTCTTGAGCGCATTCAGCTTGGCTACGTCATACTTGAAGTAGTAGGTCTGGCCGGCCAGCAGGGTCGTTACATCCACTGTATGCAACGAGGTATCCGGCACGATCTTCTCTTTGTACTTAAGGCCCGAGAGATCAGCCGGCAGCACCGGGTCGAGCGGACGATTGGCATACTCAGCCGTCACCGTGATCGGTTGATCGTTCTCCAAGCTGACATACAATTCATCGAAAGCCACACCGGTGAGCATGTTGTTCGGCACGGTGTCGCGCAGGGTCTGACCTGCTGCCAACTCAATCGTACGTTTGGTAACACCCGAAGACGGACAGTCTAATGACTGACCGGCAACCAGCGTCAGTTTCTTCGTACCGTTGTTCGTTACGACGACGCATACGTCTTGGTTTGTGTTGGCCTTAGCATCCTTGATGTTCACTTTGTACCAAACCGGTACACCGGCAGGTTTGGTGATTCCTGTCGTCCAACTGAAGCTCAGAGCGTCCTTACAGGTCTCATCCAAATCTTGCGCCTCAAACACACGCGCACTCATCAGGACCGGTCCGTCTGAGGTTAGCGTCAGGTAAATCTCCTTCTGCTTCAAACGAACCAACATCGTAGCGTTAGCAGACCATACGCGCTGCTGTTTCGGACCGATGTTGAACGATTTCTCGTCTGTCTGTCCGGCTACGGTTGCCTTCAAACTCGTGTGAGTCTCATTGAACGCATCCTTGTTGGCCAAGAACAGGTTCAGCGCAGGTGTCTCCTCTTCATACAGCGGAGCCAAATCTACGCGATACCATTTCGTACCACTGGTGTGCGTCATCGGGGCTTCCCAGTCAAAGTCAATTGCATTGGCTTTGGTGGAGCCGTCGTTTCGGCCAATGGCCATCATAGGGATGGTCATTACCAACGCGACAACAAATGTTAGAAATTTTTTCATAGAGATAATTTATTAATTTTGAATATTTTATGATATATGTTTGGTTGATTATTGTCGTTTAATAGGACGACCTAGAAGGTCGTAATCTTGTCCTTCGCGGCGGATATACATCACTCCGTCACGCATATACTTGATCGCCGAAATGTCGGATACAGGAACTTCATTGATATCGGTTCCAATTTCTCTCGGTTCGATATGAAGTTGTATCCATCGGGTACAGGTATTATTCTTCGTCTTCACGATTAAGGTATCTCCGTAACCTTTGATGATTATAGCATATCCGCTATGCCAATACCCGTTTGCCTTGAACCATTCCTGAGGAATATACAAGGTATCATACTCGACCTCCGGATCAGTGAAATGGATGGTGATATCGCGTACCTGCCATGTATCTTGATCCGCCCAGAGGGAGTCGCGGATGACGGTATCGCGATCATAAGTCACGCCGCCGTAGGTAGCTTTCATGCCCAAACAAATCGTATCATACACCTCGGTCTCTTCGCGAATAATGATACGCTCCACATGCACGTTCACCACGTTATCGCATCGATTGGTTTGACGGAAGGTATAGGTATAGTCTCCCCATCCGTCTTTGGGTATAATCTGATTATTGTAGTTATAGGGTAACTGACTGGCTTTCAGCCGCAAGGTGTCGTACTGCATCTCCGGTTGCTCCACTGTCAGATAATAGGTAGTTGCCGATAACGTATCGCCGTTCTTGAAGAGGATATCATTCGGATACACGGTCGATTGCCTCAGCATCGTATCCGGCAACTGCAGGGCCATGCCTTGACAGATTGTAGTGTCTATACGTTGCTCATCCCATTTGAGGGTGTTGCGATAGATCACACGCCCTACATACGAAGCATCATGCGTCACATGCACATAGATCGTATCCTTCGCTGTTTTGATAGCTTTCATCTTGGCCGAGTCGAGCATATAGACATGCATCGAGTCCTGCAGGGTCACGTTCGCTATCTCCTCGCCGTTACACGAGTCTTTGGTCAAACGAATGTTAGCGGGCAGGTTGTTTTTCTGCTTCCATCGAATGAAGCCCATGCCATCGGCAGCGATATTGCTCGGGTGCAATTTATATACCTCTTCCGCCTGGTCGCAGACATAGGTCATACGCGGCAAGAAACGCAAGGTCGAATCGCAGGTTGATTGAGGTCCTTGGTCATATGGATAGCAATAGACCGTACCGCCTGCACCATTCGGATAAACCTTGATACGTGGAGTCAGCGTACTTATCACACCGCTCATACTCGATCCTCCCTGATTCAGTTTGGAATTGACCTCCTCTACACTCATTTCCCGCATCTGATTTGCCCCTACCGTCATCGTAATGGTAGGAACGTTCGAAACACAAAAGGCATACACCTCAAACGTAAGTGAACTGCTTGCTAACCAATACGCCGAAAGACCTACTTTCAAATCTTCCACCGTCGTGGAAAACCACATCGTATCGGTCAACTCCACCTGCAAGGGGAACTTAAATTCAATGGACGTATTGTGGCATTCGCAGTAATGGGCAGGATAAAGCGGTTTCCAACCTTCGCATGGAGGGTCCGCTTGCGGCATCTGCTCTTGCGCCATCGTCATCAGGCTCATTGCCATTAGAATCACTATGCTCGCTATCTTTTTCACTAACTCTCTAATTCCTTAATTCGTTAATCCCTAATCACTAGTCCTTCAATCGAGTATTTCGTATTTCCGCGAAGGATATAGATTTGTCCGTTTTGGAGTATTTTGCGAACGCTTGTATCCGCTGCGTCGATATCCTCCACACCTTCGGTCGAACCCGCTTTGATGGCCTCTGCGAATACATGTCCGCATATGAAGCGAACCTCGATCGTCAGATAGCCATAGTCCTTCCAGATTGGTTCTGCTGCACTCGTCAGGTTCTCCAGCGCCGTCTCACCATCCTTGCGATAGATCCACGAAATCTTCTTGATAGGCTCCAGTTCGCCTATATAATAAGCCTCCAGGCTCTCTTCCACATGACGCAGATCCAGTTGGATACGATGATCCTGCGTAGCTACTACCAGTCCGTCGCGATAAGCCCACTCAGCCGGCGACTCATACCGATATTTCCGATAACGACGAATCTGCGTCTCGCTGATCAACTCCTCATGCTCGGTATTATAGCCTTGGCAGAAATAAACGGTGTCGTAGGTATAGTCTATATGCGGACGCTCTTCGATCGTCAGATGCAGCGTAGCCGTGGAGTCACAGCCGGCGGCATTCTTCGTCTCAAACGTATAGTTACCACTCTTGGTATAGGTCACGCCATTCCATTCATAGCTCTCATACTCCGTCCGCGTCTCTTCGCTGGAGTTCGCATGATTAATCGTCAAGTGAAGCGTCACAATGGAATCGCAGCCGTGGATATTGGTCAGCTTATGCGTCGGCTCAGCGCTCTCGGTGTATTTCTGGCCGTACCAGGTAAACTCCTCGCATGCCTTAACCGTCGTATCGCCGGCAGTTGCATGGTTGATCGTCAGATGCAGCGTCACGACAGAGTCGCATCCGTGAATATTGGTGAACGTATGCGTCGGCTCCGCGCTCTCGGTATACGTAGCGCCGTACCACTCGAATTTCTCGCAGGCAATAACTGTCGTATCTCCAAAACTCAGTGGCAGAACGATCAAATTCACGGTATGTACCGTATCCATATAGACGCCGCCTACCGCCTTACCAAGGATGGTATCGGAAGAGTAAAGACCACTCTCGTTGTAAAATTTCCCGTGCCACTCGTACGGCATTTCACTCGCACAGAGCGTACGCTCTATCGTATCTGCCACCAGATGGCGAATCGTCAGCTCCAGTGTAATAAGAGAATCGCAACCATCTACCGTGCTTAACTCACCTGACGGACCTTTTATAGACGACGTATAGGTCATGCCATTAATCCAGGTATAACTGTCATACGCAGTGATCACATCTTTTGTATTAAGAGAGGACTGACCTATCGTGACGATCAGCGTTACGATCGAGTCACATCCGTGCACACTCTTGAGATGGCGGGTATAGGTACCGCTATCGTAAATCGTAGTATCGCCCCATTCATAACTGTCGCACTCCTTTATAGCCGGCAGCGTGATCTCATACGAATGTCCCACGGTCAGATGCAGATAAGCCGTACTGTCGCATCCTGCCGCATTGGTCGTATGATATTCATAATCACCGCTCTCCTTGTACCACTCCACGTTCCAGAACAGCGAGTCGCATGCGATAGCCGTAGTATCACTCGAGGTATTATCGCAGGTATGAGGGAAGAACTCTGCGATAGCATTGTTCTCATGCGCCGAGAAATAGAAATAACGGGCATTCTCTTCATCGGCAGCCTCAGCCAATTCCCATTTCCAACCCATATGACAACCTTCGGATACCATTTTAGCGGGCAGCGTATCATCTACCGCCTTTACCTCAACCAGCATCGGTATCGGACCAAACGCTGTGTCCGGCCAATAATAGACCGCCGCGGGCAGATGATTAGCTTGAATCAGGAAATAATTCTCTGCTCCATCCGTCACGATGGCCGTCATATGTTGGTCCACATCCAGCGCGCTACTGATATTCGTGCCCAGAGATGCGTGTTGCGCGCTCGCGTAAGAAAAAACGGACACAAACAAACATAGTGCCAGCGCCCTACGTAGGATAGACTCTATTTGATATGTATTGTTCATGTCTGTTTTCATTCACACACGTACGTAAAAAACTCGGCAAAGATACTGCTTTTTTTTGACATACGCAAATTTATTTATAAATTTTAATAATATTTCACCAAAGATTGCCATTTATTCCACATTTAGCACTAAATTTTCCACATCGCCATGCAACGTATATACGCCCGGAGCGAGGGTCAACTCATGTGTCTGAGAGGTAGTTTGTGACCATGATTCAACAGGTGTCAAACCTGTAATATCCGTTATCTCTCCGGCAAAAAGAGACAGCGCCTGATCATGGGAAACACGCACGGTATATTGCTGTCCCGCCGCTGATTTCTCGCCGCATATCGCCGCAATCGAAGCAATAGGATACGTCTCTTCTACAGGATCTTGCTCAGCTGGAGACAAGGATGTGATGGTCATTAATCCGGGACCGGTAGGATAAAACAACAGATATAGGTAACCGTCTTCATCTACATGCTCCGCCCACTTTTTTGTTTCCATATTAGTAGTCGTACGCGTCCACGAACTATTCTTTGCAATATCTTTATAAGCCAGTACATTATCGTTTCCGGCATTTTTAGGGAATTGGCATCCATCTCCAATATAAGTAGGACATGAGACGGTTGTGTTTGACCAACTGAATGTCATGTTACCATCTGCCCATTCCGGGAAATAGAAGCGATAATAGACATCCGAATATGCCTTTGAAAGGTATATCTTAGTTCCCGGCCACTTGATCTCTTGACAGTTCAAGCATGTATTAGTAAGCGACCATGTAGTCGGTTTGATAGTTGTTTTTGCTGTACATTCAAAACGAACATACAAATATTTACTTGTAACACCGGTCCATAATGCGCTCATTTGTTCCGTAGTTAAGCCAAGCCAGTGTCCTTTATCATTCTTATGAAACTGGTGCGTTGCTATTGCATCCTTCAATAAAAACGACGGATTAGTACCTATATACATCTTGAAGACATGATCGGTAGGTGTAGAGAATAATGTAGCCGTTATCCATGTATACGGAATCGCATACAGCGCATTAGTGTCTGCCGGAACGGGCGTTATCTTGTCGTAGCGCAGCAAGGTTGCCCCACCCTCAGGAGGAGCTTGCGGCACGCGCTCAATCTTCATCACACCGCTGCCTGTCGTGTAGAATTTAGCAAAGAACATACCGGCTTCGCTGCTCACTTCATCGCTATGGATATAGTACCGCACTTGATCCCGAGTCATCTTCATTGTATCTTGAGCGCCCATAGTAAAATAGTCCACGCGATGCTCGTTCGTTCCATCCGTAGGATCATAATCGCAATCGTTACCTACAGCCACTTCTACCGGCGCCGTACCATCCCATACATAGCGGATGGAGTCTTCTTGCCACTGAATATACGGCACTATCACATGTCGGTCTTTATCAAGCGGTTTGACCCGTACCGTATCGCCTAAATGCATGAATTTCACACTATCCATACAGTTCGCGAACATATCATCCGGTGCGATACTCATCGCTCCGGCACATTTGTAGGTCACCTTAACGAATACCTCCACATTATAGCTGATACCGGTTTTCAGAAGCAAATCGCGGTATTCCTTTCCAATAGCTATATAATAGCAGAATCTACCGTCATCCAGCGTCTTACTGTTTAAGCTCGGTTTATGCGGCATATCAAATTGGATACCGCTACTGCTGTTCTTGCAGAAAAGGCTACAGATGATACTATCTGTATATACTCCGGATTGGCAGCTAAAGTCCATCTCTACCTCCGGTTTCGGATCGGATGGTCCGTTCTGCGGAACGAAATAGACAGCCAAAGGAAGATCAAATGTCCATGCCGTATACCATACCGTTTTAGCTTTGTCTATCGATGCCGTATATCCATCCGCTAAAGGTATCGCCGTTGAGCAGGTTGAGCCAGCCGGCCATGCTGCGCGCGCAGGTGCGCACATTCCAAATAGGAACGTGCACACGCATGCAATATGTATCACTCTTTTCATAACCTCTAATTCGCTAACTCTCTAATTCACTCATTGCTTATTAGAACGCTTTGGTTTGTTTAGGTTGAAGTGTCGAATCATCCGGAGCCGCAGAGGGTTCAAAAGCTCTCATAATCGGGCAACCCAAGATTATCACATCGGTAATTGGTTGATTATATAGTTTCTTTTCCATATTCATTACTGCGCCTTTTGTCCGGTTATTGTATAGATTTCTTCTCCACGTAGGATATACACCTTATCATCAATCAGCACCTTCATAATTTGCGATTGGTCATCGGTAATGACTGATTGTTCCATATCGGTGGTTACCGCCGGAGCATTGCTTCGTACCAGTTTAAGACCATAGTGCTCATTCGTTCCCTTCTCGAAGGAAACCGTATATGGTGCATAGTTCAGATTCCATATTACACGATTGTCATACGTTAGATAGAGAATATCTCCATCCTCAACAGCCTTTGCGCTGATTTCATATTCTCCAGCTTGCGGTACAAAGATTCCCAACGGATAGGCTGCAACGTTATTCACAGGAGCCATCGTGTTTACTGCTAATTGGGCATTATAGCGTGCAATCCACATTTGTGCGCGAACCGAACTGACTCCCATTTTCGCTACATCTATGTCATTGGTATAGACATCTGCCTCTTTATCTTCATCTGCTTTCACATAGATGCAATCCGCAAACTTGCCGTTCGCCTTAATATCCACCTCATAGTATTGTGGTGCATTTTTGCGTACCGCTTCACGACGTGGTGCAGCAGAAGAAGTGGAAGCATACGGATTGATCGTCACCTCAGATTGCTCCGGATTAGCTTGTACAAACACCGCCGTACCAACTACAAACTCCATATCAGCCATCTGTTTGGTCATAAATCCGTCAGACTTCATAGTATCTCCGTTGTGTACAAAACACCATGTTACACCCGCAGTCATCTTGGTGTGATAGGTCTTGGGATTCGCAATAGCATTCCATCCCTCGTCCTTGGTATTACTTCCGGAATAGTAAGAAACATTCAGAGCCTCATCAGAAGTAATGGCTGCACCGGCTGCTTTTGCAAAACGAACCGTACCTGTCGGCTTGATAAAGCCAATCATGTATGCTTTACCCGGAGTCAGCGTACCATCGCCATCCTCGACATAGTCCCAGCAATGACGGCCCGGTCCTTGCGCTGCACGCTTTTCTCCATTATAATAGATAATATCATAATCGCGTCCCAGCGTCAACTCTTTATGACAGTCATTACCCTGCTTGTCTTTGATTTCTATCAGCTTAGTATCAAACAGACTACCAATCTTCCAAGGCACACCGAAAGCATGCCAGTGACGCGCCCAAGTATTGAGCGTCAAATCATAGTAAACATCGGTATTCTCAGTATTGATATACTCTGCACCGGTAATCTCGCCGGAAGTTGCATTATCCGCATCACCGTCACCTGCTGTAGCTTGCAGAATGAGCGTATTGGTTGTCAATGTTGCATTCTGCTCTACTTGCAGTTTTCCGGTCGTTTCTACCGTAGTAGTTATTACCTCTACCGTCTGCTCCGATTCAATAACAATCGGTTCGTACGAATTTTCCGAAGCAATAATATCAGATTGGTATTGCGCCTTATACGTAGCAGGACCTACTACATCCACAATGCTCGGTGACCAGCCGATAAAGGTACGAGTAATGCGTTCATCATTATTGCTGCTAGCAGGCGTTCCTTTATACGCAGGTGTTGCTCCGTATTGCAAAGTGGAGGATTGCAGTACTGCATTATTATCATTCACAAAGCGAATCGTGTAAGAGCGCACGGATGCAGTATAGATAGCCGTATAAATAGCATCACCCGTTACAATAGGCAGTTCATCAACTGCATATTGAACATGATTGACATCCGACCAACCGGTTAACGGATAGGTATATTGAGCAGTTGCCTCTTTCACATAATCATACGAAGGTCTGCTATTATAATCCCATGGCTCGGTTTTAATCACATCCGTTCCATCCATCCAAGTGATGTTATATTTATTCGGTGTCCACTGTGCTACACAATGTGTGTCGCTTGCAGGCATTGTACCGGAAACAGCCGGGCTCCAACCACTGAAGGTATAGCCTGTCTTAGTCGGTGTATTCGGAGCTATAATGGATGCACCGAATTTCACAGGACCATTGGTGTAAGAACCGGTCAATGCATCACCGTCCGTAGCCCAAGATAATTCGTAACTATTACGCGTGTATTGATAGGTTACTACGCGCGAGCCGTCTGCAAGGATAGTTACCGTCTGACCAGCCGGAGCTTCAAAGCCCTCGTAAGACTTGCGAGCAGGAGTTACACTTGCACCTGTCGTGCCCGTCAGATTGTCTGTCTCTTCCAGATCATAACCGTCACCTGCTACATTCTGCTTGTAGTGCTCTACCTTATAAGCAGTGTTAGTGTTTGCTGTCCAGCTTGCAGTAATCGTCAAATCAGCATCAGGCATAGACGTTGCATTGCTACTCCATCCTGCAAACGTATAACCTGTTTTGCTCAAAGTCGGATAGGTAATAGCACTACCGTATGCCAATGAGTTGTTTGCCTCCGTGTAATTGCCGGAAGGAGTTCCGCCATCAAAGTTCCATGCAAGTTTGTGCGTATTCACGGTCCACTGAGCTACACATTCCACATCTTCTGCCGGCATTACAGTCGGTACTGCAGGAAGCCAACCATTGAACGTGTAGCCTTCACGAGTTGGATCAGCAGGAGCCACTACATCGGAGCCGACTTCCTGCTCAATAGGATTGATGATCGTAGCACCGGAACCTGTCTCAAACGTAATCGCATAGCGCTTCGGCACCTGTGTAAAGCCAAGTGACTTGTATGTTGCATTGGCAGTAGCTGCCACAAGTGTCTTGTTCCAGCCTTTCCATTCGTAGCTGTATGCAGCAGTAGAAGGTTTATACAGGTTAGCGTGTGTAGGTACCGTACCGCAATCCACGATAGTCTGGTCAATCTCCTCTGCTGACTCATCGAGCCAGGTGATGGTGTATGTCTTGGTCTTCCACTTCGCATAGAGAATGATATCGTGATCACCCATCTTGTCGTTGGCGAAATCCCACTCCTCATTAAGACCTGTATCTTTGTACCAACCTGCTATATGCAGGCAACCAATGAGCTGATCTGCAGGACGCTCAACGGCTGCACCTTCTGCTACAGTAAGCGCAGCCGGAGTAGATGCAGATGGATTGTTGATAACGAACGATACGTTATGCGAGATAACGAGGTCATAACGCGGCGTGTAGGTAGCAGGACCGGTCACTGCAACCGGTTCCGGATCCCAACCGATAAAGGTATACGCGTAGTTAGAAACCGCACCGGACATATAAGGTGTAGCGCCATTATATACCGGCACCTCATCGTATGCCACCATCTGCACATAGTCCGTACCCATACCGTCAATATTAGCGAAAGTAATCGGGTACTTCACAGCACGCTGAGCGAAGTGAGCGGTATAAACCGCATCCTTGCTTACCGAAGGCAGTTCGTTCGCAGCATATACATGGTCATCCGAAGCATCCTTCCATCCGTCAAAATCATAAGCATACTTAGGCGTAGAAGCCTTCGTCTGTGCCTCACCGGCATATACCGGCTGCACGCCATCTTCTATATTCGACTGCTGAAGAACGACGCTACCATCTTCATTCTTGAAGGTAATCTGGTGTGCATCATCTACAATCTTGTAGTTATAGCCCTCTGCCTTCTCCGGTTCAGTAGTTAATGCAACCACTTTCTTTGGCGAAGCAAATCCAGCCAATTCTGTATCCGTATCATAGAATCCCGCATTCAAGTGGATCGTTGCACCACCGGTATTCGAAACCGTCTTGGCAGACGATTTAAACTTACCGCCATTGACATTAATCGTCGCAGCGGCTGCATCGGCAGTTGTCTCGATAGCATAGCCGGCAGTAGTAAGAGCATTCGCCGTGAATACACCACCGTTGATAGTAAGCGTCTTAGCAGCCGTTACATAGAATGCATCTGCGATAGTCGTTCTTGTAGTTGTAGCAGTAATCACCACATCATGTTCATTCGTCACCGTAGTATTACCTAAGACACGCACACCATACGCCTTGGTTTGTGCTTGTGCATTAATGGTACCTCCGGTAATGGTAACCGTTCCACCATTGTTATACAAACCATAAGCAAGGTCGATATTCGTTATACCTTCCACCGTACCGCCACTCATATTGCATGCATAGCCGGAAGAAACCAACACACCACATGCATAGTAGGAAGTGGTACTGGAAGTATGAGTGTTCTCAGCACGGATATGACCTCCTTCTATATTCAGTGTACCCTTTGTGACATAAACAGCAACAAGTTGACCAGTTGTAGCATATTTAGTTCCTATCTTACCACCTCCTTGCGAGTCGCGAATCGTGAGGGTCTTACCTGCTGTATTCAGATTAAGCAGTTTATTTGCAGTACCGCTCAAGGTATGGCCATTCAAATCAAGGGTGAACGTTTGGCTTATAGTCTGTGATCCCAGGCCACCGACATCGGTTAATAAGGTCAGTGTGCTGTTCTCCCCAGTTTTGGCATCATTGGCTGCACCAAGTGCACTTGACCATGCAGTATAATTGGTCGTTTTACCGGCAGACGTGGTCACACTGGCAATATTGAGCAAGTAGGTTGCTGTATATGTAACATCTTCCGTAGCCTTCATTATACCCGGATTCCAAGCAGAGAACGAATAACCTTCTTTCGTCGGATTGGATGGCTTGGTCGGAGTTACATTATAATTCACCTTATCCTCGCGAATCAGCGTTCCATCTTCATCCTCCCAACGAATAGTGTATTGGTTGATAGAGAAGGTGGCCGTATATATTTGATCCGAAGCGCCCACAGCTGTAATACCCGGAGTCCAACCGGTGAAGGTGTAACCCTCCTTAACAGGATCTGCGTGTGTCGGGGTCTGCCCCGAAGCATACTCCATATGGTCAATCTCATTACCTTTATCGTCCTTCCACGTTACCATGAACTTCTTAGCAACTGCAGTGAACGAAGCCGTATAGGTTGCGTCCCCAGTTACCTCAGCCAACGGAGTGTTCCAAGAAGCAAACTCAAAAGAATTGGTAGCCGTAGCAGTTTTCTCCGGGATACCATTAGTAAGCGGATAAACGGCTGTAGATCCCTTAGGCTGCAAGCCACTCCAGAGCGTATGATCTTCATCATCCTTGAAGGTAATCGTATAAGCCTCCGCTACCTCATACGGATATGTTGCCTTGTAATCAGGGTGCACGCAGTTTAGTACATGATACGGATCATTTACATAATTCTTGGTTGCAGTAGTTGATGTCAATCCAGTATTGTCGCTGAAGTGACCACCTGTTACTACATTATATTCTTTCAAGGCTGATACATACATACCGGAGGTTGTCGTTCCATTTGTTTGGAAGAAACCGCCCTTGATATAACAGGTTGGATAGGCCGTTGCTGTTCCAAGGGTTTGTGTGGTATACACATGCGTCGAGTACGCCTTTGTGCCATTAGACGGAGTCATGATGAACGTACCGCCATTAATCGTTGCTGTTCCGGCAATAGCATAATTTTTCTTTGTATCTGCCACACCACCAATCACGACCTTGGCTGCAGCAAAATTCTTGGTGGTACCACGGACCTGTACACCGTATGCTTCAGAACCATTCCATGTCTTAACATTGAACGTACCGCCATTCACCTCTAATTCTCCAGCATAGCCGAAACCATAATTTGTATCATATTCATCTGCCCATGCAGATACGCCTACTGCAGTAGATGTTCCCGCTGTTACATTGAATGTACCGCCATCAATGGTTGTTTTACCATCTCGAGCACATACACCATAGGCAGTAGATGTTTTCGTCTGAAGATTAAACGTACCGCCATCAACAGTTGTAGTACCATACGAACGAATACCCTCAACAGTAGAAGATGTTTGTGATTCCACATTAAACGTTCCGCCATGCACATTCAGCACACCACGCCCCACTTTGACACGGCCGAGTTCAGTCGTACGAACAAGATTACTGTAATGCGTTCCTGCACCGATGGCAGTAGAACCGAATGTTGTTACATTGAATGTACCACCATTGATAGTTATCTCACCACCTTCTACATATGTACCAAATCGATACGGGTAGTAGTTAGCCGTAAGACCGTTCGTAGTCGTTGTTCCTTCTTCATTGACAGCATAGTACTCTTTTCTGCTTGATTCAGAACGCGCATTAAACTTGGTCTGATTCAATTCGGCATTGGTTGCCAAAGCGTATGCGCCATAAGCAGTAGTAGAATTCGGAGTTGTTACGTTAACCGTCACTCCTTCATTCACTATCACATTACCATGCGTATGCAAACCAAGGTCAGAACTAATCCAACCATTAGCAGACACACCATATGCGGTAGTAGTAGTTGCTGTCGAGTTAATCTCAACGCCGGAATTCAGCGTTAGCGTACCGGCCCAGCCATAGACTCCGTATGCAGTAGATGTTCCGGTGCTCACATTGATAGTTCCGCCATTGACCGTCGTAATACCACCATTGCTGATACCATAGCCGGTGTCCGTCATCGTCTCTGCGCTGAAGGTACCATCGTTGATGGTAACCTCCGCCATACCGGCAGTGTTGCCAGTCGGATCACCGGGACAAACAGAACGGTTACAATACACTGCATAAGCACTAGTGCTATTTGCTGATTTAGCACGATAAGTACCACTATTGATCGTTACTTTGGCGCCTGCCACATGCCATCCAATATGATATTGATAAACTTGTTTGTCTGTAGCAGCGATAGCTTCGTGGCTTATATCACCATCATTATTGTCTGCACTTACATACCATGTTTTCTTGTCATTTGCACTCAATTTTGAATACCGAACACGATTGGACCAGATATTTGCTGCAGAGGCATATATCGCATACGCATTCGTTGAAACGGTTGTCTCTGCATACACATCTGCGTTGTCGATAATCGCCTCTCCCCACAGCATACCACCATGAGCTGCTGAAACTTGTGCCGACATCAAAATACCATACGCAGTACTCGTCGCTTGTGAAAAGATTTTTACATTCTTAATCACGTGAGGGGTAATAGTCTTATTATCCTTATAGGAATTAAATGTACCCGCGCTATATATACCATACGAATTCGAGCTCCTCTCAACAATCGCATTAATCGTTCCACCCGTAATATTCAGTTTACAGGAAGCCTTATTTGAATAGGTTCCATCTGTGGGTTTATACGTATTATCAGATGTATTATCCGATTTCTTACCATTGGCTGTAGCATAGTTACTATAACCAAAAATACCATATGCATATGTGCTATACGATTTCGCATTTACCGTACCACCGGTCATATTAATCGTAGAATAGTACGAATTGGCATCCACCGCATTTACGGATGCATGTCCATAAATACCATACGCATACGTACCGGCTGCCGTTGTCCCACCGGCAGATGTTACGGCTTCCGTCTTACCTTCTACTGTACCATCATTCATATTGACGATGCCATATGAGAGAATTCCATATGCATAGTTCGGCGCAATACCCGTAACCTTGCCTCCATTTATGGTAATCTTACTTGTCGTAGCCGTTGCCGCCGAGGATGCTCCATATACACCAAATGCATTTCGGTGCGCCTTCGCTTCGAGTTCACCGTCGTTAATTTCCAGTGATTGCCCTGCAGCCAAGTTTATAGCCGCAGCCTGGCATGAGGTGTTGCTTGCATATACAGCAGCGTTCTCCATATAGATGCGGCCTCCATTCATCACCACATTACCTTTCGTTACATTGAGACCACTTATCTTTTTATTGCCGGCACCATAAATCAACATCTGACCATTCCCCTTGTCGCTGCTATCGGTGATATACAACTTGGCTGTGGTGTTCATATTCATGAAGTAAGTCGAACTACCAATATTCGCCGTTAAGGTATAACCATTCAGGTCAATGGTAAACTCCGTGGATTTGCCGTTCGGTGCAAGAGTAGCAACTGCCTTGGTCGCCACAGCATCATCCAACAGCGTTACCGTCGGGTTGACATATTGCCCTAAGTACAGCATCGCATCATCCCATGTCAAGAAGTCTTTACGCTCCGTACTAGTCGAGATACGTACTTTTTCCTTTACCGGCTGCCACGAGAAGGTAGCATCATCAAACTCATAGTAATGCCTAATGCTCTGGTCATCGGTAGTGTAATAGTATGAGCCTTCTTCTGCAACTTTCGTCCACTGGTCATTCAACCAGATATACGGATCTCCCAACACCTCGTATGCCCTGTACGTGTCAGGAATCTTCGTCGCATGCTGCCATACACAACCATCGAAAAGCATGTAGTAGTCGCTATGATCAGCCACATTGACATATACTTCGTCATACTCATCCTTCTCAAGCTCTACGAACTCTGTACCGACAAGCGCTTTCTTCACATCGTCAACTGTGTACATACAGTTCTCGTCAATCTCACCAACCGATGCCCATAAGCAGTTACCGGTGGTAAAGGTATAGAGGTTGTTATCCGAACCACTATAGAGCGCATCGTTCAGTTTAACCAGCTGTACCCATTTGGAGACGGCATCCGTAGAAGCATTATTATAGTAATAGTAATGCCCATCTATGCCTCTGTAGGTCTTACTACCGCAGAAGGAGTTATCCAATTCTACATTCACCCACTTATAGCCTGCACTCAATCCGGTTTTGTCAGAGGAATAGACAGCCGGAGTAGTCACGCTGTTACCTGCATTGCCATTATCCAAATAGGTAAAAGTATGCGTATGGTTGGTGGCATTCTCATCTTTGGCAGAACCTGCAAACCAACGACCATGCACATTATGGAAAGTAGTACTCGACAGGCTCTTGGTGTAAGTGCCGTTTTCATTATGCAAGTTAGCAGCCGGAACAGGATCTAATTTGGTTACGTAGCAATCAAAGTTCTTAATATAACTATATCTTGCGCGGTAATCCGTAGCAGTAGTTCCAGAACCAATTACTTGATATAATGTTGCAGATGTAGTAGGAATTGCCCCTTCATATATCAGTTTTCCGCCTCCGTTTCCACATATATCTGCTCCAGATGCTGTGGCATACAATTTTGCAGAACTGCCGATAGTCATCGTTCCATCCACAATCAATTTTGCATCTTCGAAATCTTCAAATTTCGAAATATCCTGTTTTTTATTAACTGTAAATGGCGGATAATATACTCGGAAATAAGCACTGAAAGCATATGGTCCCCAATGATTTACATCGTACAAATATAAATTTGTATTCAATGTCAATGATGCATTATCGCGAATCTCCAAAATTGCACCAGGAAGCAGACACATCTCATTTTTTAGCACCACATTGGAATTATCAAAAATAACATGCATCGTACTAGGTAATGGTAATATAAAGTCTTTGGAATCTATATCTACACTTGCAATCGACACCGAAACATTGAATTTTAAGTTGGAAAAACTCGAATTTCCACTCAGTTGTATGCAAAAATGTGATGTTGTCGGATCGTACCATTTTGTTATCGTTGCGCCAGAACCATTCAGTAAGAACATGGCATTAGAGTTGGCTATCAACGATATACATACCGTTGAATTCATTTCTCCGGGATTCATGGAAACTACTGTTTTTTCTGTAGCGCCATACTTAACCGCTAAAGGAACCTCGATATTTTGGATGAAATAACTATTTAAAGGAAATACTTTATAACTATTACGTCCTCCATACAAACCCAATGTGGCCGTTCCTCCCTTCATATCTCCCATCACAAAGTTCTCATATACAGTAGCACCAGAATTGGCTGTAATAGTTCCCACGTTGCGCGTATTGTTGCCGTCCAACATATTTTGGCCGGTAATATAGCCAAAGCAATATAGTTTTCCGTTTACCTCAATATGTCCTCCATCTGCCATATGAATACGGCCAAGAGGACCAACAGGACGGCCTGGTCCACCTGCGGTTTCCGTGATTCCTTGCGTATTACTTAAGTGTTTTCCTGCCACATAAAGTGTTCCGTTCACGGTCAGGTTTGCCCCTTTAGCGAAGGTAAGCGTTCTATATGCCGTTGGGGTTTCATATTTTTGCGTAGCCATATTCTCAAAACTACTCTCCGACGTAACCATTGTATTCGCATCATCATACGGCACCAACAATGTCACACCGCTCGAAATGGTGTAGTCTCCCGGAGGAAGAATACCATCACGAGCCACAATGATAGTTTTATTGCTACCGCTTGATGCCACCGAGTTCGCCTCTGTCAAAGTAGTATACGTGATGTTACCCACCTTGAAGGTAGCCAATCCATCAGCAGGATACACCCTAAACGTCTTGGTCTGCACCGGAACAGCATCGTGTGCAAGGTCTTGACCCTGCGTAAAGGTAAGGGTCACCATACCGGCAGCCACCGTCGCAGACGTATTAGCAATCGAACGCATCGTCGGAATAACGCTCTCGTCTTCCGATACCAAGTTCCATGCACCCGCAGAGTTGGTCTCCACAAAGTCCGTCCAACTATAGGTATTTCCGGCAATAAGAGCCGGATCTTTCCAGTCGAACTCTACCGGTTCCTTGGTAACATTGATTTTGATGCTAGTATTCGCAATCTCATTCCATTTCCACGTTGCATCCTGATGGAAAGTGAGCGTAACACCATTCACCTCCTTGGGGAGAGAGAGTGCAGTTACCGGAGCAGCAATACTCGGCAGATTGGTCGGATCGCTGGATGTCAGCGTCCAACTCTGCTCGCACTCAGCAGGAGTGAACGTAAACAGATTGCTCACCGCCAGATTCGTGCCTACTACAAAATTAGGCAACGGATCTGCCCACGCGAATTGCGGAGTAAGTTTGTTTACCGTAAAAGTGAAGGTCTGTTGACCCGCCTTCCAAAGCACACCATTGGCATCTTCGCCGGCTGCCTGTGTAAAAGTAACAGTCACCGTACCGGCACGATTGGCAGTAAAGGTCTTCGTCGAAGGATCATAGGTCATGACCGGATTGGTCTCTCCAGCATCTACATACGACGGAGTACCCCACGAATACGTATTGCCTGCCGTTTCCGTTACCAGATTTATCGTTTCGCCTATTTGCAAAGTCTTGGATGTTCCTGCAATACCATACAACGACCAAGACGGAGTGGTCTCTACCTTCTCAAACTTCGCATATAAGGTCAGTTGAGGAGTGGATGGCTCTGAATTGACATTAGATGTAATACTTGTGGAATACGATGCGCTCTCGCTAACCAATGTCGATTGCGTACCGGCCGCATCGGAATACCAACCCTTAAACTCCGTTCCAGTACGTTTCTGCGCATAGAAATATACGGTCTTGGTTGCATTTGCAGTAGAAGCATCCGTACCATTCTGCGTAGCTGTAATCGTCATGTCAGAAGCCTGATAAGCAGGAGTAGTATTCGTAAAGCTTATGTACACATCACCAAGATTGGCAGAACCCGTCGCCAAATCCGCCTTCGCCTTAAATTGGAAAACCTTGACGAAAGTAGCGTGAAGAGTCTTCGTAGTAGGACTACTTTGAGAACCTGAAGCCGAGAACGTCAATGTATATGGACTATTCGTTCCGCTTGCGTCTCCACTCCATCCTTTGAAAGCCCAACCTGTAGCCGGCTTCGCAAAAGCATAGTAGGTCTTAGTGTCACTATCACTTGATCCACCGCAATTCCATGTTTCCGTGGTGTTTCCACTTGTAGCATTTTGGCTCGTTGCCAAATACACGGAACCCTCTCCAGTCTTATCCACCGTCGCCTTGCCATAGTGCGTACCATGTGCCCACGCATTGCCAATGCCGATGGTAAGCAGCACTAATACCATCGCCGCATAGCGGAAGAGGTTCAGGTTTGCCCCGCTCCCGCGACGAAGAACTTGATTAAACATATTCAAAAATCTTTTCATATTCTTTTGTATCTTTAATATCTATTTATATCTTGTTTTCTATGCGCTCTCGTACATACGCGTATAAGCGGCGCGATAAAGCGCCGCAAAGTTACTGCTTTTTTGCGACATACACAAGAGTTCAGGGCTAAAAAAGACCAAAAATATTATTTTTGTAAAGAAAAGATAGCAAAATCGTAAAAATCGATCGTCGATTAGAGACTCTTTCACTCCTTCATTCTTTCACTCATTAACTCTTTCATTCTTTCACTCTTTCACTCCTTACCCCCCGATAAATCTCCGTGAACATCCAGCCGTAGAAATGCTTGTAGCAGTTGCTTCCTTTGGGGATCGTCTTCCGGTACTCTGCATATTTCTCCTGCCAGATACGAGCCTGCGCGATATCTTCCTCACCAAACTCCTCCGGATGGTAGCATACCCGCTCAATGTCATGCGCCATCCTCTGTGCCGCCTTGATCATCTCCCGATTCCGCGTTGCACCTTCGGACCATGGTCCTTCGTGGAAGCGCATATAAAAGAGTTCGTGCAGTTTACTGCCGTCAGGGGCATAGGATTGCGGGCCTTGCGGGCGCCAACGGCAGACGAGACGAGCACGCCTTGCTTGACCTTCCTTGACGCTATCGATAGCGCCATGAACTTCGTCTATTCCATTTACAAATTTTGCTATAGCCATATTATTAAATTGTTACGTAATGATAGGTACATGGTCCTGTGATGATACCGGCAATGGTCTAGGATTACCACGTTATACATAGGTAATCACCAGGAGATTGAGCCGATATGCGAAAATTGTACTGGCGATAATGGCGATATTGGCGATATCGCCAGTTTCGCCAATATCGTCATGCAGATTTTTTATAACGATCATGTCTGATACGATATACGATGCCTTGTTGTTGCCAGGATTCATTCCATCGTTCCGCAGTACGCGAAGGGATGCCTTGGGAGGCAGCTTCTTTGATGAGGATCTGATGCCCGAATTCGTCCGGAAGGAGTTTGAGGAGGACGGCTTTTTGATCCAGAGGTTTGATTTCCGGGACGATGGTATTGGCATCGCCATCAATGAGACGATATGCGGCAGCCATGTGGAGGAGGAGACGGTTGCCGATGAGTTCGGCGGTTTCATAGTCGGAGTCAGCACATTCGGCAAAGTTGCCACGCATAGCGGAGAGCACCATCGCGATCCTTTCTATCTGCACCGCCATTCGGATCACCGCCGAGTGAAAATTATCGCCCAGCAACTCGATCAGCGTCGCATACTCCGTCTCCAGGTGCTCGCCGAGACGCTCTTTCTGTGCATCCGTCAGACTCCATTCGCGCTCGTCGCCTTCCATCAGCGCCTCGTACGTGCGCAGGAGCCTGTTTCCTACCATCTGCGGCACCGCGCTCTGCCCACCTTTGGAGCGCACATAGCGCTTGTCAAAACCGTTCGTTCCGCGGATGACGACCGTCAGCAGTCGCGAGAAATATCCGTTCTCCACGCTCGGCACCAAGGCCTTATACTGCCCGAAGGTACCTGTCAGCAGCATGCTCAGTCTCGGACACTTGATCTCCGAGGCGCCTTTGACGCGGTTTCGGCTGATCGCCTCATGTTCTGCCGCTTTACGAAGCGCTGTGTTGTAGTTCGCAGCACTTGCCTTCCAGATGTCGGTGATCACGCTTCCTTCGCTCTCATGCATGTAGCCGACACCGCCTTGCGCCTCCAGCGCCTTATACCATGCCGCTAACGTGCTGTCGCCGGCAATCAGCATTGGATGCTGCTCGTCAATCACGCGCACCATCTCCAGCGCCTGGTTCGCGATACCTTTTCCGCTGGCTGCAGCTGCCAAAATGAAACATTGCAGGTTAGCGTAGTACTTCTTACCCGTCGGACCATACCTAAAATACATATTAGGTACGCACGCACTCGCGGCCGCCAGCGTAGCCATCAAAATAATGTCCTGTTCCTCCGGCGTACTCGCCAGCGAAATCATCTGTTGTACACTCTCAGGGAGTTTCTGCATGTCGAGATGCTCGACGATGCGCAAATCAATAGCATTTAGTTTTTCCATAATAGTATAAAAATTTAAAATCGAGTGCAAAGATACAACAAAAAACGTCACTTTTAAAGGACATTTATGTCACATGACACTTAAGTGACATCAAGTGACATTATTTTTTGAATTTTTCTGCAAATATACGATGAACATTTTGCATTTTCCAAATTATTTGCAATAATCGAAAATTTTTCTTTCATTTTCTTTCAAAACCCCACAAAAAAAGAAATAGCCTGAGAGTTAAGAAATATATAAAAATTACTCAAATATTACGATTTTTGGAAAAATATTTGGATATATGGAATTTTTTATATAATTTTGCAGCGTGAAACAAAATCAAACGAAACATGCGCGTAATAGCAAGAAAGAAACTAGTTGAGTATTACTCCATTCATCCGCAATCCAAAACAGCCTTAGATGAGTGGTATACAAAAACGGAAGAAGCTGAATGGCATAGTCTAAACGATATCAAGCAGACCTTTAACTCCGTTGATTATGTAGGCAATCAACATTATGTATTTAACATCAAGGGGAATGATTTTCGTTTGATAGTAGTAATTAAGTTCACTCCTCAGCACGTGTTTATCCGCTTTATCGGAACACACGCTGAATATGATAAAATAACTGACATTCAAAATTTGTAAGACTATGGCACAGATTAAGACCGAAAAAGAGTATGAAGCAGCAATGAAGCGTATCGACGAGTTGCTGCCGTTGACATGGGGCGATAATGTGCCGGAAGATTCTCCGGAGAATATTGAGTTGTCGCTTCTCTCCGACCTCGTAGCCGAGTACGAGGATGTACATTATCCGATTGCAGTACCTTCATTAGTGGAGGTGCTCAAACTTCGTTTGTACGAAATGGGGTTGACACAAAAGAGCGCCGCAGAACTATTGGGCATCAGTTCGCCGCGAATGAGTGAGATTATGCATGGCAAGACAGAGCCATCGTTATCTCTGGCACGCACGATGTGCATCAAATTGAATATCACCCCTGAAATGGTGCTGGGATTGTAAAACGCCCTTAAAAACACAATAACAGCCGGCAGTGCCGGCTGTTATTGTTTATATTCATTTCATCCACTAAGCCTCTCATCCACTCATCCCTTAAGCCTCCGAGCGTTTGCGGCGGAGGATTTATTCCACTCTACTGCCGCGAGCATCAAAGATATTGCCGTTTCGCTCAATATAGAGGACGCCATTCTTAATGACCTTTTTCGTGCCGGATAACGGGTCATCGGTGATTTGATACTCAATGGCGGTAGGCTTGTCCTGGCTGTTAAGCTTGGCTTTAAGAGCTGCTATCTGCTCGGCTGTGAGCCAACCACCTTGAATGAAATGCTGCTTGACTGCCTCGTTAAAAGAGGGATCGGTAGCCGGATCCACACCACACATATGACGTAGGCAGTAACGGATGGTGTTGGGATGGCGGTACTCCTCGACGCGCAATTCAGAGGTGCGATAGTAATCATAACTAATGTCCTCCCAATTGGCATCACAGAGGGATGCGATAGTCGCACAGAATGCGCCTGTACGATCAGCCCCGAGTGCACAGTGAATCTGGAATGGCACCGGGTGCGCATCATCGATGATGAACTCGACTGTCTCTTTGATCCACTGCGCAAAACGTTCACCATCGGAGTAGTAGATGGCATTGTTGAAATCCGGCGTATGTCCGTTTTGCGTGCCGACATAAAGGACGTTGTTATTCGCAATGATAGACTGATAGTAGGCGGGGATTGTGATAGTATATGTATTTCCTCCGCAAGAGTAGGTGCTACCGGCATGGGAGGTCATATCTCCGCTGAGGGCGATGTCGCTTTGGATGCCGAATTGCTCCGCGAAATGACGTACGTAATTAAGTCGTTGTACTTCGGTGTCATATTTCGCGCGCGTTGGGTCAAACGGGTGGTAGGAGCGATAGAGGTGTTGGGTACCCGGTACGCGGCGGAAATTGGATATCCGTGCCTGTTCCATACTATCGGTGAGGTTCCATTCTGCGAGCGGTTTGACATACCTGGCGTACTCCCATCGTTGCGCTATCTCATTCATATCGTCCCACGGCATGGAGAGGACCATCTTGTTATCGAAAACCAACCGGCTATCAATGCCTCCTTCCCAGGACGAATGGGAGCGTACATCGTAGCTGGAACCATCGGTCTTGACTACATGGAACAGGAACTCTACTAATCCGCAGTTACCCACGCGTTCCACTTCGGAGAACGAAACGGTGCGGTAGAAGCAGCCGTCGGACGAATAGCTGGTCAGACGGTAGCCTTCATCCTCTTTGTCCCAAACGCTGAGCGAGCCATAGGTATAAACCTTGTTGACGTCGGATTTTGCAATGTTGAAACGCTTGGAAGAGGTGGAGAAGATGAACGTAACCTGTTGGTTGAGGGTGTCGATCTTATAGCAGTTGTTCTTCTCTGTCGCGGAGAAAGAGACTCCGTTGTAGCCTGTTCCCAGATAGCTGAGTGTCAGGTTACATCCGTTTCCTGCCGATTGAGGCGTAAAGAGGAATCCTTGTCCTGAGGTGG
>CADCBB010000012.1 GCA_902799555.1 uncultured Bacteroidales bacterium
GGTATCGGTCACGGTAACTTGGCAGCTCGTCTGCTGCGCGAGGAGACACAGTGCTTTGCTTTCCTGGCAGGTCACGAGTCTTTCGCAGCTGCTGAGGGCGCTATCAAGATTGCCGAGATGGCGAACAAAGTTCGTAAGAACCCGCTTCGTTGCATCCTCAACGGTCTGGGCAAAGACGCTGCTATGATCATCAGCCGTATCAACGGTTTCACCTATGTACAGACCGAGTTCGACTATTTCACGGGCGAACTGAAGATCGTTCGTAAGAAAGCATACAGCGATGGTCCGCGTGCGAAAGTGAACTGCTACGGTGCAGACGATGTTCGTGAGGGCGTTGCTATCCTCTGGCACGAGAACGTGGATGTATCGATTACCGGTAACTCGACCAACCCGACCCGTTTCCAACACCCGGTAGCAGGTACGTATAAGAAAGAGCGTATCCTGGCCGGCAAGCCGTACTTCAGCGTCGCTTCCGGTGGTGGTACAGGTCGTACCTTGCACCCGGATAACATGGCTGCAGGTCCTGCTTCCTATGGTATGACCGACACCCTCGGTCGTATGCACAGCGACGCTCAGTTTGCAGGTTCGAGCTCCGTGCCCGCACACGTAGAGATGATGGGCTTCCTCGGTATCGGTAACAACCCGATGGTAGGATGTACCGTTGCTTGCGCTGTGAACGTTGCACTCGCGCTGAACAAGTAATTTAGAATTAAAATTAAGAATTTTAAATTTAGGTTGATCAATTGAGATGAAAAAAATTCTTTTAATTGCTGTTTTGGCTGTAGCGAGCCTTGTAGCCTATGCGCAACCGCGCGCTATCGGTGTTAACCTTGGTCCTTGGTCTTCGTTCTCGTATCAGCACGGGTTAGGAGAGGCCAACATGTTGGATGTAGCCGCTAACGTCTTTCTGCCTATCCAATCTCCGCACATTGGTGTCGGTGGTCACGTTACCTATGATTGGATCGATCCGTTTAACGCTGTCGTTCCTTGGAATGAGCAGGGTGAATGGCACTGGTACATGGGTGTCGGTGGTTCCGGTGGTTATGGTCTTCCTTTAAAGAGCGAAGCTAAAGGTTGGTGGTACGCCGGTGTAGCAGGTCATATCGGTATTGAGTATGACTTCTGGTTCCCGCTCCAACTTTCGTTGGATTGGCGTCCGTCTCTCGGAGTTAGTAACGACTACATTTTTAACGGAGGAAAACTTGGATTTAACATTCCTGGTTTATATGGTATCCAACTCGGTGTTCGCTACAAATTTTAATGCAAAGAGTCCACGGTCTTGCGAGATCGTGGGCTCTTCTGCTTTTAACCTTAACTAATGACATACATTTTGTTCTAACTAAAGCAGAAAAATATTTAAAACACTATCATATGAAAAAACTTCTTCTTTCGCTACTCGTTGTAGCATTGTGCATGCCGGTAATGGCGGGCGCAAAGAAACAAGCAGACAAGGACACGCAACAGTTCCGCTATGACATTGAGTGCGCCGGTAATGCTGTTCAAGGCACGTATCTCGTGAAGGTATGGAGCTATTCCAAGAAAGCTAATATCGCAGAGAATCAATGTCGCAAGAATGCCGTACACGGTGTCATCTTCAAGGGTTACGGAGGCGGTCAAGGTTGCGTTTCCCAGCGTCCGATGGCTAACATTCCGGGTATTGAGACCCAGTACAAAGAGTATTTCGACAGCTTCTTCGCAGAAGGCGGTGAATACCAAAAATACGCGTCTATCATCGAAGGTTCGACGGAAGTAGTCAAAGTAGGTAAAGAATACAAGGTGGGCAAGATCGTGAGCGTGCGCAAGGATGATCTGCGTAGAGCTCTTGAAGCCGCCGGCATCATTCGTGGATTGAATAGTGGTTTTTAATCTCGTCATAACGTCATGACGACATAACGACATTACGACAATGAAAAAATTATCATTTATCATAGCCGCTTTCGCAATGATTTGTCTTGCGTCTTGCGGAACCAAAAGCTCTCAAGCGTACTATGACGCGCCGAGCCAGTTACTCAGTTCCAACTACGATGGCACATTTGTCATTCGCACGCAGGTACGTGCCCGCAATGCTGCTATCGCCTTCACCGATGCACAACGCAAAGTAGTGCAAGAGGTTATTTTTGACGGTATCCAATCCGCTCACTCCGGAACAGAGGGACTCAAGCCGCTCTGCTTTGACAAGAATGCCAAAGAGAAACACGAGGATTATTTCCGTGTGTTCTTCCAAGACAACGGTCCGTGGAAAAAATATGTTGACCTGCGTGACAAACGTACAACCACGACCCGTTACCAACGTGACGGTCGTCAGATGATCGAGACCGTAACTGTTTCGGTAGACCGTGCGGCTCTCAAAGATCGTCTCGTGGCAGATGGTATCATCCCGCCCGGAGGACGCTATTAAAGTTGAAAGTTGATAGTTCTTAACCCTAAAGGGTACGATTATTTGACAAGTCAAATTTTGAAAGTTATGAAAAAGTCAATATTTACTCTCGCATTGGCGCTGGTAGCGTTGGTAGCGAGCGCACAGATCAAGAAACCGGAATTGATGGTGATTCCGTCCGATGTATGGTGTATCTCCAACGGTTATTACACCGAAGTAGAGAACATGGGAATGACCACCAAGGTACCCAATTACAAACAAGCGCTGCAAGAGAACATGGGTCTCAAGGTGGCGATTGCCAAGATCAACGACCTCATGGCAGAGCGTCAGTTCCCGCTTAAGAGCCTTGAGCAGACACTCAAGAACATCGAGCAACAACGCATGGAGGACAACCTCACGATGAGCAAGTCCGGCAACGAATTGGCAGAGTCTCCTCTTGACGAAGTAGCACGTATGGCCAAAGCGGATATCATCCTCGAACTCAGTTGGGAGATGAAAGACTTCGGTCCCAAACACTCGCTGACTTATATCCTCGAGGCCCGCGATGCCTATACCGCTAAAACCATCGGCTCTTCGGCCGGTACGGGTGCTCCTTCCATCTCCGCTGATGTAGATGTACTGCTGGAAGAAGCCATCGTTGCCAACATGGATAACCTCAACAACCGTCTCATGGATCATTTCACCGAGATGCAGAATATCGGCCGTGAGATAAGCCTCGATATCAAGGTATTCGCCAACAACGCCCGCGGTATTGACCTGGAGAGCGAGTTCGGCGGAGAGGAGTTGGTGGATCTGATTGAGACCTGGTTGCAACTCAACACGGTGCAAGGCCGTTTCACCCGTGAGTACTCCAGCGAGAACGTAGCCCGTTTTACGCAGGTACGTATTCCTGTTTACGACGAACGCGGACGCGCTATCGATGCGAACGGCTTCGCTAAACAGTTGACCAAACACCTCAAAGGCGAACCGTTCTATATCCCCGCAAAAGTGCTTGTCAAAGGTCTTGGAAGAGCGGTTATTATCCTTGGTGAGAAATAAAAAACCTCGTCATATCGACATAACGTCATAACGTCATAACGAAAAATCATTATGAAAAAAATCTTTTCTATATTCGTAGCCGCGCTGATGAGCGCAACTATGATGGCTGCAGAGACGGAGTATCTGCCAATATCCGTTTACGCGCTCGATGAGACCGAGAGTTTTCCTGCCGGTGCCAAAGCGATGATTGAGAATAAGTTGACCCAACTGCTCACCCAAAACGGCATAGCAGGTATGGATTATCTCGGTCAGTTCGTCCTCACCGTTTCCACGACTCCGCTTGACAAAGATGTTATCCCCGGACCTCCAATGAAGATTTCGGAGAAGATGGAGATGAACCTTTATATCGTGGATGCTTATGCCAAGACGATCTTCAGTTCTACTTCCATGACCGTACGTGGTCTGGGTGAGACGGAGAACAAATGCTATCTCAATGCCATCAGCCATATGCCGCTGCAGACTCCGCAGATGGCACAGTTCATCAAGGATGGCAAGGCAAAAATCATCGAATACTATGATCACGAGGCAGAGGCTATGCTGAAGAAAGCACGTTATTTAGCTCAGCAGAAGAATTACGAAGAGGCATTGTCTATCGTCACCCTCATCCCGCAACAAAGCAAGCATTTCGATGCTGCTTTAGCGGCAGGTCTGGAGATTTATCAGATGTATATCAACAACGAGTGTGTAAAGAACCTCGCGGCTGCTCGTCAGGCATGGGCTGCAGAGCAGAACTCGAAGGGTGCATATGCCGCAGGTGAATTCCTAGCGAACATTCTCCCGGACGCAGGTTGTTACGACGAGGCGATGGACCTCTATAATGAAATCAAGGGTAAGGTGCTTGACGATTGGAAGTTTGAGATGAAGAAATACCAGGACGGTATTGACCTCGAGAAACTGCGTATCGACGCTGCTCGCCAGGTAGGCGTTGCGTATGGAAGACATCAACCGGCTCAAACCACTTCCATCGAATTCCTCAGAACGTTACTCTAATGCGTAAAACGATTTTAAGTATCCTTTGTGTCTGTGCGGTGCTTGCCGTGCAGGCGCAAAGTAATATGGAATATCGTCGCAATTCGCTTGCGATGATGCTGGTCTATCACCCTGAAGATGAGTTCGGCGGCGAGATATACAAAGCCTTCGACTCCCTTCCTATTCCCGATAAGTATGACGACCATACCATCGAAGGGATGCGCGTCATTAACAATCGTACGGTAGGGGGTATTCAGAAACGTGACTCCGGCTATTATAAGGCAGTTTTTGGCCATCAACTGAATGAGAAAGAGGTTCTGGCCAATGCACAATATACGGAAGATCTGCTAAACCGGCAAGAGATGGGAAAAAAGATGGTAGCCAAATGGTTCGGTCTCAGCGGTCACGACGTAAACGATGCCACATTCAATACGGAGCTCATCCAGACCCGCGGACAATATAATGCCTCCGATGTAGATGTCGCGCTTGCTCTGCAGACAACACGCGGTTTAGCCACTTTGAGCGATGCCGGAGAAGAGTTATTGGGCCAAACCTTTGTGCTGGTCAATGATGTAACATACACTACCGCAGAGCAGGATGCCGCAGTCGCTAAACTGACGATGGGTATTGTAGGTGGCGTATTTGATATCTTTACAGGGGGATCTGCCGGTAGAGATTTAGCAAAAGTAGGAGGAGAAATAGCGGATAGTTTCACCGGCTTCAACGTCAAAACCCATTCGTACCTTTACCAATTGGTCTGGAATGACTCCATTGCCGCTATTTTCTACACCCAGCATTACACCGGCCAACCCGATTCCGCAAAAATAGAGGCATTCCTAAAAGACAAAACAACCTACCGTCTCAAATACGTTGCACACGAATATGAGTTTGACAAAAAGGCTGTGCTAAAAGGCGAATATGAGCGGACGGAGTTGGTGCGTACTATTTGTGCCCGTTCGATGGATAAAAACATCGTGGCGCTGGCTAAACAGTACGAAGACTTCAAAGTGAAGACTCCGGTCTATAGTGTACTGACCAATGAGAAAGGTAAAATTGAAGGCTACGCCGCCAAGATTGGAATGAAAGAGGGTATCAATGAGAACTCTAAGTTCCAGGTTATCCAACGGATACAAGACCCCGAGACCGGTAAGACGACCTATAAATATATCGCTACCGTCAAACCGAAGAAAGGATTAATATGGGATAACCGCTATAACGCCGTGCTCGAAAAAGCCGATGGCGCTACCCTTCCCTATACCACTTTCGTTAAGACCGGCGGAGGAGAGATTCTTCCGGGTATGCTGCTTATCGAAGGTAAATATAAGAAAGTCACGGAATAACAAAGAAGGGCTCGTCTCCCGACGAACCCTTTCTTTTTAACAAACAATCTCTATTTAATTCACTCACTAATTAAGTGTACACCCTATATATGCAAATACCGTGCCAAACTTATTTTTCGTAAAAATATTTGCACAATTCAAAAAAAAGCAGTACCTTTGCACCCGCAAATTGAAAAGAATATGAAGAATTTTGTAGAAGAACTCCGTTGGAGAGGCATGTTACAGGATATTATGCCCGGTACGGAGGAACAATTGATGAAAGAAATGACTACCGCCTACGTAGGTATCGACCCCACAGCGGACAGTCTGCATATCGGTCACTTGTGCGGAATTATGATGCTGCGTCACCTGCAGGCCTGCGGCCACAAACCGATCGCGCTCATTGGTGGTGCAACCGGTATGATCGGTGATCCATCCGGAAAATCGGCTGAGCGTAACCTGCTGACCGAAGAGATCCTCCGCCACAACGTGGCATGTATCCGCGAACAGTTGGAGCATTTTCTCGATTTTAACAGCGACGCCCCCAATGCCGCTGAGTTGGTGAACAACTACGATTGGATGAAGGATTACACCTTTATTAATTTCACGCGCGATATCGGCAAACTCATCACCGTCAACTACATGATGGCGAAGGACTCTGTCAAGAAACGCTTCAACGGCGAGTTCTCGCAGGGTATGTCGTTCACGGAATTCACGTATCAGTTGCTGCAAGGATATGATTTCGTGTACCTGAACGAGCATAAGAACTGCCTCCTCCAAATGGGCGGTTCAGACCAGTGGGGTAACATCACTACCGGTATTGAGTTAATGCGCAAGATGAACGGCAAAACTGCCTTCGCCCTTACCTGCCCGCTGATCACCAAAGCCGATGGCGGTAAGTTCGGCAAGACCGAGAGCGGCAATGTTTGGCTCAGCAAGAAATACACGAGTCCGTATAAGTTCTTCCAGTTCTGGATGAACGTGAGCGACGACGATGCAAAGCGCTATATCAAGATCTTCACGAGCCTCAGCCGCGAAGAGATTGAGGCGCTGATTAAAGAGCACGAAGAGGCTCCGCACTTGCGCGTGCTGCAGAAACGTTTGGCGAAAGAGGTGACGTGCATGGTTCACTCCGAAGCAGATTACAATGCAGCTGTCGAAGCATCTAATATATTATTCGGAAACGCGACCGCAGACGCGTTGCGCGCGTTAGATGAGGCTACTTTCCTCGATGTCTTCAACGGTGTCGAGACCTATGAGATCTCGATGGACGAACTCAAAGCCGGTATCGGTCCGTTGGACTTGCTGGCTGAAAAGACGCATATCTTCCCGAGTAAGGGTGAGGCACGTAAGATGATTCAGGCGAACGGTTTCTCGATGAACAAAGAGAAACTGACCGATCCTGCTACTCCGATCACCGATGCAGCCCTGCTCAACGGAAAGTACATCCTCTTCCAAAAAGGTAAGAAAAATTACTATCTCGTTATAGCAAAATAACGTTTTTTCGAAAAAAAGTGCAAAAATATTTGCGTATATCAAAAAAAAGCAGTACTTTTGCACGCTTTTTCGAAAAGTGCTGTCCACTCGTATATCGGTATTACACCGGATTTTGGTTCCGAGAAGCGAGGTTCGACTCCTCGGTGGACAACAAAAAGGGATTAACCCCACCCTGACCCTCCCCTCATGGGAGGGAATTTAATGAAAAGGGGTTCGTGTGATGGGATACGGGCAGCGTCACAGGAAAATTACTGCCCCATATTGAGTAACACAATTTTTTAATCATGAAAGAATTTGCATTAGTAGGTACTCCGCGTAGCGAGTACGGAAAGAAAGCTGCTAAAGCTTTCCGCGCAGAGGAATTGATTCCTTGCAACATTTATGGTTGTGGTCTGAGCTGCACTTTCACAGTAGCAGCAGGTGACGTTCGTAAGCTGATCTACAGCCCGGACACTCAGATCGTTGATCTCACTGTTGGTGACACCAAGACCAAAGCTATCGTTAAGGAGCTTCAGTTCCACCCGATTGATGGTAAGACGCTGCACATTGACTTCCTCGCAGTAGATGAGAAGAAGCCGGTAGTAGTTGAGATTCCTATCCAACTGAACGGTCTTGCTGAAGGTGTTAAAGCCGGTGGTAAACTGGTTCAGAACATGCGCAAACTCAAAGCAAAAGGTATCTACACCGCATTCCCTGATCGTATCAACATCGACGTTACCGAGCTTGGTCTTGGTAAGAAGATCGCCGTTGCTGACGTGAAGGTAGAGGGCTTGAGCTTCGTTAACCCTGCTGACGCTTGCGTCGCTGAGGTGAAGGCAACACGCCAGAGCAAACAAGCTTAATGATAAGGGCGGGCGTTAAGCTCGCCCTTAATTTTTAAAACACTATGGCAAAGTTTTTAATCGTTGGTTTAGGCAATATAGGTGACGAGTACGCAGGTACGCGCCATAACATCGGCTTTATGATGATCGATGCTTTTGCTGCATCGAAAGACGCCAAGTGGGAAGATAAGCGGTACGGGTTCGTGGCGAAATGTCGTGTTAAGAATGCCGAGCTCGTACTGCTTAAACCTTCCACGTATATGAACCTCAGCGGTAACGCCGTGCGTTATTGGTTGCAACAGGAGAAGATACCGGTGGAAAACATGCTGGTACTGGTGGATGACCTCAACCTACCGTTTGGTACGATCCGGATTCGCAAACAGGGTTCTAACGGCGGTCATAACGGACTCGGTAACATTCAATCCGTTTTAGGTACCGAGAACTACGCACGCGTACGTTTCGGTATAGGAAACGAGTACACACGCGGAACGCAGATCAATTTTGTGCTCGGCGAATGGACCGATGAAGAGAAAAAGACCATCGATGAGCGTCTCAAAGTGACCTCCGAGATCATTCCGTCCTTCTGTCTTCAAGGCATCGACCGCACCATGAATCAGTTTAATAACAAATGAGCGAAGTTCGTGTCGATAAATATCTCTGGGCTATGCGGATCTATAAGACCCGCTCTATCGCCGCTGATGCCTGCAAGAACGGGCGTATCACGATGAATGGCGTCCAACTCAAGCCCAGCCGCACCTTTAAGATCGGCGATACGTTCAACGTGCGCAAAGGTCCGATCACTTATACCTATAAGGTACTTCAACTGACGGAGAACCGCTTAGGCGCCAAACTCGTGCCCGAATACATGCAGGATTGCACGTCTCCGCAACAACTCGAACTGCTCGAACTGGCACGCCTGGCCGGTAATGGCGGTAGGGATAGAGGCACCGGAAGACCGACAAAGAAAGACAGACGAGATATTGAGGTTTTTATGTCTGAGATTGACGATTGGACGAATGACGATTTAACGATTGATTGACGATTGAATTCATTGTTCGAATGAAATCTAAAAAAGACAATATAGCGGAATATATTCTCTATTTATGGCAAATGGAGGACTACCTGCGGGCGTTTCCGCAGAATGCGGAGGCTACGCCTGAATTACATGACCTCAACGAGATGATGCATCGCGAAGGTATCGTAGAGGGTGGTCATTTGGCCTTAGCCAATAATGCGCTTGCGGAACTGATTGACCTGCATACGACCCTTCTTAACGAAGATGCCATGTATCGCGCCGCCATCATTCGCTTGCAGCCGAGTCTGAATCTGCTGAAGGCCAAAACCGACCGTCCTACGATGTCGGATATCGAAGCATGCCTCGTGCTGCTCTACCAGATTATGATGCTTCGTCTTCAGAAAAAGGAGATCACCCCGGAGACTGCTTCCGTGCAACAACAGGCGACGCAAGTACTCACATTCTTAAGCCGCACCTATCATGACGACCAAACAGCGGTTTGAAAATATATTAGCTTGGTTTGAAGCGAACATGCCGGTCGCAGAGAGTGAGTTGGTATTTGCCAACCCCTTCCAATGCTTGGTGGCTGTAATGCTCTCCGCCCAATGTACGGACAAGCGTGTCAATATGGTTACTCCGGCTCTCTTTGCCGCATACCCGACCCCGGAATCCTTAGCAAAAGCGACAAGCGACGAGGTCTTTGAGTATGTCAAATCGGTCAGTTACCCGCGTTCCAAATCAGAACATCTGGTGCAGATGGCACAACGCCTCGTGGAGGTTTATCATGGTGAAGTTCCCGATACTATCGAAGATTTGCAGACGCTGCAAGGGGTAGGTCGCAAGACCGCGAATGTCGTTTGTGCAGTTATATGGAATCAACCGACGATGGCGGTGGATACGCATATCTTCCGTGTGAGCGAACGTCTCGGACTTACAACGAATAGTAAGAACCCCTTACAGACAGAAAAACAATTAGTTAAGTATATTCCTGCTTCTGTCATCCCCAAAGCCCATCATTGGCTTCTGCTACACGGCCGGTATGTATGCCAAGCCCGAAAGCCGAAATGCGAGGCGTGTGGAATTCGCGAATTTTGTCGCTATTACGAAAAAAAATGACATAACATTTCTTAACTCACAAAGCTCGTACGATTAATTTAATAAAAAATTTATTAAATTCTTGCGTATGTCATTTTTTTTGTGTACCTTTGCAGTCGATATTACGTTATTACGTAATAACGTTATTACGAACATTTAAAAATCACAATATTATGGCAGAGAAACAAGCACCATCGGCAGATAAGCTCAAAGCATTGCAGGCTGCGATGGCGAAGATTGACAAAGAATATGGCAAAGGTGCCATCATGAAATTGGGTGACGAGAGTATTGAGAACGTTCCCGTTATTCCGACCGGAAGTCTGGGTCTGAACTACGCGTTGGGCGTAGGCGGTTACCCGAAAGGACGTATCATCGAGATCTACGGCCCGGAGTCATCCGGTAAGACCACTCTCGCTATCCACGCGATGGCGGAGGTGCAAAAACAAGGTGGTATTGCGGCGATCATCGATGCCGAGCATGCTTTCGACCGTTTCTATGCAGAGAAACTCGGTGTGAACATCGCTGAACTGCTGATTGCTCAACCGGATAGCGGTGAGCAAGCACTGGATATCGCGGACGAGTTGATTCGTTCGGCAGCTGTGGACCTCATCGTTATTGACTCTGTAGCGGCATTGACGCCGAAAGCAGAGATCGCCGGTGAGATGGGAGATAATAAGGTAGGATTGCAGGCACGTCTGATGAGTCAGGCGCTGCGTAAGATGACCGCTTCTGTGAATAAAACCGGTACTACCGTCATCTTCATCAACCAGTTGCGAGAAAAAATCGGTGTGATGTTCGGTAACCCTGAGACCACTACCGGCGGTAACGCCCTCAAGTTCTACGCTTCCGTTCGTTTGGATATCCGTCGTACGGGTCAGATCAAAGACGGTGAAACGATTAAGGGCAACCAAGTGCGCGTGAAAGTAGTGAAGAACAAAGTAGCGCCTCCGTTCAAGAAAGCAGAATTCGATCTAATGTTCAACGAAGGTATCTCGCGTATCGGTGAGATTTTGGACTTTGCGGTTGCTACCGAGGTTATCAAGAAGAGCGGTTCCTTCTTCAGTTATGGAGACACCAAACTCGGTCAGGGTCGCGACAAAGTGAAAGATGTGTTGGCAGAGAACCCGGATCTGTGCGATGAACTGGAAGCAAAGATCAGCGAGAAAGTGAAAGAATTGGGTCTTGAGGCCGTTCTCAGTAAGATTGGAAAGTAATCTAGAGGCTCGACACCCGGATATTCATGGATAGCGTCCAGTATATTCTTTCTCCCCGCGAGGCGTTTATCGCTGAGCAACAATGGCGGGTGGTGAAACGTTCAGTAGATGCACGGCAGCGAGAGTTGCGCGTGCATCTTACTATTCTAACGGACGAGAACGGAAAGCCTATCCCGAAAGATGCGCCTATTCCGCTCTATGCACCGCCTGTCTTCCAAGACGTACATCAGGCAAAGCGGTCAGTGACTATCATTGGCGCAGGTCCGGCAGGACTTTTTGCGGCATTGACATTGCTTGAGCATGGGATCAAACCGATTATTTATGAACGGGGAAAGGAAGTGAGTGAACGCAAGAAAGATATCGCTTTGCTGAATCGAAATGAGGGTTTGAATCCTGAATCCAACTATTGTTTCGGCGAAGGTGGGGCAGGGACATTCTCGGATGGAAAACTTTTCTCCCGCTCGAAGAAAAGGGGAAACATGCAGCGGGTAATGGAACTATTCCATTATTTCGGTGCACCCGACACGGTGCTGTACGAAGCACATGCCCATATCGGTTCCGATAAACTCCCCTCTATCATTCGCAATATGCGAGAATGTATCCTTGCGCATGGCGGAGAGATTCACTTTGAGACTTGCGTGAGAAGTCTCAAAGAGTGGAAAATGGAAAATGGAAAATGGAAAATTCCATTAATCTTGGCGATCGGCCATTCAGCACACGATACGTATCGGATGTTAGCGGAAGAGGGTGTGAAGTTAGAGACGAAGGGTTTTGCGATGGGCGTTCGTGCAGAACACCCGCAGGCACTCATCAATAAATTAATGTACCATCTTAAGCCATCAGCCATCAGCCGTCAGGATTCAGAACTTATTGAGTACGTCGGCAATGCCTCGTATAGTTTAGTAACGCAGGTCGATGGTCGAGGCGTTTATTCGTTCTGTATGTGTCCGGGCGGACATATTGTGCCGGCAGGCAGCGAAGCGGGTAGTTGTGTTGTGAATGGAATGAGTGCGAGTCATCGTAATTCACCTTATGCCAACTCAGGAATGGTCGTTCAGATCAATCCGGAAGATATACCCGGCGACGATCCGCTACGTGGATTAGCGTTCCAAGAAGAATTAGAACGTCTCGCGTTTGAGCATGGCGGTCCGCAAGCCCAAGCTCCCGCCCAACGTCTTCGCGATTTTGTAGAGGGTCGTGCCTCCAAAGATCTGCCGGCATGCAGTTACTTGCCGGGCATTATACCGAGTAGGTTGGACCAATGGTTACCGGCGCATATCGGTAAACGCTTGCAACAGGGTTTTGGGGATTTCGATAAGAAATACCCGGGCTTTCTGACGAATGATGCTGTCATCGTAGGTGTGGAGAGTCGAAGCAGCAGTGCGGTACGTATCCCGCGAGATCCGGAAACCTTACAATCGGTGAGTACTCCCCTGCTCTATCCCTGCGGCGAAGGAGCAGGTTACGCAGGAGGCATCACGAGTTCTGCTTTGGATGGCATCAATGCAGCACTCAAGATTGCGGAGTTGGCATAATTATTGATACTAGATTCCTAGAGCCCTAGGATCCTAGAACCCTAGAAAACAACAAAAACAGTAATATTATGAAAAAAGTCCTTCTCTCCGCCCTACTATTGGGCGCGGCGCTGATGGTAAGCGCACAAAGTAAGTACGACCATTACTACACCAACCTGCCGATTGAGATCGAGCGTGTGCAGGAGGTCAAGTTCCCTGCAACATCCGTTAACATCGCGCAATACGGAGCAGTGCCTGATGGTAAGACCGATTGCGGTGAGGCCATCAACAAAGCCATCAAAGAACTTAGCAAGCAAGGCGGTGGACACGTCATCGTTCCGCGCGGTGTATGGAAAACGGGTCCGATTCAATTACGCAGTAACATTGACTTGCACTTGAGTAAAGGTGCTACGCTGCTCTTCAGCGAGAACAAAGAACTATACGTACAGAAAGGTGACAGTCTGCGTGACGGAAGTAAGAAATGCTACGCGTTGATTCGTGCGTCCAAATGCGAGAATATCGGTATCACCGGTAAAGGCGTGATCGACGGACAAGGCTTTATTTGGCGTCCGATCAAAGAGAAGAAACTCAAGAAAGGCGGTGCCGCTGAGTTTTGGGACGAAGCATTGGCATTAGGCGGTACGATCAAACCGGACGACAAGACCTATAGTCTCTGGTATCCGTTTAATCTGAAGCCGGAACTGGGTATCCCCAATATCGCTGCTACGCCTGAGATCCAAGAGAAAATGCGTCCGCATTTGGTGAACATTACTGACTCGAAAAACGTGATCGTAGAGGGTGTCACCCTACGCAACAGTCCGAAGTTCCACCTCGTTCCGACACGTATCCAAAACCTCATCATTGAGAACGTCACCATCGATTGTCCGTGGTGGGCACAGAACGGCGACGCGATGGATCCGGGTAACGTACAGGTTGCTCTCATCGCCGGCTGTCATGTGAGCGCTGGTGACGATGGTATCTGTATGAAAGGCGGTGTAGGCGAGAAGGGTGTAGAGGCTGGTCCTCAACGCGATTTCCTCATCACGAACGATACGGTTTATCGTGCTCACGGTGGTTTTGTAATCGGTTCTGAGTTCTGCGGCGGTATGCAGCGTCTGATCGTGAAGGATTGTATGTTCGATGGTACTGATATCGGTTGCCGTTTCAAATCGGCACCGGGTCGTGGCGGTTGGTGCGAAGATATCTACTGCTATAACATTACGATGAAGGATATCCGCGAAGCAGCTGTGCTCTTCCAATCGGGTTACGCTGATCGTTCGGCAGGTGGTCGCGGTGCTACAGATACAGACGATAAGAGTAAGTTCTATCCTGAATGGAGCAATTTCACCTTCCGCAATATCACTTGCGTCAATGCACGAAAGGCGGTAGATATGGTCGGTCTGAAAGGTCTGCCGGTTCATGACATCCTCTTCGATGGCGTTAGCTTCTATGGCGTTCGTGAAGGAATGACGATTGACTATGCCGAGAAGATCACTTTCCAGAACTGCATCATTACCCCGCAGAAAGAGAACGAGATCAAGCATAGCAAGAACCTCCTTTGGAATGGAAGTCCGCTGGAGTAAAGGCAAATACATAGCAACAATAAAGGCTCGCGATGCGAGCCTTTTTGATGAATGAGATGTCGGTATGTCGCTATTTGAAGATGATACTTTGAAACTTTGAAACTTTAATGATACTTTATAAAAGATTGTAAATAAATAGCTTAACAAAGAAAGTATCAAAGTTTCATAGTCTCACGACAAATTTTAAAAGCGACACAGCGACATGACAAATTTTGAATGATGGATTGAGCCGCTTCGCTGAATGATGGGAATGATGAGGTTAGGGAGACGGAGGGGTAATAACGAGCAAATAACCAAGTAATATCTAAGTAATAACTAGCTGTTGATAGCTAAAAGGGAAAACAAAAAAGGCTCGCAGTTGCGAGCCTTTAGAAATGTCCGTTAGGGATTAGAGACGTGTGCCAAGAGCGTTGTACTCTACACCATTCTTTCGGATGATGAGTTGACCGTCACGGTAGAACTTCTCAACCTTAACAGCAGCGTTGGTGTTGTTGATACCTTGAGCATCAGCAGGAAGAATAGCACCAATCTTCCAAACGAGTTTTGCGGTTGTACCTTCCTCTCCATTGTCAGAACGAATAACAATAGCGGAACCACTTGCCTCTAATTCAGTGTATACATCCTTATTTTCACCCCAACCCTTGAGATCAATTGTAGTTTTGCCTTTTACGCCCTCTACACCAATACCACTAATTGCATCCTGAGCATAGACAAGTACTTTTTCACCAGCAGTAGTCGGAATAGTGACCAAACGACGTACACCATTCGGAGAGATGTAAGTTTTTGTAGTTTTGAAAGCTACTTTACCAGCTTGTTGATCAGAATAAGAGAACTCTACACCGCCTATTTCGAAACCCATTTCGCCTGCTTCTGTGTTCTTGATCTCATACTTATGATCAGTTGCATCAGTCTCATTAAGGGTAACATTAACAGCTGTATTCAAAAGACCTTCATCATGAATTTTTGTACCGAGAGAACCATCACGGAAATCAAAACCAGTGAAAGAAGCGGCATTAAGAGCCATTGTAGCTGCTACGGCAGCTGCGAAGAGGAAAATTTTCTTCATAATTTTAAAATTTAAAAGTTAATATTAAAGTTAATTGTGACATTCGTTTTACAAATACGCCGCAAAGGTACTACAAATTTTGGAAATAAACAAGTATATATTGCCAAAAAAAGTGTATTTTTTGCATTTTTAATATAAGTATGCTACAATTGCGTTAAGATAGACCTCCAAATTCGTGAATCCATCTACGAAAGAAGACAAATATGCATCGGAATATTTATGAGGATCCATCCCATACTCAATCTCCCATTCATCTGGAATTGCGTCACCATCTGAATCAATCGGAGGAACCCCGGGATCGAGTTCCGGGAAGCCACCCACATCGGATGGTTTATCAATTAACTTTCCTGTTCCATTGCGAACCTCATCTATAATGCGTAAATCCACTGCATCACGATGAAGCGAGCAACCGGCTTTTGCAAGAACGGTCTTATAAGCATCCTCTGCAGATTCTTCATTTGTCAGCAAAGTAAGTCCATCTGTCCATCGCGAAGTTGCTTTTACCGCATCCGTTTTAACGGTTGAACCACTCCAGTTGTCGTTCGTCACTTCCGTTGAGCCGTACATATAATTCCCGACAAGATAAATCTTTGGTCCTTCAACCGTTCCTCCAGGGGAAGAAACGCAGTTAGAACAAGAGACGGTCGGATCAATGAGACGTGTCTTCTTGGATGTTGCTGGTCCGTACTTATAGTAATTATTGACGAAATTGATATGCCTTCCTCCAGCACCTTTATTTGTTCCTTCGCCTCCATAAGTAGAGTTGCCTCCCCAGTTATAGACTACATTATTGACATAGTCAATCGGGCCGGCACATTTGACATTCACATAATCATGGTCAAACCGCGGATTACGGCTATCGTGATGAGCTAACAAATTATGATGGAAGGTTGCATTCTTTCCTCCCCAAATACCACCATAACCATGAGCTCCTTTCACGTGTCCCGCATTACGTAGGGACTCGGTTATGAAGCAATATTGAAGGGTAAAATTTTCATTCCCATAACAAGACACACATTCATCTACAGACCATGAACAAGAGAGGTGGTCGAGGACAATATTTTTACTATCATTAACAGAAAGTGCATCATAATCCGTTTCTCTATCCTTTTTAAGGGATTCGTTCCCTAATCTAAAACGTAAGAAGCGAATAATAACATTATTTGCCGCCTTAATTAAAAGGGGGTAGTCTGCGATGCAGATTCCGTCTCCTGGAGCAGATTGCCCCGCTATAGTAATATTTCCTTTTGAGAGCGTGAGTGGTTTCTTCAAATGAATCGTGCCTGCAACATTGAAAATTACAGTTCTCGCTTCTCCTTGCTCTATAGCATAACGAAGTGTTCCTGGAATAGGTTTATTATCAGCAGGGTTGATTGAATCAACCAACGTAGTTACTACATAAATTGTACCACCTTTTCCTCCTGTTGTACTAAATGCGCCACCATGAATATAGTGACACGCATTAACAAGTACCGGGTCTTCTTTTGATGGTTTATCCGGTCCTTCTGTATGGCACGCGCCAAACAGAAGGATCGGAAATAAGAATATTGCAAAATGCTTAATAGCCATAGTTATTCCACAAGACTCCATTGGATGCTCCAATATTGGTTGAGAAAATTGGCCAATATTGTCTGGATTCCAGTTTTTCATCGCTTACATAAATAGGATAGTTACTTTCGCTAAGTATATAACCTTTCTTTTCTGAAGTATAAATATCCTTAGCCTGCCATCCATTTTCTTTTTTAAATGCTGCAGGACGTGAGTTTTCGCCTTTACAAATACCCCAGATGCTATCCATTACAAACCCACCAAGTTCAGTATCAAAACGATATTTGTAATAAATCGAGTCACCTATTCCTAATTCTGCACGCGTTTCTGGAACAGACATTTTACGAATGAGATCCTGAGCAGCTTTCATCTTCTCTTGTAAGTTACCCCAACGCATCAAATCATATTTACGTACATACTCACCACAGAACTCAAATGCACGCTCTTGCATGATTGCCTCCATTGTCAAGTCACCAGCTGAAATGGGAGCCACACCTGCTCGGTTTCTTATCTTATTGAATTGAGCAACAGGATCCAGACCAGTGTTGTTAACTGGTTTATCAGCTGAAATGCCACCGAGAGAAGCCTCTGCGAACATTAACAACACATCTGCATAACGAATAATAGGGAAGTCAACACCGTCATCCGTGGAAGAAAGAGAACGTCCTTCAGCCATCCATTCAAAACGATATTTTGCCACATAGAATGTGCCAATCTGGTTGTGTTTCTGATACAGTTTATACTCTTTTGCATCATATCCTGGGAATACAATAGGGCGTACAGAGTCTCCACTTATTTCATCACTACCATCATTATATTGCCATTGTCCAGTAACAAATGTCACATCACGACGTTTATCATTTTTATCGAACTCATAAACGAGAATCGGAGATATACATACGTGACCATTAGAAGAACCACCATTAGAGAAGCCATGAAGATGTCCAGCCACAGATGTTGCACCTGATGAAGTAGATGCAGAAGGAAGCTTCGGCGCATTATAGTTCAAAACCTGTCCGCGTGCTGCATCCGCGAAAGGAAGAACCCAAATATGCTCCATCTCTTTATAGGAAACCACGTCGGCGCATATTTGTTTAAATGGTTTTGCGAAATCACTAGCAAGCTTGTAATCCTCATTTTTGATAATCGTAGCACAAGCCTCTAATGCTTCTTTATATACTTCTTGACGAAGCGTGACATCTTCAATATTATAGCGAACACTATAACCAGAAGGATCTTCGACAGTTTGGGGTCTTACCGCTTTACCTGCGTACATTAAGTCTGCACGAGCGAGTAACGCCAAAGCAGCTGCTCTACTCGGACGCCCCACATTATTTGCCGCTGCGCCTTTACGATCCTGCGACCACGGCAGATAATTGGCAGCCAAGTTGAGATCCTTGCGTATCTGCTCGTAAATCACATTTCTATCACTTTTAGGCATCTTGATACCATCAGGATCTTTTTCAAGACTAACAAAACGCGCTGGCACATCTCCCCAATATTTCACTTGTTCAAGGAAAGCAAAAGAACGTAGAAAATATGCCTCTCCAAGAAACTCTCTCATAGTGGCATTATGCTCTATATCTCCATAAGTCTCCAAGCCCTCGATGATTCTGTTACAACGCTCTATCATCGTGTTCAGATATGACCAAATATCCGAGCCATTAGTGTTAGAGACACGGCTATTGGATATAGAACAATCATACATCATGAGCTCTTGTTCGCCATTTGTTGATGTCGATTTTGTACTATACTCAATATCGGTGTTGAGTCCGGTAAAACCACATGCAATACGATTACGATAGGAATTGTTAGCCCCTATCAAATTATATACACCAAAAATTGCCTGCTCTGCATTTGTCGGACTAGAAAAAACCGATGCTTTATCCATAGCTGATGGAGACTCGTTATTCAAGAAACTGTCACAGCTCACCATTAAAGCCGAGGCAAAGAGTACGCATAAAAACTTACTGTATTTCATAATGATATATAATTATTCAGTTATTATTCAAATGACAGATTTACACCAAAGTTAAATCCACGGCTCTTCGGAAATGCAGAATAGTCAATACCAATTGCTAACGGGTTTACTTTCGATCGTGTATCAACCTCCGGATCTAAGCCGCTATATTTAGTAGCGCAGAATAGGTTTGACGCAGAGAAGAAGATTCGACAAGTAGAAATGTGTGCCTTTTCTGTCCATTTACGAGCCAACGTATAGCCTATATTAAGAGAAGCTAAACGGAGATACGATGCATCTTCCACATACTTATCTGTTAATACAAGCGATGTACAATACGGGTTAGCACTTGTAGCATTAGCATTTTGTTCATCTACGTAAGCTGCCATGGCTTTATATGCATCACCAGTCAAGTTGTTACCGCTGTACGCAGCTGCAAAATTATGCATAAAGTTACCATTCTCATCAAATAGAGAATAACGTTTCCCATATGCTTGCGAAGCTAACAAGTTACGGTTACGGGTAGAACTACATACAGTGGAATAGTCCAATGCCGCCATATTGACAACATCATTACCGATAGAGTATGTGAAATTAGCTGCGAAATCAACCTTACCCCAATTATCTCCACCGACAAACCAGTTAATATTAAAACCACCAGTTACAACAGGCAATGTGTTGCCTATTTTTTGTAAATTATATTTTCCGTCTTCATCCTTGACAATCTTTGGCATACCCGGATACGCGATACCTAAAGGAGTTTCTATTGCTTTTCCTTCGGCATCCTTCCAGCCTCCCATTGCACCAGTACTCTTATTATATGATGCAAAATCAGAAGCTGTATACCATCCATCCGTCTTATAGCCGTAAACATCTCCAACTGCAGAACCTGGGGTCAACATATATTCATACTCCTGCGTATAATACGTTGAGAAACAGCCTGAAGCCACTTGGTACGAATCCATACCACCAAGATTCACCACCTTGTTATAATTGTATGCGATATTTGCATCAACCGTCAGTCCGTAAGAAAGTTCCTTCGAGCGTCTGTCTAAGATGACGCCTTTTATAGAAAACTCTACACCCTTATTATCGGTGGATCCGATATTACGGTATTGATAGTTATATCCGCCTGTCGCCAGACGATACCGAAGGATAAGATCGTTTGTATTATTCCAATACAAATCAATGGCACCACTCAAGCGTTCATTGAAGAAACCATAGTCAATTCCAAAATCACGAGTGATGGTAGTCTCCCATTTAAGTTTTGGGTTTGCTGCAATTAGATAGTTACTCGTACCATTTTGACCATCAGTAAGCACGGTACCCATTCCTTGCATATAGGGAGATTGAGATGCCAAATAGTCAAAATGGAGATAACCAAGATCTACTTGATTATTACCTACGGTACCATACGAAAGACGGAATTTTAAGTTAGAGAGCCAAGAAGACGCGCCCTGCATAAACTCTTCATCCACCATGCGCCATGCTACTGCCACCGACGGGAAGAAGCCCCATTGATTGCCTTTTGTGAAACGAGAAGAAGCATCCGCACGGAATGTTCCAGTAATATAATAACGTCCTTTGTAGTTGTAGTTTGCACGAGCAAAGAAAGAAAGCATGTTGTCAGTCGGATCCACATAGTTCTTGATGGTCGATTTTTGGGCTTGCCCCAACAAACTAAACACTTGTTTTCCTGATAGTGTTGGATCAAATCCAAAACCATTAATTGTTCTGATTTCACCTTTATTAATTGTCTGCTCCTCACCTAACAAAAGCGAAAAATCATGTGCATTGTCCACAAATTTCTGCGCATATTCAAAGGTGTTGGTTTGCTTCAAGCGAGAGGTCACATCATTTGTTGATACAGAGTGCCCAAATCCTTTGCCAGTTTGAGCGTTTCCTTCACCTTGACGTGCATAGAAAGTAGTCGGTCCGTAAAAACGATCTTGGGATACGACCCGATTTTCATAGCCTATTTCTGCTTTCAATGTAAAGTATTTTAAGAATTTATAACTTACATATCCGTTCAAAGTAAGTTTATTATCTACTTTCTTCTTATAACTATCATCTACAGCAATAATCGGATTCCAAAGGTTACCAAGATCTGTATCATCTTCCATGTCTTTGATGTATGCTTCAATACCCGGAAGCGGAACAAAACTTACTGCATTGCGCAAACGACTCTCACTTGTCGAACCAGCATCTTGAGCACTATTAGTTCCCGCGCCCAACACATTGGTGTTTGTATATCGGGCAGTTGCTGCAATAGTTAAATTTTTAATCGGTTTGAACTTTGTCTTAAGAGAAAGGTTATTGCGGGTATAGTTCGAACCATACATGATTGAATTATCATCGATGCGATTGTATGAAAAGTTGAAGTTCGCGGACTTCATACCTCCAGATACATTAAAAGTATGATTGGAATTCAGATGATTTCCACCGAAAGTTGCCTCCTGCCAGTCTATATCGCCATTTTTATCTTTGTAAGAATGGTATAATTCCATATCCATATTAGGAAATGCTGCGGAAAGAGCAGACTCGTCTGTCCGGAAGTTTCTCCATTGATCTATAACGCTACTGAAAGTGCCATGAGACTTCTCGGTTTTGTTATACCCAAGACGGTCATAATATTTATAGAAGTTATCCAACAACTTTTCGTCTTGTCCTTTTCCATCAAAGTACGCATATTCATACTGCATACGCAGATAATCCTCTCCATCCATCATATTATATTTTTTTGCTATATGACGCCATCCCATATATCCTGTATAATCTGCATGAATAGTCATCTTCTCCCCATCAGCCGATTGCGTATCCTTGGTAGTAATAATGATTACACCGTTTGCGCCCTGCGCACCATAGATAGCGGTAGCCGCAGCATCCTTCAACACGTCCATCGAAGCGATATCACCCGGAGCAATATCCGAAATGCTCGAAACAGGGAAACCGTCCACGATATACAACGGGTCATTGCTTTGCGTCAACGACGTACCGCCACGCACACGGATTTTTACGTCTGCATCCGGGCTACCCTCGGTCGTTGTCACCGACACACCAGCCAGTTTTCCTTGCAGCGCCTCAGAAGCCGAAGCTACAGGAATGTCCTTCAATTGATCCGCATTAACGGAACTAACCGCTGTTACCAGGTCGCGTTTCTTCGTCGTACCGTAACCGGTTACCACCACTTCCTCAAGCACCTCACTATTCTCTGCGAGGACAACATTCATTACATCACCGGTGATGTTCAGCTCTTGCGTCTGCATACCGATGTAGGAGAAGATAAGCACCTTCGCATCATCCGGCACCTCGAGGGTATAATTACCGTCGAAATCCGTCACTGTACCAATCGTGGTACCTTTAACCACCACGGAAGCAGAGATAATTGTCTCTCCCGTCGGATCCTTCACTGTTCCGGTTACCACACGCGCCTCAACAGCCATGCCCATCAAAAGCAAAGCTGAAAGCATCATGGTACGGAACAAACTGGAATTCAGTTTCATAAAGAGAATTTGTTTGTTGATATTAAATTTATTTGTTTGTTTTTCCTCCTTCATACGCACATACGCGTTACAAATCGGCTGCAAAGGTACAAAAAAACCGTCAACTTTATGTGGAAAAATTGACGGAAATAATGCATAATAGTGCATTTTTGCTAAATCGACTTGTCAAAATGGCTCTTGATAGGTGCAACCCTCTCTCCAACGGGAACAACCGTAACGGGTATTTCCACGAATGATCAAACCCTGACGACATACCGGACAGAGCATGCCGGCTTTGTTCGTCTTCACATCTTTAACCACTCCGGAGGTCATCTCTTTGAGTTCTGCCAAGAAATCCTGTGCGGTATATTCTCCACGCTCTATCTCCCTTAGTTTCTTCTCCCAAAGACCGGTCAACTCTGCCGATTTGAGTAATGGAGAGATGATCAAATGAATGAGGTTGATGCCTGTTTCTGTGGCACGCAGGGACTTACCTTGCTTGACGATATACTTGCGTTGGTAGAGTTTTTCGATGATGGCCGCACGCGTAGAAGGACGGCCGATACCATTCTCTTTCATCGCCTCGCGCAACTCATCGTTCTCCACCGTCTTACCGGCTGTCTCCATAGCACGAAGGAGCGTTGCTTCTGTGTAATATTTCGGTGGCGTAGTCGTCTTCTCTTTCAAAACCGGCTCATGAGGACCGCTCTCGCCTTTCACAAATGCCGGAAGTGATTTGGATGTTTCATCATTCGCATCATTATCATCATTGAGTTCGCTCTGCGAACGATCATTCTCAAAGACCACGCGCCATCCCGGCTTCAGCACTTCGCGACCGGTCACCTTAAAATCGATCTCACCCGCTTTTGCCAATACCGTCGTGTTGCTCACCTCGCATTCGGGATAGAAGACAGCGATATAGTGGAGCGCCACCAGGTCATACACTTTCTTCTCATCGGCCGTCAATCCTTCCGGGCGTTGACCGGTAGGGATGATCGCATGGTGGTCCGTAACTTTCTTATTGTCAAATACTTTCTTGGACTTCGGCAGCTTAGTTCCCAATAGCGGTGTTATCGCCGGGAAATAATCCTTGATACCCGCCAAGGTAGCCGGCACTTTCGGATACAGGTCATCGCTCAGATAGGTTGTATCCACACGCGGATAGGTCGTCACGCGTTTCTCATAAAGCGATTGAATGAGTTGGAGCGTCTGTTCCGCCGAGAAACCGAATTTCTTGTTGCAATCAACCTGCAGAGAGGTCAGGTCATACAGCTTGGGCGCGTACTCAAGCCCTTTTTTCTTCTCCACCGAAGTAATAGTCAGCGGCAGATCTTTGATACTGTCCACCAATGCCTGCCCTTGTTCTTCCGATGTGATGGCATAGTCATCTTCCTCTACCGGCAGCTGGGCACTAAAGAGCGTATCACGGTAATTCGTTTTGAGTTCCCAATACGTCCGCGGTACAAAATGTTCGATTTCGGCCTGACGTTTAACCACCAGCGCCAAAGTCGGTGTCTGCACGCGTCCTACGGAAAGCACCTGCCTGTCGCGCCCGCGCCCGCTCGCGTACCTTATTGTATATGCACGCGTAGCGTTCATTCCCAATAACCAATCCCCTATCGCGCGCATCATTCCCGCTTCATAGAGATGCTGGTATTCCGATTGATCTTTGAGTTGTTTGAATCCTTCACGGATCGCCTCTTCTGTCAACGAGTTTACCCATAGGCGCTTCACCGGACACTTGCATCCCGCCTGCTGATAAACCCATCGCTGAATCAACTCTCCTTCCTGACCGGCATCACCGCAGTTGATTACCTCGTCGGCTTGCTCGATCAGACTCTTGATTACATTAAACTGTTTGTGTACACCCGCGTCACCGGACACTTTGATGGAAAAACGCGGCGGAATCATCGGCAGCGAACTTAGGCTCCAGGCTTTCCATTGCTCCGTATATTCCTGCGGATCCAGCAACGCACACAAGTGGCCAAATGTCCAGGTCACCTGATATCCGTTCCCTTCAAAATAGCCATCGTGCTTCTGCTTAGCACCCAGCACATTGGCTATATAAGCTCCCACAGAGGGTTTCTCCGCTACACAAACAACCATAATTATTGACGATTGACAAATTTACGATGTACGATTTATGTACGATTTGATTAATTTACGATTGACGTTCCTTTGCATCTATTGTTTTCCTTATTGTTAAAATGGAACGTGTTACAATTCGTCTTAATTCAACACTTTCGTCATACAAGTCTTCCACTTGTGTCCGAGGCAGAAGTTCTGCATCCATAATGACGCTTAACCAATGTGACGTTTCATCTATCTCTTCCTCTACCATTTTCAGTTTGTTTAGAAAATCTTTATTCGATTTTGCCAAACAGGCTGCTCTATAATTAGCAGCCGGAGAAGTCCCGGAACGAACTATCTGCTTTGCAATTGCATTTCCCGCAATGTTATTCGGCATTGTATTTACAAGCCCAATAATTTTGATAGAAAACTTTCTAAATCTCTCTTTCAGTTCGTCTGTAGTCATAAATCGTCAATATTTTTCAATTGTCAATCAATCGTACCTCGTCAATCGTCCAATCGTCAATCAAAAGAATCTCATTTCTTTTGACCACCGTATCCGTAGCCGGCACGCAACCCTTTGACACCGTTCAGCACGCAAGCCACATTATGCATCCGCTGCTGCTCAACTACGTTATTGATATACTCGACCATCTCGCTCGGCGTGTACTTGTATCGGCAAACGAAGAGCGTCAAGTCTGCTATGCGGTCTAACTGATAGGTGTCGCTTACCAAAGCTACCGGCGCCGTATCGACGATGATATAATCGTACTGCTTACGTAACTCGCTGAACAATTCATCCACACGCTCCGAGAGCAGCAACTCTGCCGGATTCGGAGGTACCGTACCACACGGAATCAGATCCAGATTCTTATGCTCACCACTCGGCACAATAATATCCTCCATTGCCATCTCCGGTTCAGCCAGATAATCCGTCAGATGCCCTTTATCCTTCAACCCGAAATACGTAGCCAACATCGGTTTGCGGATATCCATACCTACCAATACCACTTTCTTGCCCAAGATAGCCAACGACAAAGCAATATTGCTGGATACGTACGATTTACCGTCTCCGTTGATACAACTGGTCACCAAGATAACAGGGTTCTTCGCTTCCGACGGCAGCACAAACCGCAGGTTCGTACGAATCAAGCGGAACAATTCTGCCGAAACGGTCGACTCACCTTCATGGATAGCGATATGCGCATTGCGTGAGTTCTGCACTAACTGGCCTAACATCGGCGCTTTAATGTGTTGCTCAAACTCCTTTGCATCATCAATCGTATCGTTAAACAGCACGTACAAGTAAAGCAATCCGGCCGGAATCATCAAACCGAGGAATATGCAAATCACAAGCAGTTTGATTAGTTTCGGACTCTGGCTACGCACGTCGCGTTGCGGCATATCCAAGATCTTCGCCGGCATCGTAGTCGCCGCTAACATCAACGCGTTCTCTTCGCGTTTTTCATATAGATAGATATATAACTGCTCCTTGATCTTCTGCTGACGCAAAACCCGAACATACTCACGTTCGCGCTCCGGTGCGTCCTGTATCTGACGATTGAACTTCGTATCCTGTGCCTGCAAACTGCGCTGACGTATCTTCAGGCTCTCCCGTACCGACCCTATCGTCTCCATGATATTCTGACGCATAGTAGCCAATTGGGCGTTCATCTGTTCAATAACAGGGTTGTCTTCCGTAGCCGTTCTCAATATTCGCATCCGCTGCAACTGCAAAGCGTTATACTCCGACAAACCGCTGGATAAGGATGCATCCGTCACGCCGATATTGGCAGGAATCAAGCTGTTCCGTTTGGTCTCATCCCGTAAGAAATCATCGATATAATCTACCAGACTTAACTGCGTCTCGATCTCCGCCATCGCCCTTTGCTCCTGGCTGCTGGCTTGCAAGAATAAATTCGCCTGCGCCTTCAGGTCCGCAATATTATTCTTCTCCTTATAATCCGAAACCGCCTCTTCCGCTTCACCCAACTCTTTGCTGATGATGGCCAAACGCTCGTCGATAAACGCCGCCGTATTGGTTGCCAGCAGGTTCTTATCTACAATCGCGTTCAGGTTATACTGCTCAATCATCTGATGCAGCAGGGCTTTGTCGCGTTCCGGATTCGTAGATACCGTGGATAACTTAATGATATTCGATTCTTTCTTATTGAGCGCTACCGTAATATCACTCTGATAACCGGCTACCACTAATTCCTTGCGTTTATGCACTACCCGATAGGCAGTATCCAAACTCAACGGGCGATTCGCATGGATCAACAAGGTTCCGACTCCCGTCTCAATCGGTGCGCTCAGATCCGCCACGCGGCGCGTCGAACGGCTAAAGAAACCCATTTTTGTCTTCACCGTATAACCTCTCTTAGTTGGTTTTACCTTGACAATAAACGGTTTGATTTTCGCATCTGTGGTCAAAGACAAATAGTCTATCGTCAATGCCGGATTACGGAATTCACCTTCCCAACGCAAGCCTCCTCGTTTGGAGGAAGCATCCCAAATATTCAAGGCATCGATCGCCTGGTACAACAAACCGCGCGAAGAAAAAACAACCACCTCATCCTCTGCGGCCGTATTGCCGGACAGCCCTAACATGGAAAGCGCATTCAAGCTGGTCTCACCATCCTTCTGACGTAACATCACACTGGCATCCGTCTTCCATTTCGGTGTCTTACGTAAAAAATACGCCGTACCCAACAGCACACACACGCTTACACCCACAACGAACCACCACCAGTGCTCCCATACCAAACGCAAAATCTTGCGTACATCTATCTCGTTGGTCCTATTTTCCATTTTGCTTACTTTTTAACAACCGTAACAATAACCGTAGCCGCACTCAAAGCGGTCGATACTACACTCAACCATAAACCGGCGTTGGTACTATTGATCGCACGCACCGAGTTCGGCGACACATAGATCACGTCATTTTGCTGCAAATAATAATAGGGCGAAGTATACAGATCTGCGCTACGCAGATCCACACGCGCCATCTCCAATTTTCCTTCCACCTCACGCGTCACCAGCACATTATCGCGACGACCGTAAGGAGTCAAATCGCCGGCTGCTGCTAAGGCTTCAAGAATCGTGATTCGTCCCTTAGCCATCCCAACTTGCCCGGGACGAGCCACTTCACCCATCACGGACACTTTCGCTCCGATCAAGTTCACCTGAACCAAGGGGTTCACGATCTGCGCCTCCAATTTTTTCTTTATTGCCTCTTCCACTTCCGGACGTTTCAGACCGGCTACACGGATTTTACCCAGGACCGGCAATTCAATATCGCCTGCCTCATCCACCATATAATACTGCAACATCGGAGTCGTTTGAACCTGCGTCGAACCCGGGGTGGCAAATACTGCTACCGGCAGATTATACGGAGCAACGGCCTCCTTATCCAACGCTGAAACAAAAACAGTCAGCGCGTCACCACTACGAATAATCGTCTCTGTTTGGGGAACGAAATGCGCATTGACAGAATCCACCTTCGCTCCATCCACATCTTGCAGATACGTAATTTGTTTTTGCGTCACACAACTCGCAGCCAGAATGGCCACCATACCCAACGCAAAAAGTCTAATCGCTTTATACATAATTTCGCAGTTTTTCCTAATTTAGCGTGCAAAATTACGAAATTAATTTGATATACACAAGTTTTTTTACTTTTTTAAGCAAAATATTTGCATATATGCAAATTTTGTAGTACTTTTGCATGACATTTTGTCAGTTTTAGTATGACACCGCAAGAATTATTAAGTATCAAGCAGCGTTTTGGGATCATCGGACAGAGTCCGCTTCTCAACCGCGATATCGAAATAGCCGTGCAAGTTGCGCGTACCGATTTAAGTGTGCTCATCACCGGAGAATCCGGTGTCGGTAAAGAGCATTTCCCGAAAATCATACACGCTTTCTCGGCACGCAAACATGGACCGTATTTCGCCGTTAACTGCGGAGCTATCCCGGAAGGAACCATCGATTCGGAACTCTTCGGACACGAGAAAGGCGCCTTCACGGATGCCAAAAATGAACATAAAGGTTATTTCGAGATAGCCGACGGCGGTACGCTCTTCCTCGACGAAGTAGGTGAATTGCCGCTTCAGACCCAAGTGCGCTTACTGCGTGTATTGGAAACCGGCGAATACCTGCGCATGGGATCCAGCCAGGTACGAAAAACGAATGTACGTGTCGTGGCGGCTACCAACCTCAATATGCGGCAAGCCACCGATGACGGGCGTTTCCGCGAAGACCTCTACTACCGTCTCAATACCATTGAGATACGCGTACCTGCCTTGCGTGAACGCAAAGAGGACATCCCCCTGCTCTTCCGTAAGTTTGCCGTGGATTTCTGCACGCGCTACCAGATGCCGCCCCTCTCGCTTAACGAGGAAGCGACACGCTTGCTGCAAAACAGCTATTGGAGGGGAAACATCCGTCAACTCAAGAACTTAGCAGAACAGATCGCAACCATCGAGTTAGACCACCAAATAAGCGCCGAGACCTTACAGCGTTACTTACCCGCCGAGGAGAACCAACAGGGACTCGTCCTTCGCGCGCCGAAAGAACCCGCCGGAAAAGACTACTCGCACGAGATCAGCATTCTCTATAACATGGTGATGCAGAACAAGAAAGACCTCGAGGAACTCAAACAAATGCTGCTAAGCGGACGGCAAGAAGTCATCTCCGCACCGCGCCATGAAGAAGAAGTGCATCCCTCTCGTGACACCGAAGAGATCATACCTATCGAAGAAGATAGCCTCCGTGTGGACGACAGCGAGAAAGAACTCATCAGACGCGCACTCGAACTCTCTGGAGGTAATCGCAAAGAGGCGGCTGCACGACTCGGACGATCCGAAAGAACATTATACCGCAAAATCAAGGAGTATGGCTTGGAGTAATCAAAAACACGGCAACGACACGGTATCGACACGGTATCGGAATGTGGTTAAGTACTTGGTAAGTACAGGTCAAGTACTATGCATCTGCGGCTTGATCCTATTCTCGTTCACCGGCTGTTCGATCAGTTATAAGTTCAACGGCGCCAACATCAACTACCAGACCACCCACTCTATCTCCATCGCTGACTTTCCCAACAATGCCGCGATGGTGAACCCGAACTTGAGTCCCAAACTGTCGGAAGGCATCCGTGACCTTTTCCAACGGCAGACACGACTGCAAGTCCTCAACAAAGGTGGCGATCTGGAACTCGAAGGAGAGATCACCGGATACGAAATCAGCCAAGGAGCTATCGGCGCCAACAGCTATGCTACCGAGAGCAAACTGACCATTCGCGTAACGGTGCATTTTACCAATAATGTCTATCCCGAAGAGTCGTTTGATAAGACCTATTCGGCCTCCCAGACCTTCGATGCCAACGTCCTTTTGACGGATATACAGGACGAGTTATGCGACATCATCATCACGGAAATAGCCGAAAATATTTACAATGACACCGTTGCAAAATGGTAAAAAAATCGACAAAGGCTTGCATAATTCAAAAAAAAGCAGTACCTTTGCAGCCGATTTTGTTAAATTTGAAATTATAAATCATAAATTATAAGTAAAAACATGTACATTTTTATTACTATCTTAATCGTTATCGCTGCTATCCTGCTGACCCTTCTGGTGTTGGTTCAGAATAGTAAAGGCGGTGGCTTGGCAGCCGGTTTCGCGAGCGGCAACCAAGTAATGGGTGCTCCCAAGACTGCTGACTTTTTGGAGAAAGCTACTTGGACGCTCGTAGCACTCATCGTAGTCTTCAGCGTAGCTGCTGTTGGATTCAACAAAGGCCAAGAAACTGTAGGCGAAGATCAATCGGCTATCGTCATCGACGAAGCTCCTGCTGCTCCGGCTGCAGAACTGCCGGTAGAGGGTGAGTAATTCAACCGCTCCCCAACAACAAAAAAACGCCCGATGGATTTTTTCCATTGAGCGTTTTTTATTGTTCTTTATCGCTTACAGACTCTTGATATACTTGTCTGCCTCAATCGCCGCTTTAGCGCCTGAACCGGCTGCCACGATCGCCTGACGGTAATGAGGATCAGCACAGTCTCCGGCCGCAAAAACACCCGGCACATTCGTCCGCGGACTATCGCCATCTACCAGAATATAACCCTCTGCATCGCGATTCAAATAGTCCTTGAACAAATCCGTATTCGGATGATGACCGATTGCCAGGAAGAAGCCGTCAATAGCGATATGACGCATTTCCTCATCCGCTTCACCCTTGCGATAAATCAGATCGGCGCCCTGTACCTTACCTTCACCGGTCAACTGAAGCGTGTTATGCTCGAAAAGCACCTCAATCTTCGGGTTATTGAGCACGCGTTGCTGCATGATCTCCGACGCACGCAAGTACGGTTTGCGAACGATCATATACACTTTCTCACAAAGGCCAGCCAAGTAGTTCGCCTCCTCGCATGCCGTGTCACCTCCACCTACTACGGCTACCGTTTTCTTGCGGTAGAAGAACCCGTCGCAAGTCGCACAGGCACTCACGCCTCGACCGCGGTACGTACGCTCCGACTCTAAACCTAAATACTTCGCCGAAGCTCCCGTTGCGATAATAACCGCATCCGCTTCATATTCCATCTCATCTTCTACGATCACCTTCTTCGGGGATGTAGAAAAATCCACTTTCGTCACAATACCCGACACAAACTGCGTACCGAAACGCTCTGCCTGACGACGCATATCGTCCATCATCGTGAACGGTTCTACACCATCCGGATAGCCGGGGAAATTTTCCACTTCGGTCGTAGTCGTCAACTGCCCGCCCAACTGCGGACCCTCAATCAGCACCGGCTCCAAGTTCGCACGACTCGCATAGATAGCGGCCGTGTATCCTGCCGGACCTGAACCTATAATCAAACACTTTACTTTCATTCTTTCACTCTTTCAACTTTATAGACGCATATCATTGACAAAGGTCTCTTTGTCTGCTTTAATCACATATTCTTCTTTCGTATTCACAAACTTCGGCTCTTTGAATTTGAGCGTCGAAATTTTCTTTCCTTCTTTGATCTCTGCCTGCAGAGGCATCTGGTCGCTGTTTCGTACAATCAGCACAAACCGGTTAATACCGATCGATTGATCTTTCGGCGTCAAGGTTACCGTCGTCTGCTTACCGTCACTGCTGGCTTTCTCTACCACATTGCAGGCCAGTATCAGCGCTTTTGCATACAGCAACGGATTCGCCTCCGTCAGTTCTGCCTCCGTCGGATTCGTCAACGTCAATTCATCGGTGTCCGGCGAATACATATACATCGTCTTTCCATCATAGGCGGCCTGGATATTGAACATCTCCAAACGGAATAACTGACCGTGCATGGTCAGCGAACCCGGAAAGTTCATCGGGGCATTCACCTCTTCGCTTACCGTCACTACAAAATCCGACTGCAAGGTCTTCGTCTCCAAGTTCGTCAAGAAACTCGTGAGAACCGATAATATTACTAATAATGTCGTCATTTCACACCTAATTCTTCCAATAGTTTCTCCAAGGCATCCAGATCCGTAATGAGTACATCCCTACCCTTCGGACCCTTATTCGGCCCTACCACTCCGGCTGCTTCCAGCTGGTCGCTCAACTTACCGGCACGGTTATAGCCGATCTCAAACGCACGCTGCAATCGACTCGTTGAACCCTCTTGCTTGCTGACCACATACCGTGCCACATCGGCAAACATCGGATCCAGACGCTTCAGATCCACTGCACCCGGTGCGAGCGCCTCACCTTCACCGCCTTCGCCTACATATTCCGGCAACTGGTACGGCTCGGTATAACGCTGTTGTTTACTGATATGCTTGACGATCTCGTCCACCTCCGGCGTATCGACAAACGCACACTGCACACGCGTGATGCTGGCGTTACCGGCATACAGCGAGTCTCCGCGACCGATCAACTGCTCCGCGCCCTTGGCATCCAGCACCGTTCGCGAGTCAATCACACTCTGCGTACGCAACGCGATACGCGTCGGGATATTAGCCTTAATCACACCTGTGACGATGTTCACCGACGGACGTTGTGTAGCCAAAATCATATGCATACCTACCGCACGCGCTTTCTGCGTGATACGTGCAATCGGCGTCTCCACCTGCTTACCCGCCTGCATGATGAAATCACCATACTCATCAATGATGATCACGATATACGGCAGGTACTGGTGATGCAGACTGTCCGCCACCAACTTGGCTGGATTCAGACGACGTCTCACGAACTTATCGTTATAATCCTCCAAGTTACGTACACCGGCGTCCATGAGCAGTTTATAGCGGTTCTCCATCTCGATCACCAGCGAGTTCAAAGTGTTAACCACCTTGTCGCAATCGGTGATGACGATCTGCTCCGGATCGGTGTCCGGCATCGCCGCCAGGTAATGTTTCAACAGCGGTTTGTATGGCGCGAACTCAACCATCTTCGGATCCACCATCACCAACTTCAACTCCGCCGGATGTTTCTTGTACAGCAGCGAAGTGATGATCGCGTTAATCGCCACCGACTTACCCGTACCGGTAGCACCGGCTACCAACAAGTGCGGCGTCTTCGCGAGATCGAACATAAACACCTCGTTCGTGATCGTTCGGCCGTACGCGATCGGCAACTTCATCTTCTGCTCCTCTTGGAAACGCTTGGATGCGATCACCGAGTGCATGCTCACTACCTGCGGTTTCTCGTTTGGCACCTCAATACCGATCGTTCCCTTACCCGGCATCGGCGCGATGATACGAATACCCGTCGCACTCAGACTCATCATAATATCGTTCTCCAGCGCTTGGATCTTCGCCACACGGATACCTGCTTTCGGCACGATTTCATAGAGCGTCACGGTCGGTCCTACCGTTGCTTTGATGCTATCAATTTCTATGCCATAGTTGCGCAAGGTCGTCACGATACGTGCGCCGTTCGCACGCTGCTCTTCCTGGTCAATGATCGGCGCATTCTCATTGTCATACACCTTCAGCAGGTTCAGACTCGGGAACTTAAAGAACTCCAGATCTTTACGCGGGTCGTACGGACCTAACTTCTCCAACAACTTATCAGGATCTTTGTCGTACAACTCCTCTTCAACCACATCCTGTATCTCCAACTTCGCGTCCTTATCTCCTTCGTCCTCTATCGGTTCTTCCACCGGCAGCGGTTCATCGCCTAAAGGTTCATCCGTCGCTTCCGGCTCTTCTGTCACCGGTTCAATCGTGAACGCTACATCTTCCGGCTTCTCGTCGTCTTTCGGCGCTTCTTCAATAGGGATATCTACCACGATCTCGCCTCCTTCCGGCTCTGCAGGGGTCTCCGGCGTTTCGGGTTCTTCGGGCTCTACTTTCGGCTTCTTGGCAAACAAGCCTGCCACCCATGCACCGAACGCTTTGCAGCGATCAATAAAACGAGGGTCGGTCACAATCAGGAAGATCGTCAGCGAAGCCAGCAGAATCAATCCCGTTCCCAACTCACGCACATAGCCAACTAACCATTGGGCACAGGTTGCGCCAAACGCACCGCCCCAAAGGAACACGCCCAATTGATGCACCATGTTATGGGCAAAACCCAGCGTGATAGAACCCCATAACACCCAGAAAGCACCGCTGATAAACAACTTCAAAGCCGGAATGTCCTTGAGCACATGCATCAGACGCAAGGCATAAACGCCCACGAGAAGAACCGGCAGAATAGACACAAAACCAAAACTGCCGTCAATCAGAAAGGCCGCTAACATCGCACCCGGCAAACCCAACATATTGCGGATCTGCAAACGGTTCGCAATTCGATCCGGCCTATCCATCGACAGGATCGATTGGTCGTACGTGCCGGTGAATAGGTAACTGACATACGCCAGCAAAGCGATCACACTAAACGTCAACAGCACAATACCCAACACCATGCGGGTCTCGCGCGCCTTAAAGAAACGCTGTACCGCTTCCCAGGCATTGGGTTTCTCCACTTTGATGGCTCTCGGAGCGGAATCAACAGGAGTATTGGAAATCTTCGATGAGGTTCTGGGCATATTATCTCAAATTTAGCGTGCAAAGGTACGAAAAAAAGTTGAATGTTAAAAGTTGAAAGTTGAAATTTTCGTACTTTTTGACAAAAAAGGTGTAATTTTTTATAAAAAGTACGCGCGCACTTGCGTATGTAAAAAAGATTTAGTATCTTTGCAGCCGCAAAAATTATGAGCATGGACGAACTAATCAGACATGAAGGTATAGTGCTGAGCATCAATGGCGAAAAAGCGCACGTGCAGATAGTGCAGACCAGCGCCTGTTCGGCATGCAAAGCTCGCTCGATGTGTATGTCGTCCGAGAGTCAAAGTAAAGAGATGGATGCAATCATGTTGGAGCCTATGAAAATAGGCGACAAGGTAGAGGTAGAAGTTCGCGAACGTCTGGCTTGGAAGGCCGTACTACTCGCGTATATTCTGCCTTTTATTGTGATGCTCGCCATCATCGCCATCCTGGATTTTTCTACCGATTGGTCCGAAGCCGTCGTCGGAACACTCTCCCTCTGCGGCATTGCGCTGTACTACATCGGCCTCAGCGTGTTTAGAAACCGCTTGCAGAAACAATTCTCCTTCACAGCCCGAAAAATTTAGGTCGTCATAACGTCATAACGCAAAAAATAATAATAACTTAAAAAATATCAAAAACATGAATTTAATTCTGATTTCAATGGGAGTCTTGGGTGTGATCGCCTTCCTGGCAGCTTGCCTGCTGTATGTGGTCAGCCTGTACTTCAAAGTGGAAGAAGATCCGCGCATTGACCTTGTGACCGCTGTGTTACCGGGTGCTAACTGCGGCGGATGCGGATTCGCCGGTTGCCGTAACTTCGCGGAAGCGTGTGTCAAAGCAGGCAACACGGACGGTTTGGCTTGTCCTGTAGGTGGTGATCCTACGATGGATGAGGTGAAGAAGATCCTGACGCCTGCGGCGGAGGGAGAAGAGGCTGCTGCGGCTGCAGAAGGTGGCAAGAAAGAGGGCTTTGACCCGGTTATTGCCGCTAAGATCAAAGCGCTGCCGACACCGAGAGCTGTCTTCCCGCTGGCATTAGGTATTAAATGACCAAATGGTCAAATAAATGGTAAATGGTAAATGACCAAATGGTAAATGGAATTATGAAGACATTTAAAATAGGCGGAGTTCATCCGCATGACAACAAACAATTCTCCGCACACCAGCGTATCACGGAGTGCCCGCTGCCTAAGCAGGCCATCATCCCGCTCGTGCAACATATCGGTGCACCGGCGCAGGCTGTTGTGGAAGTCGGAGCGAAAGTAAAAGTAGGCGAACTGCTGGCGAAAGCCGGTGGATTCGTGAGTGCGAACATCTGCTCGCCGGTAAGTGGTACCGTTACCAAGATTGGTGATTGGACCGACGCTTGGGGTGCCCCTGGGCAGGCCATATTCATCGATGTAGAAGGAGATGTGTGGATGCCGGAGATCGACCGTACGCCGGACCTCATCCGTTCGTGTGCCCTCGAGCCCAAAGCGATCATCGATAAGATCGCAGCTGCCGGTATCGTAGGTCTCGGTGGTGCTTGCTTCCCGACCCACGTCAAACTGCTGCCGCCTCCGGGTAAGAAAGCAGAAGTGCTCATCGTCAACGGTGTAGAGTGCGAACCCTACCTGACCTGTGACCATCAGCTGATGTTGGAGCATGGCGAAGAGATCATCGTCGGTATCGAGATTCTCAAGCGTGCCCTCGGTGTAGATCGCGCCATCATCGGTATCGAGAACAACAAGAAGGATGCGATCGAGCATATGACCAAGTTGGCGCAATCCAAACTGGGCATCGAGGTCGTTCCTCTCAAACTCAAATATCCGCAAGGTGGAGAGAAACAACTCATCGACGCTTGTATCGGTCGTCAGGTACCTTCGGGTGCGCTGCCGATTGAGGTAGGCGCTGTAGTGGATAACGTCGCTACGATCTATGCCGTTTACGAGGCCGTTCAGAAGAATAAACCGCTCATCAGCCGCGTCATGACCGTTACCGGTAAGAAAGTCGCTAAACCGGGTAACTACTCCGTTCGTTTCGGTACGCCGATCGAGGAGGTCATCGCCCTCGCAGGTGGTGTACCGGTGGATACCGGTAAGATCATTGGCGGCGGTCCGATGATGGGTCGCGCCATGGATCATATCGAAGGCATGCCGGCGAATAAACGCCTCAGCGGCCTGCTCTTCTTGCCCGAAGCGGAATCGATTCGTCCGGAGGAAGAGAACTGTATCCGTTGTGGTAAGTGCGTTCAGGCTTGCCCGATGGGTCTCGAACCCTATCTGCTCCAGCGAATGAGTCAACTCGAGATGTGGGAAGACTGCGAGAAGCACGACGTCATGGACTGCATCGACTGCGGTTGCTGCGTCTTCGCTTGTCCTGCCCATCGTCGTCTGCTCGACGGTATCCGTCCTGCCAAAGCAAAAGTCGGCGCTATCCTCCGCGAACGTGCCGCCGCTGCCGCAGCTGAGAAGAAATAAATCACCAATTACAAATCACAAATTACAAATATAAAATGAAAAATTTTATAGTAGCTCCGGCTCCTCACGCACACAGCGGTGACAGCGTTCGTAGGAACATGTTACTCGTCATTCTCGCGCTGCTGCCCGCTTACGTGGTATCAGTGATCGAGTTTGGTGTAGGAGCTCTCATCACGGCCGCTATCTCGGTTTGCGCTTGTGTGCTTACCGAATGGTGCATCAGCCGTTTCTTGCTCAAAGAGCAAAGACAAACCATCGGCGACCTCTCTGCAGTCCTCACGGGTCTGCTGCTCGCCTTCAACCTCCCGTCCAGTCTCGATTGGTGGATCGTACTGATCGGTGCAGTGGTAGCTATCGGTGTAGGTAAGATGTCCTTCGGCGGTCTGGGACAAAACCCCTTCAACCCCGCGCTCGTAGGTCGTGTATTCCTGCTCATCTCCTTCCCGGCACAGATGACCACTTGGCCTGTTCCGCAAGGATTCAACACATCGTACCTCGACGCTGAGACAGGTGCTACCCCGCTCTATTACCTCAAGCATATCGCTAAAACAGGTGATACATCGCTCGTAGATCAACTGCCGGCTCTTAAGGACGCCTTCCTCGGTGTTATGGGCGGTTCGCTCGGTGAGGTCTGCGCACTCGCACTCATCATCGGCGGTCTCTTCCTCATCTGCTGCCGCGTCATCACATGGCATATCCCGGTATCTATCATCGCTACCGTAGCCCTCTTCGCTTGGATCGGTACACCGGCCGGCATGGAAGCGCACCAATACGTAGCGTACGAACTCCTCTCCGGTGGTCTGATGCTCGGTGCTTTCTTCATGGCTACCGACTATGTCACCAGTCCGATGAGCGCCTGGGGTAAGATCATCTTCGGTATCGGCATCGGCTTCATCATGATGGTCATCCGTACCTGGGGTGCATATCCCGAAGGAATGTCATTCGCTATCCTCATCATGAACGCTTGCGTTCCATTGTTGAACAAGATTCGTCCGCAACGTTTCGGCGAGAAGAAAAAATAAGGAGGTACGACTATGGCAAAATTAGAAAGTACATTCAAGAATATGGTGCTCAGCCTCGTCATCATCTCGATGGTGGCTGCAGGCGCATTGGCCGGTGTCTATATGCTGACGCTCGGTAATATTGAAGCACAGAAGAAAGCGAAACAAGAGGCTGCCAAGCAGGCTGTGCTCGCCGGTCATGAAGACGGCTATGCTGTCGAGACCGCTGTGGACGGTTTCGGCGGTACCTTCCGCGTAATGGTCGGCTTTGACCAGGAAGGCAACATCCTCGGCTACGAGATCCTCGAGCATCAAGAGACTCCGGGTCTGGGTTCGCACATGGAGCATTGGTTCAAGAACGCCGACAAACCCGGTCAGAACATCATCGGCCGCAAAGCTGGCGCACTCCAAGTATCTAAAGACGGTGGTGACGTAGATGCTATCACAGCCGCTACTATCACCAGCCGCGCCTTCCTCAAGGCAGTCAACCAAGCCTACGCAGAGCAGTTCGGTGTAGAAGCACATACCGGTGCCAGCCAACTGAACAAAGAGGAAGCGGTTGAAGAAGAGGTTGTAATTGTTGAACAAGAAGAAGTAGAAGTTAAGGAGGATTAACTATGAGTAACGGATTGAAAGTTTTAACGAACGGCATTCTCAAAGAGAATCCGACCTTTGTACTGGTACTCGGTATGTGTCCGACCCTGGCCACCACCACCAGTGCTATCAACGGTATGTCGATGGGCTTGGCTACCATGTTCGTGCTCATCTGCTCGAATGTAGTGATCTCGCTCCTCAAGAACCTCATCCCGGATAAAGTACGTATCCCGGCGTTCATCGTCGTCATCGCTACCTTCGTGACCCTCGTACAGCTCCTTATGCAGGCTTACCTGCCCGCTATCTACGACGTGCTGGGCTTGTTTATCCCGCTGATCGTAGTGAACTGTATCGTTCTCGGTCGTGCAGAGGCTTTTGCAGCGAAAAACAGCGTAGGCCTCAGCGCACTCGACGGAATCGGTATGGGTCTTGGTTTTACCCTCGCCCTCACCCTTCTCGGTGCAGTTCGCGAACTGCTCGGAACAGGTGCTTGCTTTGGCTTCCACCTCTTCCCGGATAACTACGGCGCACTGGTCTTCGTCCTCGCCCCGGGTGCCTTCATCGCCCTCGCTTACTTGATGGTTATTATTAACAAATTACAGAAGAAATAATTATGGTATACTTTTTGATTTTCATCTCTGCGATATTTGTTAATAATATCGTATTGAGCCAGTTCTTGGGTATTTGCCCGTTCCTCGGCGTCAGCAAGAAGATCGACACCGCCATGGGTATGAGTGCCGCTGTGGTATTCGTCCTCACCTTGGCAACCGTCGTGACCTATCTGCTGCAGATGTTACTCGTTGCTTGGGGACTCGAGTTCCTCCAGACCATCCTCTTCATCCTCATCATCGCTGCCCTCGTGCAGATGATCGAGATCATCCTGAAGAAGATTAGTCCGTCGCTTTATCAGGCACTCGGCGTCTTCCTACCGCTGATCACCACCAACTGCTGTATTCTCGGTGTAGCTATTCTCGTAGCTAACGGTACCGAGAAACTGCCGATGGGCGCTGAGCACGGTATGTTAACCGGCACACTCTTCGCTTTCGCAACCGCACTCGGCTTCGGTCTCGCACTCATCCTCTTCGCAGGTATCCGCGAGCAATTAGCCCTTGCCAAAGTGCCCGAAGCAATGAAGGGCACACCTATCGCCCTTCTCACCGCCGGCCTCCTCGCCATGGCCTTCATGGGCTTCAGCGGAGTAGTATAAATTCTATTCAATTAAAAGGTACGCGCACGCTCATACGTGTGCGTACCTACGGGGTATTAGCTCATCTGGCTAGAGCGCGACACTGGCAGTGTCGAGGTGAGCGGTTCGAGTCCGCTATACTCCACATTTTTTCCCATCGTCATCTCGTCATGACCTCATAGCATCATAACGAATTTTTGGAACCATACTGGTTAAAACCCACGCTTTGCGGCTAAAAAATCAAAATAAACCGCAAAAAATGCGGCTTAAGATACCGCGAATCGTGACATTGCTGATTTGGTGACGAAGAAGATGTTGCGACCTGTACAAGGCAATGTTCGGAATATTGCTTATAATTTGTGTTATGATCCGCATAGTTCGCTGCCTTTTGATAACGTACATATCGAGGAACATGATGGACAGAAATATATCTGTATTACCTACAAACAACAATCATATAGCGAACGTCTTACAGAAGGCGACCTACAGAGCTTGACTCAAGCAGAACGTACGAAAGAGGATATGGCATACAAATACTTCGCTTATCTTGCCTTGTTATAACATCCTCTCCTCATAGCATCATAACAAAAAAGCGGCATCCCGCTTTTCACAAAGAAGGATGCCTTAGAAAAGATTTTTTCTTAATTCCACACGCCATTGCGTGGGGTTGGTATGTATATATAACGATGTTGTTTTCGTTAGCGAGCGTCACCTTGCGGACCACCCGTATCAGGGATAGGAGTTCCGCTCCAAGAAGGAGTACCACTACTTACTACCTGCATAAGAGAGCATGCAGGAACCATATCAATTGCCTGAACAACAGGCGTGCTATAATTCATTTTCATATTGCTCATAGATTTTTAGTTATTTAACAATTTGACCTGCTGCATTATAGCGTACGCCCTCGCGGATGATAACGAGTTGACCGTTTTCAATTGTCTTAACGACACCATTCTCAACGGCTGCGTTCTCTACACCGGTAGTGGTCTTCTCGCCGAATACGATGCGAGCACCCATACCACGGCGCGGAGCGTTATTTGCGCTACCGCCTACATATACGCGGAAGTAAGCACGGAAGCCCTTCATGTTCGTTACATCGTTAGCGATCGGCCAACGGAATTGGTTACCTGCGATGAGGTAGAGGTTGCAATAGTCAGAACTCAACTCATCCTCTTTCTCAATATGCTTCATACCAAGGAAACCCTTGAACTCAACGTTACCCGTTGCACCTTGTACGCTCAAACCGGTAGTTTGGGTGATTACGATGTTCTTGAACTCCATTTCTTCGAGGATCTCGCCGGTGTTTGCCCAACGGATGAAGTACGGTTTACCTGCCTCCATGTGGTCGGTCGGAGTAACAACCATGTCGAGCGAAGCACTGCTACCGGACATATCTACGTTAGCGTGGTCGAACTCAAAGATCTCACCACCTTCCAGCGGAGTTCCATCGAGCGTTGCCAAAGCGAACGGAAGACAGATCGTATTCAGATAACCGTCTTTGTAGAGTTTACGTTGGATCGTGAGGTTGGTAGTAACGGTCTGTACTTCAGGGTTAGCCTCAGCTTCTGCTGCTGTTTGCATCATGGCTTCCAGAGTAGCTTGTATATCAGCCTCACTGGTCTCCTCGCTCTCAAGAGAAGCTACGTTCACATTGTCTTGGTCTGCAGCCTCAGCGTCCTCATCGAAATAGAAGAAGGTATTCCATTTAGCAGCGCGATATGCGTTACGAGCAGCGTACGATACATAGAGAATACGCGTGTCGTTCTTCATCGGGAATGCGCGATAGAAACCATCCAAATCAACCGGAGTTGCTGCACGGCTGATAACCGATGTAATACCGTTACAGTTTAGGAATGCGTCCTCTTCGATAGCGGTAACAGAAGCCGGAATCGTCACTTTCTCAATTCCTTGGAGACCTCCGAACAGAGCAGCAGGGATACGCGTTACACCATCTGCGATAACAACCTCTTTGAGAGTCGTATTGTCGGTATCAAAAGCAGATGTACCTTGACCGGTACCATAAAGGATCGCATCGTATTGCTCTTGCGTGATAGCACCTGCAAGAAGCAGAGCGTCCAAGTCTTCTTTACTAAAGCTAATAGACATACCGATACCTTCGGTCATATCCTCTTTGTGGAGGTCAACTGCCAAGGTCAGCTTTTCTACAGATGTGTTTCCAGCAAATGCGTGATACTCGATCGAGTTAACAGCATAGGTATAACCTTCGTACTCAACAGTAGCCGGGATAGTGATCTCTGCCGGAGTACCTGCGATACCGGTAACTTGAGCGGTCTTAGTACCATTACCACGGAGGTAATACGTCAAATCACCAATCTCTACATCTACAGCGTACGGAGCAACGCCCTTGTTGATATGATCTGCATATGCGCTCCAAGCAGCCTTGTAAGCGTTCTCTAACTCACTTACCACATTGATCGTGTAGTCAGCAGGCAGACCATTGAATACGTTAGCACCCAGGGTAGCAGGAGTAGTAGCCGAAACCTCAACGATATAGAGGTTTGCACAACCGCTGAAAGCGCCATCACCGATCTTGGTGATGTAGGACGGAATGTCGTAACGATCGAAAGTAGCGTTTGCGAAAGCGTTAGCAGCCAACTCCGTTACATTCCATACCATACCTTTGTAAACGACTTTGTCTTTGAAGCGAGTCTCAAGACCACTCGTTCTCTTAACCGACATCGTGCGGTCCTCTACGTTAACTACCGCGTAGGTGAAACCACCGTCTACAACTTCCTCGCCAACAGTAGCGAGTACCGGAGCACCTTCTGCAAAGTACTGTACATAGCCATCATTGTCTTGATTAGCGCCCCAATAAGTCTGATAAGCGTTCAAGCTTCCTGCCGGAACATAGATGTGCTCCAAGCTTGCGCAAGCGTTGAACGGAACGTCCCAACCGCCGTTGTTCAGGAACTCAAACGGCTCCTCACCCAGGAGGTAAACGTTTTGCAAACCTGCGCCATTGAAGGCGTTCTTGCGAATGTACTTTACTTTCGCAGGAATGATTACCTCTTCCAGAGCGGTACAACCGGCAAATGCATACTTACCGATAACGAAGCTATCGGTCGGGAGTTGTACAGTAGCCAGATGAGTAAAGCCATTGAAAGCATACTCTGCGATGAAGGTTACGTTGTGCTCAAACACAACAGCTGTAACTTCATCTTTCCAGCAGTCCCAAGGAGCAGGATTCAGCGCATCATACGATGCCATCACACCTGAACCATAGAAAGACAGAACACCCTCATTGTAGGTCCATGCGATCAGATTTTGATCATCGTAACCGCAATTACCACCTCTTTCGCAGTCAGCATAAAGACTAACTGCACAGCACATAGCTGCCAAAAAGAATGCAATTTTCTTCATGATTTTGTTAATTTAGTTAATTAATAATATTAATTATAATCTTTTTCCATCAATAGCATATTTTTCTCCATTCCGAATGATAATAATTTTACCATTCTCAAGAATTTTTGTAGTTTGTACATTGTTACTTTGTACATTCTCTACGTCTGTTGGAACGGGACGACCAAAGACGAAGCGTGCCGGAGCATTGTTGGCTCCACTCTTGGCTTCGAAGTATGCACGGAACGGATTAATAGTCTGCTCGGCCTCAGTTGTTCCTTCCAGATTCGGATAGAAAAGCGAGTTGCCGGCGCCAAGGAACAAGTAGTTCGATGCGTGATTCAAACGAGTCGGTTGCAACGTACCATGTAATACGAACGTACCTGCATCCAAATCAACAGGCTCTTCTACCGCTGTATTTAATAATACATCGTTGAATACCAATTTGTCCAAGTTCTCTGCATCAGGCGCTCCTTCCGTATATGCGAAGAAATATGGCACACCAGCTTGCATAGAGGTTACAGGACTTAATGTCAGCAGTTTCTCTTCCGATACCCCCTCTTCTGCTGTGAACGCATAGATAGTAGCACCGTTCAAATCACTATTGGCAATTTGACTTGCACTCAGCGCAAACGGCAGACATATCGTATTCAAATTACCGTTAGCCTGTATCGGACGAGCAATAGTAAATTGTCCGATTTCTGTACCTATTCCGCCATTAGCCTCTGCCATACCTTCCAATTTTTCTTGCGTGATATCTGCCGAGGCATCGCTACATACAGCCACAATTTCGTCTTCCTTGTCACTTGCGATAGGATAATAAACCATCGTGCAACCATCGTAAGTAATAGGCAGCCCCATGAAGCTACCACTTGATGACGGCAGACTTTCACCCCATACCAGTTTATATGTCTCAAGGGCAGACTCTGGCACAGAAATATCCAAATAACCTTCAATAGGATACAATGTGCAACCACCAAATACCTGCGTTGCCAAAGTCGGCGGTGTGGTAGCCAAAACCTTCATCTCCTTTAATTTCGAGCATCCCGAGAATGCGGAAGTTCCAATCGTTGTGATAGTACTCGGTATCGAAACGGTTCGCAAGTTGGTATTTTCAAAGAATGCTGATTTTCCTATGGTGGTCAATCCTTCCGGCATTATCACTTCTGTGATTTGTCTGGAAAGACCTGCTTTAATCCAAGGCACTTCTTCATATGATGCAAACTCCGTCATAGCGCCGGTTCCTTCGATTGTCAATACGTAAGTATCGGGATCAACTATCCATGTCAAGTTCGCTCCACATGTACCGCTCGGCGTACATTCAACGGCCTCTCCGTTAACACTGGTCTTGTAGATATATGCATTGCCAGCAGGACTATAGAAACCGAACGCATTCGCATAGTCGCAAACCACAGCAACTGGAGCAACAAAGGTTGCCTCATCAGGGAATACGTTACCATACGGAACGGTAGGAGGAGTATTGCCTTCGAAGATAAAGGTAGCCAAATTATCGCTGGAAGCAAAAGCCCCATACGCTATTGTTGCGACATTAGCCGGAATGGTGATGCTTTCTATAACATCATTGGAAGCAAACGCATCCTTTCCGATAGATGTAATACTATTCGGCAGCGTAATCTCTTCAAATTTACAATATTCAAAGAGTTCATCACTAATCGCGGTAAGCTGGCTATTGGCTTCGAACGTTACAGATGTCAAATGATTCGCATTATAGAACACACCGGTTCCAAGAGAGGTGACTGTCGCTGGAATAGTTGCAGAAGTTAGTTGAGAACAATCACCGAATGCATATTCACCGATAGTTTGCAAACTGCTTGGGAAAGTCGGTGTAGCTGTTACATGACAGCCACGGAAGGCATTGTCGCCTATATGTTGCAGATTAGAAGCCGTAAAATTAATGGAGGTAATTTCATTCAATAATTCATCCCAAGGAGTATACCATTCGATAGAGAAACCTACCTTTTCGCTGGTGTAGTCCGTCATAGTAGTACCTGTACCGGAAATAGTCAGAACATGATTATCGTACGACCAGTTAAGATTCGTTCCGCAAGTACCGGAAGTAACAGCTGCTACAGTGAACTCAAAATTCTCTGTGCCCCATGCACTCTCATAAGCTGTCTTAGCTGCAGCAGAAGGAACTGTTACAGGAATAGGGTCATTGTAAAATTTACCGTACCTGTTATTAAAAGTGGTATTTGTAATGGAGGGTACAGTTTCCGCTTCCATGATTAATGTAGTGGATTTCCCTGCACCTGAAAGAGAAAATGCATAATTTCCCATTGAAAGTCCATTACCGGCTTGTATAGTAATTTGGGATATCCCAATGCAATTCGTGAAAGCGGCTTCACCTATTGACGTAACACTCGCAGCAATTGTTATATCTGGCAGGCTACTGCAATTTAAAAAGGCGTTTACTCCAATGGAAGTCAGTGAAGTTGGCAACGATAGGAATTCCAGATTTGGACATAAAGCGAAAGCGCCCTCTCCGATGGTAGTAACGTTGTTAGCTATCGACACCATCTCAATACTATTCACCCAATCTTTCCAAGGTGCTGTAGAAACGTAAGCATTATTTGCCACAGCAAGCGCATAATCAGGAATAATTGTTCCCGTACCGCTAATGGTTAGTTTCTTCAGATCATCATCATATTCCCAATGCAGATTTGTTCCAAAATCTCCTTCAGTCGCAATGACTTGACCTTGTCCTTCTTCTGTCAATTTAGTCCCATCCCAACCGGCACTAACGTACTTTAACTTTGTGCCTCCGGGAACTATAACCGTTGCCGTACTATTGGCACCAAACACATTTGTGAAAGACGAAATGGTAATTGCAGCATCAGACCCTGGATCAGGCAAGTTCAGCGTACCAGTGAAACCAACAAATGCTCCATCTTTGATGGATTTGACAAGTTGCATAGGGGCATTGTTTATTGGGGATGTATTTCCTCCCAAATTAATACTTGTGAACTTCTTTTCTATAGTTAATTCTCCTGACGAAGAGCCTGTATAACCGGAAACTCTAATATCTGTAGTTCCGCCCCCCATTGATGTACCCATAGCAGGTAAAGCCATCCACGTTGGTTGACCAAATGTTACAACATCTATTTCATACCTTACGTTGTTATAGGCTCCACTTACGCTTTGCGCTTGGAAAGGAGTTCCAGAAGCAGGTGGAGTAACTGATAAGGTCGCGTCCCCCCACGCATTCGCTGCGCAGAAGAGAATTCCTAAAACAAAAAGACTAATTTTTTTCATTGTATTTGTTTTTTTTATTATGTTACTAAATAATGTTAATCTTGATTAAAATGCGTTCATCGGTTTTTCCGTTTTATCGGAATCTGGCATTGATAATTTGGTTTCGCCACTTCCGCATAATACTGACCCTAATTCGATGTGCGCGACATCACATAAGGGAATCTCATACAATTTTTTCATAAATTTGTTTTGTTGTTTGTTTTATGAGCCTTGCGGCTCAGTTAATTATTTTGTTAATTGTCTTTCAATCACACTATCGGATTACCGAAAATTCATTCATGCAGATCATTATTGATGATACGAGAGTCCTTCATCTTCGTCTTGCTTAACCTCCATCAGTCTACGGACAGTACTGTTGCGAATGGAAAGCATCGTTACTAATACCACAACCGGAAGCAGGGCTATCCAATTGGGATATAGAATTAAAAAAATATTCCTGCGACAATCGAATCGCATAGTACATCATGATCAGATAATACGTTCCGGCAGCAAAGGCGGTAATGGTACAAATAAGAATACGAAGCCTGTGGAGCGAATAAAAAACGGTACAAACAATACATCCGATCAAAATCGCTAAGGCTCCATAGAAAAAACCTTTGACCGACATCGTGCCCATCAGTTTATCTATACCGGTAGCCATTTCTATATGATGCACCTCAAACGTGCGCGTCGTCATGACATAGGTTCTGGTGTTCTCTAAGCCCTTCTCGTCTATAAAATTGAAAACCGGCTTATTGAGCAGAATTATCGACGAAACGATAGCGAGAACAAGCCGTCCCCACTTAAGAAGAAGTCGATTTCTCTTGCTTTTATTCTTATTCTTTCCTGCCATATTTTCTTTCTTTTTACGGTAATCCAATATGTCAATGTCCATCTGCCGGCTTTTTATAACCTCCGGCTCGGTTAATTATTAATCGTTTTGTTGTTTCGTTTGCACGCACAAAAAAGCGGCAATCCGCTTTAATTGGATTACCGCTTAAAATATTGTTCTTATTCTCTATTCGTACAATAAACTCGATGGAATAGACTGCCGGGTATCGTAGAAATCAACTATGATTATTG